>DATJPY010000077.1:0-130980 GCA_035506135.1 Myxococcota bacterium | reverse complement strand
GCCGACGAACGCGCAGGCCACGATCGCCACCACCATGTAGGCCGGGTCGATCAACCCCTCGCTCCAGGCCGACTCGATGTCCGCTCCTGACAGCATCAACCGTGCCGGACCGCGCACGCGCGCTACGAGCGACCGAGGAGCACGCAGCAAGCTGGCCACGCCTCCCGGGTGGCGCGCCCGCTCGCTCCCCTGGGAATCGGCGAGCGAGGCGCACTGCAGATCGCAGGAGGCGTTCCCTTCAGATTGAAATGAGACGCCGCCTTTCACGGTCCATACCCAAGCGTTCGCAGACCCCAGACGGCCGGAGAACCGGCACGCCTCATGCATTCGACCTCGGCGGCGTGGATGCCGCATCGAAGGCCCGATCGAGGGGACCCACGATGGGGCGCGATGACTCACGTACAAATTGATGGAGCCACACCGCCATGGATCTCACGCTCCTATTCGTCGCGATGTTCCTGCTCGGCCTCGCCAGCATGGGCGCCTTCTACGCCTTCGTGCTGGCGTGCGAGAAGATCTGAGGATCCCCGCATGATCTACCTGACCGCGCTCATCAGCCTGCTCCTCTTCGTCTACCTCTTCACGGCGCTGATCCGCCCGGAGTGGTTCTAGCTCCGAACGCTTCGAAATGAATGGAGGCCATTCCCATGTGGCTGCTTCCCGCCTTGACTCTCGCGACGGTGGTGCTCGTCTCGATCCCCCTCAGCCGGTACATGGCGTGGATCATGGACGGCAAGTACCGCGCTCCGCGCCTCTTCCGCTGGTTCGAGGAGCGGCTCGACTCCGGACCGCAGGACTGGAAGCAGTACACCGTGGCCGTGCTGGTCTTCAGCACCGTGCTGTTCGTCTACGGCTTCGTCGTGCTCCTGATCCAGCCGATCGCGCCGCTCAACCCCGACGGCAAGTACGGGATGCTGTGGCCGACGACGATCTTCAACACCGTTGCCTCGTTCATGACCAACACGAACCTGCAGCACTACTCGGGCGACGTGCACTTCTCGAACTTCAGCCAGATCTTCTTCTGCATCCTCAACCAGTTCGTGTCGGCTTCGATCGGCCTCTGCGCGCTCACCGCGATCATCCGACTCTTCCGCGGCGAGAAGAAGGTCGGGAACTTCTTCGTCGACATGTGGCGGGTGCTGATCTACATGTTCGTGCCCGCCTGCCTGCTCATCGGCGCGCTCTTCATCCAGAGCGGCATGCCGATGACCTTCGAGACCACCGTGCAGGCCTCGACGCTGGAGCCCGGCGCGATGGGCACCGGCGACGACGGCCAGGCCAAGGCCCAGAACATCCGGGTTGGCCCCGTCGCGGCGATGCTCGCCATCAAGCAGGTCGGGACCAACGGCGGCGGGTTCTACGGCGCGAACGCCGCGCATCCGTTCGAGAATCCGAATGCCTGGTCGAACTTCCTGACCATGATGGCGATGATGTTCTTCCCGACCTCTCTGGTCCTGATGTACGGCCGCATGCTGCGCAGGTTCCGCCACGGGGTCGTGATCTACGCCGTCATGGGCCTGATGCTCATCGGCATGATCGGCTGGGGCATCTACTACGACACCTTGCAGCCGAATCCGGGCCTGACCGCCCACCCGGCGAGCCCGCAGTACACGCTCGCCAGCGCCAGCGCGGCGAGCGGCGCCCGCCAGGTCGCGCTGCCAGCCGTCGCGGGCCTTCCGGTCGACCAGCACCTCGGCAACCTCGAGAGCCACGAGCTGCGGTTCGGTACCACCGCGTGCCCTACCTTCGCGGCGCTCACCACGGCGTTCACCACGGGCGCCATCGACTGCGCCCACGACAGCCTGAACCCGATGGCGGGTCTCTCGCCGCTCTTCGGCATGTGGATCAACTGCGTCTTCGGCGGCAAGGGCGTCGGCATGATCAACCTGCTGCTGTTCCTGATCATCGGCGTGTTCCTCGCCGGTCAGATGGTGGGCCGGAGCCCGGAGTACCTGGGCAAGAAGGTCGGCGCGAGGGAGATGAAGCTCGCCATGCTGGCGCTCCTGGTGCATCCGATCCTGATCCTCGGACCGAGCGGACTCTTCGCGGCGACGGATTGGGGCACCAAGTCGGAGAGCAACCCCGGGCCGCACGGCTTCTCGGAGATCGTCTACGAGTTCTCGTCGGCGTCGGCCAACAACGGCTCCGGCTTCGAGGGGCTCGGGGACACCTTCGGCTTCGCGGCGAATACGAATCCGGCACCCGAGAGCTCCGCCTGGGACATCGCGTCGGGCCTCGTGATGCTCTTCAGCCGCTACCTGCCGATCGTGGCACCGATCGCGATGGCCGCCGGGCTCGGCGCCAAGAAGGCGGCGCCCTTCACGGTAGGCACGATGCGGGACGACACGCTCACCTTCGGAGGGCTCCTGCTCGGGACCATCCTGATCATCGGGGCGCTGCTGTTCCTGCCGGTGGCCGCGCTCGGGCCGCTCGCGGAGCACCTCGGTCCCATCCCGTTCGGCGGGTGATCCACGGTAGGGGAACGATCCAGCAGATCGCCGCATGCCACATGCGTGCAGGCGATCGGGGAGAGAGAGCAGATGACCACGGCGAATCCGACTCACACGGTTGCTCACCCGGGACATCCCCACGCGCGCACGCGCGGGCTCTTCGACACGGAGATGCTGTGGCCGTCGCTGCGGCAGGCGTTCGTGATGCTGCGGCCGGACATCCAGTGGCAGAACCCGGTGATGTTCGTGGTCGAGGTGGGCGCGTTCCTGACGCTGCTCTTCGTGATCCAGGCGCTCGTCGCCGGCTCCTCGAGCCAGGTGCCGGTGACCTACTTCATCGCGCTCGACGCGTGGCTCTTCCTGACGGTGGTCTTCGCCAACTTCGCGACCGCCGTTGCGGAGGCGCGCGGCCGCGCGCAGGCCGAGTCGCTGCGCAAGACGCGCCAGGACACCCCGGCTCGACGCCTGCGCGACGGCCGCGCCGACACCTTCGAGCGAGTCTCCTCGAGCGTGCTCGTGGCGGGCGACCTGGTCGCCGTCTCGGCGGGCGAGGTGATCCCGGGCGACGGCGAGGTCGTGCGCGGCACGGCGGCCGTCGACGAGTCGGCGATCACGGGCGAGTCCGCACCCGTGATCCGCGAGTCGGGCGGCGACCGCTCGGGCGTCACCGGCGGGACCACCGTGCTCTCCGACGAGATCGTGGTGCGGATCACCGCGCGCTCGGGCGAGTCGTTCCTGGACCGCGTGATCGCGCTCGTCGAGGGTGCGGTGCGCCAGCGCACGCCGAACGAGATCGCGCTCACGCTCGTGCTGACGGCCTTCACGCTGATCTTCCTGATCGTGGTGGTGCCGCTCTGGCCGATGGCGATGAACGCCGAGCAGTACATGATGGGGTACCTCGGCATCCAGGAGCCGCTGCGGAGCCTCGGGACCGACGTGCCGACGCTGGTGGCGCTGCTCGTGTGCCTGATCCCGACGACGATCGGCGCGCTCCTCGCCGCGATCGGCATCGCCGGCATGGACCGCGCGCTGCGCGCCAACATCATTGCCAAGAGCGGGAAGGCGGTGGAGGTGGCGGGCGACGTCGACACCGTGCTCCTCGACAAGACCGGGACCATCACCAAGGGCAACCGCCAGGCGACGAAGTTCCTGCCGGTTGCCGGATCGTCGGCGGCCGAGCTCGGCCGGCTGGCGGCGCTGGCGTCGCTCGCGGACGAGACGCCCGAGGGCAAGAGCATCGTCAAGGCCTTCCGCGAGCAGAGCCAGGACGCGAGCGGGCTTGCTGCCCCGGCGGAGGCGGAGTTCGTCGCGTTCACCGCCCAGACGCGCATGAGCGGGATCGATCTCCCGGGCGGGCGCGTCATCCGAAAGGGCGCAGTGGACGCGGTGACGCGCCACGTGCAGGCTCTCGGCGGCCGCGTGCCGGCGGACCTGGCAAAGCTCGTGGAGACCGTGGGCGCGGCGGGCGCCACGCCGCTCGTGGTGGCCGAGGGCTCGCGCATCGCGGGCGTTGTGGTGCTCGAGGACATCCTGAAGGAGGGCATGCGCGAGCGGCTCGATCGCCTGCGCCGCATGGGGCTCCGCACGGTGATGATCACCGGCGACAACCCGCTCACGGCGGCCACCATCGCGCGCCACGCCGGCGTCGACGACTTCGTCGCCGAGGCGACGCCCGAGTCGAAGCTCGCCTACATCCGCAAGGAGCAGGCCGAGGGCAAGCTCGTCGCGATGATGGGCGACGGCACCAACGACGCGCCGGCGCTCGCCCAGGCGGACGTCGGCCTCGCGATGAACTCCGGCACCAACGCCGCCAAGGAGGCCGGCAACATGGTCGACCTCGACAGCGATCCGACCAAGCTGATCGAGGCGGTGGAGATCGGGAAGGAGCTCCTGATGACGCGCGGCGCGCTCACCACCTTCTCGATCGCCAACGACGTCGCCAAGTACTTCGCGATCGTGCCGGCGCTGTTCGCCGGGACGCTGCCGTGGCTCAAGGCGATGGACGTGATGCACCTGCACTCGCCGACCTCGGCGATCCTGTCGGCGGTGATCTTCAACGCGCTCATCATCCCGCTCCTGATCCCGATCGCGCTGCGCGGGGTCAAGTTTCGCCCGATCGGGGCCGAGGCCCTGCTGCGCCGTAACCTGCTGATCTGGGGCGTGGGCGGCGTCCTGGTTCCGTTCGCGGGCATCAAGCTGATCGACGTCGCCATGGTGGCGCTCCACCTGGCCGCCTGATCGGGAGCGAGGAGGAACTCCGATGACCAAGCATCTCGCGAAGAGTCTCTGGCTGATGGGCTTCGCCGTCGCCATCACCTGCGGCCTGTATCCGGCCGTGCTGTGGGCGATCGGCCAGACGTTCTTCCCGTTCCAGGCGAACGGGAGCCTCGTCCGGGGCTCGGACGGCAAGGTGGTGGGGTCGGTGCTGATCGCCCAGCCCTTCACCAAGGACGAGTACTTCCAGCCGCGGCCCTCGGCGGTGTCGTACGACGCGTCCGCCTCGGGCCCCTCGAACCTGGCGGCCTCCAACTACCTGCTGCGCGACCGCGTGGCGAAGACGCTCGGGCCGATCGTGAAGTACGCGGCGGGCCCGAAGGCGGGCCAGCTCGTGGCACCCGACGTCGAGGCCTGGTTCGCGCAGGACCAGTACCAGGGGCAGCCGCACCTGGTCGCGCAGTGGGCCGATGCACACAACGCGGTGGCCGCCGCGTGGGTCGGCGCCGATCCGAGTCACGCCGCCTACGTCGACGCCTGGGCCAAGGCGCATCCCGCCGACGTCGCCGAGTTCGTGAAGAGCAACCCCGGGACGCCGGAGCCGAAGGCCGCGGACCTGGCGGTCGTCTTCTTCGAGAGCTTCTCGAAGGAGAACCCCGGCAAGTTCCCGTCCGCCGTCGACCAGACGACCCCGGACGGCAAGACCCAGAGCGTGATCCAGCCGGTCGCGGCGGGCGCCGACATCCAGTCGACCTTCTTCGACATGTGGCGGCAGGAGCACCCGGAGGTGGCGCTGCAGGACGTCCCCGGCGACCTGGTGATGGCCTCCGGCTCGGGCCTCGACCCCCACATCACGCTCGAGAACGCCCGCTTCCAGCTCGACCGCGTGGCGGGCAAGTGGGCCACCGACCTGAAGCGCGACCCCGCCGAGGTGCAGAAAGAGATCGAGCGCATCCTCGACGCCCATACCTCCGCCCCCTTCGGCGGCCTGTTCGGCGAGAAGATCGTGAACGTCCTCGAGGTCAACCTCGAGCTCAGCCAGCGCTACGGGACGCCGGCCTCGTAGCGGTGTGAGCGAATCCCGAAGCGCCCGGCATCCGGTGGTCGCCGATGGCCAAGCTGCTCGTCGTGGAGGACGACAAGAACATCCGCCGGATGCTGGCGCTGTTCCTCGAGTCGCGCGGGCACGAGGTGCGCGCGGTGGCCGACGGCGCGGCGGCGCTGGCCGTGCTTGCCGAGGAACCCGACGTCCGGCTCGTGCTCTCCGACCTGCGCATGGCGGAGATCAACGGCCTCGAGCTGCTCGAGAGCATCCGGGGCCGATACCCGGAGATGCTCGTCGTCCTGATGACGGCCTACGCCACCGTGGAGACGGCGGTCGCGGCCATGAAGGCCGGCGCCTACGACTACCTGAGCAAGCCGCTCGCGCTCGAGCGCGTACAGCAGGTGATCGACCGCGCGCTCGAGGTCGGGAGCCTGCGCGTCGAGAACCGCGTGCTGCGCGACGCCGTGCTCGACGTCCCCCTCACCGAGTCGAAGAGCCCCGCCATGCAGCTCCTGCTGCGGACCGCGCGCCAGGCCGCGACCAGCGACGCGACGATGCTGCTGCTCGGCGAGAGCGGCGCCGGCAAGAACGTGCTGGCGCGACAGGTCCACGAGTGGAGCCCGCGGCGCGAGCGGCCCTTCGTCGTGGTCACCTGCACCACGCTCTCGGACCAGCTCCTCGAGAGCGAGCTCTTCGGACACGTTCGCGGCGCCTTCACCGGCGCCATCAAGGACAAGCCGGGCCGGCTCGAGGCCGCCGACGGCGGGACCGTCTTCCTCGACGAGATCGCCGACCTCTCGCCGGCGCTCCAGAGCAAGCTGCTGCGCTTCCTCCAGGAGCGGCGCTTCGAGCGCGTCGGCGGCTCCCACACGATCGAGGTCGACGCGCGCATCCTCGCGGCCTCCAACCGCGATCTCGAGCCGCTCGTCGCGGCGGGACACTTCCGCGGCGACCTGTTCTATCGCCTCAACGTGATCTCCCTGAACGTCCCTGCCCTGCGCGAGCGCGCCGAGGACATCCCCCTGCTGATCGAGCGGCTGCTGGCGGCCGCCGCGTTGCGCAACCGGCGCCCGGGGCTCAAGCTCGCAGCCGATGCGATGGAGGCTCTGCGCGGCTACGCCTGGCCCGGCAACGTCCGGGAGCTCCGCAACTCGATCGAGCGCGCGGCCGTGCTGAGCCGCAGCGACATGATCGCGCGCGACGATCTCCCCGACCGGGTGTTCCGCCCCGCGGCCGCGCAGCGAGTCGCGGCGCCGAGCGCGGGGACCCTGGAGGACCTGGAGCGGGAGCACATTCGGCGCGTGCTCGGGGAGGCGGTGACCCTCGAGGACGCCGCCGAGACGTTGGGGATCAGCACCACGACGCTCTGGCGAAAGAGGAGGCGCTATGGGCTCGAGTGACGGGGCGCGGGTGCGACGCCGAGCCGGGATGCGTCCATGATACGATCGCTGCCTCACTCCGAGCGGGCCCGCATGAGGATCCGACCGCGCGTCAACGACCTACTCTGGATGGGCGCCGGGGCGGCCGTCCTCCTCCTGTTCATCCTGCTGGTGCTCCTCTTCGGCAAGCCGCCGGGCCCGGACGCGCGGCTCGCCGCCCGGGTGCGGCGCCTCGACCTGGTCGCGCGGATGCAGCTCGGGCTGGCGTCGGCCTCGGAGGCGGAGAAGAGCGCCGTGCTCGCCATCACCGACGCGGCATCCCAGTCCTTTGCGGATCAGGCGCGCTCGAGCACGGCGGAGGTCGAGCGCGAGCGCCGCGAGCTGGCGGAGCAGCTGAGCCAGGGCGGCACGCAGGAGGAGCGGGGCCTGCTCGACGGCTTCTCCCGGCGCTTCGCCGAGTTCCAGAAGATCGACGACGAGCTGCTCGGACTCGCGGTCCGGAACAGCAACCTCAAGGCGTACGCGCTCGCTTTCGGGGCGGGCGCGGACGCCGTCGACGAGATGCGCACCGCGCTCTCCGGGGTCGTCGCAGCGAACGCGGACTCGAGGGAGGTGACCGCCCTCGCGCTCGGCGCGGAGATCGGCGCGCTGCGCATCCAGACGCTGCTGCCGCCGCACATCGCGGAGCCGAGCGACGCGCGGATGGACGAGCTGGAGGCGCAGATGGCCCGGGAGGACGAGCAGGTGCGGAGCGACCTCCAGCGCCTCGCCGCGATCCCGAAGCTCCGCGGCAACGGCGACCTCGCGACCGCCGCCGCGCGATACGCGAAGTTCGGCGAGATCCGGAGCCAGATCCTCGCCCTCTCCCGCGAGAACACCAACGTCCGCTCGCTCTCGATCTCGCTCAAGGAGAAGCGCCAGGTGATGCTCGACTGCGACGAAGCGCTGAGCCAGCTCGAGGACGCCATCCGCAAGGAGCCGACCGAGGGGAACGCGTACGGCGAGCGCTTCCACGTGCGCTAGCGCGCACCCCCGATCGCGAGCTCTGCGCTCAGCCCAGCCGAGGCTTCATGCGCCAGCGCACGAGCGCGAGCAGGATCGCGAACAGCAGGGCCAGCACGCAGAACGGAACCCAGACCTCGGAGAAGCCGGCGCCGCGCAGCACCAGGCGCCGCAGGCCGATCTGGTACCAGCGCAGCGGCAGGACGGCGCCGACCTGGCGCACCCCGTCGGGCATCAGCTGGTAGGGAAACATCACCCCCGAGAGCACGAACGACGGCAGGATGATGAACATGGTCAGGAACACCGCCTGGCCCGTCGTGTTCACCAGCGCCGAGATCAGGACACCGACGGAGAGCGAGGCGAGCACGAAGGGGAGCGTCAGCCAGCCGAGCGCGAGCCAGCTCCCGCGCGGCCACACGCCGAAGCCGATCCCGCTGCCGAGGACGGCGATGCCGAGCACCGCGTAGCAGACCGCCACGTACGGCAGGAGCTTGCCGAGCACGATCTCGACAGGTGTGGTCGGGAGCGAGAGCGTCCCCTCCCAGGTGCCGGTCTCGCGCTCCCCGACGAGACCCGCGCTCGACGCGGAGAAGCAGAGGTTGGTGAGCAGCATGCCCGCCAGCGCCGCCAGGAAGAAGTTGCTGTCGCGCAGCGTCGGGTTGAACCAGAAGCGTGCCAGGAGCGGTACGGGGCCGACACCGAAACCCGTCGGGCTCTCGGCGCGGACCTCGGCGGGCGCGGGCGGTGCGCGGCCCTCGGGATCGAAGGCGCGCGCCACCTGTGCGATGTAGCCGCCGACCCGCGCCGCCGTCAGCGGGTCGGCTCCGTCGAGCAGGACCTGGATCTGCGGGTCGCCGCGCAGCACCTCGCGGTGGAAGTCGTATGGGACCACCACCAGCGCGGTCACGGCGCCTCGCTCGAGCAGCGCGCGACCCTCGTCGTAGCTCCGGACGTAGCGCGGCGGCAGGAAGTAGCGGGTGGTCGCGATCTCCTGCACGAGCCGTCGGCCGGCGGCACCTTCACTCTGGTCGAGCACGGCCCACGGCACGTTCGCGGGCTCGTTGCGCAGCGCGTAGCCGAACAGGAGCAGCATGACGATCGGCTGGACGGTGACCACCGCCATGAAGGCCTTGTCGTGTCGCATCACGGTGGCCTCGCGGTACGCGACCGCGAGCACGTTCGTGACGAAGCGGCGGATGCCGTCCGCGGTCACGCCCGGCGCTCCAGCGTGCGCAGCGCCACCGCCACCAGCCCGAAGCCGAAGAACGCCAGGAGCGCCAGCTCCGGCCACAGCACGAGCGGCCCTTGACCGCGGAGGTAGATGGCGCGCGCCACCCGGATGTAGTGCGTCGCCGGGAACACCTCGGCGAGCCACTGCACCCCCAACGGCATGTTGCGGATCGGGAAGGCGAAGCCCGAGAGCTGGATCAGCGGGATGCTGAAGAGCACGGTCTTCTGCACCGCCTCGGCGGCCGTGGCGGAGGTGGCGGAGAAGATCAGGCCCAGCGAGAGGGAGGTGACCACGTAGAAGGTGGAGACGACCAGGAAGAACGCGATGCTTCCCGCAGGCCAGACCCCGAGCACGAGACCCGCGATCAGCAGCATCAGCACGACGTCGAGCGCGAAGACGGCGCCGAGCGGGAGAAGCTTGCCGAGCAGGATCTCGAGCGCCGAGGCCGGCGTGACCTGGAGCTGGTCGAAGGTCCCCATGAGGCGCTCGTTCACGATCGAGACCGCCGTGATCAGCGTCGTCAGGAAGGAGAGCACGAAACCGAACGTGCCGGCGACCATGAACGGCACGCCTTCGAGACGCGGATTGAAGAGCGCGCGCGTCACCACGTCGACGCCGCGGGTCGAGCCGGGCGCCGAGGCTGCCCGCGCGGCGGCGGCCTCGGGATCGTGGCGCGGATCGCCCGCGACCAGCTCGCCCTCGCTCGAGGCGAGGAGCGCGCGCAGGAAGGCATCGGCGTTGCCGGCGAGCACGGTCTCGCCGCCGTCGTAGATCACCTGCACGGCCGGGACATCGGCCCCGTACGGGCGGTCGGCCAGGCCGCGCTCGAGGTCGGGCGGAATCACCAGCGCGGCGCTGATCTCGCCTGCGACGAGCGCGCGCTCCGCCGCCTCGCGCGTCGCAAACGGGCGTGGATCGAAGGTCCCGCCCGCGGCGAGCTCCGCGACGAGCCGCCGGCTCGACGCGGTCGCGCTCGCGTCGACGACGCCGAGCCGCAGGTGCTTGACCTCCGTCGAGAGCACGAAGCCGAAGGCGAGGAGCGCGATCATCGGCACCGCCACCATCGTGACGATCGTGAAGCGGTCGCGCAGCGTTGCGCGCACCTCGCGCACGATGAGCGTGCGGAGCCGCCGCCAGCTCACGCCGCCGCCTCCGCGCGCGCGCCCTCGCGGATCAGCCGGCGGAAGATCTCGTTCATCTGCGGCTGCTCGATGCGCAGCGCCGCGCCGGGGCCGAGCGCGCCTGCGAGCTGGACGAGCGCGGCGTCGTCGAGCGACGCCCGGCGCAGCGCGCGGCCGTCCGCCTCGACCGCGAAGCCCGCCGCTTCGAGCTGTGCGCGCGCCGCGGCCGGCGGCGCCGAGGCGAGCTCGATGCGGTAGCCGGCCGAGTACTCGGCGCGCAGCGCCTCGGGCGTCGAGTCCGCGACGAGTCGCCCGTCGGCGATGAAGCACACGTGCTCGCAGTAGTCCACCTCCTCGAGGAAGTGGGTGGTTACGAAGACCGTGACGCCGGCGTCGGCCTGCTCCTGGATGCGCTCCCAGAAGAGCTCGCGGCTGTGGACGTCGACGCCGGCCGTCGGCTCGTCGAGGAAGAGGAGCTGCGGCCCGTGGAGCGTGGCGACCGCGAGGCCCGCGCGCTGCCGCAGCGCCGCCGGCAGGTCCTCGGGTCGCTCGCCCTCCGCGGACGCGAGGCCGAAGCGCTCGCGCACCTCGCCCCAGCGGTGCGCGAGCTCGGCGCCCGCGAGGCCGTAGAGCCCGGCGTAGAACTCGACGTTCTCGACCAGGGTGAGTCCCCGGTAGAGGCTCACCTTCTGGCCCATGTAGCCGATGCGGTCGCGCACGCGCCGCGGGTCCGCGATCACGTCGATGCCGTCGACCTCGATGCGGCCGGCCGTCGGCGCGAGCAGCCCAATCAGCATGCGGATCGTCGTGCTCTTGCCGGAGCCGTTGGCGCCCAGGAAGGCGAAGATCGCCCCGCGCTCGACGTCGAGCGAGAGGTCGTCGACGGCCGTGAAAGCGCCGAACTTCTTGGTGAGGCCGCGCACCGAGATGATCGGGTCGCTCATGCGGCGCCCTCCGCGGATCCGCGGGCGAGCGCGACGAGCGCGGTCTCCATGTCGACCGCGAGCGGCTCGACCACGCGGACCCCGGGCAGCGCGGCGAGATCGGCGCGCACCCGCGCCGCGCCCGGCGAGCGCTCCGACGGGACCTCGACCCGCGTGAAGCGGCCGCTCGCGCGCGCCGCTCCGACGTAGCCGAGCGAGCGCGCGGCCTGCGCGATCGCGCGCGGCTGCGGACCCCAGGCGCGGTAGAGCTCGAAGCGCACGCGGGCGCGGAGCTCGGCCGGCGTTCCGACCGCGACCACCCGCCCGGCATCGAGGTACACCAGACGGGCGCAGGCCTCGGCCTCGTCCAGGTAGCTGGTCGAGAGCAGCACCAGTGTCGTGGCGCTGCGCGCCACGAGCAGCTCCCAGATCTCGGCGCGCGCCGAGACGTCCACGCCGGCGGTGGGCTCGTCGAGCACCAGCAGCGCCGGCTCGGGAAGCAGCGCGTTCGCGATGGCGAGCTTCTGCTTCATGCCGCCGGAGAGCGCGCCGGCGGGCCGGTCGGCGAAGGCGGAGAGGCCCGTGCGCTCGAGGAGCTCTCGCGAGCGATCGGCAAAGAGGACGGGGGGCAGCCGGTGCAGCCGCGCGGTGAACTTCAGGTTCTCGAGCACGGACAGGTCGCGGTGCAGCGCGAACGTCTGCGGCACGTAGCCGACGCGCGCCTTGAGCGCGCGCACGTCGCCGCGCAGGTCGTGGCCGAGCACGCTCGCTTCGAGCGCCTCCACCTCGAGCAGGCCGGCGATCGCGCGCAGCAGCGTGGTCTTGCCCGCGCCGTCCGGTCCCACCACGCCCACGAGCTCGGCCCCGGCCAGCTCGAGGTCGATGCCGGCCAGCGCGCGCCGCCGCCCGAAGCGCTTCTCCAGGCGGCGGAGGCGGACGGCGGGGGCGTCGGGCATTCAGCGCTCCCGGCGCGCCGTGCGCTCCGGCGTGCCGTCCGACACCAGGTAGACGTTGCCCTCGGTGCCGGGCGCGAAGCGCTCCACGTCCTCCAGGATGCGCACCTTGGCGCGGTAGACCTGTCCCATGCGGTCGCTGCGCGTCTCGATCTTCTCGGGCGTGAAGTTGGCGGAGTCGGCCACGAAGCTGACCTCGCCGGGCACCCGCCGGCCGGGCTGGCTGTCGAGCTCGATCTCGACGCGCTGGCCGACGCGCACGCGCGCCGCGTCGGCGACCGGTACGTAGATCTGCACGTACTTGTCGCGCGGATCGAGCACGGAGAGCAGCGGCGTGCCGGGCTGCGCCAGCTCGCCGGGCCAGAGGAGCTGCGTCTGCACCACCGTCGCGACGGCCGGCGCGTGGATGAAGTACTTGGCGTGCAGCACCTCCAGCTCGCCGAGCTGCGCACGCGCCTGCTCGAGCTGGCGCTTCAGCACCTCGAGCTGCTGCTTCGCGAGCGCGATCTCGCCCTCCATCGCCCGCGTGCGCTCCAGGGCCTCGCGCGCGGCGTCGACCGCGCTCCCCGTGGCGTCGCGCCGGGAGCGCGCCTCGTCGAGCTGCTGCGGCGAGCTGACCCCGCTCTCGCGCAGGTGCAGCTGCCGCTCGTGCGTCCGCTCGGCGAGCGTCCACTCCGCCTGCGCCTGGCGCAGGGCGGCCTCGCGCCCCGACACGTCGCGCTGCCAGGTGGCGTCGGAGAGCGCGACCTGCTCCTGCTGCCGCGCGATCTGCGCCTCGAGCACCGAGAGCTCCTGCTGCTTGGTCGCGATGCGCGACGCGATCTCGGCATCGTCGAGGCGCGCCACGACCGCATCGGCCGGCACCGCGTCGCCCTCGCGGAACCCGACGTCGACCACCCGCCCGCTGACCTCGCTGCGCAGGACGCGCTCCTCGCCCTCGACGAAGCCCGTGTAGTGCGCCTCGCCGCCGCTGCGGCGCAGGATCACGACGGCGCCGAGGGCGACCGCCGCGAGCGCGACTGCGGCGAGGATCCTCCGGCGGTTCCTCACGACCTCTCCTTCGGGGCGCGCTGGATGCGGTGCTTGCGGACGAGCCGGTCGATCCCGCCGACCGAGAACTCGGTCACGTGGTCGGCAAGCTCCGCGACGAAGCCGGGCGGGTAGGCGCGCCGGCCCATCAGGAGGAGCAGCGCCGGGCGGTGCGTCAGGTAGAAGCCGATCTGGCCGATCACGCTGCGCGTGCAGCGCTCCACCTCCTCGCCGTCGAGCTGCGGAGCGAGGCGTCCGAGGATGGCGTCCATGCTGCGGCGCATCGGATCGATGTGGCGGCGCACGATCACCGGCAGCGCCTCGCTCGGCTCCGCGAGCTCGCGCTGCATCAGCTTGCCGTGGACGCTCGCGGGGTCGAGGATCGCCTCGAGCGTGATGCGGATCCGCGCGCGCAGGAGCTCGATCAGCGCGGGGCGCGGCAGGCCGTCGAGAGCCTCCGGCGCGACCGCCGCGCCACGCTCTGCGAGCCGCTGCTCGAGGCGCTCGAACTCCGCCCGCGCGACCTCGAGGTAGAGCTTCTGCTTCGAGCCGAAGTAGTAGTTGGCCGAGGCGAGGTTCGCGCCGGCCCGCTCGGCGATCTCGCGCAGCGGCGCACCCCGGTAGCCGCCCGCGGCGAACGCCGCGCCGGCGGCCGCCAGGAGCCGCTCGCGGGTCCCGAGGCGCTCCGGCCGGGCCATGAAACAGATGTTTCAATCATTTGTTCGATTCCGCAAGGGCGGCGGCGGCGCGCGGGATCGCGGGCCGGGCCGGTCGGCGCTCGGTTGACTCTCCCGCGGGGCGATCGTACCCTCCGTGTCGCTTCGACCGGGCGATTTCCGGCGCTTGCAGGCCCACCTAGGGACGAGCCCTCCGCAGCTGCTAAGCGCCACCGCGAAGAGCGAACGCATGAGTCAACGCCGACCGGGTGTGGGCGACACCTCCTCGCCGCGCGGCGAGTCCACCAACGCCGTGCACGGCGGCGAGCGCGAGCGGCGCGAGAGCGACGCGCTCACCACGCCGATCTACCAGACCTCGACCTACACCTTCGCGAGCTCGGAGGAGGTGTGCGCGTACCAGGAGGGGCGAGTCGCGCGCGACGAGTACGGGCGCTACGGAAACCCGACCTGGCGCGCCGTCGAGCGCAAGCTCGCCGCGCTCGAGGGCAGCGAGGACGCGGTGCTGTTTGCGTCCGGGATGTGCGCCGCGACCACCACCTTCCTGGCGCTGCTGCCGCAGGGCGCACACCTCGTGGTGACCAGCGACTGCTACCGGCGCACACGCCAGTTCATCCGCCAGTACCTTGGGAAGCTCGGCGTCGAGACCACCGTGATCGAGCCGGCCGACCCCCAGAAGCTCGCCGCGGCGCTGCGCCCGGAGACGCGGCTCTTCTTCACCGAGAGCCCCACCAATCCGTACCTGCGCGTGATCGACGTCGCCGAGGCCGCCCGCGTCTGCCACGCGCGCGGCGTGCACGTGATCATCGACTCCACCTTCGCGTCGCCGATCAACCAGCGCGCGCTCGAGCACGGCGCCGACCTGGTGATCCACAGCGCCACCAAGTACCTCGGCGGGCACAACGACCTGATGGCGGGAGCGGCGGTCGGGCCGCGGCCGCTCGTCACCGCCCTGCGCGAGGCGGTGGGCGTGCTCGGCGGGATCCTCGATCCGCACGCCGCCTACCTGCTGCTGCGCGGACTCAAGACGCTCGCGCTGCGCATGGAGCGCCACAACCAGAACGGCCTCGCGGTCGCGCGCTGGCTCGAGGCGCATCCCAAGGTGCGTCGGGTCTGGTACCCGGGGCTCGCGAGCCATCCGGACCACGAGGTGGCGGCGCGCACGCTGCGCGGCTTCGGCGGCGTGGTGACCTTCGAGCTCGCGTCGGACTTCGACGGCACCTGTCGCTTCGTCGACGCCCTGCGCATTCCGTACATCGGCCCGAGCCTCGGCGGCGTCGAGTCGCTGGTCGAGATGCCGGCCACGATGTCGTACTGGGACCTCTCGCGCGACGAGCGCTACGCCCTCGGCATCACCGACTCGCTGGTCCGGCTCTCGCTCGGCGTCGAGGACGAGGCCGACCTGCTCGCCGACCTGGAGCGCGCGCTGGCTGCGGCGTAGCGACCCCGCGGTCTCGGACCTGGCGCGCCGAGGCCGCGGCCGATCCGTTCTAGAGCAGCGCGCCCTGATGGCGCACCGACTGCTCCATCGCGAGCAGTCGTCGCTTCAGGTCGAGCCCGCCGCCGTAGCCGCCGAGCTTGCCCTGCGCGGCGATGACGCGATGGCAGGGAACGATCAGCGCGACCGGGTTCGCGCCGTTGGCGGTGCCGACGGCGCGCACGGCGTCCGGCTTCCCGATCTCGCGGGCGATCTCGCCGTAGCTGCGCGTCTCGCCATAGGGAATGCGCAGGAGCGCGCCCCACACCGCGCGCTGGAACTCCGTCCCGCGCAGATCGAGCGGCAGCTCGAAGCCGGTGCGCTTGCCCTCCAGGTACTCGAGGAGCTGGCGGATGGCGTCTCGGTTGGGCGCGAAGGCCGCCTCGCGCCGCGCGCCCGGCGCGTTGCGCGCGACCCATCCGGCGAAGCCCCTGCCGCCCGCGCGCGGAAGCCCGAGCCACGCGAGGCCGGCGTCGGTGGACGCCACGCGGAGCTTCCCGATCGGCGACTCGAACTCCGCAGTGAAGAGGCTCTCGCCGGGCCGTTGGACGATCGCCATCGCGCCGCCACAATACCACGGACCGCCGTGGAGGTGCGTTGGCGAAGTTGCTCGTGACGGGAGGCGCCGGCTACGTCGGCAGCCACGCGCTCCGCGCACTGCTCGGCGCCGACCACCAGGCCGTGGTGGTCGACGACCTGCGCGCCGGCCACGCCGAGGCGGCCGGCGGCGCACCCCTGGAGCGGATCGACGTCGCGGACCGCGACGCGCTGGCGCGGGTCTTCGCCGCGCACGGACCCTTCGACGGCGTGCTGCACTTCGCTGCCTCCGCCTCGGTGGCGGAGTCCGTGGCCCGGCCGCTCGACTACTACCACAACAACGTCGAGGCCTCGCTGGGCCTGATCCAGGCTGCCGTCGCGAACGGCGTCCGGGCCTTCGTGCTCTCCTCGACCGCGGCCGTCTACGGGAGCCCGGAGTCGCAGCCGATCTCGGAGGATGCGCCCCTGGCGCCGCACAATCCGTACGGCGCATCCAAGGCGATGGTCGAGCGCATGCTCGCCGACGCACAGGCCGCCCACGGCCTCGCCTGGATGGCGCTGCGCTACTTCAACGCGAGCGGCGCCGACCCGGCGGGCGGCATCGGCGAGCGACACGATCCGGAGAGGCACCTGATCCCGTTGGCGCTCGAGGCCGCATGCGGCCTTCGCCCACAGCTCTCGCTGTACGGCTCCGACTACCCGACGCCGGACGGCACCTGCGTGCGCGACTACGTCCACGTCACCGACCTCGCGGACGGCCACGTGCGCGCCGTCGAGTCGCTGCTGGCGGGCGGCGCACCGGGCGCGTTCAACCTAGGCACCGGGCGCGGCTACTCGAACCGCGAGGTCCTCGCGGCGGTCGAGCGGGTGACCGGGCGCCGCGTCCCGTCCGTCCCGGCGAGCCGCCGTCCGGGCGACCCGCCCATCCTGGTCGCCGACGCGAGCCGCTTCCGCGCGCGCTTCGGATGGGCGCCGCGCCTCTCGGACCTCGACACCATCGTCGCGACCGCCTGGGAGTGGCTGCGCCGCTGGCGTGGGCTTTGAGCGCGCCGAGCCGAGCCGGGCGCGCGGTCGCGCTGCGCCCCTTCGAGCCTGCGGATCTCACCGAGACCGTGGCGATGTGGCACGCCAGCAAGCGCGCCGCCTTCCCCTACAACGCGGAGCAGCAGCGCCATACGCTCGACGACGACACCAAGTTCTTCTGCGACGCGGTGGCGCCCCGCTGCTGGGTCTGGCTTGCGCTCGACGGCGATCGCATCGCCGGCTTCGTCGCCGTCCGCGGCGAGTGGATCGATCATCTCTTCGTGCGCACCGACCTGCAGCGCCGCGGCGTCGGGAGCGCGCTGCTCGCGAAGGCCATCGCGCTCGCGCCCGGCGGCCTCCGCCT
The DNA here is from genome assembly GCA_035506135.1 of Myxococcota bacterium. Classification (GTDB taxonomy): domain Bacteria; phylum Myxococcota_A; class UBA9160; order UBA9160; family PR03; genus DATJPY01. The sequence goes on along the minus strand of DATJPY010000077.1, from coordinate 113,558 downwards.
CTTCACCTTCCAGCGCAACGCACCCGCGCGCGCGTTCTACGAGAAGCACGGCTTCCGGGCCGTCGCCTTCGGCGTGAGCCCGCCGCCCGAGAGCGAGCCCGACGTCGAGTACCGCCGGGACCCGGCCACGCGCTGATCCCGTCGACCCCGCCTAGTCGTCGGCGTCCCGGAGCCCGAGCCGCTTCGCCATCTTCTGGAGCGACTGGCGCGGGATGCCGAGCCGCTCGGCGGCCTTGCTCTTCGAGCCGGTCTCCTCGATGGCCCGAAGGATCATTCGCCGCTTCAGCTCGTCGACGGCGCGGTTCAGGCCCGCGTCGGCCTCGGGTGCGGCGGCCGCGGCGCCCGCGTCGTCCGCCGCCGGGCGCCCGCGCACGTGCTCCGACAGCATGTCGAGCGTCACCGTGTCGGCGTCGCCGGCCAAGGCCACGATCCGCTCGATCTCGTTCTCGAGCTCGCGCACGTTGCCGCTCCACGAGTGGGCGACCAGCCGGTCCATCGCGGCGTTGGTGTAGCCACGGAGATGCCGGCCCATGCGCTTGTTGGCGTCCTCGAGGAAGTGGTGCGCCAGCACCGGGATGTCCTCACGTCGCTCGCGCAGCGGCGGGATCCCGATCTCGACCACGCGCAGCCGGTAGAAGAGGTCCTCGCGGAACTTGCCCTCCTGCACCATGCGGCGCAGGTCGCGATTGGTGGCGGCGATCACGCGCACGTCCACCTTGCGCGCGTCGGAGGCGCCGAGCGAGCGGATCTCGCCGTCCTGCAGCACGCGCAGCAGGCGCACCTGCATGCCCGGATTGGTCTCGGCGATCTCGTCCAGGAAGATGGTGCCGCCGTGGGCCACCTCGAAGAGCCCCTTCTTGTCCTCGTGCGCGCCGGTGAAGGCGCCCCGGCGGTGGCCGAAGAGCTCGCTCTCGAGCAGCGTGTCGGGAAGCGCGCCGCAGTTCTGCGCGACGAAGCGCGCCTGCTTGCGCGGGCCCGCGTAGTGGATGGCGCGCGCGACCAGATCCTTCCCGGTGCCGGTCTCCCCGGTGAGGAGCACCGTCGCGTCGGTCTGCGCGACCTTCTCCATCACCTCGAACACGCGCTCCATCGCGGCGCTCGAGCCGATCAGGTTCTCGAAGCTGTAGCGCCGCTCGACCTCGCGGCGCAGGAACAGGTTCTCCTGTCGCAGCCGCTCGTTGGCGTCGCGCAGCGCGGCGGCGAGCGCGACGTTCTCGCTCGCGAGCCCGTAGGACTCGAGCGCGCGCCGGACGTTCAGGCGCAGCTCGTCGGGATCCCACGGCTTGGCGACGTAGCGGTAGATGCGCCCCTCGTTGACGGCGCGCACCAGCGAGGCGACGTCGGCGTAGCCCGTCAGCATCATGCGGATCGCGGTCGGATTGCGCTCGATCACCTTCTCGAGGAACTCGACGCCGGTCATGCCGGGGAGCACCTGGTCGGCGATCACGAGCGCGATCTTCTCGCGCTCGAGCACCTCGAGGCCCTGCTGCGCGTTTTTGGCGGTGAAGACGCGGTACTCGTCGCCGAGCGTCAGCTCGAGGCTCTCGAGGATGCCCTCTTCGTCGTCGACGATCAGGATCGAATAGGGCGCGGGAGCGCGCGCGGCCGGGGACGGCGCGTCCCCTCGTTCGGCAGCCACGCGCGGAGGATACCGGTGGCGCGGGGGCGGGGCGACGGCAGGCCGGGGCTCGGCCCCGGCCTGCCGCTTCGTTGCGGGCTAGCGCCGCGCCCGCCGCGCAATCGCTCGGCGTGCGGGCTTCCGCGCCCGCCGCGACGGCGCGCGTCCACGCGCCCGCCGCGTTGCGGTGCGGCGCGCCATCTTGGTCTTCGACACGTCGCCGTCCCGGTCGATGAAGTAGAGGAAGCCGTCCTCCCGCTTCACGCCGACCTTGGCGACCACCTGGGGCTTGATCTTGGACGCCTTGCCGCCGCCGCGCGCCATCTTGGCGCGGCTGACGTCGCCCTTCTTGTCGAGGAAGTAGAGCCACCCGCGCTCGCGGGTGATCCCGGTTCTTGCGATCTTCTGGGCCATCCGGCCGTCTCCTTGCGGTGTGGATTGCGCACCGTTGCGCACGGGGATGAGGCGAGCTCGTCCGAGGAGGAGACGACGCCGCGCGGGGGCAGGCGCGCGACGACCTCGAGATCATGCCCTCAATCCCCGAGGGCGTCAATGGTATTTCGGGGGTTTACCCCTCGGATCTGCGGGCCACCCCGAGCCGGTGCTCGAGCCGGGCCAGGATCGGCTCCTCGAGGCGGGCCCCGTCGAGGGCGTCGATCTCCTGCAGCCCCGTCGGGCTGGTCACGTTCACCTCGGTGAGCCGGCCGCCGATGACGTCGATGCCAACGAAGAAGAGCCCGTCGCGCAGCAGCCGGGGGCGCAGGGTCTCGACGATGCGGCGATCGTGCTCGTCGAGCTCGGCGCGGGCGGGGGTCCCACCGACGTGGAGGTTCGCGCGCGTCTCTCCGGCGGCCGGGACCCGGAGCAGCGCCCCGAGCGGCTCCCCCTCCAGCAGCAGGATCCGCTTGTCGCCCGCGCGGACCGCCGGCAGGTACTGCTGCGCCATCGCCCAGCGGGTGCCGAAGGCGGTGCTCTGCTCGAGGATGGAGAACAGGTTGCGGTCGTCGTGACGCACGTGGAAGATGCCCTCGCCGCCCTTGCCGTCGAGCGGCTTCACGATCATCTCGCCGCCGAGCTTGGCCAGGAAGTCGACGAACTCCGAGATGCGCCGCGACACGCGCGTCTCCGGCATGAGCTCGGGGAACTGGAGCGCGTAGAGCTTCTCGTTGGCCCAGAGCAGCGTGTCGGGTCGATTCAGCACCTGAGCGCGCCGGCAGAGCAGGAGGAGCTGGGTCGCGGCGATGTACGACGCGTCCACCGGGGGGTCCTTGCGCTGGAACACGACGTCCACGTCGTCGTCGAGCCGCACGCTGCGGCACTCGCCGAGCTCGGCGTGGCGGCCCACCTCGCGGCGCAGGCTCACCGGCCGCAGCCGCGCTACCGGATGCCCCTCCTCGACCGAGAGGTCGCCGAGCTCGCAGTAGAGCACGCGGTGGCCGCGCCGCTGCGCCTCGAGCATCAGCGCGAACGTGGTGTCCTTGTGGATGTCGATCGACCCGATCGGGTCCATCACGAACAGGAGCGAGAGGGGTCGCTGCTTCACGCGCTCACACCCTCCTCCCGGAGACGGCGCCGGAGACGGGCAAGCCGTAGCGCAGCCGGGACGCCGTCGGCTAGCCTGCGAGCCTCCGGGGGACGTCGATGAGGTCCATCGCGCGGCTACTTGCCTGGCTCGCCGTGCTGGCCGGCCTCGGGCTCGCCGCCGCGATCGCCGCCGGCTACGCGCTCTATCTCTCGATCGTTCGCGACCTGCCGGACCTCCACCGCATCGAGGACTACCGGCCGCCGCTCGCGTCGAGCGTCTACGACCGCGACGGCCACCTGATCGGCGAGTTCTTCGACGAGCGCCGGCGGCTGGTGCCGCTGAAGGAGATCCCGCGCCACGTCGTGCTCGCCTTCGTGGCGGGCGAGGACGACAACTTCTTCACGCACGGCGGCATCGACGTGCGCTCGATCCTGCGCGCCGCGTGGGTCGACCTCACCTCGGGCGAGATCGTCCAGGGCGCCAGCACCATCACGCAGCAGACGGTGAAGAGCCTGCTCCTCACGCCGGAGCGCCGCTTCGATCGCAAGCTGAAGGAGATGATCCTCGCGCGGCGGCTCGAGGAGCGCTTCACCAAGGACGAGATCCTCACCCTCTACCTGAACCAGATCTACTTCGGATCCGGCGCGTGGGGGATCTCCGAGGCGGCTCGCACCTACTTCGGGAAGCCCGTCGGCGAGCTCACGGTGTCGGAGGGTGCGATGCTCGCCGGCCTCCCGAAGGCGCCCTCGCGCTTCTCGCCGAACGTGAACCCCGCCTCTGCCGAGGACCGCCGGCTCTACGTGCTGGGCCGCATGGCCGACCTCGGGTTCATCGATGCCAAGACGCACACCGAGGCCGTGAAGCAGAAGCCCGTGATCACCGGCCCGCGCGAGCGCGACGACATGGACACCGCGGTCTGGATGACCGAGGAGGTGCGCCGGCTGCTCGTCGACCGGCTCGGCAGCGAGACCGTGCTCCGCGGCGGCCTCCGCATCGAGACGACGCTCGACCTGCACCTCCAGCGCAGCGCGCGCTCGGCCTTGCGCGCCGGGCTCGAGGCGCTCGATCGCCGCGAGGGCTGGAAGGGCCCCCTGCGGCACGTCGAGCGGCACGAGCTCGAGCCGGAGCTCGCACGCCTGGCGGAGACCAACCGGCTGGTGGTCGCGCGGGGCGCGACGCCGTCGCTCGATCCGGAGCGCTCGTGGATGGGGCTCGTGGTCGGGGTCGACGGTGCGCACCAGACCGCGCGCGTGGCGCTGGCGCCCGGCATCGCGGGCGACGTGGCGCTCGCCGACGTAGCCTGGGCCCGGCGGCGCGACTTCGATCACGAGTCGGTGCCGCGCTCGCGCATCGACCAGGTGTTCGCGGTCGGCGACGTGGCGCGCTTCCGCGTGGTCGCGGCCGGGTCGCCTGCGCCCGAGCCGGACGCAGGCGACCCCGAAGGCACCGTGCCGCCGCCTGCCGCCGACGGCGCCACGCACGCGCTCCCGGCGCCCGCCGCGCACGCCGCCGCCCGCGCGCTGCGCCTCACTCTCGACCAGACGCCCGAGGTCGAGGGCGCGCTCCTGTCGCTCGACATCGCGGGCGACGAGGTGCTCGCGCTGGTGGGCGGCTACGACTACGGCCGCAGCCAGTTCGACCGCGCCGTTCAGGCGCACCGCCAGCCGGGGTCCGCGTTCAAGCCCTTCATCTACGCGACGGCCCTGGCGCGCGGCTTCACGGCCGTCACCACCGTCTACGACACGCCGGTGGTCTACACCGATCCCGTGACCGGGGAGGTCTGGAAGCCCGAGAACTACGACGGCAAGTTCCTCGGCCCCGTCCCGCTGCGCGAGGCGCTGGCGCGCTCGCTCAACAACGCGACGATCCACGTGCTGTTCGACGTCGGCATCCGGCCGGTGATCGAGCTGGCGCACGGCCTCGGGATCACCTCCCCGCTCGCGCCCTATCCCTCGATCGCGCTCGGCTCGAGCCCGGTCTCCCTGCTCGAGCTGACGCGCGCGTACGCAGCCTTCCCGTCCGGCGGCCGACGCGTCGAGCCGATCTTCATCCGCCGCGTCCTCGACCGCGACGGCAAGCTCCTGCTCTCGGGGGTCGAGCTCGATGCGGCCGACTCGACCGATCACGAGCAGCCGCCGAGCGACGCGACGAGCCCGCCGGGCACCGATCTCCAGGTCGCCTCGCACCCGGATCCGGCGAGCGGTGGCGATCCCGGCCAGGTGATGCCGCCCGCGCTGGCCTTCCTGATCACCGACCTGATGCGCGCCCCGATCGAGCATCCGCACGGGACGGCGCGCAAGGCGAAGGTGCTCGACCGCCCGCTCGCCGGGAAGACCGGGACCACCAACGACCAGGGCGACGCCTGGTTCGTCGGCTTCTCGCCCGATCTCATCGCCGGCGTGTGGGTCGGCTTCGACGAGCGCTCCGTGCTCGGCAAGGGCGAGACGGGAGGGCACGCCGCCCTGCCGATCTGGATCGACTACATGCGCGACGCGCTCGCCGACCGCCCGGTGCGCGACTTCCCGGTTCCCGCCGGCGTCTCCTACGCGCGCATCGATCCGACGACGGGCAAGCTCGCCGACGGTGCGAGCCACAACGCCTACTTCCAGTCCTTCCTCGAAGGCCACGAGCCGAGCCCGGGCAGCGGTGAGACGCAGAGCGACTCCGATTCGCGGCGCCTCCAGCGCATGGACTTCTGAAACGCCAGATGCGCGGAGTCCCCAGGGCGCCGCGGCGCCGGCGCAGCGACCCCGAGCCCACGACACACCTTGGCGACTGGCGCCGGCTCGACCGGCTCGCCCGCCTCGGCGGCCTGCTCGCCGAGGTGGCGCACGAGGTGCGCAATCCCGTCGCGGTGCTGCGGAGCCTGATCGCGCTGCTGCCCGAGCAGGCGGACGACCCCGAGTTCCGCGAGCGCTTCGCGGAGATCGCGGGGAGCGAGCTCGCGCGCCTCGAGCGCCTGCTCGACAGCGTGCTCGCGCAGGCCGGCGACGGAGCCGCGCCCGCGAAGGCCGCGGGCGCGTGCGAGATCGGCGCGGCCGTCGAGTCCGTGACGCGCCTGCTGGCGCATCGCGCCGCGGCCGCCGGGGTACACCTCGCGAGCGAGCTGCCGCCGGTGCTGCCGCGCGCGCCGCTCGCGCCCGACGCACTCCGCCAGGTCCTGCTCAACCTGGCGCTCAATGCACTCGAGGCGACGCCCTCGGGTGGCGACGTGCGGCTCGGCGCGCGCGCGCTCGGCCGCGCCGTCGAGCTCTCCGTGGAGGATCGCGGGAGCGGCGTGCCGCGCGCGCTGCGACGCCGCGTCTTCGAGCCCTTCTACACGAGCGCCGACCGTCCGGGCGGGCTCGGGCTCACCATCTCTCGCGAGCTCGTCGAGGCCGCGGGCGGCACGATCGCGATCGGGGATCGCCCCGGCGGCGGCAGCCGCTTCCGCGTGCGCCTGCCCGTCTGAGGCGCGCGTCCGCTGGTCAGGCCGGCCCGAGCCACTGCGCCGCCTCGCTCCCGAGCTGCGCCAGCCCGGCGCCGAAGAAGTGATCGGCCTCGTCGATGACCGCGAGGCGCACGCCGGGAAGGCCTCGCACCAGCACCTCGAGCGCGGCGGGCGGGGCGATGGCGTCGCGCTCTCCCGTCAGCAGGAGCGACGTGCGCCCGGGCTCGGAGAGCGTGTCGCGGTCGAGCAGGCCCGGAGGCGGTGCCACCAGGAGGAGTCGGCGGACGCGCGGCTGGCCCGCGGCGGCGCGGGCCGCCGCCGCAGCCCCGAACGAGTAGCCGGCCGCCGCGACCGGCCCGTCGACCGAGCGGGCGAGCTGCGCCAGGGCGGCCGCGTAGTCCGCGTCCGCCGCGCGCGCCTCGCCGCTCGGTGCGCCGGCACTCGCGCCGACGCCGCGCCAGTTGAAGCGCAGCGACGCCAGCCCCGCCCGGGTGCACGCCCACGCCAGCTCCGACACCACCGGCGAGTCCATGCTGCCACCGTAGAGCGGATGCGGCGGGGCGATCACCGCGCCGCCAGCGCCCGGCTCGGCGGCCGCGATGAAGAGCCCCTCGAGCGCCTCGCCCGATTCTCCCTCCGCTCCGAGCAGCGGAATCGCCACCGCGCGCTCTTCGCGCTTCGCCATCGCCCCTCCTGCTACCGTGCGCCGGTGATGCGCGAGACCCGGATCGAGCGCCGCCGCCGCGCCGCCCGCATCGTGCGGCGCCTCGCGCGAGCGTATCCCGACGCCCGCTGCGCGCTCCACTTCCGCAATCCCTTCGAGCTGCTCGTCGCCACCATCCTCTCGGCGCAGTGCACCGACAAGAAGGTGAACGAGGTCACACCCGCGCTGTTCGCCGTCTACGGAGCCCCGGCCGCGCTGGCCGCCGCCCCGCCCGCCGAGATCGAGCGCATGATCCACGCCACCGGCTTCTACCGCCAGAAGACGCGCGCGATCCAGTCGGCGGCTCGCGACGTCGCGGAGCGCTTCGGCGGCCGCGTGCCGGACTCGATGGACGACCTCCTCTCGCTGCACGGCGTGGCGCGCAAGACGGCCAACGTCGTGCTCGGCAACGCCTTCGGAGTCCCGGGGCTCACGGTCGACACGCACATGAAGCGCGTCAACGCGCGGCTCGGCCTCACCGAGCACGAGGACCCCGAGAAGATCGAGCGCGACCTCGCCGCGCTGATCCCCGAGCGCGAGTGGACGAGCTACTCGCACCGCATCATCCACCACGGCCGGGTCTGCTGCGACGCGCGGCAGCCGCGCTGCGAGATCTGTCCCCTGCGCGCGGAGTGTCCCTGGCCGCGGAGGGTGCAGAAGAAGGCGCGGGCTCGCCCGCGCAGGAGCCGCGCGGCGTGACGCGCCGCCTCGGCTACCAGGGGCGCGCGCTCTCGGTCTGGGTCGAGGACGCGCACCTCCCGAACGGTGTCACCACGCCGCTCGACATCGTGCGGCATCCGGGCGCGGCGGCCGTGGTGCCGTTCGAGAGCGAGCGCGAGGTGCTGCTGATCCGGCAGTACCGGCACGCCGCGGGCGGCATGATCTGGGAGGTGCCCGCGGGCAAGCTCGATGGCGAGGCGCCCGAGGCGTGCGCCGCGCGCGAGCTCGAGGAGGAGGCGGGGCGGCGCGCCGGCCGGCTCGAGCGGCTCGGTGCGATCTGGACGACCCCGGGCTTCACCGACGAGCGCATCCATCTGTTCGCGGCCTTCGACCTCGAGATCGTCCCCGCCCGGCGCGAGGAGCACGAGGTGATCGAGCTGGTGCCCCTGGCGCTCGACGCCGCGCTCGAGCTGGTGTGGAGCGGCGAGCTCAGCGACGCGAAGAGCGCGCTCGCGCTGATCTACGCCGCGCGGCGGGTGGGGCGGCTGCGTTGAGCGACCTCGCGGTCGCCCTGGCCTGGCACACGCATCCCTTCGAGGAGCTGCTCGCTCTGGTGCGGAGCGCCGAGGCGCTGGGCTATCGCGCCGCCTACGTCGACGGCGACGTCTCGATGATCGACTCGCGCGGCGACGGCGACGTGCTCGATGGCTGGACCGCGACCGCGGTGCTGCTCGCGTCGACTCGCCGCATCGAGATCGGCTCGATCCGCCTGGTCCACCACTGGAACGCGGCGCGCCTGGCGCAGGCGGTCTCGACGCTCGAGCGCATCGCACCCGGGCGGCTGCGCTTCCTGATCTCGATCGGCGCCTATCCGGGCGATCGGCGCTTCGGGCTGCCGTTCCCGCCGGCTTCGGACCGGCTCGACTGGCTGGACGAGCTGCTGCCGGTCCTGCGCGCGCTCTGGTCGGGTGCCGCCGTCAGTGCGAAGAGCCGCTTCTTCGAGCTCGAGGGCGCTCGCGTGCGGCCCGCGATCGCCCGACCCGGCGGCCTCCCGATCGAGGTCGGCGGGCGGGGAGGGCGCCTCCTCGACGTCGTGGCGGCGCACGCCGATCGCTGGGACGTGAACCTGCCCCCCGTCGCCCATCGCGTCCTCGACGCGACGCGTCGACTCGAGGCGGCCTGCCGGCGGCGCGGTCGAGACCCCGGGACCATCGGCCGCTCGATGTGGCTCTGGACCCGCGTCGGGGCGGACCCCGCCGCGCCCGAGCTGCGGGCCGCCTATCGCCGCTGGAATCCCTGGTTCGGCGAGGTGCCGGAGCCCGAACTTGCCGAGGCGATCGTGGCCGGGCCGGCAGAGGTCTGCCGGGAGCGCATCGCAACGGTTCGGAGCCGGCTCCGCATCGATCTTCCGGTCCTCGACCTCGCGGGACTCGACCGCGCGGGCGCCGAGCGCGTCATGGAGAGCCTGGCCGGCGCCTAGGGAATGGACGGCGGCGCGTTGACCCGGTGGTCACAAGTGCTTACGCTCCCTTCACCCGCAGGACCCGCGCCCGGCCGGCGGAGCGACGCGAACAGCTCCATTCGGTCCCGATCGCCCGATCGGGCTGCAGAGGTGATGCGTTGTACGGACGCGGGTATCAATCGGGAGGCTTCGGCTTCGGACCGCCCGTCACGCCGCCTGTCGTCAAGCAGCTCCTGATCGCGAACGTCGCCATCTTCGTCGCACAGGTCCTGGGCGTGGTCCCGGAGATGATGTTCGCCGCGACGCCCGCCGACTTCTGGCACGGCTACGTCTGGCAGCCCTTCACGTACATGTTCCTCCACGGCGGGCTCGGCCACGTCGCCGGGAACATGTTCGCGCTCTGGATGTTCGGCTCCCCGCTCGCAATGGTCTGGGGGCCGCAGCGCTTCCTCCGCTTCTACCTCCTCTGCGGGGTGGGTGCGGGCCTGATCATCGTGACGCTTCCCTACCTCACGGTGCAGCTCGGGCTCGCGAGCCCCTTCTCCCTCTCGGTCCCGACGCTCGGTGCCTCCGGGGCCGTCTTCGGCGTGCTCCTCGGCTACTCGCTCAGCTGGCCCGACCGCACCATCATGATCTTCCCGCTCCCGATCCCCTTCCGCGCCATCTGGCTGATCCCGATCCTGCTGTTCGCAGAGATCTACTTCGGCCCGCCCAACGTGAGCCATCTCGGCCACCTCGGCGGCCTGCTGGTCGCCTGGCTTCTGCTGCGCGGACACGGCGACGTGGGGAGCGTGCTCTCGATCGATCACTGGAAGTACCGCTGGCGGCGCTACCGCATGCGCAAGCGCCTCCGCGCGGTCGACGGGGACGACTGGCGCGATCGCAACCGCCAGGGTCCCTGGCTCCACTAGCGGACGCGGCATGGACGCAGCCCAGCAGCCCGAGTTCGACCTCGACCGCGCGTTCGACGAGCAGATCCGCCGCGCCGGCGCGCTCCTCGCGAGCGCCCGACACGCGGTCGCGCTCACGGGAGCCGGGCTCTCGGTCGAGAGCGGGATCCCGCCCTTCCGCGGCCCGAACGGCATCTGGACCAAGCACGGCGAGCCGCCGCTCGATGGATACCAGCGCTTCCTGCGCGACCCGGGCGCCGCCTGGCGCGACCGCCTCACGCCCCGCGAGGCGTGGGCTCGGGAGCTCGGCGAGGCGGTGCGGCGCGCCCGCCCGAATTCCGGGCACCGCGCGCTGGCGGAGCTCGAGCGCCTCGGGCTCCTCGCGGCGTTGATCACCCAGAACATCGACGACCTCCACCGCCAGGCCGGCCACGCGCGCGTGCTCGAGATCCACGGCAACCACCGGCTCCTGCGCTGCATCGGCTGCGGGGAGCGTTTCGATCCCGCCGCGATCGAGGTGGACCCGGACGCGCTCCCGCCGCGCTGCCCCCACTGCGACGGCATCGTCAAGGGCGACGTGGTGCAGTTCGGCGAGCCGATCCCGCAGGACGTGCTGCGCGCCTGCTTCGAGGCGGTGGCGCGCGCGGACCTGATGCTCGTCGCGGGCACGTCGGCAACCGTCTATCCGGCCGCCGAATTTCCCTACGAGGTCCTGCGTCAGGGCGGCAAGGTGATCGAAGTGAACCCCGAGCCGAGCGACCTCACCCCGGCCGCGACGCTCTCGCTGCGGGGCGCGGGTGGCCCCGTCCTGGCCCGCCTTCTCGAGCACGCGAGCGCCGCGGCGGAGGCACGCCCGTGACGACCAGCGAGCGCAGGCCGCCGTGCCCCGACGGCGTCGGAGGCTTCGGCGAGTTCCTCCGCAGCCTGCTCGCGGGGATCCCGTGGAGCGAGCGCGCGGAGGTCGAGGAGACGGTGCGGCTGGCCGCGCCGCGCTCGGGCCTGCTGCGCGTCGACAACTCGAACGGGCGCACCCGCGTCGTGGGCGAGGAGCGCAGCGACGTCGAGGTGCGGCTCCACAAGGTGGCGCGCGCCGAGAGCGAGAGCGCCGCGCGGCGCCTGGCGGAGTCGATCCACCTCGCCGCGGCCGAGAGCGAGGTCGGGCTCGACATCGAGATCGAGACGCCGCGGCGCTGGAATCGGCGCGGCAGCGTGAACCTCGAGCTCCGCGTGCCGCGCGAGACGCGGGTCGACGTGCAGGCCTCGAACGGCAAGGTCAGCGTCGAGGGGCTGCACGCGGCCGTGCGCGCCCGCTCGAGCAACGGAGGCATCGAGGTCGAGGGGGTGGACGGGGACGTCGAGGTGCAGTCCTCCAACGCGCGGGTCTGCTGCTCGAGCTGCAGCGGGCGGCTCCTGGCGCGCAGCAGCAACGGCAAGATCGAGATCGCCGGCCACCGCGGCGCCGTCGACGCCGCCACCTCGAACGGGCTGATCCGCGCCTCGCTCGCCGAGCTGCGCGGCCCGGTGGTGCTCGCGACCAGCAATGGCCGCATCAGCCTCGAGCTTCCCGAGTCGGTCGACGCCGACGTCGACGTGCGGGTCGACAATGGCGTGATCCGCAACCAGCGCTCGCTCGACCGCTGCACCCACTCGAGCGGCGGCCGCCTGGCCGGCGCGTTCGGCCGCGGCGGCGTCCCGATCAAGCTGCGCACCTCGAACGGATCGATCTCGCTTCGATGAGCCGCGCGGCGACTGGGTCCGCGGCGCTCGCGCGCTGAGCCTCAGGGCGATCCGACCCCGCGCCGGACCTCGCCGGCGGCGCCGCTCAGCACGACGGCGGCGGGCTCGATCTCGCGGACCACGAAGCCCCCGATGCGATCGCCCTCGTGGACGGTCTGCGCCGCCGCGCCCGGCATCTGCACCCAGGCCGTGCGCTTCTCGGGATGCGGGTGCCAGCTCGTGCGGAGGACGCGAAGCGACGTCGAGGGAGCGGCGGGGGCCTTTCGAATCGCCGGCGCTGGCGTCGGCTTCGGCGCGGTCGCACCGATGGCAGGCGACGGAGGCTCGGAGACCACCGCGATCGGCGAGCGCCCGCGCGCTTGCGGATTCAGCATCACGAAGTCGTCCGGTTCCCCGCCCTCCGCGACCGCGGCCTCAGGCGCCGCCGCTGCAGCCGGGGCCGCGCGCTCCATCTGCACGGGCGCCTCGGCGACTGCGGCCGGCGGCCGCGCAGCGGGCGGCTCGGCGGGCGGCGGAGCCGAGACGGTCGGGGCCGGGGCGGGGGCAGGCGCCGCGACGGCCACCGGGCGCGCGGCGTCGCGGTCGTGCAGCAGCGTCAGCACGGAGACCGTCGCTGCGAATGCGACGGCGGCAATGGCGATGAGTCCCGACGCGCTCCCGCGGCGGCGCGTCACCGGAGCGAGCACGACGTCCTCGCGCAGCGGCCGCTCGAAGCCGTCCGCCTTCTGCTCCTCGATCCGCCGCAGCGCCTTCAGGATGGTGCTCAACCGGCTCCTCCCGGCACGGCCGCGAGCGCGGGAACGCCGTAGCGCCCGAGCGCCTGATAGAGCGCGATCTTGGTGAGCGGCCCGACCGTGCCGTCCGGCGCGAGGCGTCGATCCGCCTGGAACGCGCGCACCGCGAGCTCGGTCGACGCGTCGAAGCGCCCGGTCGGCGGCCCCGTCCAGAAGCCGAGCTCGCCGAGCGAGCGCTGCAGCCAGGTGACCCCGTCGCCCGCGTCGCCGACCCGCATCAGATCGGGGAGAGGCTCGAGGTCGCGCCACGCGACCTGTGCCTCGCCGTGCCACGCGCGCGCCAGCTCGTCGTCCGACACGCGCGCGAGTCGGCCCGGCATCACGCCGGCGAGATCGACGCCGCCGCCGCCGAGCGCGCGCACGGCGACGAGCCTCGGCACGCCGTCCGCCGCGTCGACCGTCAGCAGGGCGGGCTGGCCGAGCGCGCGAAGCTTCGCGACGTCGCCGTCGTGGATCGCGATCAGCGCGAGGCCCCGCGCGGCCAGCGCGGAGACGACGTCGGGAAACGCGAGCGCCTCGGGGGCGGGATCGAGGCGAGGGAGCGACCACGACTCCAGGACGGCGGCGAGGGCGTCCCCTGCGGTGGCGCCGGGGGCGCGCAGCGCCAGGGCGTGCGCGAGGTCCTCGACGCGCGCAGGTGTCACCGCCTCGGGGGCAGCCGCCGGCGCTGCGGGCGGCGCGGCCGCAGCGGAGTCGGCAGGCGGCGCAGCGACTGCGGGCGCCGGCGGATCCGCTCCCGGAGTCGCCTCCGGTGTCGCGGGCGCGACCTCGGTCGCCGCGAGCGGCGGCGCGCTCGACACGTCCGGCGCGGCGGCGAGCTCGGCGGGAAGAGGAGGCGGCACGAGCTGCAGCCGATCCCCGAAGTGTCCGAAGATCCCGAGGCGCCAGGCACCGGCGGCCAGCGCGAGCACGGCGAGCGAAGCGACGAGCGGCCACCAGCGTCTCGCGGGCCGGGCGCGCCACCCCTCGAGCTCGCCGGCTGCGCGCCGCACGTGCGCGGCGCCGATCCTCGGCGCGGCCTCGGTGAAGGCGGTGAGCAGCGCGCGGTCGCAGAGCAGGTTGACGACGCGCGGGATGCCGCGGGAGCGGTGGTAGACCGCGCGCAGCGCGGGCGCCGAGAAGAGTCGGTCGCGGTCCGCGCCGGCCGACACGCGCAGGCGATGCCGCACGTAGGCGGCCGTCTCGTCGCGCGACAGCGGCGCGAGCCGCCAGCGCACGCCGATGCGCTGCCGGAGCTGCCTCAGCTCGCGCGACTCGAGGAGCGCGTCGAGCTCCGGCTGTCCGAGCATCAGGATCTGGATCAGCTTGTCGGTCTCGGTCTCGAGGTTCGAGAGCAGCCGCACCTGCTCGAGCGTGTCGGACGCCAGGCCCTGCGCCTCGTCGATGATCAGCAGCACGCGGCGCCCCTGTCGTCGGCGCTCCAGCAGGTAGTGGTTCAGCTCGTCGATCAGCTCGCGCACCGAGTCGCCGCGCTTCTCGACGCCGAGCTCGACCAGGATCGCCTCGAGCAGCTCGCGCCCCGTGAGCTTGGGATTGAAGACGAAGGCGACCTCGACCTCGCCGCCGAGGCGTCGCAGCAGGGTGCGGCAGAGGGTCGTCTTGCCGGTTCCGACCTCACCGGTGACCGCGATGAAGCCCTCGCCCTGATCGATGCCGTAGATCAGGTGGGCGAGCGCCTCCTGATGCGCGGCGGACAGGAACAGGAAGCGGGGGTCCGGGCTCAGCGCGAACGGTTTTTCGCGCAGCCCGAAGAACGCGGTATACATCGGCGGAGCCCCTGGGGTTTCGGCCCTCGAGCCGCGAAAGCTATCAGCCCTCGCTTGCGGGAACCAGGCAATGACCTCCCCGGCCACCCCGACCACCCACGTGGAAACCCGGGACGGCGTGGCAGGTCTCGATTGGGGCGCGACGCTCGCGAAGCTCGCCGTGCGCTCGCCCGCGGGCGCGCTCTCCTACCGCCTGCTCCCGACGCGCGACGTCGAGGTGGTCCGGCAGGCGATCGCCGAGAGCGGGGCGAGGCTCACGGGGCTCACGGGGGGCGGTGCCGCGGCGATCGCGGCGCGTCTGGACGGCGAGGCAATCCAGGTGAACGAGTTCGCGGCCTGGGGCAGCGGCGCGGCGGCGCTGCTCGCCGACGAGCCGCTCGCTCCGTCCGGCCGCTACCTCCTCGTGTCGCTGGGAACCGGCACCTCGGTGCTCCTGGTCGACGGGCTCTCGGTCACGCGGGTCGGCGGCACCGCCCTCGGCGGCGGGACGCTGGTGGGACTCGCCGCGGGCCTGTTCGGGATCGGGGACTTCGCGCGGATCACCGAGCTCGCGGAGCGCGGCTCGCGGCGCGAGGTGGACCTCCTCGTCTCCGACATCTACCGCGCCGGCGGGATCGCGCTGGCCGGCGACCTCACCGCCGCAAACTTCGGCAAGCTCGGACCGCGCCTCGCCGCCGGCGAGCGCGTCTCGGATGCGGACCTCGCGCACGCGCTGATGGGCCTCGTCGGCGAGAACGTCGCGCTGGTATGCGCGGGGCTCGCGGCGGCGGCGCAGGTCTCGCGGATCGTGTTCGGCGGCTCGACGCTGCGCACCAACCCCGTGCTGGTCGAGGTCGTCGGCAACATCATCCGGGCGCTCGGGCGCGAGCCCGTCTTCCTGGCGCGAGGAGAGTTCGCTGGAGCGCTCGGAGCGCTCCAGCTCGCGGCCGGAGAAGCGTAAGCCCCGAGGGCGCAAGCCGATTCGACTGGAGCATCGGCCAGCGCCTGCGAAGCAGGCGCGCGCAGCGAGCGGAGCGAGCGAAGTCAGGCGTTGGGCGAGCGCGGCACCGGCTCGGTGACCAGGTCGTCGCCCTTGGTCATCGAGCGCACCACGCGCTGCGTCCGCGCGATGGCGGCGCGCTGCACGCGGAGCTCCTCGGTCTGCGCGGCCACCTGGCGCTCGAGCCGCTCGCGCGCCTCCGCGAGCTGCTCGATCCGGCGCTCGAGCTCGGCGACGCGGCCGTCGACGTCGGCCGCGGCGCGCAGCACGTCGGCCTGCGACGCACCGCTGGCGCTCGCAGCGACCGGCGCGGCGATGGTCATCGCGCTCGCCGCCGCGTCGCCCTCCAAGATCGTTCCGTTGGAGCGACCGGCGGCGACCGGCGGTGCCGGCGATCCGAGGCGGGCGAGCGGAAGATCCTCGTAGCTCTCCTCGGCCTCGGCCTCGAAGGCCTGCGCGTTGCGGTCGGGCGTCATCGGCTCGGTCGCCTCCCAGTGCGCCGCGCCGGCGTCCTCTTCCACCTCCCCTGCGTCCTCGGCCGCCATCACCGAGTAGAGCGGATCCTCGTCTGCCGCCGCGCGGCGCCGCATCACCGCCATCGCGATCCCGGCGAGGAGCCCGGCGCCGATGACGACGAGCCCGGTGGGACTCATCAGCGTTCCGAGGAGCCAGTGGCTGGACGAGTCGCTCGCCTCTGCGGCGGGCGGATGACGAGGCGGCGGCGCGACGTGGGTCGGCGCGGCGGGCTCGCTCGCCGGCGGCGGAGTCGTCGCCGGGACGGACGGCGGCGCCGGCGCGATCGGATGAGCCGGGGCGTCGGCGAGCTTCGCAGCACCGGGCGGTGCGGCATCGGCGAGCTTGCCATCCGTCGCGCTCGGCGCGGCACTCGGCGCGTCGGGTGCCGGGGAGGCGCTCGGCGCCGGCATGGGCGCGGATGCGGGCGCCGCCAGTACGACTGCGGTCGGCGGACCGTGCGCCTCGGGGACCGTCGAGCCGTCCGGCTCCGAGTCCTTCGCGACGACGGCGTCCTGCTTCGCGGCGGCGGGCTCCGCCTTCGGCGCGGGCGCCTGCGCGACGGGCGCAGCCGACTCGCCGCGCGCGAGGTCGAACACGATGCGCGGCGGATTCGAGAGGATCATCTCGGTGACCTGGATGTCGGGGCGCGCCAGCGCGATGTGGACCTTCGAGCCATTGCCCGCCGGCTCCACGCGCACGTCCTTCACCAGCGGGCTCTTCGACGGCACGTTGCGCGCGACGCTCTGCGCGTCGAGGGCGACGACGAGCTGGCCGTCCTGTCCGCTCGACAGCATCCGGTAGTCCGCGGCGGAGTCGAGCTGGAGCACGATCCTCGTGTGGTCCGAATGGGTCCCCACCCGCACCTCGGAGAGGCGCGCTGCGCGGCCCTGCAGCGGACCGAGCAGCAGCGCGGCCAGCGCCGCGATCACGAGCGCCCGTGCGTGCATCCCCTCGAACGAGAGCCAACCGGAATTCCGGCGCGCCATGGCTCGATGCTCCCTCCTGCCGCGAGCTCGCCGCGGGTCGACCGCCGAGCCCCGGATTGACATTCCCTTCGGCAGATCGGCCGAGTCGCCCAAGCCCTTTCTGGCTCGTGGTGACGCAGCTTCATCCGACGAACGAGCTGCCCGCGTCCCGGCAGCCTTGCCGGGAAGCGACTGTTCCGACTCCGGGGGGCCGGATCGATCTCGGGGGGACCGGACCGCTACGCCCGAGCGTCCGTCGGCTCGAGGAGCCTGCGGACGGCAAGGAGGGCGGACCCGATGCGCGGACCGTACCACGAGACCCAGGTGCCGTCGATCCGATGGATGCGGCCGAGACGCGCCGCAGGAACGGAGAGGCCACCCAGCTCCCGGACGTCGCGCGGCCCGAAGCAGTAGGGCTCGTCCGGCAGGAGGATCACGTCCGGCTGCGCGGCGGCGACCTCGTCGAGGCTCACGATCGGATAGCGGCGCCCGGTCCGATTTGCGAACACGTTCCGGCCCCCGCACAGCTCGAGGAGGGAGTGCGCGTAGGTGTCCGGGCCCACGCTCATCCACGGATCGCGCCAGATGGGGCAGAAGACCCTCGTCCGTGACGAGCTTCCGCGCTCGGAGGCCTCCGCCAGAGCCGACTCGGCATCCGCCACCGCGCGCTCCACCGGCTCGACCACGCGCTCGACCGCCTCCGGCGCGGCGCCGAGCGAGGCGAGCTCGCGGAGCAGGGCCGCCCCCTCCCGGACGGTGCGCGGATAGGTCAGCCAGACGCGGATCCCTGCGCGCTCGAGGCTCTCCACCACGCGGCGGGTGTTCTCCTCGCGGTTGGCGATGACGAGATCGGGGGCCAGCGCGGCGATCGCCGCGACGTCGGCGTCCTTGGTGCCGCCGACCTTGGGAAGACGGACCACGGCGTCGGCCGGGTGGACGCACCAGTCCGTCACGCCCACCACCCGCTCGCCCAGCCCGAGCGCGAAGAGCGCCTCCGTCAGGCTCGGCACCAGCGACACGATGCGGCGAGGCTCGCTCACGCGCCGAAGCGAACCTCGAGAACACTGCCGCGCAGGGCCACGCCGTCCACCGGGCGGCCCGCGAGCGACGCGGGCAGCGCGATGCGACGGAGCGCGTCGCGCACCTGCACGAGCAGATCGCCGCCGTGCACCGAGACGTCGATCTCCTCCTTCGAGACGTTCGGCAGCTCGATCTCGAGGAGCGTCGCGCCCCCGACGCGCCGCAGGCGCAGCGGGCGGCCTCGATGGAGGATTGCCGCGGGGTCGCGCTCGCCGTACACCTCGCGCGAGAGCGCCCGCAGCGCCTCGACACCGCGCAGCTCCGTCGGGCGCAGTGGCGCGCGCAGGAGCGGCACCGGGAAGGCGGCGGAGAGGGCAGCCAGCTCCTCGCGCTCCCGCTCCGCCCAGCGCGCGAACCATCCGGCCCGGGCCGGCGCGGGCAGCAGGCGGTTCGCGATCACCGCGTCCGTCGCCACGCCGTAGAGACACAGATACGCGAACGAGCGCCGCGTCTCGTCCACCACGACGCGCGCCGCCTGGGTCACTAGGCGCGCGCTGGTGCGCTCGCCGTCGAGCAGGATCTGCCGCACGTCGTCGACGTCGCGATAGAGGCGCTCGAAGGCCGCGAACACCTCGTCGCCGGGGACGAGCCCGCGCAGGCCGACGCCCTCGAGCCACGGACGGACGCGCCGCGCGACGCGCCGCTTCAGGTCGAAGAAGCGCTCCATGAAGACCGCGAGTGCGTCGGGGAAGCGCAGCATGCGCAGCGTCGCACCCGTCGGGGCGCAGTCCACCACGCAGACGTCGAACTCCCCGAGCGCCTCGACCTCGCGCACGGCGCGCAGCGCCACCAGCTCCTCGAGCCCGGGTGCGACCAGCAGCTCCTCCGCCACGAGCTCGTCGGTGCCCTCGCGCACGAGCTGCGCGAGCCACGCCTGGATCTCCGACCAGGCGCGGTCGATCTCGTCGAGCACCGCCACCTCCTGCACCACCAGGCGCGGAGCGACCTGGACCGGCCGCGCGCCGATCGGGCGCTCGAAGGAGTCGCCGAGGCTATGGGCCGGGTCCGTCGACAGCAGGAAGACGTTGTGCCCGCGCTCGGCCGCACCGACGGCGGTCGCGCCGGCGAGCGTCGTCTTGCCGACGCCCCCCTTGCCGGTGAGCAGGATCACCCGCATCTACGCCACCTCGGCGGACGCGGGCGCGAGCCGGACGATCAGGCGATCGCCCTCGAGCACCGCGCCGGCGAGGGGCAGGCGTGCGAGCTTGCGCGGCAGCAGGATCGCGCGGCGGAGCGCTCCCGCACGGATCAGCAGCGTGTCGTCGAGCTTGGCCACGTCCAGGGCGGAGCCGGCCGCATTCGGCAGCGGCAGGTCGACCTGCCAGCCGTCCTTCGCGCGCGCGAAGCGCAGCCGCGGCGCGCTGCAGAGCCGCGCATCCGGCTCGGCGCCCGTGAAGAGCAGGGCGCCGTGCTCGGCAAGGGCTGCCACGCCCACCACCTCGTCGCGCGCCAGCGGCGCTCGCAGGAGCGGGAGCGGCGCGAAGCGCTCGGCCACCTCGGCGCAGCGCTCCTCCTGCACCCGCGCCCAGTCCTCGAAGAACGACTCCGCGGCCGCCTCGGCCGGCAGCAGGCGATTCATCACGACGGCGTCGCACGGCACCTCGAAGAGGCAGAGGTCCATGTGCGCGCGCACCGCCTCGTCGATCACCATGCGCTCCGGCGTGACGACGAGGCGCACGCTCGTCCGGCCGCGGACGAGCAGCTCGCGGATCGATGCCAGCCGCCCATAGAGGAGCCGCTCGGCGTCGCGGAAGACCTCGGCGCCGGGGAGCGGGACGGGGACCAGCGCGCGAGCCACCGGCGCGATCACCGAGGCGAGCGCACGCTGGATGCGCAGCGCCAGGCGGAGCGTGCGGCTCGCGACCTCCGGAAGTGTCACGAGCCGCAGCGTCGAGCCGGTGGGCGCGCAGTCGACCACGACGAGATCGAACGAGCCCGCGCTCGCGTGCTCTTCGACCGCGAGGAGCGACGCCATCTCCTCGGCGCCGGGAAGCAGCGCGAGCTCGTCCGCGATCACCTCCTCGATGCCCTGATGGCGGAAGAGCGCGACGAGGTAGTCGCGGATGCTGCCCCAGTGCCGCTGCATCTCGGCGCGCGCGTCCACCTCGACCGCGGCCAGGCGGGGGCCGACGGCGGTCGGATCGGCGCCGAGGCGGACGCCGAGCACGTCGCCGAGGCTGTGCGCGGGATCGGCGGAGAGCACCAGGGTGCGGCGACCGCGCGCGGCCGCGCAGGCGGCCGTCGCGGCCGCGGTGGTGGTCTTTCCGACGCCGCCCTTGCCCGTGTAGAAGACGACGCGCGCCGTCCGAGCAGGCACGCCCGGGACGGTATCACGCCGCGACCGACTCCGGCGTGCCGGCGCGCGCAGCGCGCGCCGGCGCCGCGACGAGCGGCCCCTCGGTCCAGCGGTCTCGACAGCGACGGCACTCGCCGAGCCGCCAGAGGCCGCGGTCGATGACCTCGTCGATCGCGACGTCGAGCGAGCCGCAGATGCCGCATGCGCGCGGGCGCTCGTAGACCTCGGAAGCGTTGGGACTCGTCATCGCTCCTCCTCTCCCCGGAAGGAGAACACGAGCGCGTGACGAATCCGGTCACTCGGGAGCGAGGGCGCCTCGCAGGAAGAGAGCCGCCACGGTGTCGGTGATCTCGTCGTCCGAGACCGGCCAGAGCTTCGCGCCGCCGAAGACGTCGTCCACCAGCAGGAACGAGAGCAGCGAGCCGAGGAGCGTGCCGGAGAGCAGGAGCGGCGGGAGCGGGCGCAGCGCGCCCGCCTCGATCCAGGCGCCGAAGTAGTCGGCCAGTGCCAGGTTCGCCGGATACACGATGCGTTTCAGGAAGAGCTCCGAGTTCTCGGCGCTGAGCGGCACCTCGCGCAGGAAGATGCCGATCAGCTCCGCACGCTGCCGGAGCCCGCGCCAGAGAGCCCGCACGATCTCCGGGATCGCCTCGCTCGGCGGGACCCCGCGAAAGCTCTCGAGCAGCTCCTTGGTCTCGGGCAGGATCGAGTAGCGCTGCAGCGCGGCGTCCAGGATCGCCTGCTTGTTCGGGAAGTAGAGGTAGACGGTCCCCTTCGCGAGCCCGGCCTCGCGCGCGATCGCGTCGACCGAGACGGCGTCGAAGCCGCGGGTCGCGCAGAGCCGCACCGCCGCCTCCAGGAGCTGGAGGCGTCTCGCCTCGGTGAGCTCTGCGCGCTGCTCCCGCTTGAGCCTCGCCACCGCCCGAGTCTAGGCGCTCACAGGCTGTCGAAGAAGGCCTGACAGTCGGCGAGCAGCGGGTCGTTCGACGGCTTCTGGGCGCTCACGAGATGCGCCTCGAGCGTGAAGCTCGACCCGGCCAGCAGCGGGACGTCGTCGGGGATCGTCCCGGTGGTGACCACGTCGGTCGAGATCGCGCCGTCGATCTGGAGCTTCAGGAGCTTCGAGATGTCGATCTTCAGCGGAACGTCGTCGGCGTCGACGCCGAGCGCGACCGTGCCGCTCGGGACGAGCTGTGCGATCAGCGTGCTGGTGGCGAGGCCGCCGAAGTGGATGTCGGCGCTGCTGCCCTTCACGAGGTTGATCAGCGCGGTGCCGACGGTCGGGTCGTCCGGGTTCTGGCCGATGCAGAGCGTCCCCGTGTCCAGCGTGAAGATCTTGGCCGACTCCCCGGCGAGCGTGATCGCGTCGCCCTTCACCGTGGCGAGGATGCCCTTCGGCGTGAGGAGGTTCGCGAGGTTGGCGTCGAACTCGCCCTGGATCCCCCCGTGCAGCGGGATCACGACCGGGGTCCCGAGGAAGTCGATGGTCAGCTTGCTGGTCTTGGTCGGGTCGATGTTCAGGTTGGCCGGGATCTTGACCACCCCGAAGCAGCCAGTGAGCCCGACGAAGGCGACGAGAGCGGGCGCGAGCGCGAGACGACGAGATCGCATGGCGATTTCCCCCTGGCCTCCACAGCCCCCAACGCGATCCATAATGACTGACTGGTTGGTCATTCTTCAAGTAGAAAATGCACGTCGCGGCTCGGCGCGGTGAGCGCGGCGTCCAGGACCCGATTCCAGAGGCGCCGCCTAGTCATCCGGAATCAGATGCCGGAGCCCGTAGCGGACGATTCGATGCCGCAGCGTGCTTCGGGGGAGGCCGAGCCGGCGGGCCGCTCGCGAGACGTTGCCACCCGCAGACCGGAGCGCCTCGGCGAGGCGCTCGCCTTCGACATCGACGCTGCGGTCGTAGACCCCTGCCGGGGGATCGGGCGCAGGCGCCGGCTCGAGCGAGCCGACGAGGGCCGTGGCGTCGAGCCGGTCGCCCGGGTGCCGGACCAGCAGCCGCTCGAGCACGTTCACGAGCTCGCGGACGTTGCCGGGCCACTCGTAGTCGCAGAGCGCGCGATGGAGCGACGGGCTCGTCGTCGGCACCCCTCGCCCGAGACGGCGCGCCACCTCGCGAAGCCCGTGCTCGACGATCGCCGGGACGTCCTCGAGCCGCTCGCGCAGGGGAGGAAGGCGCACCTCGAGCACCTGCAGGCGGTAGTAGAGATCGGAACGAAACTCGCCGCGCGCCACGGCCCCGCGGAGCTCGCGGTTCGTCGCGGCCACCACGCGCGCCGTCATCGCGAGCGTGCGCGATCCTCCGACGCGCTCGTAGGTGCGGTCCTGCAGGACGCGCAGCAGCTTCGCCTGGAGCCTCGGCTCGAGCTCGCCCACCTCGTCGAGGAAGAGCGTTCCCTGAGCCGCGGCCGCGAGGCGCCCGTCTCGCGCGACGTCGGCGCCCGTGAACGCGCCGCGCTCGTGGCCGAAGAGCTCGCTCTCGATCACCGTCGGCGCGAGCGCCGCGCAGTCCACCTGCACGAAGGGCCCGCGCGCGCGGCGCGAGGCCTCGTGGAGCAGGCGCGCGGCGAGCCCCTTGCCGGTGCCGGTCTCGCCCGTCAGCAGCAGCGTCGAGTCGGTCGCGGCGATCGCGTCGAGCTCGCGGCGAACCCGCGCGAGCGCCTGCGACGGTCCCACCAGCGCCGCGAACCGATCGACCGACATTCCACCGACGGCCGGAGCCTTCGGGCCGTGCATCCGCCCTCCACCGACAGCCTGCGGCAAGCGGCGTGCCAGCGCGCCGCGGCGCGCGGCGCGCGCAGCGACCGCGCCGCCGTCTCCGCCCGTCCACGCGGGCGGCGCGGCGCCAGCCAGCCGCAGCCACCCGCCGCTTCCCCTTTCCTTGCGATTTCCTCGTCGGGAGGTCGACACGACAGTGCGTAGAATGCCCCGATCGGGCGGAGGTCGACATGCGCGGCGCCTCGCTGCAGGGATCCGCGGCCACCCTGGCAGCCCGGCTGGCGGAGATCAGCGTCGGCCGACCCCGGGCGACGCTCGCCGCCGCGGCGCTCGGCCTGGGCGCGCTGCTGTGCGGCGCCCTGCGCGCTCGGAGCGAGGTCGGCTATGCGGCCTACTTCGGCCCCGACAGCCCCGAGGTGGCGCAGCTCTCGGCCTTCCTCGACGAGTTCGAGAGCGGCTTCCACCTGCTGATCGTGTTCTCGTGTCGGGAGACCACCCGCTGCCACCGCATCGACGAGCCGTGGGCGCTCGACTTCCTGGGCCGCCTGCACGACGCCGCCGACCAGCTTCCGAACGTCCGCCGCACCTGGAGCGCATTGAATGCCCCGATCTCCGTCGGTCCGCTGGAGACGCGCTCGCTGGCGCAGCGCGGCGAGGAGGGGGCCCGCCCGGCGACGCAGGGCACGAGCCGTTGGCGGCTCGATCCAGGGTGGCGCGAGCTGCTCGCGACCGGACGTGCCCAGCCGAGCTTCGCACAGAGCGTGGTGTCGCTCGACGGCCGCTCGGCGGGCATCGTCGTCGAGCTGCAGTCGATTGCGAGCGAACCGATGCGCGCGACGGTGCACGGCGCGCTCGCGATGCTGCCGGCCTTCGAGCGCGAGCTGGGCGCCGAGCTCCACCTGGCGGGCGATCCCGTGTGGACGGTGATCTCGGCGGACACCCTCGACCGCGACTCGACGCGCCTCACGCTGCTCATGTTCGCGGTGATGCTCGCGCTGCTCTTCGCGCTCTTCCGCGATCCATGGCTCAGCGTCCTCCCGGTGCTGGCGGTGGGCGCCGTGACGGGTGCGGTGCGCGGCCTGGGCGTCTGGCTCGGGCTCCCGCAGACCTCGCTGCTCGCGGCCCTGCCTCCGCTCCTCGTGGTGATCGCGGTGGCGGGCTCCATCCATCTGCTGGCCGCGGTGCAGCGCCTCGCCGCGACGCGGGCAGCGGCGCCGGCCGTCGTGCTGGTCGAGGCGGCGCACGAGGTCGGGCCCGGCTGCTTCTGGTCGACCTTCACCACCGCCGTCGGCTTCGGCTCCTTCTTCTGGAGCGACCTGCGGAGCTTCCGCGACTTCGGGCTGCTGGCGGCGATCGGCGTCGCGGCGGGCTTCGTCCTCACCTTCACCCTGCTGCCCGCGCTCCTCTCGCTGCGGATGCGCCGAGGTGCGCTGCGCCCGCACCGGTCGGCGCTCTCGCGCGAGATCCTCGACGCCGTCTCCGAGACCGTCGCGCGCTACCCGCGCTTCGTGCTCTGCGCCGCACTGGGCGGCTTCGCCCTGCTCGGCCTCGGCGTGCTCCGGCTCCACTACGCCAACGACTTCGGCTTCGGCGAAGGCTCGTTCGTCGTGCGCTCGCTGCGCGCCATCGAGGCCAACTTCCGCAAGCCGATGACGACCGAGGTGCTCGTCACGCTGCCGCCGGAGCGGCGCGTCTGGGACGAGCAGACGCTGTGGCTGCTCGACCGGATCGAGCGGATCTTCTCCGACGAGCCTTCGACCGGCCAGGTGTGGAGCCTGCTCGACCTGCTCGAGGAGGCGCATCGGGTCGACTTCGGACGCGAGCCCGCGTCCTTCGACGCGCTCGTGCAGAGCGCGCACCGCGAGATGGCGCTGGTCGCGTCCTCCGAGCGCGCGCGATGGTTCTGGAGCGAGGCCTCGGCGCACCCCGGCGGACGTGGCGACCAGGCACGGGTGTCGGTCGACCGCGCCTGGCTCGACGACGCGGCGCAGGGACCGTACGTGGCGCGCGTGACGGCCGACCTCGCCGCGCTGCAGCAGCAGGCGGGGGCCGTGGGCTATCGCGTCGAGCTCGCGGGCGGCCTCGTGCTCGCGGACCGCTTCGTGCGCCAGCTGCGCGACACGCAATGGCGCAGCTTCGCCTCCGCATTCGCGGTGATCGCCGGCACGCTCGGCCTCGTGCTGCGCGGCTCGCCCGGCCTCGCGGTGCGCGCGATCGCCGCGAACGTGCTGCCCGTGGTGGCGCTCGTGGGCCTCATGGGCTGGGCGGGCGTCGGCATCGATCCGGCCACGGCGATGGTCGGCGCCATCCTGCTCGTGCTGGCCGACGACGCGACCATCCACCTGACGCTCGCCTACCGGGACGCTCGCGCGAGCGGCCACTCGGCCGCCGACGCGATCGCGCTCGCGATCCACGGCGTCGGCGAGCCGCTCCTCATCACGGGACTGTGTCTCGCGCTCGGCTTCTCGGTCCTCCTCTTCTCGGAGTGGGGAGGCCTGGTCGGCTTCGGCCTGATGGCGAGCCTCGGCGTCGTGCTGCTCCTGGCCGGCGGCCTGCTCTTCCTCCCCGCCTCGCTGCTCGCGCAGCGCATGGACCATGGACGCGCCGCCGGCCTCTAGGGCGATCGCCGGCACCGCGCTGGTGGCGATCGGCCTGCTCGCGGTGGCGCCGAGTCCCGTCGCGCTGCTGCGCGGGGATGCGCCGGTTCGCCTCCCCATCGCGCTCGATCCGGCCCTGCGCCTCCCGTTCGCCAGCATCCTGCTGCGCTCGGGAGCCGTGAACCTGCGACCCGGCGATCGCATCGCCGGCCTGCGGGTACCGGGAGACGGCGGCCTCCACATTCCGCGCGACCGCACCGGCCTGCTCGACACGCTCGGGGGGATCGGCGCGGGCGGCTCCGTGGTGCTCGAGGTGCGCGGCGCAGGCGGCGGTGCGCGATCGCTGGAGGTGGCCACCCTTCGGGACGGAGGTCGGGACGCACTGGCGGAGCAGTGGCCGGTGCTGCTCACGGGCGGCGCGCTGCTCTCCTTCGCTCTGGCCAGCATCGTCGGCGGCCGACACCCCGTCGTGACGCCGCTGTTCGCAGTGTCGTGGTGCCTGGGCGTCGCCGTCCTCGCATCGATCGATCTCGTGCTCCCCGGCGACGCGGGGGTCTTGGCGCTCCCGCAGCTCCGCGCGCGAGCCGGCGTGCTGGCCTGGACGGCGCTGCCCGCCGCCCTACTCCATCTGGCGGCGCGCTTCCCGGTGGTGGTGCCGCGCTTCCGAAGGCGCTCGCTGGCGGCGCTGCCGTATGCGCTCTGGTCGATTCCCGCCCTGCTCGCCCAGCTTCGGTTCGGCGATGCGGCGGTGATGCACGCGGTCGAGCGAGTCGCCCTCACGACGAGCTTCGGCGCAGGCGGGGTGCTCGTCGCGGTATGCGTGAGACCCGGTCGGGCGCTCGCACCCGTCGAGCGAGTTCGCGCGCGCGCCGCCACTCTCGGCCTGGCCGCCGCCGGCTCGGGACCGCTCGTCGCGTTCGTCGCCGGCGCGATGCCCAGCCCCGGCCAGTCGACGCTCATGGCGCTGGCGCCGATCGCGTTCCCCGTGTCGCTTGGCTGGGCCGTCGCCCGCTACCGGCTCCTCGATCCCCCTCCCTGGCTTCGACGTACACTCGTGTCGGGCATCGCCGTTCTCGCCGCGCTCGTCCTCTCCGCGGGCCTGCTTCCCGCAATCTGGAGCGCGATCGGCGCCACGGGCCGGTCGCCGGCCGCGGGGAGCGCTCTCGCCCTCCTCACCGCGCTCGTCTATCAGGGCTTCCGCTCCGCGATCGAGCAGCTCGCGCGGCGGGGCGTGGCGGTCGGCGCGCCCGGGGAGCTGCTCGCGAGGGCGAGCCGCGAGTGGGCGGGTGCTGCAAGTCCAGGCGACGTCCTGGCCGGCCTCGGGGCGCTGCTGCGCGATGGCTTCGGCGCAGGCGCCGTCGAGATCGTGGTCGGCGATGCAGAGCCCTCGAGCGAGCTCGCGCGCCGCGGGCTGGCGCTCCGGACGCGGGCGCCGGCGGGGCTCCTGCTCTGCGCGCCCCGATGCGAGGACCCGGATCCCGTGCAGCCCGAGGCGCTCCTGCGCATCGAGCCGCGGCTCGGCGCATCCGTGCTCGCGGTGATGGCGCCGCGTCCCGACGGCCTTCCCTACACGGCCGAGGAGCGCCGCTCGCTCGAGGATCTGGCGCGCCTGGCGGCGCTCGCGCTCGGCGACGCCGCCGCATCGGCCCAGCTCGAACGGCGCGTCGCCGCCCGCACGGCCGCGCTGCGGCGCGCGCTCGCGGATCGCACGGCGCTGCTCGCCGCGGCCGAGCGCATCCAATCGGCCCGCGACGCCGGCGAGGTGCGCGCCGCCGTGATCGCGTTCCTCGCCGATCGAAGCGACGCGGTCCCGCACCACGCAGAGAGCCCGGCGCGCGCCCCGGGCCGCATCGTCGCCGAGATCCAGCCGAGCCAGTCACGGAGCGAGTGGCTGACGGTGGAAGGGCTCGCGGTCGCGCGGGCGCGCGATCTCCAGCCCCAGGCGGACACCGTCTGCGCGCTCGCGAGCCTGGCACTCGAGCGCCTCCACGGTCTCGCCGGACTGAAGCTCGAGGTGGAGCGGCAAGCACGCGAGCTGGCGCACGCCGCGTCGGGCCGCCGACTCGCGGAGTTCGTCCGCAGCGTCGCCCACGAGCTGCGCAAGCCGAACGAGGAGATCCGCCACCTGGTGCGCCCGCTGCGCGAGCAGAGCGCGGGCCCGGCCCGCGAGGCGCTCGCGCGCGTCGAGCAGGTGACGCACGAGCTCGGACGACGCCTCGATCTCCTGCTGTCGCGGCAGGGTGGCCGCCGTGACACCCGGCGCCTCGACCTGGTGCGGCTGGTCGACGACGCCGCGCGCCGGGTCGCGCTGCTCCGCTCCCGGCGGCGCTTCGAGGTGCGCCACGAACGCGCGCGGCTCCCGCTGCTGGGCGATCCGGTGCGGCTCGCATCGGTGATCGAGAATCTCCTCGACAACGCGGTGAAGGCGACGGCCGACGGCGGCCGCGTCGCGATCTCCTCGGGGCTGCGATGCGAGGCGGCTCGGCCACTCGTCTGGGTCGAGGTCGAGGACGACGGGTGCGGCATCGCACCCGACCTCGCCGACGAGCTCTTCGAGCCGGGCGTCGGCCGCTTCCGGGACGGCTTCGGTCTCGGACTCACCCTGTGTCGTGAGGTCGTGGCGCAGCACGGCGGGCAGATCGAGGTGGAGTCCGCGCCGGGTCGCACCCGCTTCCGGGTCGAGCTGCCCCAGCAGAGCCCGACCGCGTGCGCGGAGCGCTGGTCGTGACCGTGCGCATCCTGATCGCCGAGGATCAGGCGGCGGCGCGCGAGCGCCTCGGCAGCCAGCTCTCCAGCTCCGGCTACGGTGTCGTCGCGGCCTCCGACGGGCTCGAGGCGCTCGAACGCTTCGAGGCCGAGCGCGTCGACCTCGTGATCTCCGATCATCGGATGCCCCGTCTCGACGGCCTCGGCCTGCTGCGAGCCGTCCGCCGCATCCGCCAGGTTCCCTTCATCCTCTACAGCTCCGCCGCCGGTCCGGAGCTCGGCTTCCAGGCGGCGCGCTGCGGGGCGGTGCGCTTCCTCGAGTACCCGTTCCGCCTCGATGAGCAGCTCCTGCCGACGATCGCAGCGAGCCTCGAGCCGGCGCGCGGAGGAGACGACCCGCCGCCGCGCGGAGCGGATCGATTCCTCGGCACGTCGCAGGCGGCGCGCCGCGTGCGACACCTGATCCGCCGGCTCGGGCCGACCCGCGCCGCCGTGCTGGTCGTCGGAGAGACGGGCGTGGGCAAGGAGGTCGTGGCGCGCGCGCTGCACGAGGAGAGCGGGCGCGCGAAGCTCCGCAGCTTCGCGGTGACGGAGCTCGCGGAGACCCTGCTCGAGGCGGAGCTCTTCGGCCACGAGCGCGGAGCGTTCACGGGCGCCGTCGCGTCGAGGCCGGGCCTCTTCGAGCAGGCGCACGGAGGCACGCTCTTCCTCGACGAGATCGGCGACGCGCCCGCCGCGCTCCAGGCCAAGCTGCTGCGTGTGCTCGAGACCGGCGAGCTGCGCCGCGTCGGCGGCGGCTCGCTGCACTCGATCGACGTGCGGGTGATCGCCGCCACGCACCGCGATCTCGACGCCGAGGTGCGTCGGGGCCGGTTCCGGAGCGATCTCTTCTACCGGCTGCGGCAGGCCGTGATCCACGTGCCGCCGCTGCGCGAGCGGACCGTCGACTTCGAGCTCCTCGTCCCTTCGGCGCTGCGCGAGCTGGCGCTGCGGGCGGGCATGGCGGCCCCGGATGCGTCGGCCGACTTCCTGGCGGCCCTTCGCGCGCAGGCGTGGCCGGGCAACGTTCGCGAGCTGCGCTCGCTCCTCCACTCCGTGCTCCTGTGGTGGGAGGGCGAGGGAGCGCTGCGGGCCGCGGACCTCTTCGAGGCCCAGCTCGCTCTGGCTCCCGCGCTCGGCGCCGACGACCGCGCCTCGTACCAGAGCATGGTGGAAGCGTTCCGGCGCGCGGGCGGGAACCAGGAGGCGGCGCGGCGCGAGCTCGGTCTGTCTCGAGCGGCGTGGCGCCATCGCTGGCGGCGCTTCGGGCTTGCGTTCCTGGCGAGGCCGCAGCCGTGAGGATCCCCGGCGACTGGGTGGGCCTCACCGTCTTCGCGGGCTGCGTGGTGCTGGCGCTCGCGGCTGCGCCGCTCGCGCTGGGCGCAGAGCCTGGCGGCGGCGCCCTCGGCGACCTGATGCGCCGCGCCTTCGAGCGGACCTTCCAGCAGCCAGGCCTGCGGAGCGTGGAGCTCCACGTCGAGCGCAGCGGCCGGCTGGTCTCGCGCCGCGTCTTCGACCTCGCGTACCGGCGCGACGGCGAGCTCGCGCGCTCGCTCCTCGTCTTCACCGCACCCGAGTACCTGCGCGGCCACGCGCTCCTGATCCTCGACCGGGACGGCCGCAACGACACCTGGCTCTACCAGCCCGAGGAGCGGCGTCCCCGCCGAGTCGGTACGGCGCAGAAGGGCGACTCCTTCTACGGCAGCGATCTGAGCTTCGAGGACCTCGAGCTGCCGCACTGGGAGCGCTGGAGGCTCGCACAGCGCGGGGACGAGCTCGAGGCCGGGCGCCCCTGCTCGGTCATCGAGGCGACTCCGCTGCTGGACTCGCAGTACGCCAAGCTGCTCGCCTGGATCGATCGGGGTCGATCGGGAGTCGCCCGCATCGACTTCTACCGCGGCCGGGGCGACGAGCCCGCCAAGCGCCTCCGCGTGCCGCTCGCCGACGCGGTCGAGGAGCGCGGCTTCCTCCGCATCGCGCGCATGGAGGTCGAGCAGATCGGCCGCGACGCACGAACCCGTGCAGAGTTCACGCGCGTGGAGATCGATCCGGACCTCGCCGACCGCGTCTTCTCGCTGCGGCTCGAGCGCGTCGGCCCCGACCTCTTCGACCTCGCGAAGCGCGCCGGCTCGGCGGCGCCCCGATGATGCCGCGCAGACGACCGCTCTACAGCGCGTGCAACGAGGACACGCGCTCGGAGCTCCGCGCGCTCGACCCGGGCCGCGACGACACCGTCGTCTGCGTGGCCTCGGGCGGAGGCCGGGCGCTGTCCCTCCTCGCGGCGGGTGCGGGCCGCTTCGTCGCCGTGGACCGCCGGGCCTCCCAGCTCTGCGCGCTCGAGCTCAAGGCGGCCGCGCTCGATGCGCTGCCGTATCCGAGCTTTCGCCGCTTCCTCGGCGTCGACTCCGACCGGGATCGCCTCGACGTGTACGCAGCGCTGCGCGGCAGCCTCTCGCCGCGCGCGCGCCGCTACTGGAACGCGCGACCGCGCTGGATCCGCGAGGGTGTCCTCTACGCGGGCCGCACCGAGCGCGGGCTCGCGCGCTTCGCGTCGGTGTTGCGGCGCGCCGGCCGCTGCTTCTCCTGGCCGGCTGCGTGCTTCGCAGCGCGCGACCTCGACGAGCAGCGCTCCGTCCTGGCGCAGCGCCGGAGCGAGGTCGCGCGCGCCGGGCGCGGCTTCGCCCTCCTCTTCCATCCGCTGGTCGCATGGC
The DNA here is from genome assembly GCA_035506135.1 of Myxococcota bacterium. Taxonomy (GTDB): domain Bacteria; phylum Myxococcota_A; class UBA9160; order UBA9160; family PR03; genus DATJPY01. The sequence continues at coordinate 82,360 of DATJPY010000077.1, read as the reverse complement.
TGGCGATGCAGGACCCGAGCTTCCTGCGCAGCAGCGAGGGAAGCGTGGGGCGCTGTCTCTACCGCCGCTTCACGGACTGGGGCCACCGCCACCTGTTTCGCGAGAGCTTCCTCCTGCACCTCATCTACTACGGGCGCTACGACCCGCGCGGCGCGCTGCCGATCTACCTGACCCGCGGCGGACACGAGCGCGCTCGGAAGGAGCTGGCGCGTCTCGAGCTCGTGTGCGCCGATCTGGCCGCGCTGCGGTCGCGGCTCGGCCAGGCCCGCCCGATCAAGTGGTCGATCTCGGACGTCGGCTGCTGGACGTCGGCACGTCGCTTCGACGCGCTGATCGAGCGCCTCGCCGCGACGAGCCCACCCGGCTCGCGGCTGGCGTGGCGCAACCTGGCCGCGCACCGCGGCGTGCCCCCGGACGCGCGCCTGCGCCGGCTCGACGCTCTCTCCGCCGCGCTCGACCGCGACGACGCCTCGGTGTTCTACCGCTTCGAGGTCGCGGAGGTGTCGTCCGCTCCCGCCGCGAGGCGGTCGAGCGTCTCCGCGTTCTCGAGCTCGCGCCGCCCCGAGTCGACGAGGGCTTGACGCGCCTCCGGGTCGGCCTCGGACTTGGCGAGCATCTCGTAGATGGCCGCGCCGGCGCGCTCGAGGCGCGCGAGCGTGGCCCGCATCTCCTCCGGCGGGCGGTCGCGGAAGAGCGCTCCGAGCTGCTCCTCCGGACCCTGCTCGCGCAGCAGCACCATCTGCGTCTGCGTGACCACGGCGGCGACCTTGCCCTCCGCGTTGCGGAGCGTCGTCTGCCAGACCATGGTGCGGCGGCCGCGGTGGAGCGGCACGCACTCGCCGCGAAGGCAAGTCCCGGCGCGCACCGAGGCGAAGAAGTTGGTCTTCGACTCGAGCGTGGTGGTGCGCGCGCCCGGCGGGAGCTGGATCGCGGTGGCGTAGGCGCCGAGCGTGTCGGCGAGCGCCATGAGCACGCCGCCGTGCAGGATGCCCGGCGTGGTGCAGTGGCTCGGCTCCACGTCGAGCTCGCCCACGACGCGCTCGGCGTCCACCTCGACCAGGCGGACGCCGAGGCGCTCGGGGAAGAGGCCCTTCATCGTCTGCTGCAGCTCGGCAATCGAGACCATGGTGCCTCTCCTCTCTCGTCAGGCTACGCGGGCGCCGCGGCGGCCGCGACGGGCGCCGTGCGCGCCTCGGCGGGTGCCGCTCGCAGCGAGGCCACGAACGCCTGCATCGCATCCATCTCCCGCTTCACGGCCGGCCGCGCCGCCGTCCGTGCGAGCCACGCGACCAGGCTCGTGCGCGCCGGATCGGGCGGGGCGCCGAGCGCGGCGCCGGTCGAGACCATCACGAAGGCCGCGATGTCGGCCACGCTGAACGCGCCGCACAGGGACTCGCGCCCGGCGAGCTCGCGGTCGAGCTCGGCGTGAAGCTCGGCAAGCTGCGCCCGCGCGCGCTCCGCGCGCCTCGCATCGCGTCCCGCCCCCGACGGCGGATAGAAGACCTCCTCGACCAGGTCCCAGACCGCCGGGAAGACGATCTCGTCGGCCAGGGCCTCGAGCCGCCGGCAGCGCGCGCGGCCCGCGACGTCGGCCGGATAGAGCGGCGGCGCGGGGTAGCGGTCCTCGAGGTACTCGAAGATCTGGGTCGAGTCGTAGACGACCACGTCCCCGTCGACCAGGACGGGAACCTGCCCCTTCGGGTTCAGCGAGAGCACCTCCGGGTGGTGGGGCACATAGCGTCGCTCGAGGCTCCACCCGACGCCCACGTGCTCGCAGGCGAGGCGCTTCTCGTCGAGGGCGATGCGCACCTTCGCGCTGAAGAGGCTCACCGGACCGCTGTAGAGCTTCATCTCGGGTCTCCCGGGTGTGGCAGGGCGCGCGAACTGGATCCTCGCCGAGATGGTGGATCCACGAAAGATCCACATACAGTAGATTCGATGGATCCACTCCAGGAGGCCGCCGCATGTGGCTCGAGCTCGACGGCGAGGGCGCCCTGCACCGCCAGGCCTACCGCGCGCTGCGGAGCGCCATCCTGGCGGGACGGCTCGGCGCGGGGTCCCGGCTCCCGTCGAGCCGCGGCCTGGCGCGCGAGCTGGGGATCGCCCGCAACACGGCCATCGCCGCCTGCGAGCAGCTCGTCGCCGAGGGCTACGCGGTCACGCGTCACGGCGCGGGCACCTTCGTGGCGGAGCGGCTCCCCGAAACGGCGGCGCGCGCACCGCGCGCGCGGGCGCCGCGCCGGCGGGTGCGCCTGTCGAGCCACGGCGAGCGGCTGCGCCGCGCCGCCCCGCGCGGCGGGCTCTCCTGGAACCCGCCCCGCGCGCAGCTCCCCTACGACTTCCGCTATGGAGAGCCGGCCTACCCCGACCTTCCCTACGCGACCTGGTGTCGACTGCTCGCGCGGCACGCGCGCCGCGCCACGCGTCGCGACCTCGACTACGGGCCGCCCGGCGGAGCGCCCGAGCTGCGCGAGGCGCTGGCCGGCTACCTGGCGCGCGCGCGCGGCGTCGACTGCGAGCCGGCGCAGGTGCTCGTGGTGCAGGGCTCGCAGCAGGCCATCGACCTCTCGGCGCGGCTACTGCTCGATCCGGGCGACGGGGCCGTGATCGAGGATCCGCACTACCCGGCGCTCCGGCTCGCGCTGGCGGCGGCCGGAGCGGAGATCGTCGCGCTCCCGGTGGACGGCGAGGGACTGCCCGTCGAGCGCCTGCCGGAGCGCGGGGCACGGCTCGCTTGCGTGACACCGTCGCATCAGTTCCCGACCGGCGCGGTGATGCCGCTCGCGCGCCGCCTCGCACTGCTCGCCTGGGCGCGCGACGCCGACGCCTTCGTGCTGGAGGACGACTACGACAGCGAGTTCCGCTACGACGGCCGCCCGCTCGAGTCGCTGCAGGGCCTCGACCGCGACGAGCGCGTGCTCTACGTCGGCACCATGTCGAAGGTGCTCTTCCCGTCGCTGCGCATCGGCTACCTGGTCGTCCCCGAGCCGCTGGTCGACGTGTTCCTCGCGGCCAAGGCGGTCGCCGACACCGGCAGCGCGGGGCTCGAGCAGCGGGCGCTGGCCGAGCTCATCGCCGACGGCTCGTTCGAGCGACACCTGCGCCGCGCGCGCAGCCGCCACGGCGCGCGGCGGCGCGCGCTCGTGGAGGCGATCGGGGAGCACCTCGGCGACGCGGTCGAGGTGACCGGCGCAAACGCGGGCCTGCACGTCGTGCTCTGGGTCCGCGGCGCGCCGGCCGAGCGCGCCGCGGAGCTGCGACAGCGCGCGGCCGACTTCGGCGTCGGCGTCTACAGCGTGCGCCCGTTCTACCGGCGCGCGCCCGGCCGCGCGGGCCTGCTGCTCGGCTACGGCTCGCTCGACCTCGACGCGATCCGCGAGGGCGTGCGGCGCCTCGCCTCGGCGATCGAGGCGAGCCTCAGACCGCGGCGGTAGCGCGCCGCGCGCGCAGGTACTCGACCGCGAGCGGCGCGAGCGAGAGCGCGATGATCGCGAGCACCACGGTCTCGAAGTGCTCCTTCACCATCGGGATCTGCCCGAAGAAGTAGCCGGCGAGCGTCATGCCGCCGACCCACGCGATCGCGCCCGTCACGTTCCAGCTGGCGAAGACCGCGTAGCTCATGCTCCCGATGCCTGCGACGAAGGGCGCGAAGGTGCGCACGATCGGCACGAAGCGGGCGAGGAAGATCGTCTTGCGCCCGTGCCGCGCGTAGAAGTGCTGGGTGCGCTCGAGATGGCGGCGGTCGAAGATGCGCGAGCGCTCGCTGGTGAAGACGGCCGGACCGAGATAGCGGCCGATCGAGTAGTTGGTGGCGTCGCCGAGCACGGCCGCGGCGATCAGCGTGGCGATCATGCCGGAGAGCGAGATGGGCGACCCGTCGATCGACGCCAGCGCGCCCACCGCGAACAGCAGCGAGTCGCCCGGCAGGAACGGCGTCACCACGAGCCCCGTCTCGCAGAACACCACGGCGAAGAGCACCAGATACAGCCAGGGGCCGAGGGTGGCGGCCCACTGGTTCAGGTGCGCGTCGAGGTGCAGCAGCACGTCGAGCGCCTGGTGCAGCAGTTCCACGCGGGATTCTCCAGCCTGCTGGGTGCGGCAGCCTAGCGCAGCTCGCGCTTCAGGATCTTGCCGGTCGCGCCCTTGGGCAGCGCCTCGCGGAACTCGACGGAGCGCGGGTACTTGTAGGCGGCGAGGCGCTCCTTGCACCACGCGATGAGAGCGTCCTCCGTGGCGTCCGCGCCGGGCCGCAACGCGACGATCGCCTTCACCTCCTCGCCGTGGCTCTCGTGCGGCACGCCGATCACGGCGGCCTCCGCCACGGCGGCGTGCGCGTAGAGAACCTCCTCGACCTCGCGCGGGTACACGTTGAAGCCGCCGCGCAGGATCATGTCCTTCTTGCGGTCGACGATCCAGTAGCAGCCGTCCGCGTCGCGGTAGCCAATGTCGCCCGAGTGGAACCAGCCGCTGCGCAGCGCCTCCTTCGTCGCGTCGGGACGCCGCCAGTAGCCCGCCATCACGTTGTGTCCGCGGATCGCGATCTCGCCCCGCTCGCCGTCCGGGAGCTCGCGGTCGGCGTCGTCGAGGATCGCCATCTCGACGCCCCACACCGGATACCCGATCGAGCCCGGCTTGCGCGGCCGGTCGAGCCGGTTGAAGCTCGCGACGGGCGACGTCTCCGAGAGGCCGAAGCCCTCGAGGATCGGCACCCCGAAGCGGCGCTCGAACGCGTTCATCACCTCGATCGGCATCGGCGCGCCGCCCGTCATGCAGAAGCGCAGGCTCGAGAGGTTGTACTCGCGCTCCATCTTGTGGTGCAGGAGCGCGAAGTACATGGTGGGGACGCCGGCGAAGATGGTCACGCGGTCGCGCTCGAGGATCTCGAAGGCCGCCTTCGCGTCGAAGCGCGGGAGAAGGCTCACCGTGCCGCCGTTGGCGAGGGTCGCGTTCTGGATGCAGGTCTGCCCGAACGAGTGGAAGAGCGGGAGCGTCGCGAGCGCGACCAGGTCCGAAGTCGGCGGCACGAGCCGCGGCACCACGAAGGCGCAGTTGACGAAGAGATTCGAGTGGGTGAGCTCGGCGCCCTTCGGCTTGCCCGTGGTGCCCGAGGTGTAGAGGATCACGGCGACGTCGTCGGCGCCGGTCGGGTGGATCCCGCCGCGCGGCGGCGCCTCCTGCATGGCCTCGAGCGTGTCGGCGGCCGCAGCGGGCCCGCCGCCCGCCAGCACCAGCGGGCGCTCGGCCTCCGCGGCGCCGCGGCGCGCCGCGTCCGCGAAGAGCGGGTGCGCGATCAGGAGCTTGGCGCCCGAGTCGGCGAGGAAGTACGCGACCTCGGGCGCTGCCGCGAGCACGTTGATCGGGACGATCGAGCAGCCCGCGTAGAGCGCGCCGAAGTAGGCGATGGTGAACTCCGGCACGTTCGGCACGAGCAGCGCGACCGAGTCGCCGGGCTGGACGCCGCGCGCGTGGAGGCTGGCCGCGACGCCGCGGACGGCGCGGTCGAGCTGCGCATAGGTGATCACGCGCTCGCCCATGCGGAGGGCGGGGTGGTCGGGGCGATCCGCCGCGCTCGCCGCGAGGAGGGTGCCGAGATTCAGGCTCATGGGGGGCGCTCCGGACGGTGGATGCGCCGATGGTCGCACGCCTACCGGCGCCGGGCGAGCGCCGCGAGCGCGACGAGCGCCGTCAGCGCGAGCGCGCCGGCGGACGGCTCCGGAGCCAGCCAGATGTTGCAGCTCGTGGCGCCGCAGGCCTCGAAGGTGATCAGCTCGCCATCGATGTGCGGGTCGGAGTGATCGAGCGAGTCGCTGGTGAGCCGCTGCGGCGCCGCGCCGTGCCACGAGACCCAGATCTGCGAGTGTCCGGGCTCGTCGGCCACCCAGACGACCGTGTCGCCCGAGATCTGCGGGGTGACGTCGTCGTAGTCGTTGTTCGTGAGCGGGCTCAGCAGCCCGCCGACCTGGTACTGGAAGATCTCCCAGTCGGTGCCGTCGAAGTGCTCCCAGACGACGCGGTCACCGTCGATCTGCGGGTTGCGATCCTCGGCATGGTCGGTGGTCAGGGCGATGTCGGAGAAGTCGCTCGCGTCGAAGAGCCGGATCTCGGCGTCCGTTCCCGTCCCCTGCACGTAGGCGATGCGGTCCTTCGAGATCGCCGGCGAAGTCTCCATGGTCGTCGGCGTGTCGGTGATCTGGTAGAGGCCCGGGCCCGGCGGCGTGGGCAGATCCGCGAGCCACGCCCAGACGTCGCGGTCGTTGGTGAGGTTGAACTTGGTCCACACGAAGTTGCCCGCGGAGGTCTGCGGGCACTCGTCGTCGGCGGCGTCGCCGGTGATCTGCTCGCCCGCAGGGCTCGGATACTGATACAGGAAGAAGTCCGGCCCGAGCGCGCCCGTGCCGCTCCAGCCGATGAATCCGTTCGAGACCACCGGGCAGATGTCGGGGGTCGTGTTGTTCGTGACGAACACGTTGGAGGCGCCGTCGTAGCGCATGACCTCGTAGTCGTTGCCGTCGAAGTGCTGCCAGACCACGAGGCTGCCGTCGATCTCGGGCAGCTCGTCCGCGAAGCCGTCCTGCGTCAGCGGGACGATGTGCTGGTCGTCGCGATAGAAGATCTCCGCGGCGCTGCCGGTGCCGTGCTGCCACACCACGGTGTGCCCCGAGATGCGGGGATGGCTGTCGTCCACCGCGTCGGCGCGGAGGAGCCGCGTCCAGAACGACGTCGCGGCCGCTCCGGCAGCGGGGGCGGCCAGCAGGGGGAGCAGCGCGATCGAGCAGGGACCGGCGATTCGGGCGAGGCGACCCATGGACCCCCCTCTGTGCCGCCGCGGAAGGCGGACCGGGGGGTCGGTAGGGCGCAGTCTAGGCGACGCCGCCCTTCGCGTCGAACACTCGCGTCACTGCTTGCGGATCCCGAGCGCGTACTCGGCGATCAGCTTGGTGTGCAGCTCGCTGGTGCCCTCGCCGAACTCCAGGGACTTCGCCTCGAGCAGGAGGCGCCCGATCTCGTACTCGGCGGAGAGGGCGTAGCCGCCGAAGACCTGCATCCCGTCGAGCGCGTTCTGGACGGCGGCGCGGCTCGCCAGCAGCTTCGCCATCGACGACTCCATCGAGCAGCGCTCGATCCCGGCGTCCTTCATGCGCCCGAGCTGGTAGACCACGTGGCGCGCCTGCTGGGTGCGGCAGACCATGTCGGCGATCTTCTGCTGGATGAGCTGGAACTCGCCGATCTTCTGGCCGAAGGCCTCGCGCTCGAGCGCGTAGGGCAGCGCCAGGTCGAGGCAGCGCTGCGCCTGGCCGACGCAGCGCGCCGCCACCGAGAAGCGGCCCATGTCGAGCGCCGAGCCGAGCACCGGGAAGCCCTGGCCGGGCTGGCCGAGCACGCCGTCGTCGGGCACGAACGCGTCCGTGAAGTGGACCTCGGCGAGGTTGTCGCGCTTCAGCGTGCGCATCGGGAACTCGCCGATCGCGATGCCCGGCGTCCCGGGATCGACCAGGAAGGCGGTGACACCGCGGTGCTTCTCTCCCCGGTCGATGCTGGCCACGACGAAGAAGAGCCCCGCGTGCGCCGCGTGCGAGATGAACACCTTGGTGCCGTTGAGGCGCCAGCCGCCCTCGGCGCGCGTCGCGGTGGTCGCCATGTTGGCGAGGTCGGTGCCGCCGCCGGGCTCGGTCAGACAGGCCGACGTCAGCAGATCGCCGCGCGCGATCGGGACGAGCCAGCGCTCCTTCTGGGCCGGCGTCCCGAAGCGCAGGATCGATCCCACGACCAGCGAGTTCGTCACCGAGATCACCGACGCCACCACCCAGTCGACGCGCGCGATCTCCTCGCAGATCAGCCCGTAGGTCACCACGTCGATGAACGAGCCGCCGTAGCGCTCGGGCACCATCGGGGCGAAGTAGCCGAGCGGCACGAGCTTGCGGATCAGCTCGATCGGATAGCGAGCCTCGCGCTCGTGGGTCTCGACGTGCGGCAGGATCTCCTTCTCGGCGAACTCGCGCACCGCGCGCCGGACCTGGCGCTGCTCGTCGGTGAGATCGAAGTCCATCATGCGCTCGAGGGGCGAGGACATCGCGCGCTCCGCGTTGCGTGGCGGCCGCCAAGGTAGCCTGGACGGCGCGCCGGGACTCGCCTAGCCTGCGCGGCCCCGAGACCGGAGGCGGTGCGATGAAGAAGGACGCCGACCTGAGCCACCGCAAGCGCGGCAAGTCCACCCGCCACCGCGCCAAGCTGAAGGCGAAGATGCGCCGCGCGCGGCGGCGCCGGAGCTCGGGCCACCGCAGCACCTATCGCTAGCTCGGGAGCCGCCCATGGCGCCTGGGGCGCCGTTCTCCTTCCAGCTCGAGGCGCGCGACGGCGCAGCCCGCGCGGGTCTGCTCGAGACGCCGCACGGGCGGGTCCACACGCCGGCCTTCATGCCGGTCGGAACCCACGGCGCGGTGAAGGCGATGGCGCCCGCCGAGGTCGCCGCGACCGGCGCCGAGATGATCCTCGCCAACACCTACCACCTCGCGCTGCGCCCCGGCGAGAAGGTCGTCGAGAAGCTCGGTGGCCTGCACGCCTTCACGCGCTGGCGGGGGCCCATCCTCACCGACAGCGGCGGCTTCCAGGTCTTCTCGCTGCCGCACAAGGAGATCAGCGACCACGGCGTGCGCTTCAAGAACGAGGTCACCGGCGACGCCATGGAGCTCACGCCCGAGCGGTCGATCGAGATCCAGAACGCGCTCGGCGCCGACGTGATCATGGCCTTCGACGAGTGCACGCCGTATCCGGCCGACGAGCGGCTCGCAGCCGCCGGCGTGCGGCGCACGCTCGCGTGGATGGAGCGCTGCCTCGCCGCGCACCGGCGCAGCGACCAGGCGCTCTTCGGCATCGTACAGGGAAGCGTGTACGAGGCGCTGCGCGGCGAGTGCGCGCGCGCGCTGGTCGCCCTCGACCTCCCCGGCTACGCGATCGGCGGCGTCTCGGTCGGCGAGGGGCACGAGCTCCTGTGCCGCGTGACGGGCTTCACGGCGCCGCTGCTCCCGGAGGCGAAGCCCCGCTACCTGATGGGCGTCGGCCTGCCGGAGGACCTGCTGGCCGCGATCGGGCTCGGCATCGACCTCTTCGACTGCGTGATCCCGACGCGCTTCGCCCGCTCGGCGTCGGTCTTCACGGCGCGCGGCCGCATCCGGCTCACGCATCGCCGCTACCGTCGCGACGGGTACCCGATCGACGTGTCGTGCGACTGTGCGGCCTGCGCGGGCGGCTTCTCGCGCGCCTACCTGCACCACCTGTTCGCGGCCAACGAGATCCTCTCGGCGATGCTCTGCTCGATCCACAACGTGCGCTTCTACCAGCGCCTGGTCGGCGGCGCGCGCCAGGCCATCCAGGCCGCGCGCTACGAGAGCTTCCGGAGCGAGTTCCTCGCCGGCTACGCCGCGGCCTCGGCGCCGGAGTGAGCGGCGCGGCGGATCGCCCTCACAGAAGCGGCTTCCAGATCGCGTCCCCGACCGGCTCGCCGCTCGCCGCGCCGATCAGGTTCAGGATCACGACGTTCTCGTCGAGGCCCGTGGCCCGCGCCGTCTGCGACACCACGCGGTCGGCCGCCGCGAGCGACGAGGGGAGGTCGAGACACCACGCGCCTCGCTCGCGAACGAAGCCCGCGCGGAAGCCCGAGGGAAGGCCGGCGGCCAGCACCAGGCCGCTCGCCCGGTCGCCCGCCAGGCGCGCGACGTCGCCCAGCTCGATCGCGTCGAGCGCCGAGCGATCGACGAGCCCGGCGCGCACTGCCGCGGCGGCGAGCTCGGGCGGCGAGCCGTCGCGCAGCAGGAAGACCGGCTGCGCATGCCGCAGCGCGAGGACGGCGAGCCGCCGGCCGGGCGGGAGCGCCTGGACGTCGGCGCGCGCGCCGTGGAGCGCGAGGTCGCGGTCGCGCGCCCACTCATAGAGCGACCCGGACGAGAGGAGCGCGAGCGCCGCGGCCTCGTCGCGCTCGGCGAGCGCGCGCTTCATCGCCTCGAAGCTCCGGTGCACGAGCGCCGCATCCGAGAGCGGGGCCGACGCCGCGAGCGCTGCCAGTGCGGCCGCCGCGAGCGCGACGCCGAGCCGCTTCCTACCCTGCGCGCCGTGGCGGATCGGCAAGGCGTCCTCCTGAGCCCCGACGAGGTCCTGACCCGTTACAAGGACGGGCCGCGCACGGGGCTCTTCACCGACGGCTCGTGCGAGGGCAACCCGGGGCCCGGCGGCTGGGGCGTCGTCTGGGTCGAGGACGACCGCATCGTCGAGTCGCGCAGCGGGTCCGAGGCCCAGACTACCAACAACCGCATGGAGCTGCGCGCGCTGATCGAGGCCTTCCGGCTGCTGCCGGCCGGCGCCCGCACCACGGTCTACTCGGACAGCCAGCTCTGCGTGAAGACGGTGAACGAGTGGGCGGCGGGCTGGGCGGCGCGCGGATGGCGGCGCAAGTCGGGGCCCATCGCCAACCTCGAGCTGGTGCAGGAGCTCTACGGGCTGGCGCTCGCCCATCCCGGCGTGCGGCTCACCTGGATCGCGGCCCACGATGGCTCGCGCTGGAACGAGTACGCCGACGCGCTCGCGACGACCTACTTGCGCGAGAGGGGATAGGGACCCGTTCCATCCGCCTGCGCGCCGTGCCGCGCCGGGGCCGGAAGCCCACTGGCAGCGCGGGCGGTCTCCTTGCAGAGCGCGAGGAGCCAGGCGGCGAAGGGCACCTCCCCGTCATAGGCGCCGAGCTCGCGGAACATGCGCGCGAGGATCTCCGCCGTGAGCGTCTCGGCGCCGACGGCCGAGCCGAGCCTCCGCGCCGCGAAGCGCCACACGCACGGGAAGCTGGCCTCGAAGACGCGGTTGAAGGCGTCCGGGTCGCCGCGGAGCGCGCGCCGGGTCAGCTCGGTGTCCGTGGTCAGCAGCATCGTTTCCCAGGGTCCTCGATCGCAAGGAGCTGTCAAGATTTCGCAGGGGAGACACCTAGACAAGCGCCCCTGCGGCTCATCGTCTGAGTCGCCCCGGGCGAGCCCTCGGTTCGCTCCCTACCCTCGGGGTACGCCGGGAGCGCGGGGTGCGGATCCCAGGGCGCGCGCGGGACGAGGGTGGCGGTCGGCGGCAAAGAGAGGCAGCCCGAGAGGGCCGGCGCGAGGACCTACGCGGGCCTCTTCGGGGTCACGCTCGCGACGCTGATGCTCCAGGTGCTCCTGACCCGGATCTTCAGCGTGACGCTCTGGTACCACTTCGCCTTCATGGCGATCTCGATCGCCATGTTCGGGCTCTCGGCAGGGGCCACGTGGGTCTTCCTGAGTCCGCGGCGCTTCTCCCCGGAGCGGACCGAGCCGGCGCTCGCATCCTGCGCGCTCGCCTTCGCCCTCTCGACCGCGGTGTGCTTCTTCGTGCACCTGAAGATTCCCTACCTCACGGGCACCGGAACCGTTGCTCTCACCGACTCGGGCGCGCCCGCGGGATCCTTCGCCTCGACCGTCGCGTATCTCGGCCTCACGTACGCCGTGATCGCCGTCCCGTTCGTGTTCTCCGGTGCGGTGGTATGCCTCGCGCTCACGCGCTTCCCGCTCCAGATCGGCCGGCTCTACGCGGCCGACCTGACCGGCGCGGGCCTCGGGTGCCTCCTCGTCGTCGCCCTGCTCCGGGTGGCAGACGCGCCCGTCGCCGTGATCGCCGTGGCAGGCATCGCCGCGGTGGCCGCCTGGCTCTTCGCCCCCGCCCGGGCCCCGCGCCTGCGCGCGGCCGCGGCCGGGTCGGCGCTGCTCCTGCTCGGCGGGTCCGTCTTCCTCTCGCTGGACGGCCAGGCCGGCGCCTGGCTGCGGCCGGGGTTCTTGAAGGGCCGAGAGCAGGTGCGTCCGCTCTTCGAGCGCTGGAGCTCCTACGCCTACATCGCGGCGAGCGGCAACCCCGACGTCCCGTGGACGGCGGCCGTCTGGGGGCCGAGCGCGGTCACGCCGCGGACCAAGGTGCGCCAGCTCGCCCTCGAGATCGACGCGAACGCCGGGACCGTGATGACGCACTTCGACGGCGACCTCGGCGCCGTCGACCACCTCACCTACGACGTGACCAACCTCGCGCATCACCTCCGCTCGAACGCCCGCGTGCTGGTGGTCGGCGTGGGAGGCGGTCGCGACGTGCTCTCGGCGCTCCGCTTCGGCCAGCGGTCGGTGCTGGGTGTCGAGGTCAACGCCGACCTGCTCGACGCGCTGAACCGGCGCTTCGGCGACTTCACCGGCCACCTCGACCGCGACCCGCGCGTGCGCTTCGTCAACGACGAGGCGCGGAGCTACATCGCGCGGCTCGAGGAGCCCGTCGACCTGATCCAGGTGTCGCTCATCGACACCTGGGCGGCGACTGCCGCCGGCGCCTTCGTCCTCACGGAGAACGCGCTCTACACGACCGAGGCGTGGAAGGTCTTCCTCTCGCGGCTCTCCCCGAACGGGCTCATCTCGTTCTCGCGCTGGTACCTGCCGGGAGAGCCCGCCGAGACCCAGCGGCTGCTCTCCCTGGCCTCGGAGGCGCTGCGCGAGTCGGGCGCGGCGGATCCCCTGGCGCATCTCGCCCTCGTGACCAACCTGCCGCGCAGCGCGCACGTGAAGATGGGGGTGGCGACCCTGCTCGCGAGCCCGTCGCCGCTCTCGCCGAGCGACCTCGCCGCGCTGCGCGCCACCGCGGACGCGCTGCGCTTCACCATCCTGCTGAGCCCCGAGGAGACCTCGGACCCGCGGCTGGTGGCGCTCGCGCGCGGCGACGTCGCGGGCGCGCGCTCGGCCTTCGACCTCTCGCCGCCGACCGACGATCGCCCGTTCTTCTTCCACACGCTGACGATCCAGACCGCCCTGCGCGGCGGGCTCGCGGGGCTGGGCGACAACAACGCGCGGGCGGTGCGCGTCCTGGCCGCGCTGCTCGTGATCTCGCTCGTCATGACGTTCCTCTTCCTGATCCTGCCGCTCGCGCTGACCCGCGAGCGGATCCCCGGGAGCGCCACGCCGTGGCTGCTCTACTTCCTGGCGATCGGCTTCGGCTTCATGTGCATCGAGATCTCGCAGATGCAGCGGCTGATCGTCTTCCTCGGGCACCCGGTCTACGGGCTCACGGTGCTCCTCTTCGCGCTGCTGCTGTCGAGCGGAATCGGCAGCGCGCTCACGCCGCGCATCGACTCGGCCGCTGCCGCGCGGCGCCAGATCTGGCGGCTCGGGGCGCTCGTCGCCGTGCTGGTCGCATTCGGCGTGGTGACGCCGGGTGTCGTCGAGTCGTTCCGCAGCGAGCCCACGCCGCTCCGAATCGCCCTCGCGATCGCGATCCTCGCCCCGATCGGGCTGCTCCTCGGTATGGCCTTCCCGCTCGGGCTCGGCGCCGCCTCGCTCCGACACGCGAGGCTCACGCCCTGGTTCTGGGGCCTCAACGGCGCCGCGTCGGTGTGCGCCTCGGTCGTGGCGCTCGCGATCGCGATCTCGGAGGGCATCTCGGCGGCGCTCTGGACGGGCGTCGCGAGCTACGCGGCGGCGGCAATCGCCCTGGTGGTCGCGCTCCGCGGCGAGCAGGACGGTGGGACCGCGCGGCACCCGGATCGGGCCGAGCCTTCGGAGCCGCGCATGATGGTGGTGGAGCCGAGCGGGATCGAACCGCCAACCTCTGCGTTGCGAACGCAGCGCTCTCCCAGTTGAGCTACGGCCCCGGAAGGGACGGACGGTAGGGCCGGCCCCCGGGAGCGTCAACCGATTGCCGGTGCTGCGTTTTGGGGGCGTTCCAGCGGACGAAAGGCCCTTGCCAGAGGGGGTCGGCCCGATGCAGGCTAATGGGATGACGATCGACGTCCGGACCATTCTCGTTCCCGTCGACTTCTCGCCCAACGCGGGCGCGGTGCTGGAGTGGGCGGCGCACCTGGCGGAGGAGCACCAGAGCAAGCTCGTGCTGCTCCACGCCTATCACCTCCCGGTCGACTTCCAGCAGCTCGAGGGCGCCTATCTGCCGCCGGACTTCTGGACCCAGGTGAAGGCGGACGCGAGCCACAACCTCGAGCGCTACGCCGCGGAGCTGCGCGCGCGCGGCCTCGCCGTCGAGACGGCGATCCGCGAGGGCTACCCGGCGAGCGTGATCGAGGAGGAGGCGCGCGAGCGGCGCGCGGACCTGATCGTGATCGGCACGCGCGGGCACACCGGCCTCAAGCACCTGCTGCTCGGAAGCGTCGCCGAGCGCGTGGTGCAGAAGGCTCCGTGTCCCGTCCTCACGGTGAAGACCCCGGCGTAGCGCGGGTGGCGGCGCCTGGCTCTTCCCGCGCCTCGGCGGCCGCCCTGGCCCTCCTGGCCGCCGTATCGATCCTCTGGTTCCTCCCCCTCTTCACGCGGCCCGTCTCGGCGCTCACCGGCGACAACGTCACGCACAGCCTGCCGATGAACCACCTGGTCGCGCGCGCTCTCGGCTCGGGCGAGTGGAATCTCTGGGAGCCCTCGGTCTCGTTCGGATTCCCGGTCCATGCCGAGGGAACGAGCGGCCTCTTCCACCCGCTCCGATGGCTCGTCCTCGGGCTCTTCCCGCTGCTCGTGGCGCACGATCTCCTGTACGTCGCGAGCTTCCTCCTGACCGGCGTGAGCGCATTCCTGCTCGGGCGCGTGCTCGGTCTCGGGGCGGGCTTCGCCCTGGCCGGCGCGCTCGCCGCCGCGTTCTCGCCGGCCGTGCTCGCGACCCTCTACAACCTCTCCTACGCCCACTCGATCGCGTGGAGCGCCGTCGCGCTGGTGGCCTTCGAGCTCTGGTACGCACGGCCGTCGGCGAGGCGCACGGTCGGGCTCGGCGTCGCGCTCGCGCTCGCCGTGCTCGCCGGCTACGTGCCGACCGCCTACGCGCTCGTGCTCTTCCTCGGTCTCGCGCTCGCGATCCGCGTCGCCCTGGCACCGAGGCGCCTCGCCACGCACGCGCCGGGCTTCGCCGCGGCGCTCGCGCTCGGCGTCGGCATCGCGGCGCTCCAGGTCCTCCCGCTCCTCGAGCTCGCGCGCCACTCGGTGCGACAGGACTCGGTGGCGGTGCTGAACTCGTTCCCGTGGCAGAACTTCCTGGTCGGGCTCGTCTTCGACCCCGCCCCGGAGCTCTACGCGCCGGGGCGCTACGTCTACTTCGCGGCGCCGATCGGGAGCGTGCTCGCGCTCGTCGCGCTCCCGTTCCTGCCGCTGCTCCGCGACGAGCGGGCCTGGAGCTACGCCGGTGCGATCGCGGTCTGCGTCGCGGCCGCGGGCGGGCCGGGCGGACCGGTCTTCGAGCTGCTGCGCGCGGTGCTTCCCGGCTTCGACCGGCTTCGCCTGCTCTCGCCCTTCTCGTTCGTGGTCCTCGTCCCGACGTCCGTCCTGCTCGCGATGCTGCTGCGCGAGGCGGCGCGACCGGGACGCACGCGGCGCGAGCTCGCCGTCGTGGCGGCGGCCGCCGCCCTCGTGGTGCTCGGCGCCGGGTCGACGTTGCCGGCGGTCGCGGCGCTGACGCGATACCGCCTTCTCGGGCTCGGCCTGCTCGCGGCCTCGGTGCTCGGACTCGCCGGGCTCCACGCGAGCGGACGCCTCGCGCTTGCGCCGCTCCTCGTCGTCGCCGTGCTGCTCGTCGAGATCGCCGCCCTGCGACCGGCCCACCGCGCGATGCTCCCAGACTCGGTGCTCGAAGAGGGCCGCGCGCTCGCCGCCTTCCTCGGCGATCGCCTGCGCGAAGATCCGGACGCGCGCGCGATACACCTCCCGAGCCCGAGCTACGAGGCGGCCTTCCGCGGAATGATCCTGCAGCACTGGAGATCGCCCCACTACGAGTCGTTCGTCCGCGCCAGCATGGCGGCGCGCGCCCCGTTCGCGAACGTGATGGACGAGCTGCCGTTCGCCGAGGCCAACGGAGCGCTTCCGCTCGCGGGGTTCCCGGAGCTCCTCGCGGCGATGCAGGAGGAGCTGCGCGGCGGGAGCTCCGCCGCGCCCGGAACGCGGTCGATCGACCGCTTCGGCGTGCGCTGGATCGTCGTCGCGGGAGACCTCGCGCGTCAGCCGGTGGCGCCCGACCTGCGGGTCGCATGGAAGGACCCCGGCGGCGCGCTCGCGGTCCTCGAGAACCCGTCGGTGCAGCCGAGATACCAGTGGCGTCCCTCGGGCAAGAGCGACGTCGCACCCGAGCCGGGGCTCATGCTCCGCCTCGCGCGGGCGCTCCCGTGGGTGCGCGGCGAGCCGCAGCCTCCGGTCCAGATCGACGCCCCGAGCGATGGGCGCGTCTTCGTCGCGATCCCGAGCTATCCCGGCTGGACGGCGACACTCGACGGCGTCGACGTCCCGGTGCGCCCCGCCGAGGGCATCGGCATGGAGATCGCGGTGCCCGCCGGGTCCCATCGCCTCGCACTCCGCTTCGTGCCCGCGTCCTTCCACGTCGGCCTCTGCGTGACCCTCGCGTCGCTCGGGATCGCGGTCGCGGTGCTTGCGCGCGGGCGCGCGCGAGCCGCCGGCTCCCGATGAGCGCCGTCGGCGCCGCGCGCGGCATTCGCGGCTGGGAGCTGGCGGCCGGCGTGCTGGTCGCGTGCGCGCTCGCGGCGCGCCTCCACAACGCCGTCGCGTTCCCGCCCCTCCGAGACTTCGACGGCGCGCCGCACGCGCTCTCGGTCTTCGCGCTCTACGAGGGTCACCTGCCGGATCCGCGCACCTGGGCGGGCTTCCATCCCCCGCTCTACTACGCGCTCGGCGCCGCCGCCTGGCGGCTCGCGCCCGAGGCGATCCCGGTGCACGTCCTGCTGCGCCTCCTCTCGGCGCTCGCAGGCTTCGGCGCGCTCGCCCTCGCGTGGCGGACGCTCGCGCGCTTCGCGCCGCGCGAGGACGCGGCGGTGGTCGCCGCGGTCGCCGCCTGCGCGCCGGTCTTCGCCCTCGCGACCAGCATGATCGGCAACGAGACCCTTTGCGCGCTGTTCGCGACCGTCGCGCTGTCGCGCCTGTGCGCGCCCCCGAGCAATCCCCGGGCGCTCGGGCGACACGCGCTCGGCGTCGGACTGCTCTCGGGCCTCGCGGCGCTCTCGAAGTCGACGGGCCTCGCCGTGATCGCCGCATCGGTTGCGGCGCTCGCTTGGCGCGCGCGAGCATACGGCCGTCCCGCGCTCCGTGCCGCGCTCGTCGCGGGTGGCGTCGCCGCGGTCGTGTGCGCGCCCTTCTACGTCTGGCTGCTCGTCGAGACGGGCTCGCCGCGCGCGCTCGTCGGCGGCGGCCGGCCCGCCGACGCCGCGGGGAGCGAGATGAGCGCGCAGCTTCCCGGCGAGCGCCACATCGCCGACTACCTGGCGCTCCCGCCGGCGATGCTGGCCGCGCCCGTGAAGGACGCGCCGGGCATGCTGCGCTCGGTGCCGGGCCTCCTCTACGCGAGCACCTGGGCCGATGGGCACGGGCAGTTCCTGCCCGCGCGCGTGCGCACCGTGCTGGGCGCAGCCTCCGCGAGCGCGGTGCTCGGGCTCCTGCCCACCGTGCTGGTGACCGTGGGCGCGATCGCGATCGCGCGGCGCCGACGCGACTACGCCTGGGCGGAGGCACCTCTGCTCTTCGGTGCGCTCCTCCTCGCAGCCTTCCTGGTCCAGACCTGGGTCGTGCCGGTCTACTCCGCCGTCAAGGCGAGCTACCTGCTCTCGGCGCTGCTGCCCGCATCGATCTGCCTCGCCGTCGGCCTCGAGCGCTTCGGTGGCCGGGCGCGCACGGTCCTGCGCGCGGCGCTGCTCGCGATCGCCGCCTTCGACGCGGGCCTCACCTGGTACGGCTGGTGGTCGTGACGCGCGCGCTTCGGGTCATTTCGTCGCTGGCGCTCGCCGCCGCGCTTGCATGCTCCGCGCCGCCGCCCAGCCCGAGCGACGTCGCGCTCGCCTACTTCCGCGACCTCGGCCGCGACCCGATCCGCACGCTTCCGCTCCTGACGCGAGCCTTCCACGCGCAGCACGGGCTCCACGTCGTGAGCGCCGCCGAGGCGCGCGCGCTGCGCGAGGGCCCCGAGAGCGCCGTGCCGCCGGAAGGAGGCGACGATTGGTCGCTCGACCGCCGCGTGCTCGGCTGGCTCGAGGTGCAGTCGCGCGACGGCTTCCGCGTCCTTCGCGACCGCCTCCAGGTGTCGCTCGTCGACGCCTCTGCGGGCGGCGATCGCGCGGTCGTCACGCTGCGCGTCCAGCCGGGGCGCGGATCGGCCTTCGAGCAGCGCTTCGAGCTCGTGCGCGACGGCGGGCGCTGGCGCATCGACGGCGTCGAGCAGCGCGGCGTGGGCTCGGACAATGCGGTCGCGGCCTTCGTCGCGCATCCGACGGAGGCCGAGCGGCGGCGGCTCGAGCACCCCGGCGCGGTCGATCCCTAGCCGACGAACTTCGCTCGGCTCCGCGGACTTCGCCTCGCTGCGCGGAGGCCGACTGCCGAGTCGGCCTCCTAGCGCTTCTCGTCGGCCGGCGCGGCGACGGCCAGCAGCGACATCCCGAACGGGAGTCGGAGCCGGGACTCGAGGCGCAGCCAGGGCGTCAGCCAGTCGTTGATTCGCGCCTGCAGCCCCGGCACCGAGCGCCGCCGCAGCACCACCGAGTTGAGCCACCAGCCGGGGATGCCGATCGCGTTCATCGGCTCGCTCCGTTCGAGGGAGAAGCCGGCCTTGGCGAGCTTCTCGCGCAGCTCCTCGCTGCGGTAGCGGCGGTAGTGCCCGATGGCGCGGTCGATCGCACCGTGCAGCGCCGGCAGCATCGGCACCACGAGAACGAGGCGTCCGCCCGGCGCGAGGAGCCCGTGGAGCTGCTGGAGCGCGCCGATGTCGTCCTCGACGTGCTCGAGCACGTTCGAGCACACGATCGTGTCGAAGCGTTCGCCCGCGAGAGCGGCGGGCATTGGCCCTCCCAGCGCGAAGCTCTCGACACGGACGTCCGGGTAGCTCGCGAAGAGCCGCGCCAGGAGCTCGCGGTACTCCGGACGCGGATCGCTCACGACCAGCTCGCCGGCCGAGAGCAGGTGGCGGCTCATGCCGCCGGTGCCGGAGCCCACCTCGAGGATCCGCCCGTGCGTCGACGGGCGCATGCGCTCCCACAGGAGCCGGTTGTAGCGGCGCAGGCTGTCGACGCGCCGAAGCGTCGCCAGGCCGGTGTCGGAGGGAGCCAGCGCGTGGCGGAGCACCAGCCACAGCGCGTGCACGCCGTCACGCCAGCCGATCTTCTTGCCTTCCCAGTACTCGCGCCCGCGGTACGACACCGGAACTTCGTAGACCCGGCAGCCGAGCTGGGCGATCTTGACCGTCACCTCCACCTCGAAGCCGAATCGCTCCGCGGTGAGCGGGATGCGCTTCAGGATCTCGCTGCGGAAGGCCTTGTAGCAGGTCTCGACGTCGGTGAGGTTCAGGTTGGTGAACAGGTTGCAGAAGTTGGTGAGCAGCCGGTTGCCGAGCGCGTGCCAGAAGAGCAGCACCCGCCGCGGCGTGCCGAGGAAGCGCGAGCCGTACACCACGTCGGCGTCGCCCGAGAGGATCGGCTCGATCAGCTTCGGGTAGTCGGCCGGGTCGTACTCGAGATCGGCGTCCTGGATCAGCAGGATGCGCCCGCGGGCGGCGGCGATCGCGGTGCGCAGGGCGGCGCTCTTGCCGCGGTTCTCGTCGTGGAAGAGCGCGCGGAAGCGCGGATCCGCGCGGCGGCCGGCCTGCTCGCGCAGGTACTCGCGCGTGCCGTCGGTGGAGCCGTCGTCGACCGCGATGATCTCCTTGTCGATCGCGATCGCGCGCACCTGCTCGAGCAGGGTCGGCAGCGTACGGCGCTCGTTGTAGACCGGGATGAGCACCGACAGCAGCGGCCGACCGGCGTCCGGCGCGTCGCTCGCGTGGGCTTCGGCTCCGCCTGCTGCGCTCACCAGGGACGCTCCAGCACCCGGGTTCGGATCGGGGCCCGCGATGCTACTTCTGGTTGGGTTCCCCGGGAAGTCGAGCTCCGGGAGGAGAGCGGATGGCCGGCGACGCGCGGCGCGCCTTCGATTCCCACGCCGCCGACTACGAGGCGGAGCTGGACCGGGGACTGCGTCTGTCCGGCGAGGGGAAGCAGTACTTCGCGCTCGGGCGGCTCGCGGCGCTGCGTCGGGTCTGGACCGCGGCGGGGCGCGCGGAGCCGCGCTGCGTGCTCGACTACGGGTGCGGGATCGGCGATGTCACCGCGCTGCTGGCCGATTGCTTCCCGCGCGCCGAGGTGATCGGCGTCGATCCGTCGGAGCGCTGCATCGAGCGAGCCGTTCGCGACCACGCCGGGCCGCGCGTCCGCTTCTCGCGCCTCGACGGCTTCGAGCCACCCGCTCCGCCAGCCGACCTCGTGCACCTGAACGGCGTCGTGCACCACGTCCCGCCCCGAGAGCGCGCGACCCTCTTCGCGGCCCTCGCCTCCGCGACGCGACGCGGTGGCGCGGTGGCGCTCTTCGAGAACAACCCGTGGAACCCCGGGACCCGCCTGGTGATGGCGCGCATCGCGTTCGATCGCGACGCAAATCCGATCGCGGCGCCTGCAGCGCGCTCCGCTCTCTGCGCCACGGGATTGCAGCTCCTGGCGACGCGCTTCCTCTTCTACTTCCCGGCGCCGCTCGCGCGGCTGCGACCGCTCGAGCGCGCACTCGAGCGGGTTCCGCTGGGTGCGCAGTATCTGGTGCTCGCCGAGCGGCCGCTCGCCTCCTAGGACTTCGACAGCTCGCCGAGGCGCCCGGCCGGATGTCGCGCGTGGTACTCGGCCCGCGAGAAGCCACGCGCCAGCTCGAGCCCCGTCGAGAGCGCGGCGAGGACGAGCAGCTCGGCGGCGATGCTGGCCCGCGGCGCGAGCCCGAGGCCGCCGCCCTCGCGAGCCACGCCCGCATCGAGTGCGACGTCGCACGCGCGCGCCAGCGGCGAGCCGAGATCACCGGTGATGCCGATCAGCCGGGCGCCCATGGCGCGCACCGCCGAGAGCGCGGCCAGGAGCTCCTCGGTGCGGCCGCTGTTGCTGATCGCGATCACCACGTCGCCGGTCACGACCTGGCCGGCGCTGCCGTGCACGCACTCGGTCGCGTGCAGGAAGGCGGCCGGCGTGCCCGTCGACGACAGCAGCGAGGCGCCGTAGCGCGCGAGGTGCTCGGGCTTGCCGACGCCCGTCACGTGGACGCGCCCGCCGCCCGCCTCGGAGTCCCGGATCAGCGCGAGCGCGGCGCGGTACGCGTTCGGGTCGAGGCGGTCGCGCAGGGCGGCGAGCTCCTCGACCGCGATGCGGAAGGCCGCCGCGATCTCGCCGAGCGTGGGATCGGGCGGCGCCGCGGCGGGGCGGAACGGCGCCTGGCCATCGTAGAGCTCGAGCGCACGGGCGCGCGCCCACGCGGCGTCGGACGGGAAGGCACCGAGCCGCTCGACGCAGGCCGCGCCACACGCGTTGCCGAGCCGCGCCGCATCGGGCCACTCGAGGCCCTGGTGGAGGCCCGCCAGGAGCCCGCCGAGGAACGCGTCGCCGGCGCCGGTCCCATCCAGCGCGGTGACGCGCGGCGCCGGCACGCGGCCCTCGAAGCCCTCGGCAGCGACGGCGCAGCCCGACGCGGAGTCGGTGACCACGACGGCGCGGTTGCCGAAGCGCTTGCGCAGCCGCTGGGCCAGCTCGAGCGCGTCGACAGCAGCCGCGGCTCCCTCGAGCTCGCGCGCCGCGCGCTTCGACGGCTTCAGCAGGTCCGCGCGCTCGAGCACGTCGCGCAGCGCCTGGGCATCGCCGAGAGCGGGCACGGCGTCGGACGGCGGCACGTCGAGGTCGACCACCGTCTCGATGCCCGCCTCGCGCGCCAGCCGCAGCGCCTCGCGCACCGCGGCGAGCGGCACCTGGTGCACCTCGGTCGAGAGGCGCGCGCCGCGCCGCAGGAACTCCGCGTGGTGCTCGCGCACGTGCTCGGCCGTGGTCTCGGCGCTGGCGGCAGGATCGAAGTAGATCGCGCGCTCGCCGGACGGGTCGATGAAGATCTCCGCCACCGAGCTCGCGGCGCCGTCGAGCACCAGGTGGTGCTCGATGCCCGCGCGATCCATCGCGGCGCGCAGGACGCGGCCGGGCTCATCGTCGGCCTGCTTGCCGAAGATTCCGGTGCGCAGCCCGAGCGCGCTCGCCCAGCCGAGCTGGTTCAGCAGCACACCGCCGATGAAGCTATGCACCGCTGCACCGCCCGAGAGCCGGCGCAGCGCCCCCTTCTCGTCGGGGCCGACGATGCGCGCCACGCGGTGCAGGCGATCCACGACCATGCTGCCGATGCCGACCAGGTCGAGGCGCTCGCTCACGCCAGTCTCCGGCCCTCGCGCTCGACGGCGACGGCACCGGCCGATTCGGAGACGCTGACCCACGGCGCGCGGATGCGCGCGGCGGCGAGCGCGCGCACCTCCGCGAAGACCTCGTCGAAGCGATCGAGGTCGGGGCGGGTCAGGTAGGGCGTGCCGGTGGCGACCGCGTCACTGCCGATGACACCCAGGAGGCGCAGCGCGCGCTTCAGGCACGCGATGGTGCGGCGGCCGCTGGTCGAGCG
The DNA here is from genome assembly GCA_035506135.1 of Myxococcota bacterium. GTDB lineage: Bacteria > Myxococcota_A > UBA9160 > UBA9160 > PR03 > DATJPY01. The sequence continues at coordinate 59,867 of DATJPY010000077.1, read as the reverse complement.
CGTGCCCTCGCGGAACGACGCCAGCACCTCCTCGACCTCGCGCATGCGCTCGAGATCGCCGGCGCGGCACACCTGCCACGCGCGCGCCCACTCGCGCGGCATCGCGTTGGCGGGACCGGCGACCACGCCGGCGGGCAGCTCGCCCTGCAGGCGCCAGCGGTTCCAGTGCTCGACCAGCGTGCCCCACGGACCGCGGCGCGGGCGGAACAGGTCGAAGATCAGCATGGCGTCGCCGACGTAGATGGCGAACTCGCCGCGCTCGTTGAAGCTCGCGGCGGCCTTGGTGTAGTGGCCGAGCACGCGCCGCGGCGCCGAGACCTTGATCCCGCGCACGAAGTCGAGCCGCGAGAGCGCCTTCACCTGGCGCGTGCGGATGTGCGGCACCTTGGGATCGATCGCAATGTCCGCGTTGTCGTACAGGTAGATGGGGATCCGCCGGGTGCGCGCGTCGAGCAGGTCGGCCACCTCGCGCGCGACGAAGCGCACGGGGTCGTCGATCCCCTCGATCGAGAGCGGCGCCAGCACGGCGGCGTCGGCTCCGCAAGCGATCGCGAGGTCGAGGTTCTCGAGCGTCTCCTCCGGGCTCTGCGCCGTGACCCCTGCCCACATCTCGACGTCGCGCGGGGTGCGGCCTGCGAGCTGCGCGTTCTGCTTCGCGACCTCCTCGGAGCAGAGCTGGATGACGCGCTGTCGCGTCTGGTTGGAGATGTGGTCCCATTCGCCGGTCGTGCCGACCGCGAAGACGACGTCCGCGCCGTAGCCGTCCTGGATCACGTAGCGGACGAGCGCCCGCTGATCCTCCTCGACGAGCTCTCCGTCTTCGTCGAGGACGGTCACGACCGGAACCGAGAGGCCCTTGCGAGGGCGCGTTTCTTCCACCGAACGCAGTGTCGGGCTCCCCCACGAGTGGCCCGGAGAAGATGCCGCAACCGCGCGCCAACGGTCAGGGCGCCGGGCGCTCGGCTCTCCCCAAGATGACGAGCTGCCGGATGCCTGCTACGGCGTGTGCCCCGGCCCGCCTGCAGCCGGGGAGACGTGCCGGATCTGCATGCGCCAGTGCGGCCAGCCCGCCGCCTCGACGTCGATCCAGGTCGGGAAGCGCACGCCGTCCTGCACGGCGCTCGGGCCCAGGCGGAAGTGCACCGCGCTTGCCTCTCCGCTGCGCGCTGCCTCGTCGATGCGGACGGGCTGCCTCGACTCGAGATCGACCCACAGCGCCGCGCGCGCGTTGGCCTCAAACGGGCCGGGGTCGCGGCCCCCGAGCACCCAGCAGTCCCGTCCGCCCTCGATGCCGAGCTCGACGACGTCCCCGTTGGCGCCGAGGTCGATCAGCGCCGCCTGCAGCGCCTCGTCCGTGGGTGCCTGGAGCAGGCGCGTCGGCGGCAGCAGCTCGAGCACGCGCTCGACCGGAGCGCCGTCGCGGAGGGCGCGGTAGCTCGATCCGGTCCGCTCGTGCGCCTCGGTGCGCCCGTCGGCGAGCTTGAGGTCGAGCCGCGAGGTCCCCGCCGGATCGAGGCGTCCCTGCCCGGTGGCGGCCACCTCGCCGGTCTCCGAGACCAGCGCCACCTCGAGCAGGAGCGGCTGCGTGCGCTTCGCCGAAGCGTTGGCCGACGCCACCGCCCGGCGCACCTTCTGGGCCGACGGGATGGCGGCCAGGGCGGGTAGCGCCAAGGCGACGAGGCCGGCCCATGCGGCGATCCGGAGCGCGTGCGGCGCACGCCGGAGCCGCCCGGCCGGCGCGATCATGCCCGCGCCCCGGCGATCCGGCTGCGGCCGGCGTAGCGGGCGCGGCTTCCGAGCTCCGCCTCGATGCGGAGCAGCTGGTTGTACTTGCACACGCGATCGGTTCGCGACAGCGACCCGGTCTTGAGCAGCCCGGCGCCCGTCGCCACAGCCAGGTCCGCGATCGTGGTGTCCTCGGTCTCGCCCGAGCGGTGCGAGATCACCACGGCGTAGCCGGCGTCGCGCGCGATGCGGATCGTCTCGAGCGTCTCGCTGAGCGTGCCGATCTGGTTCAGCTTGACGAGGATCGCGTTCGCCACCCGCTGCTCGATGCCCTTCCGGAGGATCTCCGGGTTGGTGACGAAGATGTCGTCGCCGACGAGCTGCACCCGGCCGCCGAGCCGCGCGGTGAGCTGGCCCCAGCCCCCCCAGTCTCCCTCGCCGAGGCCGTCCTCGATCGACAGGATCGGATAGCGGCCGAGCCACTCCTCCCAGAACGCGATCATCTCCGCGGCGTCGAGCACCTTGCGCTCGCTCTCGATGTGATAGCGGCCGTCGCGGTGGAACTCCGAAGCGGCCGGGTCGAGCGCGATCGCGACCTGCTCGCCCGGGCGGTAGCCGGCCTTCTCGATCGCCGCGAGCACCAGCTCGATCGCCTCGCGGTTGCTCGCGAGGTTGGGGGCGAAGCCGCCCTCGTCGCCGACCGAAGTGGAGTAGCCCTTCTCGTGAAGCACCGACGCGAGCACGTGGAAGATCTCGGACCCCCAGCGCAGCCCCTCCGCGAACGAGGGCGCGCCCACCGGGAAGATCATGAACTCCTGAAAATCGACGTTGTTGTCGGCGTGCGCGCCGCCGTTCAGCACGTTCATCATCGGCGTGGGCAGGAGGCACGCGTCGTCGCCGCCGAGGAAGCGGTACAAGGGCGTGCCCTCCGAGGCGGCTGCGGCATGGGCGGCGGCCAGCGAGACGCCGAGCACCGCGTTCGCGCCGAGCCGCGACTTCGAGTCCGTCCCGTCGAGCGCGACCAGCGCGCCGTCGAGCGCGGCCTGCTCGTCGAGCCCGCCGAGCGGCATGCCGCGGACGGTCTGCGCGATCTCGCCGTTCACGTGTTCCACCGCCCGCCGCACGCCCTTGCCCCGGTAGCGGCGGGGGTCGCCGTCGCGCAGCTCGAGCGCCTCACGCGATCCGGTCGACGCGCCCGACGGCACGGCGGCGCGCCCGAGATGGCCGTCGGACGTGCCGAGCTCGACCTCGACCGTCGGATTGCCCCGCGAGTCGAGGATCTCGCGGGCGAGGACACGCGCGATCGTTCGATTCGCCATGGGGCACCTCGCGGCTGGGGAGCGGCGAGCCTAGGCAAGTGCGCGCGGGACGACCACGGGCTGCCCGTCCGGCCCGTCGAGCACGGCCGCGTCGATGCCGAAGGCCTCGCGCAGGCGGGACGGCACCAGCACCTCCGCCGGGGTTCCGGCGGCGAGTACGCGGCCGCCGCCGAGCAGCACGAGTCGATCGCAGAAGCGCGCCGCGAGGGCGAGGTCGTGCGACACCACCAGCGCGCCGCCGCCCCCCGCCGCGAACGCGCGCACGTGCGAGAGCACCTCGATGCGATGCCGCACGTCGAGGAAGGCGGTGGGCTCGTCGAGCAGCAGCAGGCGCGGCTCCTGCGCCAGCGCGCGCGCGACGATCGCGAGCTGGCGCTCGCCGCCCGAGACCTCGAGCACCGAGCGCTCGGCGAGCGCCTCGATGCCGAGGCGCTCCATGGCCGCGCGCGCGACCTCGAGATCGTGCGCGCCCTCGAAGCCGAGCCAGCCGAGGTGCGGCGTGCGGCCCATCAGGACCACCTCGGCCACCGAGAACGGAAAGCCGACGCTCGTGTCCTGCGGCACCAGCGCGACGGTGCGCGCACGGGCGCGGCGTCCGAGGCCGTGCGCGTCGCGACCGTCGATCTCGACGTGGCCCGCGGCCGGCCGCAAGAGGCCGCTCGCCATCCGGAGCAGCGTCGTCTTGCCCGCCCCGTTGCGCCCGAGCAGCCCCACCACCTCTCCGCCGCCCACCGCGAGGTCGACGCCGTCGAGCACGCGCCGGCCGCCGAGCTCGATCGCGACCCCGCGCAGCGCCAGGAGCTCGCTCACGGAAGTCCGCCCCGCCGCGCCTGGCGGCGCAGCAGCAGGAGGAAGAGAGGGCCACCCGCCAGCGCGGTGATCGCGCCGACCGGAACCTCGCGGCCGGGCAGCACCGTACGCGCCGCCGTGTCGCAGAGGGCGAGGAAGGCGGCGCCCGCCAGCGCGGCGGCTGGGACGAGCAGCCGGTGATCGGGTCCGAGCACCAGCCGCAGCGCGTGCGGCACGATCAGGCCCACGAAGCCGATGAGACCCGACACCGAGACCGCCGCGCCGACCATCAGCGCCGTCGAGAGCAGGAGGACCCGCTTTGCGGGCTCGACCGCCACGCCGAGCTGCTCCGCCGACTCCTCGCCGAGCGCGAGCAGGTTGAGCGCGCGCGCCCACGGCAGCGCGCAGGCAAGGCCGAGGCCCAGCAGCAGCGCCACCCAGCCGAGCAGCTCGCCGCGCGCGGAGGCGAGGCTCCCGATCAGCCAGAGGAAGATCTGCGTCCCCTCGGTCATGCCCCCGAGCGAGGCGAGGAAGACGATCGCGGCCGAGGCGATCGCGTTGAAGACGACGCCGGTCAGCAGCAGCGTGGTCGAGGAGAGCCGCCCGCGCAGACCCGCCGCCGCGAAGAGCAGGCCGGTCGCGGCGAGCGCGCCGGCGAAGGCCGCGACCGGCACCGCGCCGTAGCCCAGTCCGAGCGCCCCGCCGAGGGCGAGCATCGCGACGCCGCCAAGCGCGGCGCCGCCCGAGATGCCGAGCACGAACGGGTCCGCGAGCGGGTTGCGGAGCAGCGCCTGGAACAAGACGCCGGCCACCGCGAGGCACGCGCCCACCTCGAGCGCCGCCAAGACGCGCGGTAGCCGGACGCCGCGCACGATGTCGCCGGCCGCGCCGCCGACCTGCGGGTCCAGGAGCGCATGCAGCGCCCCGCCGGCGCCGAGCCCGCTCGGGCCCACCAGGAGGCCGAGCGCGGCCGCCGCCAGCAGCACTCCGGTGAGCGCGACCAACACCAGGACGAGTCGGGCGGGGCGCAGCGCGGTCACGGGGCCGAGTCGGGCGGCAGGGCGTCGGGGTGCAGCGCGCGAGCGAGCGTCACGAGCGCGTGGTCGAGGTCCGGGCCGGGGAGGGTGACGTCGCCCGCGGGCATGGCGACGACGCGGCCCGCCGCCACGGCAGGCAGCGACGGGAAGCGCGACCAGTACTCGCGCGCCGGCAGCGGATCCGAGTCGCTGTCGAGGATCACCTCGGGCGCCGCGGCGATCAGCCACTCGAGCGACGCGCGCGGCCAGGCCTCCGCCAGCGCCGCGCCCAGGTTCTCGGCCCCGGCGATCCCCATCATCTCGTCGAGGAAGCTGCCGCGCCCGACCACGAAGAGCGGGTCCCGGGTAAGCACGAAGACGGCGCGCGGCCGCGGCTTGCCGGCGGTGGCACGGCGCACCGCATCGCGCGCGCGTGTGATCGCGTCGACGCGCGCGCGCGCCTCGGCCTCGTGGCCCGTACGCGCGCCGAGCGCGCGGATGGAGTCGAGCACCTGCTCGAAGCCGACCGGGTCGAGCGCGAGGACCGGAACCCGGAGCGCCTCGAGCCGCGCGCGGAAGTCGCGCTGCTCGCGGCTCGGGACGAGCACCACGAGGTCGGGCTCGAGCGCGACCACCGCCTCCAGGCTCGGGTCGTAGAGACCGCCGACCCGGGGCAGCAACGCCACGCCCGGCTCCTGGCGCGCCGAGAAGTCGTCGACGCCCACCAGCGCGTCCCGGGCGCCGAGCGCGACCAGGATGCGCGTCAGCGAGGGGTTCATCGACACGATGCGGCGGGCCGGCGTCTCCGCGGCGGCTTGTGTCGCCAGGACGAGGGTGCAGGCGACCGCGAGCACTCGAACCACGGCGCGGGAGATTAGCCCGAGCCTCCGACTCCGACGCAACGCAGCCGTCTGGGGCCAGCGCCTGCGCAAGCCGCCGAAGGCGGCGCGCAGTGAGCCGTGGGCGAGCGAAGGAATCGGGTTGGGGCGCGCGCAGCGAGGCCAAGCCGAGCGAAGTCAGAAGCTCGGTGCCGGGAGCCGCGGCTCCCGGCACCGAGGCGCTCTACTCGGACAGCCCGCCCGCCTTGCCCGACACGTGCAGGTACGGGCGCAGCTTCTCGAGGTTCTTCGGGCCGATCCCGCGCACGTCCACGAGTTCGTCCACGCTCTTGAAGCCGCCCCGCTGCTTGCGCGCGTCGAGGATCGCCTGCGCGCGGGCCTCACCGATCCCCGGCAGCGCCTCCAGCTCCTGCAGGGTGGCGGTGTTCACGTTCACGGCAGCCGGCTTCGCGCTGCTCGATCCGGCGGCGTCCGCGGCACGCGCCACGGCGCCGCTTGCCAGCGCAATCCCGATCGCGAGCGCGACCAGGGCTCTGCGGTTCATCTCGATCTCCCGCGGGACCGCGGGGTGAGAAGCAAACGGACGTCAGCGGTCGCGTGCGACCGCGAAATCTGCGGCAGCCAACAGTGCGCGCTTCGACTCGCCGTCGGGGAAGGGGGCAATCGCGGCGCGCGCGCGCGCGATGTGCTCCTCGGCCCGCCGGATCGAGTCTGCGACGCCGCGGTGGCGCTCCACGACGTCGAGCGCCGCCGCGAGCTCGGTCTCGTCCGCGCCCGCCTCGTCGGCGCCTCCGAGCCCGCGGCGCGCCGCACCCTTCAGCACCGTCGCGATCACCTCGCGCTCGGCCGGGCGGCAGCGCTTCAGCGCGAGCAGGAGCGGGAGCGTCACCTTGCCCTCGCGCAGATCGGTGTAGGGCGGCTTGCCGAGCACGTCGGCACCCGCCTCGTAGTCGAGCGCATCGTCGCGGATCTGGAAGGCGAGCCCGAGCTCGTGACCGAACTCCGCGACCCGGCGCCTCTCGGCGCGGGTCACGCCGCCGAGGATCGCGCCGGCCTCGCAGGCCGCCGCGAGCAGCGCGGCGCTCTTGCGGTCGATGACGGCGTAGTACTGCGCCTCGGTGACGCTCGGATCGAAGCTGCGCTGGAGCTGCAGGATCTCGCCCTCCGCCATCAGGCGGATCGTGTTCGAGAAGACCCAGAGCACCTCTAGGTCGCCGTCCTCGACGATCATCGACGAGGCCCGCGCGTAGAAGAAGTCGCCCGCCAGCACCGCGCGCCGGTTGCCCCACAGCGCCATCGCGGAGGGCTGGCCGCGCCGGAGCGGCGAGAGGTCGACCACGTCGTCGTGCAGCAGCGTGGCGGTGTGCAGCAGCTCGACCGCAGCGGCCACTTGCACCCGCCGCGGTCCCGTGTAGCCGCAGAGCTCGGCGGCGAGCAGCAGGAGCGCCGGCCGCACGCGCTTGCCGCCCGACGAGAGCACGTGGTCGCCGACGGCGGCGATCACGTCGCTCTCGCTCGCGAGCTGCTCGCGCATGGCGCGCTCGACCAGCTCGAGCGGCTCCGCGATGCGTTCGAGCGCGCCGGCGAAGCGAGGTCCCGCCATCGCGCCGAGGCTAGCCACGAGGGTGTGTGCTGTCAAAGCGGTGAACGAGCGGAAACGCGCGCCGCGAAAGGAGAATCACGCATCGACCCGCGCGCCGGCGCGCGGCCGGCTTCCCTCGGCGCGCAGCCAGGCGACCGCGGCCGTGACGTCGGCGACCGGAATCGGCGTCGCTCCCGACGGCGCCGCGTGCGCGCTCTCGGGCACCAGCACGCGGCGGAAGCCGAGGCGAGCGGCCTCGCGGATGCGGGGCTCGAGGCGCGCGACCCGGCGGATCTCGCCGCCGAGTCCGACCTCGCCGATCGCCGCCGCGTCGGGCGGCAGCGCGAGGTCGAGGTGGCTCGACGCGAGGGCGAGCACGACCGCCAGATCCGCGGCCGGCTCGCCGACCCGCACGCCGCCGGTGACGTTCAGGTACACGTCGAGGCCGAGCACCTCGAGGCCGCCGCGCCGCGCCAGCACGGCGAGCAGCAGCGCGAGGCGCGCATCGTCGAAGCCGATCGCGGTGCGGCGCGCCGTGCCGTAGCCCGCCGGCGCGACCAGGGCCTGCACCTCGAGCAGCAGCGGGCGGGTGCCCTCGAGCAGCGGCACCACGCACGAGCCCGGCGCGCCGGCGCGCCGCTCCGCCAGGAAGAGCTCGCTCGGATTGGGAACCGGTGCGAGGCCGCCCTCGCCCATGGCGAAGACGCCGACCTCCTGCGTCGAGCCGTGGCGGTTCTTCAGCGCGCGCAGCACGCGGTGCGCGTGACCGCGGTCGCCCTCGAAGGCGAGCACGACGTCGACCAGGTGCTCGAGCACGCGCGGGCCCGCGAGCGTCCCCTCCTTCGTGACGTGCCCGATCAGGATGAGCGCAGCCCCCGACGCGCGCGCCGCGGCCGCCAGCTCGGCGGCGCACTCGCGCACCTGGGCGACCGAGCCCGCGGCCGACTCCACGCGCGCGCTGCGCAGCGTCTGGATCGAGTCCACCAAGACCAGCGCGGGAGCGAGGCGCCGCCACGGCTCGGCGAGCTCCTCGACGAGCGTCTCGGCGGCGACGAAGAGGTCGCCGCCAGAGTCGGAAGCGCCGGCGAGCCGCTCGAAGCGCAGCCGGATCTGCTCGGGGCGCTCCTCGCCGCTCACGTAGAGGACGCTCGCACTGCGGGCGGAGAGCCCGGCCGCGAGCTGGAGCGCGAGCGTCGACTTGCCGACGCCCGGCTCACCGCCGAGCAGCGCCACCGAGCCCGGCACCAGGCCGCCTCCGAGGACGCGGTCGAACTCGCCGATCCCGGTCTCCAGCCTCCCGACGCGGTCGAGCGCGACCTCGCGCAGCGCGAGCGGTCCGCGTCCGAGCGCGGCGACGCGGCCGGCGGTCGGGGCGGGCGGCGCGGCGCCGATCGGCTCCTCGACCAGGCTCGACCAGGCTCCGCATTCGGGACAGCGGCCCAGCCAGCGCGGTGCCTGCGCCCCGCACTCGGTGCACGCGAAGACGGAGCGGGGCTTCGGCATCGCGCGAGTCTAACCCGAGCACCTGTCGACCACGCCGTGATTCGAGGTTGACAGCCACGGCGCCGTCGGGGACCGTCGGGGCTTCCGCCGCCGGAGGCAGCCGTGTCCGATCGCAACCGCTACGACCGACTGGCCGAGCGCGCCCTCGCCGACGATCCCCCGAGCCGCGACGAGGCGCGCTGGATCCTCGACGGCGAGGACGCGGCGCTGCTTCCGCTCCTGCACGCGGCCTTCGCACCGCGCGAGCGGCACTTCGGGCGCCGCGTGCAGGTGCACGTGCTGAACAACGTGCAGAACGGTCTGTGTCCCGAGGACTGCGGTTACTGCTCGCAGTCGCGCGACTCGACCGCGCGCATCCGCAAGTACCCGATGAAGGGCGAGGCCGAGATCCTGGCCGAGGCCGAGCGCGCCGCGCGCTCCGGCGCGACGCGCTACTGCCTGGTGCTCTCGGGTCGCGGACCGACACTCGAGCGCACGCGCGAGCTCGCGGCCCTGGTGCGGCGGATCAAGCAGCGGTTTCCGATCGAGGTCTGCCTGTCCTGCGGGCTGCTCGAGGAGGAGCACGCGCGCCTGCTCGCGGACGCGGGTCTCGACCGGCTGAACCACAACCTCAACACCAGCGAGCGACACTATCCCGAGATCTGCAGCACGCACACCTACCGCGATCGCGTCCGCACGCTCGCGGCCGCGAAGCACTGCGGCATCGAGCCCTGCAGCGGGATGATCCTCGGCATGGGGGAGGCGAGCGACGACGTGGTCGAGGTGGCCTTCGCGCTGCGCGAGCTCGAGGTGCCGAGCATCCCGGTGAACTTCCTGGTGCCGATCGACGGCAATCCGGTGCGGTCGGACGGGAGCCTGACGCCCGAGCGGTGTCTGCGCGCGCTCGCGCTGATGCGTCTCGTGAACCCGCGCGCCGAAGTGCGCGCCGCGGGCGGGCGCGAGGGGCATCTGCGGGCGCTCGGCGCGCTCGTGCTGTGGCCGGCGAGCTCGCTCTTCGTCGAGGGCTATCTGACGACGCGGGGCGACGCGGTCGCCGAGACCTATCGCATGATCCGGGACGCCGGCTTCGAGGTCGAAGGCAACCCGCTCTACGACCGCGCGGAGCACGAGCGCAGCGGCTTCCGGCTCGGGAGCGGCGACGGCGAGATCCTGCGGCCCGACGTGGCGGCGCCGGTGCGGGGACCCGCTCCGCGCGCCTCATGACGGCGGAAGCGCCGCACGCGCAGCCGGCTGCGCCGCCGCCCGAGCGGACGAGCGCGGTCGACGCGATCGCACGCGAGGAGCTCGCCGCGATCCTCGCCCGAGGCACCCATCGGCGGATGCGCGTGCTCGACGGCGCGCAGGGCCCGCGCATGTCGGTCGACGGGCGCGAGGTGCTGCTCTTCGCCGGCAGCAACTACCTCGACCTGGCGACGCACCCCGAGGTGGTCGAGGCCTCGGCGCGCGCCGCGCGCGATCTCGGCTGCGCGGCCGGCGGCTCGCGGCTGATCAGCGGAAACCTCGCGCTGCACGAGCGGCTCGAGGAGGAGCTCGCGGACTTCCTCGGCCGCCCGGCGGCGCTCGCATTCGGCACCGGCTACATGGCGAACCTGGGCGTGATCCCGGCGCTCGTGGAAGCCGGTGACGCCGTCGTGTCGGACGCGCTGAACCACGCGTCCATCATCGACGGCTGCCGGCTCTCGCGGGCGACGGTGCGCGTCTTCGCGCACGGCGACGCCGGGGCGCTCGAGGACGTGCTGCGCGAGGTCGCCCCGCGACACCGCCGCGTGCTGCTCGTGCTCGACGGTGTGTACAGCATGGACGGCGACGTGGCGCCGCTCCGCGAGCTGCTCGCCGCGGCGCGCCCGTTCGACGCGATCGTGATGGTCGACGATGCCCACGGCACCGGCACGCTCGGCGCATCCGGCCGCGGAACGGCCGAGGCGCTCGGCGTCGAGGACGGCGTCGACGTCCTGACCGGCACGCTCGGCAAGGCGCTCGGCTCCTTCGGCGCCTTTGCCGCCGGCTCGGCGCGGCTCCGCGAGCTGCTCGTCAACAAGGCGCGGCCGTTCATCTTCTCGTGCGCGCTGGCACCGCCGCAGGTCGCCGCCGCGCGCGCTGCGCTGCAGGTCGCCGCCCGCGAGGCGTGGCGCCGCGCGCGGCTCCAGGCCAACGCCGCCCGGCTTCGCGCGCGGCTCGCCGCGCGCGGCGTCTCGACGGCCCCGAGCCGCACGCACATCGTCCCGGTCCGCATGCGAGACAACGAGCGTACGATGGCGGTCTGCGAGCGCCTGCTCGCGCGCGGCTTCTACGCGCAGGGGATCCGCTTCCCATCGGTCCCGGAGGGCAGCGCGCGGCTGCGGATCACGCCGATGGCGACGCACGCCGAGGCCGAGATCGACGCACTGGCCGATGCCGTCGCCGAGGAGCTCGCCCCGGGGTGAGCCGGGGCCTGTTCGTCACTGGCACCGACACCGGCGTGGGCAAGACGCTGGTCGCGTGCGCGCTCGCGGCGGCGCTGCGCGCGCGGGGCCTCGACGTCGGGGCGATGAAGCCGGTCGAGACCGGCGTCGGGACCGACGGGCCACTCGACGGGCGGGCCCTCGCCGCGGCAGCCGGGGCCCGCGATCCGCTCGAGACCGTGTGCCCGCAGCGCTTCGCCCTGCCGGCGGCGCCTTCGGTCGCCGCCGCGCACGAGGGGCGCGCCGTCGATCTCGGCGCGATCCGCGCAGCCCTGGCGGAGCTCTCGTCGCGCCACCAGCGCCTGATCGTCGAGGGGGCGGGGGGTCTCCTGGTGCCGCTGTGCGACGGATTCTCGATGGCCGAGCTCGCCCGCGAGACGGGGCTTCCGCTGCTCGTGGTGGCGCGCGCTTCGCTGGGCACGATCAACCACTCGCTGCTGACCCTCGAGGCGGCCGCGAGCCGAGGGCTGCGAGTCGCCGGCGTCGTGATCTCGCACGGCGCGTCGCCGATCAGCGCATCGGATGCCGCCAACCTGGGCGCCCTGCGCTCCGCGCTCGGGCCCCTCCTGCTCGGCGAGGTCCCCACGCTCGCCGCGGGCCAGGCGGTTCCCGCCGGCGCAATCGACGTCGACGGCCTCCTCGGTTCGGCGCTCTAGCCGAGGACCGGCCGACCCTCGACCCACGTGGCGTGGTGCCGGCCCTCGCGGTCGAAGAGGGCGAGGTCGGCGCGCGCGCCAGGCCGCAAGGTCCCGCGCTCGGCCTCGAGCCCGAGGAGGCGAGCCGGGCGCAGCGTGCACGCCGCGACTGCGTCATGTCGATTCATGACGCGCCAGGCAGTCACGTTGTGGATTGCGTCATCGAGCCATAGCTGGCTTCCGGCGAGACGCCCATCGGCGAGGCGCCACGCGATCCCATCGCTCCGCACCGGCCCCGAGCCGAAGCTCGGCTCGGAGCCGGCGGCCGCCTCGATGCGATCGCTGATCAGGATCAGCCGATCGCCCTTCGCGCGCGCCGCGACCCTCACCCAGGCTGGGTCGACGTGCGCGCCATCCGCGATCAGGTCGCAGCTCAGGCGGTCGTCGGCGAGCACGAGCCCCGCCACGCCCGGCCCGCGCTGGTGCAGCGCGCCCATCGCGTTGAAGAGGTGCGTCGCGTGGCGGGCTCCGGCCGACACGGCGGCGTCGAGCGCCGTCGCGTCGGCAAGCGTGTGCCCCACCGCGATCGCGATCGAGCGTCGCGCGAGCTCGGCCTCGAGCGCCCGCGACCCCGGCAGCTCGGGCGCGAGCGTCACCATCCGGATGACGCCTTCGCTCCGCGCGAAGAGCTCGCGGCCCTCGACCGGGTCGTAGGGCCGAATGCCGGCCGCCGGCTGCGCGCCAGCCGCGTCGGCGCGGATCCACGGGCCCTCGAGGTGCAACCCGAGCGGGATGGCCCCGGGCCAGGCCCCGGCGGCGATCGCCTCGACCAGGTGCGTCAGGCGATCGCGGAGCTCGGCCGCCGGCCAGGCGACCGTGGTGGGCAGGAAGGCCGTGACGCCATGACGCGCCAGGGACGCAGAAGCCGTCCGCAGCGCGTCGACCGCGTCATGCGGCGCGCGGAAGACGAGATCGCCGTGGTGGTGGACGTCGATCAGCCCGGGGGCGACGCTGCCCTCCGCCTCGACGACGGCCGCGTCCGCAGGCGGGGCGGCGTCGTACGGCAGACGGGCGGCGATTCGCCCCCGCTCGATGAGCAGCGCGCCGGGCCCGGACTCGGCCGACGCGGGATCCTCGAGCCGGGCGGCGCGGAGCAGGGTGCGGTCGGTCACGGCGACCCGATTCTATCCGCGCCCGCGCCTCAAGGCGCCCCTCCGGAGCGCCGATCCGATCCTGTGTGGCGGAGTCCACCCAGAACACGACCGCGATCGGCGACGAGCTCGTCGTCCTCGACAACAAGCTGAAGCAGCTCAAGCTCGAGTACGAGCAGTACTTCATGGGCTTCCGGCCGCGCGAGCCGGTGATGCTGCGCGGCGACGTCAACAAGCTCGTCGCCCGATACTCGAACACCGGCATCCAGAACACGTCGCTGCGCTTCAAGTTCAACAACCTGTGCGCGCGCTTCTTCGCCATGCGCCGGCAGTGGGACGCCGTGCTGCGCCAGATCGAGGAAGGCACCTACCGGCGCCACATCTTCAAGGCCAGGCTGCACGACCGCGATCGCGGCGCGCGGGACGAGCCGGCCAGTGCCGAGACGCTCGACGCCGACCTGTTCGAGTCCTACCTCACGGCGCGCCGCGAGTGCGGGGAGGAGGTGAAGGGCCTCACGCGCGAGCGGCTCGACCAGCTCGTCGAGACGCAGCGCGCGGCGATCCAGGCGCGCTTCCGGTGCCGCGAGGTCCGCTTCCGGGTCGTGATCGAGAACGGCCGCACCAAGCTCAAGGCCACGCCGGTGAAGGACGCAGCCGCGGGCGAGGGCTGAGCTTCAACGGCGCTTCGCCACCAGCAGCCGGACGATCGCGCGCTCGAGGGCGGCCTGCGCGAGCTGGAAGCGCTGCTCCTCCTCCTGGCTCTGCCGGAGCTGCTCCACCTCGCGCTCCGCTCGCGCGCGCGCCCGCTCGGCGCGCGCTGTGTCGATGTCGGCGGCAAACTCACAGGAGTCGACCATCAACACGACGCGGTCGGGGCCGACGTCCGCGAAGCCGTCCGAGACGGCCGCCCAGCGCCCGTTCGGGCCGCGCACCTCGAGCTCGCCGATCCGCACCGGCGAGAGGAAGCGCTCGTGCCCCGGCAGCACGCCGAAGTCGCCCTCGCTACCGGGCACGACCACGCTCTCCACGGGCCCCTCGAAGACGGTCCCGTGCGGCGTAACGATGGAGAGGGTGAGCGACACGCGGAGCTCCTAGGCCAGCCGCTTGGCCTTCTCGATCGCCTCCTCGATGGTTCCCACCATGTAGAAGGCCTGCTCGGGCAGCGCGTCGTGCTTGCCGTCGAGGATCTCCGTGAAGCCGCGGACCGTGTCCGCGAGCTTGACGTAAGCGCCCTTCGAGCCCGTGAACTGCTCCGCGACGTGGAACGGCTGGGAGAGGAAGCGCTGCAGCTTGCGCGCGCGCGCCACCGTCGTGCGGTCCTCCTCCGACAGCTCCTCCATGCCGAGGATCGCGATGATGTCCTGCAGGTCCTTGTACTTCTGCAGCACCTGCTGCACGCCGCGCGCCACCCGGTAGTGCTCCTCGCCGACGACCTGCGGGTCGAGGATGCGGCTCGTCGACTCGAGCGGGCTCACCGCGGGGTAGATGCCGAGCGCGGCGATCTGGCGGTCGAGCACCGTGGTGGCGTCGAGGTGGGAGAAGGCGGTGGCGGGCGCCGGGTCGGTCAGGTCGTCGGCGGGCACGTAGATCGCCTGGACCGAGGTGATCGACCCCTTCTTGGTCGAGGTGATCCGCTCCTGCAGCTCGCCCATGTCGGTCGACAGCGTCGGCTGGTAGCCGACCGCCGACGGGATGCGGCCGAGCAGCGCCGACACCTCCGAGCCCGCCTGGGTGAAGCGGAAGATGTTGTCGATGAAGAGGAGCACGTCCTTCCCCTCCTCGTCGCGGAAGTACTCGGCCACGGTGAGCGCTGAGAGCCCGACGCGCGCCCGCGCTCCGGGCGGCTCGTTCATCTGGCCGTAGACGAGCGCGGTCTGCTTCAGCACCCCCGACTCGGTCATCTCGTTCCACATGTCGTTGCCTTCGCGGGTGCGCTCGCCCACACCGGCGAACACCGCGTAGCCCGAGTGCTCCGCCGCGATGTTGTGGATCAGCTCCTGGATCACGACGGTCTTGCCAACGCCCGCGCCGCCGAAGAGGCCGACCTTGCCGCCCTTGGGGTAGGGCGCGATCAGGTCCACGACCTTGATCCCCGTCTCGAGCGCCTCCACCGAGGTCGCCTGGTCGACGAACTCGGGCGGCGGGCGGTGGATCGGCAAGCTCTTCTTCGCCCCGATCGGACCGCGCTCGTCCACCGGCTCGCCGATCACGTTCATGATGCGGCCGAGGGTCTCGGGTCCCACCGGGACGCGGATCACGTCGCCGGTGTTCGTCACCGGCAGGCCGCGGCGCAGGCCGTCGGTCCCGTCCATCGCGATGCAGCGCACGGTGTTCTCGCCGAGGTGCTGCGCCACCTCGACCACGAGGTTGTTCTCCGCGTCGCTGATCGCGGCGTTGGTCAGACGCAGTGCCGTGTAGATCTCGGGGAGCTGGCCGGGCGGGAACTCCACGTCCACCACCGGACCCGTCACCTGGATCACCCGCCCCTTGGATTCGGCCATCGCTGTTCTCCTGGAAGCTAGAGCGCCTCGGCGCCCGACACGATCTCGACCAGCTCTTTGGTGATAGCGGCCTGGCGCGCTCGGTTGTACTGCAGGCTCAGCGCGCCGATCATCTCGTCGGTGTTGCGCGTCGCGCTCTCCATCGCCGTCATGCGCGCCGCGTGCTCGCCCGCCTGGTTGTCGAGCAGCGCGCGGAAGATCTCCACCTGCAGCGCCTTCGGCAGCAGCACCCCGAGGAGCCGATCGGCCGTCGGCTCCGTGGTGAGAGGCGCCTTGGGCGCGGGCGCTGCGGCCGTGGGGGCGCCGAACGGGAGCAGGCGCTCGCTTTGCGGGCGTTGCGAGAGCGTCGACACGAACACGCTGTGGATCAGCACCAGCTCGTCGCACTGTCCGGAGAGGAATCTCTCCGAGGCGAAGGCGGCGATCCGGACCGCGTGCTCGTACTCGACCCGCCCGAGCCCGGGGACGACGCGCACGATCTGGCGATTGCGACGGCGGCGGAAGTAGTCGGCGCCCTTGGTGCCGACCAGCAGCAGGCCGACGCTCTCGACGCTCGCCTCGCGCGCCGCGATCTCCGCCTCGGCGAGCTTCGCCACGTTCATGTTGAACGCGCCGCAGAGCCCGCGGTCCGAGGTCACGACCAGGAAGTCGACGCGGCGGACCGGGTCGCGCGCGGTGAGCAGGGGCTGCGCGGCGTCGAGCGGGCTCGCCGCGAGCTCGGCCACGGTGTCGCGCATGCGGTCGGCGTAGGGTCGCGCCGACTCGATGGCGTCCTGCGCGCGCCGCAGCTTCGCGGCGGACACCATGCGCATGGCGCGCGTGATCTGCTGCGTCTTCCTGACGCTGGTGATCCGGCGCCGGATGTCCTTCAGGCTCGGCATGCTCGGCTAGGCGGCCTCGCTCGCGGCCTTCGGCGCCGCCTCGCCCGCGGGCCGGGTGGGCTGGAAGATCTTGGCGAACTCGTCGAGCGCCGCGTCGAGCTTGGCGCGCGTGGCGTCCTCGAGCTTCCCGCTGCTCCGGATCGCTGCGAGGATCTCGGCGCGCTGGCTCCGGAGGTAGGCGAGCAGCTCCGCCTCGTAGCGCCCGATGTCCTCGACCGCGAGCTCGCGCACCCAGGAGCTGCGCGACTCCTGGGGCGTCGCCGCGTAGATCGAGACCACCTGCTCCTCCATCGGCATCGGCTTGTACTGCGGCTGCTTCAGGATCTCGGTGAGGCGCTCGCCGTTGGCGAGCTGCTCCTGCGTCGCCTTGTCGAGGTCGCTGCCGAACTGCGCGAAGGCCGCCATCTCGCGGTACTGCGCGAGATTCAGCTTGAGCTGACCGGCCACCGCCTTCATCGCCTTCGTCTGCGCGTTGCCGCCCACGCGCGACACCGAGATGCCGACGTTCACCGCGGGCCGCACGCCCGAGTTGAACAGATCGCTCTCGAGGAAGATCTGCCCATCTGTGATCGAGATCACGTTGGTCGGGATGTAGGCGGAGACGTCGCCCGCCTGGGTCTCGATGATCGGAAGCGCCGTCAGGCTGCCGGCGCCGAGCTCGTCCTTCATCTTGGCGGCGCGCTCGAGCAGCCGCGAGTGCAGGTAGAACACGTCGCCGGGATACGCCTCGCGCCCGGGCGGCCGCCGCAGCAGCAGCGAGAGCTGGCGATAGGCGACCGCGTGCTTCGAGAGGTCGTCGTAGATGATCAGCGCGTGCTTGCCGTGGTCGCGGAACCACTCGCCCATCGCGCAGCCGGTGTAGGGCGAGATGTACTGCAGCGGCGCGGGCTCGCTCGCCGTCGCCGCCACGATGGTGGTGTACTCCATCGCGCCGAACTGATTGAGGCGGTCGACCACCTGCGCGACCGTCGACTGCTTCTGCCCGGTGGCGACGTAGATGCAGAAGACGTCGCCACCCTTCTGGTTGATGATGGTGTCGATCGCGATCGCCGTCTTGCCGGTCTGGCGGTCGCCGATGATCAGCTCGCGCTGGCCGCGGCCGATCGGCGTCATGGCGTCGATCGCCTTGATCCCCGTCTGCAGCGGCTCGTGCACCGACTTGCGGGTGACGATGCCGGGCGCCTTCACCTCGACGCGGCGGCGCTCCTTCGCGTCGATCGCGCCCTTTCCGTCGATCGGCTGGCCCAGCGCGTCGACCACGCGCCCGAGCAGCCCCTCGCCCACCGGCACCTCCACGATGCGGCCGGTGCGCTTCACCACGTCGCCCTCGCGGATGTGCTCGCCCTCGCCCATGAGCGCGATGCCGACGTTGTCGCCCTCGAGGTTCAGCACCATGCCCTGCACGTCGCCGGAGAACGCGACCAGCTCGCCGGCCATCGCCTGCTCGAGGCCGTAGACGCGCGCGATGCCGTCGCCGGCCGAGAGCACGGTGCCGGTCTCCGCGACGTCGATCTCGCGGCCGTACTCCTTGATCTCGCGCTTCAGGATGTCGGTGATCTCGCCGGGCTTGATGTCCAGGGCCATCGATCAACGTCCCCCCGTGAGGCTCGCGCGGAGCCGGTCGAGCTGGGTTCGCAGGCTGCCGTCGAAGACCAGGTCGCCGACCTGGGCCCGCACGCCGCCGAGGAGCGAAGGGTCGACGCGCGCCGAGAGGTCGACGCTGCGGCCGGTGCGCCGCGAGAGGGCGGCGCGCAATCGCTCGAGCTGCGCCGGCGCCAGCGGCGCGGCGCTCACCACCTCGCCGCGCGTGCGGCCCGCGGCCTCCTCGGCGAGCAGCGCGTACTGCTCGCGGATCGGCTCGAGGTCGCGGGTGCGGCGCTGGTCGATCAGGAACGAGCAGAAGTTGAGGAGCAGCGGCGACAGCGAGAGCCGTCCCGCGACGGCCCGCAGCGCCGCGCGCCGCTCCGGCGCCGGGTGCAGCGGCCGCACCAGCACCTCGCGCAGCGGAGGCGACTCGCGCATGGCGTCCACCAGGCGATCGAGCTCCTGGCGCACGGGCTCGATGCGGCCCTCGTCGCTCGCGAGGCCGAACAGCGCCTTCGCGTAGCGCCTCGCGGCGGTGGTGCCCGGTGCCGCCATGGCTAGGTTCCGGCCGTCGCGCCGCCCGAAGCGGGCGCTCGCTCGACGCGCTCGACGAAGTCGTCCACCAGGCGCGTGCGGTCCGCATCGGTGAGGTTGCCGCGCAGGAGATCGCCCGCGAGTCGGACCGCGAGGTCGGCGGCGTCGCCGTGTAGGTGCTGGCGCGCGCGGCGCAGCTCCTGCTCGATGGCCGCGGCCGCGTCGCGGCGGATGCGCTCGGCGGCGGCGCGCGCCTCGGCGAGCAGCCGCGCGCTCTCGCTCTCCGCCTGCGTGCGCACTGCGCTCCGGATCTCCTCGAGCGTGCGGTCGATCGAGGCCACGCGGGCGCGGCACTCGGCGAGCCGCTGCTCGGCCGCCGCGAGCTCCGCCCGCGCGCTCTCGATGCCCTCCTCGATCTTCTGGCGTCGCTCGCTGAGGAAGGTGCGCAGCGGCGTGCGCGCGAAGTAGGCGATCACTCCGAGCACGAGCAGGAGATTGATCGCGTGCCAGAGCAGGGGGGAGCCGCCGCCTTCGTTCTCCGACGCGAGCGCGAGCCGCGGCAGGAGCGCGAGCGCGAGCCCGACGAGGAGGGACCCGGCGCGCCTCACGCGAGGCTCCGCCCGAGGAGCTGCGTGGCGATCTCGCGCGCGAGCGGCTCGGCGTCGCGCGCAAGCGCGCCGCGCGCGGCTTGGACGGCCGCTCCGACCTCGTTCCGGGCCGCTGCGATCTCGCGCTCCGACGCCTGGCGCGCCTCGCCGATGGCGGCGTGCTGCGCCTGCCGCGCCTGCTCGAGGAGTCCCGCGCGCTCGGCGCTGGCGGCAGCCCGCGCCGCGCGCACCGCCTCGTCGTGCTGCTGGACGAGAGCACCGGCCTGGCGTGCGAGATCGGCGGCACGCGCGCGCGCGCCGCCGATGCGCGCCTCGCGCTCGTCGAGCACGGCGAGCACCGGTCGGAACAAGAGGCCGTTGGCGAGCGGAATCAGCAGCAGGAAGAGGAGGAGCAGCGCGGTGAGCCGGGCCGGGTCGGGGAAGATCTCCAGCGTCGCCTCGGCGCGCGCCGGAGCGGCGGCCAGGAGGAGGGCGGTTGCAAGGGCCGCCGCCAGGGTCCGCTGGATGCGAGGCATCGACCTTCGAGCCCTCCGAACTCGTACCGGGGCGTACCGGGAGCCCGCGCGGATCACACTCGCCAGGCTCGCATCGCCGGAGCGCGGGCGGCCATACCGGGCCAACCCGGAGATGCCGGGCATGCAGGACCAGGTATGAGGGCCCCGCGGGCCGCGGAGCGGCGGAATTCTTGCAAAGATCGGCCGAAGATCAACCAGCCGCGCGACGTGAGACGACCGTCGCCGCGGCGTCCGGAGCCACCGGAAGGGCGCGCCCGCCATCGACCTCGCCCATCACCAGGCTTCCCTCGAGCACGGCGCCCTCGGACAGCGCCAGCCGCGGCGTCTGGATCGAGCCGCGGACGCGCGCGCCGCGGCGAACCTCGAGGCGGCGGCGCACCACGACCTCGCCCACCACCTCGCCCTCGATCACGAGCGCGTCGACGTGGATTCGTGCCACGACCCGCGCTTCGGGGCCGACCTCGAGACGTCCCTGCGCCGCCACCTCGCCGCGCAGCGTGCCCTCGACCCGTGCGGCACCCCAGAACGAGAGCAGGCCGTCGAAGCGGGAGCCCGCTCCCACCGCGCACGTCGCGGGCTCCCCGACCGGCGGCTCCGGCGGCGTGTGCGGCGACGGCTTCGTCACGAGCCCCCCAGGATGATCTCGGAGATGCGGTGCAGCTCCTCCGGACCGAAGTAGTCGATTTCGAGCCGCCCGCGGGCCGCGCTGCCGCGGATCCGCACCTGCGTCTTCAGGTGACTCCGCAGCGTGTCGACGAGGTTGGCGCTATCGGCGTCGAGCGCCCCGACGGCCGCCCGCGCGCGGCGCGGACCCCGCGTCGCGGCGCCGAGCGCCTGCGCCGCCTCCTCTGCCGCGCGCACCGAGAGCTGCTCGCGCACGATGCGCACGTGCAGCGCGCGTCGCCGCTCGGGGCTCCCGAGCGAGAGCAGCGCCTTGGCGTGCCCGAGGGACAGGGCGCCGGCCTCGACGTCGGCCTGCACGTCGCCGCCGAGCTCGAGGAGCCGGAGGTGGTTCGCGACGCTCGAGCGCTCGAGCCCGACGCGCTCCCCGATCTCGGCCTGCGTCGCGCCGCCGTCGGCCAGTGCGCGGAACGCCTGCGCCAGCTCGATCGGGTTCAAGTCGTGCCGCTGCACGTTCTCGACGAGGGCCAGCTCGAGCCGCTCGCGAGGTGCCACGTCGGCGACCACCGCCGGAAGCCGCGCGAGCCCGGCCATCTGCGCGGCGCGCCACCGGCGCTCGCCCACCACGAGCTCGAAGCCGTCGCCGGCCTGCCGCACCACGACGGGCTGGAGCACGCCGTGCCGGCGGATGGACTCGGCCAGGCGCTCGAGCTCCGCGGGTTCGAAGCGGCGCCGGGGCTGATCGGGATTCGGGCGGATGCGCTCGATCGGAAGCTCTGCAGCGGCCTGATCGGGCGCTGCGGCGTCGGCGCCCGGCGCCGGCGCGCCGCCCGCCGGGCGCGCCGCGGTCGGGATCAGCGCGCCGAGGCCCCGGCCGAGGGCGGGACGTCGAGTGGTCATCGGCTCTCCCCGGGCATGCCGTCGAGGCGGCGCAGGATCTCCTCCGCGACGCGGAGGTACGCGAGCGAGCCCTTGGATCGGACGTCGTAGAGCAGCGCCGGACGCCCGTGGCTCGGCGCCTCCGAGAGGCGCACGTTGCGCGGGATCTCGGTGGCGAACACACGCTCGCCGAGGTGACTGCGCACCTCGTCGGCGACCTGTCGCGAGAGATTGTTGCGCGCGTCGATCATGGTGAGCAGCACGCCCTCGAGCTCGAGCTGGGGATTCAAGCCCTGGCGCACCCGCTCGAGCGTGTCGAGCAGGCGGGCGAGCCCCTCGAGCGCGTAGTACTCCGCCTGGAGCGGCACGATGACGGCATCGGCCGCGGTGAGCGCGTTCAAGGTGAGCAGGCCGAGCGAGGGCGGCGTGTCGATCACGACCACGTCGTAGTGGCCGCGCACGTCCGCGAGCGCGCGCTCGAGGCAGCGCTCGCGCGCCTCGAGCGAGACCAGCTCGATCTCGGCGCCGACCAGGTCCGGGCCCGCCGGGACCACCTGGAGGTGCTCCAGCTCGGTGGAGCGCGTCACGTCCTTCAGTGCGCAGCGCCCGATCAAGGCGTCGTACACGTGTGTCGACACCGCGCCGACGCCGAGCCCGCTCGACGCGTTGGCCTGCGGATCGACGTCGACGAGCAGCGTGCGGCGCTCCGAGACCGCGAAGGACGCGGCGAGGTTCACGGCCGTCGTCGTCTTCCCGACTCCGCCCTTCTGGTTGGCGACGGCAAAGACCCGGCAACGATGGGTCATGTTATTCCCCTAGGGGAAACGGCAGTTGTTGGGGGTTCCAGACAGGTATCACACGCGAGATCGGCGCGCCTCCCGCTCCGTCACGTCGCCGCAACAGCCCGGCGCCCGATCCAGAGCGATCGCGCCGGACCGCCGAGGGGTACCCGGTACGAGCGCACGTCCACCCGTTCGATGCCGCGCGGGGGGTCGATCCCTGGAGCATCCGCAGCCTGCGGGAGCAGGAGCCAGCCTCCGTCGGGCGCCCAGGGAGCCATCCATCCCAGGGCGCGCCCGGGCTCCGCCATCGCCTGCGATACGACGACCTGGTGGGGAGCCGGCTCGAGATCCTCGGCGCGCCCTCGCAGCGCGGTCGTGTTGTCGAGGGCGAGCGCGCGGATCGCCGCGCGCTCGAAGTGGTGCCGCCTCTCGCGTGCCTCGACCAACGTCACCCGACAGCGCGGCCAGAGGACGGCCATCGGCAGGCCGGGAAAGCCCGCCCCGGAGCCGAGGTCCGCCAGGCTCTCGGGCGACGCGACGGGGCTCGCCGCCGCCAGCGCGAGGGCGTCGAGGACGAGCCGGCGCGCAACGTCGGCTGGGGTGCGGTGCGCGGTCAGATTCATGCGCGCCGCCCAGTCCGCGACCAGGTCAGAGAGAATCGCCAGCGGCTCGCCCAGACCGGGAGCCATCTGGAGCTCGGCGAGACCCTGCTGCAGCAGGTCGCGGAGCGGATCCGTGGAGGTCAGGCCGCGCGGCCCTGAGGTCGGGCGTGTTCCACGTGGAACCTCGGCCAGACGTTCCACGTGGAACCCCCGGTCAGTCTCGATTCTCGCGCTGTGACTGCGCCTCGTAGCGCTTCGCCTCTTCGTACTCCGGCGAGTTGTCGGGCACCACGACGACCTGCCGATAGCGCCCCTCACCGACGCTCATGGTGGCGATCCCGTCCACCTCGCGCAGCGCGACGTGCACGGTGCGCCGGTCCTTCGGGCTCATGGCCTCGAGCGCCACCGGGCGGCCGGTTTCCCGCGCGCGCTGCGCGGCCCGCTCGGAGACCCGCGCAAGGAAGGTCGCGCGCTGGTCGGCATTGCCCTCGACGTCCACGACCACCCGGCGCGCATCGTCGCCGCCGGCGCGCATCGAGGCTTGATTCGCGAGGAGCTGGACTGCGTCGACGGCCCGCCCATCGCCGCTGGCGAGCGCGAGCGCGGCGGACCCGCGAATCTGGAGCACCGCGAGATCCTCGTTCTCCGAAGACTCGGCGATCTCGAAGGCGCCGACGCCCATCCGCTCGAGCAGGCCCGTCACGAACTGGCCGATCTCCGAGAGCGGCGTCGTCGCCGTCCCCTTCGAGGGCCCCGCGGCCTCGCTCGGGCGCTCGTCCGCAACCTCCGCCCGCGCCGCGCGCTCCGGCCGTTCCGACCGTTCGGGACGCTCCGATCGTTCCGACCGATCCGACCGCTCGAAGCGCTCGCCACGCGGCGGACGGCCGCGCCGGCCACCGCCCTCGTCGCCCCCCCGCTCGCGGCGCCCATCGCGGCCGCGCCGCGGCTCCCCGCCACGGTCCGAGCGCTCCGGGGAAGGACGGCGTGAAGGCGCTCCCGCCTCGCGCCGGTACACGACGAGCGCGGTGCGGCTCCCCAGTCCCGAGATCCGCGCCGGATCGACCTCGGCGACGGCGAGCGCGCTCTCGTCGAGCCCGAAGAAGGAGGTCGCCTTCGCGAGCGCCTCCGCGCGGTCCCTGCCGATGAACTCGTGCGCCTCGGAACTCGGGTCGTACATGTCAGGCCCTCCTTGCTACGCGGTCGCCGCGCTGAGTCTGCGGTTGATCACCACCTGCTGGCCGATCGCGAGCAGATTGCTCACCAGCCAGTAGAGCACCAGCCCGGCAGGGAAGGTGTAGAACAGGAACGTGAACATGACCGGCATCATGATCATCATCATGCGCGCCTGCTGCGGATCCATGGTGCTCGGCGTCATCTTCTGCTGGAGCACCATGCTCCCGCACATCAAGAGCGGGAGCAGCCGCACCGGAAGCCCGCCGGGAAGGGTGAAGAGCGTCTCGGGCACCGAGAGGTCCCGGATCCAGAGCACGAACGGCGCCTGGCGCAGGGCGATCGAGCTCTGGAGCGCATAGTAGAGCCCGATGAAGACGGGGATCTGGAGCAGCATCGGCAGGCACCCGCCGAGCGGGTTCACCCCAGCCTTGCGATAGAGCTCCATCATCTCCTTCGACTGCTGCTGCCGGTCGTCGCGGTAGCGCTCCTGGATCCGCTTGATGGGCTCCTGGAGCTCGCGCATCTTCGACATCGATCGCATCTGCTGCGCCGCCAGGGGGGCCGTGGCCAGCCGCACCAGCACGGTCAGCACGATGATCGCGACCCCGTAGTTGGGGATCACCGCGTAGCAGACCCCGAGCGCCCAGACGAACGCGCGCGTCAGCGGAGCGACCCAGCGGTAGCCGAGGTCGATGGCCCGGTCGAGCTGCGCGCCGACCGCGGCCAGGCGCGCCGGTTCCTTCGGCCCGACATAGACCCGGTACTCGCGCGAGAGTGTCGTGCCGGGCAGGATCGCAACTGGCGTCCGCGCGACGGTGACCGTCGCCTCGCGGCCGGGCACCGTCGCCTGGAGCCTCGCCAGCGCATCACGGCTCGAGTCGGGAATCAATGCTGAGACGAAGTAGCGGCTGTGCGCACCGGCCCACTCGACGTCGCCGTCGAACGCGCGGTCGAGCTCGGGAGAGCGCCCGAAGATGGCACCGACGGGGCTCACCCGGCCGAACTGCGCGACCGGGAAGCGATCGAGCGTGCCCTCCCGCAGCACCGCCACCGTCAGGTTCTGGAAGTCGGACCCCTCGCGCACCCGCTCGGGCAGCTCGACGGCGAACCCCGGCGAGACCGGCGTTGCACCCCCGTTCTCGACCTCGAGGCGCAGGCGGAACTCGTAGCCGTCCGGAGCCAGCTCGAAGCTCTTGCGCAGCGTAACACCATCGTGTGTAAATGCGAACTGGGCCACCAGCGGTCCGCGCTCGACGACGCGGAAGGGCACCTGGGCGAGATCGCCCGCCCCGAGCTCTGCGAACGGGGTCGCAAATGAGACCAAGTCAGCGGAATCACTCTGCAACAGGACGACGGGACCGCCGCCCTCGCTGGCCGGCGCCTGATATGCCCGAAGCTCCCAGCGCACCACCCCCGCACCCCGCGAGGTCAGCACGGCGTCGACCAGCGGGTTCTCGAGACGCAGCTCCTCGACCGGCGCGGCAGCACCGGTCGACGCCTCGGGCGCCCGCGCTGCAGCCGGAGTCGGCTGCGGCTCGGGCTGAGGCGCCTCGGAACGCTGTTCTGCGACGGGTCTCGGAGGAACGGTCTTCGGGCGATGCTTCGCCTCCCAGCTCATCCAGAGGCTGAGGACGAGGAAGGAGAGCGCGAAGGCGAGGAATGCGTTTCGGTCCAAGGCGCGGTGCTCTCAGGGAACCGGGTCGAGGCCGCCGCGGTGGAACGGGTGACAGCGCGCGAGGCGGAGCGCCGAGAGCGCCACGCCGCGCAGCACCCCGTGGCGCTCGATCGACTCCGCAGCGTACTCGGAGCAGCTCGGCGTGAAGCGACAGGCCGACGGCAACACGGGCGAGACGATCGCGTGATAGAGCCGCGGCAAGGCAGCGACCGCCCTTCGACTCCGCTGCGCCGCGGTGCTCAAGCGCCTCCCGCGCGCCGCGCCAGGCCGTCGAGCGCTCCTTCGAGATCTCGAACGACTGCGGCGTGTGATGCGTGCGCCGCGCCCGACCGCGCGATCACGACCAGGTCCTTGCCTGCGGGGAGCGGCGTCGCACGCCTGCGGAACCATTCGCGTACCTGCCGCTTGACCCTCGTGCGCACCACCGCAGGCCCGACCCGGCGAC
Source organism: Myxococcota bacterium (assembly GCA_035506135.1). Classification (GTDB taxonomy): domain Bacteria; phylum Myxococcota_A; class UBA9160; order UBA9160; family PR03; genus DATJPY01. The sequence goes on along the minus strand of DATJPY010000077.1, from coordinate 34,067 downwards.
TCACCGTGATGCCGAGGCGGGCCGCATCGCGTTCGCCCGTCCGCTGGTCCGCCATGAGGACCACGAAGGACCGCCCTGCCACGCGCATCCCCTCTCGCGAGATGCGGCTGAAGTCCTTGGAGGAGCGCAGGCGCTTCGCGCGGCGGAAGCGCTCCGAACCGTCCCTCGCACTCACTTGTGGGGCGTCGAGACGGCGAGCCGCTTGCGCCCTTTCGCCCGCCGTCGGCTGAGCACGGAGCGCCCGCCCTGCGTCTTCATACGGCGCCGGAATCCATGCGTGCGACGGCGCCGGATGCGGCTCGGCTGGTAGGTGCGTTTCATGACTTCCTCGCCACGCCCACGGGCCGCTGTCGACGGGCGAGCGACGGTAGCCGCCGCGCCCAGCAACTTCAAGCGATGGACCGAACCCCACGCAATCGCACCGCAGTCGGATCCCCGTTGTCGGTCCCACGTGGTACCATGCACCCGGGGAGTGCTCCGAGCCCGCGAGACGCCGCGCCCACCCACTACGGGCTCCGAGCCGAGACACGACGAGCAGCGGAGTGTCGGTCAGTTGACGGTGTTTCGTCCGTCCCGCGACTCCCTGCTACGGCTTCTATCCTGATATCCAGGGAAGGACCCGCAGATGCAGGTCTCGATCACACGGTCGGAGTTCCAGCGCGGTCTCGGACGGATCCAGTCGATCGTCGAGAAGCGCAACACGATGCCGATCCTGGCGCATGCTCTCCTGACAGCGCGGCAGAAGGAAGGGCGCCTCGAGATCGCTGCCACCGACCTGGACGTCGGGATCCGGGGCTCTCATCCCGCGGAGGTGCGCAAGGCAGGGGGTATCACCGTCTCGGCACGCAAGCTGTTCGAGATCGTCCGCGAGCTTCCCGAGGAGCAGATCGAGCTCGCAGTCAAGGAGAACGCCTTCCTCGAGATCCGATGCGCCCGAAGCCGCTTTTCCCTGGCAGGCACGGCGGCCGAGGAGTTTCCGACCCTCGCGGCGCTGTCGCCGGGCACCATGGGTCGCCTCCCTGCCGCGGTGCTGGCAAGCATGATCGAGCGGACTATGTACGCAGCTTCGACCGACGAGACTCGGTACAACTTGAACGGCGTCTACTTCGAGCTGCTGGACGACGGCGCGAAGCTCCGGATGGTTGCGACCGATGGCCACCGCCTGGCCCTTGCGGATCGCCCGGTTGGAGTGGAGGCCTCTGGGCTCGCGAGTGGCGTCATCCTGCCCCGCAAGGCACTGGCGGAGCTGAAGCGCCTGGTCGACGAGGAGGATGCCGACGAGATCGAGCTCGGCTTCGAGGGCAACAGCGCGCTCGCTCGGAAGGGCGAGGTCACGCTGGTGATGCGGCTCGTCGAGGGCGAGTTCCCGAACTACCGGCAGGTGGTGCCGAAGAGCAGCCGACACCGCGTCGTGCTCGCGAGCGATGCGCTCGCCCAGGCCGTGCGGCGCGTCTCGCTGCTCTCGGTCGAGCGCAGCAAGGCCATCCGCGTCGAGCTGGGGGCCGGCCGGCTGCGGGTGTCGACGACGAATCCGGACCTCGGCGAGGCGACCGAGGAGCTGGATCTCGACTATCAGGGGGATGGCCTCCAGATCGGCTTCAACGCCCGCTATCTGCTCGACTGCCTCGCCGCGTTCCACTCGAAGGAGGTGGAGCTGGCGCTCGAGGACGAGCTCTCGCCGGTGGTGCTGCGTCCCGCCGAGGACACCGAGTGCATCGCTGTCGTGATGCCGATGCGTCTCTAGATCCCGGAGCCTTTACGGGCACTTAGGGATTCACTAGGATCTCCGTCACCCCCCGCAGGCTGGCCGTTGCCGCGCGGCTCGGCGGTGATTCCGACCCGCCGCGCCCGCGTCGCACGGGACCGGCGGCACCGCGCGCTTGGAAGGAGCGATTTGGCCTACGACGCCAGCGCCATCGAGGTCCTCGAGGGTCTCGAGCCCGTGCGCAAGCGCCCGGCGATGTACATCGGGACGACGGGTCCCGATGGGCTCCACCACCTCGTCTACGAGGTCGTCGACAACTCGATCGACGAGGCGCTCGCCGGCTACTGCAGCGAGATCAGCGTGGTGATCCACGCCGACCACAGCGTCACGGTCGAGGACGACGGCCGCGGCATCCCGGTCGACGAGCACCCGAGCGAGCACCGGTCCGCCGCCGAGGTCGTGATGACCACCCTCCACGCGGGCGGGAAGTTCAACGAGAAGACCTACAAGGTGTCGGGCGGCCTGCACGGCGTCGGCGTCTCGGTGGTGAACGCGCTCTCGGAGACGCTCGAGCTCGAGATCCGTCGCGACGGCCGCGTCTGGCGTCAGACCTACCGGCGCGGCGCGCCCGACGCACCGCTCGCCGAGATCGGCACCACCGACCGCACCGGCACGCGCGTCAGCTTCCGGCCCGACCCCGAGATCTTCCCGTCGATCGAGTTCTCGTTCGACGTGCTGTCGCAGCGGCTGCGCGAGCTCTCGTTCCTGAACGCCGGCATCCAGATCCACATCCGCGACGAGCGCTCCGAGAAGTCCCACGACTTCTGCTACGAGGGCGGCATCGTCTCCTTCGTCGAGCACCTGAACCGCAACCGCGCGCCCCTGCACCAGCCGCCCATCCTGTGCTCGGGCGAGCGCAAGTTCGAGTCGCACGGCAGCGAGACCTCGGTCGCGATCGAGGTCGCCGTCCAGTACAACGAGACCTACAACGAGAACCTGTTCTGCTTCGCCAACAACATCAATACGGTGGAGGGCGGCACCCACCTGGTGGGATTCCGCACCGCGCTGACGCGCGCCATCAACCGCTATCTCGCATCGGGGAAGAAGAACGGCAAGGGCGAGACCGAGTCGGTCAGCGGCGACGACGTCCGCGAGGGCCTCACCGCGGTGATCTCGGTGAAGCTCCCGCAGCCCGAGTTCGAGGGGCAGACCAAGACCAAGCTCGGGACGAGCGAGGTGCGCGGGCTCGTCGAGGCGCTCGTCTACGAGCAGCTCTCGGCCTACCTCGAGGAGAACCCGGCCGCGGCCCGCGTCATCGTCGCGAAGGTGGTCGACGCGGCGCGCGCGCGGGCGGCGGCGCGCAAGGCGCGCGACCTCGCGCGGCGCAAGGGCGCGCTGTCCGACTTCAGCCTGCCGGGCAAGCTGGCCGACTGCCAGGAACGCGACCCCGCGCGCTCGGAGCTCTTCATCGTCGAGGGGGACTCCGCCGGCGGCACGGCGAAGCAGGGGCGCTCGCGCGAGACGCAGGCGATCCTGCCGATCCGCGGCAAGATCCTGAACGTCGAACGGGCGCGCCTCGACAAGATGCTCTCGTCCCAGGAGATCCAGGCGATCGTGTCGGCGATCGGCTGCGGCATCGGCGAGGACTTCGATCCCGAGAAGGCCCGCTATCACAAGATCATCATCATGACCGACGCGGACGTGGACGGGAGCCACATCCGCACGCTGCTCCTGACCTTCTTCTATCGCCAGATGCGCCCGCTCTTCGACCGCGGCCTGCTCTACATCGCGCAGCCGCCGCTGTTCAAGGTAAAGAAGGGCAAGAACGAGCGGTACATCAAGGACGAACCGGCGCTCGAGTCGTATCTGCTCGATCTGGCGCTCGGCACGAACGCGGTCCTGGTGCCGGGTCGCAGCGCTCCGCTCCCGGCCACCGCGACGCGACAGCTCCTCGACCACGCCAGCGAGTACAGCAAGCTGCTGCGGCTCCTGGCGCGGCGGCGAATCGACGAGCGGCTGGTGGACGCAGCCGTCGCCGCCGGCGTGGCCGAGGAGGCGGACCTGCGCGATGCCGCGGCGCTGCGCGAGCGGGTGGCGCCGCGCATCGCGGAAGCGTTCCACGCCCGGGAGCCGGAGTCGGGCGGGGTGAGCTGGACGGTGTCACCCGATCCCGAGCACGGCGGGCACCGGCTGGTCGGCGAGACGCGACGCGCGGGCGTGACGATGCGCACGGCCTTCGACGCGCCGTTCCTTCGCTCGCCGGACTGGCAGCGTCTGCGCGCGCTCGCGGCGAGCGTGGCGGAGATCGGCGGGAGCGACGGGTTCTCGATCGAGCTCGAGGGCGAGGTGCCGGAAGTGGTGGCCAGCGCGACGCGGTTGCTCGTGCGCCTCCTCGAGCTGGCGAAGAAGGGCCTCTCGATCCAGCGCTACAAGGGCCTCGGCGAGATGAACCCCGATCAGCTCGCCGAGACCACGATGAACTCGCAGAGCCGCACGCTCCTGCAGGTCAAGATCGAGGACGGCGTCGAGGCCGACTTCGTATTCAGCACGCTGATGGGCGACGACGTGGAGCCGAGGCGCGAGTTCATCGAGAAGAACGCGCTCAACGTGCAGAATCTCGACATCTAGCCGGGAAGCCGACGATGGCCGAAGACAGACCGCCGCCGCCCGAGGAGCCGACGACCCCGGCCCCGCCGGGCGGACCCGAGGCGATCCCCGTCGCCATCGAGGACGAGGTGCGCGCCTCGTTCCTCGACTACTCGATGTCGGTGATCATCAGCCGCGCGCTGCCAGACGTGCGCGACGGCCTGAAGCCCGTGCACCGGCGCATCCTCTACGCGATGCAGCAGGAAGGCCTGGTGCCGACCCGCGCGTACTCGAAGTGCGCAGGCGTGGTCGGCGAGGTGCTGAAGCACTACCACCCGCACGGCGACGGCGCCGTCTACGACGCGCTGGTGCGGATGGTCCAGGACTTCTCGCTCCGCTACCCGCTGATCGATGGCCAGGGCAACTTCGGCTCGATCGACGGCGATCCGCCTGCCGCCTATCGCTACACCGAGTGCCGGCTCGCGCGCGTCGCCGAGGAGCTGCTGCGCGACATCGACCGCGAGACGGTCGACTTCGTGCCGAACTTCGACGGCTCGACGAGTGAGCCGTGGGTGCTGCCGACGCGGCTCCCCAACCTGCTTGCCAACGGGTCGGCCGGCATCGCCGTGGGCATGGCCACCAACGTGCCGCCGCACAACCTCCGCGAGCTGGTGGACGCGCTGGTGCTCGAGGCGCAGAGCCCCGACTGCACGCTCGAGCAGCTGATGGAGAAGATGCCGGGGCCGGACTTCCCGACCGGCGCCTTGATCTGCGGCACCGAGGGCATCCGCCAGGCCTACGCCAGCGGCCGAGGTCTCATCACGGTGCGCGGGCGCGCCGAGATCGAGGAGGGCAAGCGCGGCACGCGCATCGTCGTGACCGAGATCCCGTTCATGGTGAACAAGGCCTCGCTGCTCGAGCGCATCGCGGACCACGTGCGCGAGGGACGCATCGAGGGGATCTCCGACCTGCGCGACGAGTCGAACCGCCAGGGCCTGCGCGTGGTGATCGAGCTCAAGCGCGACGCCACGGCCGACGTCACGCTGAACCAGATCTACAAGCAGACGCCGCTGCAGAGCACCTTCGGCGTGAACATGCTCGCCCTCGTGAACGGCCGACCCGAGACGCTCTCGCTCAAGGAGGTGCTGCGCCACTTCCTCGACTTCCGCCGCGAGGTGGTGATCCGGCGCGCGCTCTTCGATCTGCGCCAGGCGGAGGCGCGCGCGCACATCCTCGAGGGCTTCGCGGTCGTCCTCGACAACCTCGACGAGGCGATCGCCCTGATCCGCGCCGCCGAGGACACCGCCGCCGCGCGCGGCGCGCTGATGGACCGCTTCGCGCTCTCCGAGCGCCAGGCCAACGCGATCCTCGAGATGCGGCTGCGCGCGCTCACCGGGATGGAGCGCCAGCGCGTGATGGACGAGCTGGCCGAGGTGCGGGCCCGGATCGACGACTTGAAGGGTCTCCTCGCGAGCGACGCGCGCGTGCTCGAGGTGGTACTCGACGAGCTGCGCGAGATCCGCGAGAAGTACGGCGACGAGCGCCGCACCGAGATCGGCGGCGCCGTCGACGTGATCGAGAGCGAGGACCTGATCGCCGAGGAGGACATGGTCGTGACCGTGTCGCACCTCGGATACGTGAAGCGCAACCGCATCACCGAGTACCGGGCGCAGCGCCGCGGCGGCAAGGGGCTGCGCGGCATGGACACGCGCGAGGAGGACTTCGTCGCGCGCCTGTTCGTCGCCTCGACGCACGCCTACGTGCTGTTCTTCACCAACCGCGGCCGCGTGCACTGGAAGAAGGTGTGGGAGCTGCCGCTGCTCGGCCGCGCCGCGAAGGGCCGCTCGCTGGCCAATCTGCTGACGCTGGGCGAGGGCGAGCGCGTCCAGGCGACGCTTCCGGTCCGCTCCTTCGAGGAGTCCGGGAACGTCCTCCTGTGTACGCGGAAGGGCGTCGTCAAGAAGACCGACCTGTCGGCCTTCTCGAACCCGCGGCGCGCGGGCATCATCGCGATCCACCTCGACGACGGCGACGAGCTGATCGCCGCCTCGCGCACCAGCGGCAGCCAGGAGGTGCTGATCGCGACGCGCACCGGCAAGTCCGTCCGCTTCAAGGAGACGGACGTGCGCCCGATGGGACGCGCGGCGATGGGCGTGCGCGGCGCGTCGCTGATCGAGGGCGACGAGGTGGTCGGGATGGAGATCCTGTCGCCCGGCGCGACCATCCTCTCGGTCACCCAGAACGGATACGGGAAGCGCACGCCGCTCGACGACTACCGGCTGCAGCGGCGCGGAGGCCAGGGCATCATCACCATCCGCACCAGCGCCCGCAACGGCCCCGTGATCGGCGTCGCGCAGGTGACCGACGAGGACGAGGTGATGCTGATCACCGACGGCGGGAAGGTGCTCCGCTGCCGCGTCTCCGGCATCTCCACGATGGGACGCGCCACGCAGGGCGTGACGCTGATGGACCTCGCGCAGGGTGAGAATCTCGTGGCCGTCGCGCGACTCGCGGAGCGCGACGCAGTGCCCGGAGCCGACGACGCGGCGCCCGAGTAGGCACGACCGCTCGAAGCGGCTCTTCCGCCGCGCCCGGCGGGTGATCCCGGGTGGTGTCAACAGCCCCGTGCGCGCCTACCGGGCGGTGGGCGGCACGCCGCCCTTCCTGGTCCGCGGCCGCGGCGCGCGCGTCTGGGACGCCGACGGAAACGCCTACGTCGACTACGTCGGGTCCTGGGGCGCCCTCCTCCTCGGCCACGCGCACCCCTCGGTGCTGCGGGCCGTGCGCACCGCCGCCGCGCGCGGCACGAGCTTCGGCGCGCCCACCGAGTTCGAGGTCGAGCTCGCGGAGATGGTGTGCAGCGCACTGCCCTCCGTCGAGCAGGTGCGCTTCGTCTCGTCGGGCACCGAGGCGGCGATGAGCGCGATCCGCCTCGCCCGCGCGGCGACCGGACGCCCGCGCATCCTCAAGTTCGAGGGCTGCTACCACGGCCACGCCGACTCGCTGCTCGTCGGCGCGGGCAGCGGCGTCGCGACGCTCGGCATCCCGGGCTCGCCGGGCGTGCCGCCCGCGCTCGCGGAGCTCACGGTGCAGGTCGCGTTCAACGACCTCGATGCCGTCGACGACGCCCTGCGCCGCTGGCGCGGCGAGATCGCCTGCATCCTGGTCGAGCCGGTGGCGGGCAACATGGGCTGCGTGCCGCCGGAGCCGGGGTTCCTCGAGGGGCTCGCCACGCTCTGCGACGAGCACGGCGTGCTGCTCGTGTTCGACGAGGTGATGACCGGCTTCCGCGTCGGCTGGGGCGGGGCGCAGGGACGCTACCGCGTGCGGCCCGACCTCACGATCCTCGGCAAGGTCGTAGGCGGCGGACTGCCCGCGGCGGCCTTCGGCGGGCGGCGCGACCTCCTGTCGCAGCTCGCGCCGGAGGGTCCGGTCTACCAGGCCGGCACGCTCTCGGGCAATCCGCTCGCGATGGCCGCGGGCCTCGCGGCGCTGCGGGCGCTCCGAAAGCCCGGTGTGTACGCGGCGCTCGAGGCGAAGAGCCGCAGGCTCGCCGACGGGCTGGCGCGCGTCGCCGCCGAGGAGGGCGTCGAGCTCACCACGGCCGCCGTCGGCGGCATGTTCGGCTTCTTCTTCCACCCGGGGCCGGTGCGCGACTTCGGCGATGCGCGCAAGGCGAACGCCGAGCGCTTCCGGCGCTTCTTCCACGCCATGCTCGAGCAGGGCATCTACCTGCCCCCGTCGCCCTTCGAGGCCTGCTTCGTGTCGACGGCGCACCGTCCGGCGGACCTCGCCGCGACGCTGGCCGCCGCCAGCGTCGCCATGCGCCGCGCCTCGCGCGTGCGTTGAGGCAGGCGGGCGCGTCCGCTAGCTTGCGCGCCGACCTCCGGACGCAGGACATCCGAGCCGATGGCGGAGCGAGAACCGTCTCGGGAGGACCTAACGCGGCGGGGCGTTGCGGCGTACCAGGGGGCCCTGGAGGCGGTCCTGGCGATCGCGATCGGGGCGGGAGTCGGCTACTGGGCCGACGGCCGCCTCGGCACTTCGCCGCGTTGGCTGATCGTAGGCACCGTGCTCGGCTTCGGGTCCTTCGTGCTGCGCCTGTTCCGCATGCGGAGGCTGCTCGACCCGCCGGCAGGAGACCACGGGTCGAAGGATTGACCGCCGCGTGCAGCGCGATCCGATCGAACGCCTGAACCTCGCCCTGTCGGCCGGCGCCGTCGCCGCGAGCTTCGCGGTGGCGTCGCCCGCGTTCGCGACGAGCCTCGCGCTCGGTGCGGCGATCGAGTCGGTGAACTTCCGCGTGCTGCGCTCCGCGTCGCGGCGCGCGCTCTCGGGGGAGCTCGCGCCGGGAGGCGCCTGGGTCGCAGGCTTCTCGCTGCGCTTCGTGCTGCTGGCGGTCGCCATCTCGTTCGCGCTGCGCGCGGGAGCGCAGCCGGTCGCGCTCGTGATCGGCCTCTCGATGATCGTCCCCGCGGCGATCGCCGGCGCGTGGGTGCAGCGGCCGCCGGTGGGTGAGCCGGAGCCCGGACCGCCGACCGACGACGAGAGCTGGGACCGATGGAATCCGTGGCTGGCCCGCGAGCGCGAGCCCGAGGAGCCGCAGTGACGCTCGCCTCCCTGGCGACGCCCGAGGCCGTATCGACCTTCGTGCGCGTGGCGCTCGCCGTCGCGCTGCTGGTGATCGCCGGGTTCGCGGTCCGCAGCCGGCTGGCGACGGCGGGCGGAGGCGTCGTGCCGGACGAGGGGCTCAGCGTCCGCAACGTGATCGAGATCCTCGTCGAGGGGCTGACCTCGCTCGCCAAGCAGACGATGGGGCCGGAGTGGCGCCGCTGGTTCCCGATCGTCGGCACCATGTTCCTCTTCATCCTGGTCGCCAACCTGCTCGGCCTGATCCCCGGCGTGGGCGGTGTGACCACCGACGTCAACGTCGCCGGCGCGTGGGCGATCATCTCCTACGTGCTCTTCAACTACGTCGGGATCCGCGAGCACGGCCTCGGGAACTACCTGATCAAGTACATGGGGCCGAGCTTCTACACCTGGCACGTCGGCGGGCGACACATCCACGTGCGCCCGCTGTTCTGGCTCTTCTTCCCGCTCGAGACGATCCTCGACGCCGCCCGCATGGCGACGCTCACGATCCGCTTGATCGCCAACATGTTCGCCGATCACGCCGTCGTGGGCGTGTTCCTGGCCATGGTGCCCTTCGGAGTGCCCGCCATCTTCCTGGGCCTCGGGCTCCTGGTGTGCGTGCTGCAGGCCTTCGTGTTCTCGCTGCTCACGATGATCTACATCAATCTCGCGCTCCAAGAGGCCCACTGAGCGGGTCCTCGCGGCGCGCCGCCATCGACCAAGGAGAGAAGTCGACATGCGCAAGTTCGCGAAGTTCGCCGTCTGGACCGTCGTCGCGGCCCTGGTGCCGATGCTGTTGCCGCTCTCGGCCTCGGCCGCCGAAGGGGCCACGGCGGGCAGCTCGCTCGGTCCGGCGCTCGGCGCCGGCATCGCCATCGGGCTCGCCGGCCTCGGCTGCGGAATCGGACAGGGCCTCACCGCCGGCAACACCACCGCCGGGATCGCGCGCAATCCGGGTGCCGCGGGCTCGCTCTTCGTCAACTACATCCTCGGGATGGTGCTGATCGAGTCGATCGCGATCTACGGCCTCGTGATCGCGTTCCAGCTCGTCGGCAAGATCTGATCGCGCCGCGCCGGGCGGCGAACAGGGAGACGCCAGGCGAGAGCTGCGGCGCGGGCCTCACCCCGTTGTTCGTTCCCGCGCCGCGCCCGTTGCTCTCGCCCGGCGCCTCCCCTCCCGCTGCGGCCCCCGGTCCCGATAGAGGGGTCGTTGCGGGAGGCGTCGTGAGACGCCGCCGCTCGTGGGAGCAAGCCGCGTGCCGGGCCCGCGCGCGCTCTGCGGCGTTCTATGCACGGACGTGTAGAACGGCGGTCACGCAGCGGCCGTGAACGCCGGTCGACTGATCGCCTTCGAGGGCGTCGACGGGAGCGGCAAGTCGACGCAGATCCGCCTGCTCGCGGAGACGCTCGGCGCGGCGGGGCGCGACGTGGTCGAGACCCGGGAGCCGACCGAGGGCGCGTTCGGCCGCCGGATCCGCGCCATGGCGCGCTCGGGCGAGCGCGTCGCGCCGCTCGAGGAGCAGCGCTGGTTCGTCGAAGATCGCCGCGAGCACGTCCGCGATGTGATCGAGCCCGCCCTGGCGGCCGGCCGCATCGTGCTCACCGACCGCTACACCCTGTCGACGGCGGCGTACCAGGGCGCGCGCGGTCTCGATCCGGCACGGCTGCTGGCGGAGGGGGAGGCCGAGTTCCCGCTGCCCGACCTGGCGCTGGTCCTCGAGGTTCCGCCCGAGGTCGGGCTCGCTCGCGTGGCCGCGCGCGGACGCCCCCGCGAGCCCGCCTTCGAGGATGCCGACTATCTCGCGCAGGTCGCCGCGGCGTTCCGGACGCTCGAGCGCCCGTACATCCTGCGCGTCGACGCGAGCCATCCCGCCGCCGCGGTGCACCGCGCGATCCTGTACGCACTTCGCAGGCGGCTCGATCTTCCCTAGCATCTCGCGGATGCTCTCGACCCGGCCGATTCCCCCGCACGAGCGACTGATCGCGGCGCTCGACGTGCCGAGCGCCGACGCCGCGCGCGGACTGGTGCGGAGCCTCGGCGACGCCGTCTCCTTCTACAAGATGGGGCTCGAGCTCGCGACGGCGGGCGCTGTGCTCCCCCTGCTCGACGAGCTGGTCGGCGCCGGCAAGCGGGTCTTCCTCGATCTCAAGCTCTACGACATTCCCGAGACGGTGGCGCGCGCGGTCCGCACCCTGCGCGGTCGCGGCGCCAGCTTCGTGACGGTGCACTACAGCGATCGCGTGCTCGAGGCGGCCTGTCGCGAGGCGGCGGGCGAGATCGGCATCCTCGCGGTCACGCTGCTGACGAGCTTCGACGAGCGCGACCTGCGCGACCTCGGCTATCCGGACGGCGTGGCGCTCTCCAGCCTGGTGGCGGCGCGCGCCCGCCGCGCGGACGAGCTCGGCTGCGCCGGCGTGGTCGCCTCTCCGCTCGAGGCGCGCGGCGTCCGCGCGGCCGTCGGCGACAAGCTCGCGATCGTGACGCCGGGGATCCGCCCGTCCGGCGGGCCGGGAGGCGGGGACGACCAGCGCCGCGTCGCGACGCCGCGCTCGGCCTTCGAGAGCGGCGCCGACTACATCGTGGTCGGGCGCCCGCTCCGCGACGCGCCGGACCCGCGCGCCGCCGCGCTCGGGATCCAGGCCACCATCGCCGAGCTCTTCGGCTGAGCTGGCTCCCCTCGCCGTGCGCGAGGTGGACCTGGCAGGCCAGCGCAACCCGGGACAGCATCCCGCCCGGAGACCCGGCGGATGGAGTCACCCGAATCGCTCTACGAGAGCGCGCGGCCCGAGCGGACGGAGGTGGACGACGCCACCCTCGCGGTGCGCAGCCTGGGGCACGGCCCCGTGGTGCTCTTCGTGCACGGCTTCCCGGTGCACGGCTACACCTGGCGGCGACTGCTGCCGGCGCTCTCCGAGCGCTTCCGCTGCATCCTCCCGGACCTCGCCGGCCTCGGCGACAGCGACTGGAACGCGGCCACCGACTTCAGCTTCAGCGGTCAGGCGCGCCGTCTCCACCTGCTCGCGGAGCGCATGGGCCTCGAGCGCTTCGCCCTGGTCGCGCAGGACACTGGCGCCACCGTGGCCCGGCTCCTCGCGCTCGCCGCGCCGGAGCGGGTCACCCGGATCGCCCTCATCAACACCGAGATCCCGGGCCACCGGCCGCCCTGGATCCCGCTCTACCAGCGGCTCACGCACGTGCCCGGCTCGGCGTCCGTCTTCCGGCTGCTGCTCCAGAGCCGCACCTTCCTGCACTCCTCGATGGGCTTTCGCGAGTTCTACACCGAGCGGCGCCGGCTCGACGAGCCCGGTGCCCTCGATCCGTACGTCGGTCCGCTGATCGCGTCGCCGCACCGCATGGAGGGAATGCTCCGCTACCTGCAGGGGGCCGAGTGGGACGCCGTCGACGGGCTGGGCGAGCGGCACGCCGAGCTCAAGATGCCGGCGCTCCTGCTCTGGGGCGAGGACGACCGCACCTTCCCGGTGGAGCGGGCCGAGCCGATGGCCGCGCAGTTCGGCGGGCCGACCCGATTCGTGCGCATCCCGCACGCCTCGCTCATGCCGCACGAGGAGCGGCCCGACGCCGTGCTCGCCGAGCTGCTCCCGTTCCTGCTCCGCTGTTGACTTCGCTCGCCTCCCGGCTCGCTGCGCGCCGCCTTCGGCGCCTTGCGGGATACCCCAAGCGGTCGGATCGCCCCGGAGGCGGCGGCTACCTCTAGCCTGCGCGCGCCACCAGCATCGAGACCCCGACGTTCAGGATCGTGAGCAGCAGGCTCCCGAGCAGCGCGGCGCCGAAGCCCGCGACCTTGAAGCCCGGCACGAAGTAGGCGGCGAGCTGCAGCATCAGCGCGTTCACCACGAACAAGAAGAGCCCGAGCGTCACGATCGTGAGGGGCAGCGTCAGCATCACCAGGATCGGACGCACCACGGCGTTCACCACGCCGAGCACGAGCGCCGCCAGCAGGGCCGCCCCCCAATCCCTCACCTCGATCCCCGTGACGACGTGCGCCACGACGAGCAGCAGGCCGGCCGAGATCAGGAGATTCACGAGGAAGGGCGCCATGGCTCCCATTCTACACGCGGCCCGCCTAAAGACGGCAGTCCCGCGGGTCGATGCCAGGGCGGGGGCCCTCGGCGGGCCGGTGGAGTCGGGCGTGCGCGAGGCGATGCAGCCGTGGCTTCCGATCCTGATCGCTGCGGCCGCCGTCCATCTCTCGCTCGCAACGATGCTGGTGCGAAATCGCTACGGGCCGGGAGCGCGGACGATCGGCCTCGCGCTGCTGGCGGTGGCGCTCTGGATCAGCGCGTCGATCGGCGAGGCGCGCGCGGCGAGCCCCGACACCTTCCTCCTCGCCGCCAAGCTCAAGTACACGGCGATCGCGCTGGTGGCGCCGCTCTGCTTCCTGTTCTTCCTGCAGTATGCGGAGCGCGCGGTGCTGCGCCCGTGGCTGGCCGCCGCGGTGTTCGCCGTCCCGCTCGCCACCATCGCCCTCATCTGGACCAACGAGTGGCACCAGTGGATGTGGCGGCATCCGCCGTTCGGGCCGGGCGAGGAGCCCCTCGTGCGCATGCCCTGGGGCCCCTGGTACTGGTGTGTGCACGTGCCGTACAGCTACGGCCTCCTCGCGGTCGGCCTCGCCCTGATGGCGGCCGAGCTCCGGAGCGAGTCCAGGCTCTATCGCTCGCAGGTCGCGCTGATCCTGGCGGGCGTCGTGCTCCCGCTCGCGATCAACATGCTCTTCCTCGCGAACTGGTTCTCGCCGCGCTTCAGCCCGACGCCCGTGGCGTTCGCGGTGAGCGGCGTGCTCTTCGCGTGGGGCTACGTGCGGCTGCAGCTCTTCCGGCTCTCGCCGGTCGCCTACCGCGCCGTCTTCGAGCACCTGGCGGACGGCGTCATCGTGGCCGATCGCTTCGACCGCGTGGTCGACGTCAACGCCGTGGCGCTCGGCATGCTCGACCGGCCGTCGGCGGAGCTGATCGGCTATCGCGTCGAGCAGGCGCTGCCCGTGCGCGATGCGGGCGCGCAGCCCGGCGAGGCGCGCGGGGCGGTCGAGTGCGAGGCTGCCGACGGGCGCCTCCTCGAGGTGTCGACGTCCCCGATCCACAACGCCTCGGGCGCCCTGCACGGGCGGGTGGTCGTGCTGCGCGACGTGACCGCGCGCCGGCGCGCCGAGGCTGCGCTGCGCGAGAGCGAGGCCCTGGTGCGCAGTATCGTGGAGCACTCGCCGAGCGGCATCCTGCGGCTGCGTCCGGTGCGCGGCGAGGACGGCGACGTGCGCGACTTCGTGTGCGTGTTCGCGAATGCGGCTGCCGCGGCCAGCATCGGGCGGCCGCGCGAGGAGCTGGTCGGGCGCCCATTCAAGGGCGCCGTCCACCCGCACACCGCGGCGCTGTTCCAGGCGTTCCGCGAGGTGGTGCGCACCGGCACGACGTGCGACCTCGAACGCGCGATCGGACGCGGCGGCGTGGAGACCTGGCTCCGCTTCGTCGCCGTGAAGGTCGGAGACGACCTCTCGGTGACCTTCTTCGACGTGACGGAGCGCCGGCAGCGCGAGCGCGAGATGGAGGCCGCCGCGTGTCAGGATCCCCTGACGGGGCTGCTGAACCGGCGCGGCTTCGAGGCCGACGCGCCCGCGCTGCTGCTCTCGCCCGAAGGAACGCCGCGGAGCTGCGCGCTCCTGTACGTCGACCTCGACCGCTTCAAGGAGGTCAACGACAGCTTCGGCCATGACGTCGGCGATGCCCTGCTGCGCGAGTTCGCGGAGCGGCTGGCGCGCTGCACGCGCGGGCCGGACCTGCTGGCGCGCATCGGCGGCGACGAGTTCGTGCTTCTGCTGCTCGACGCGGGGGTCGACGGGGCGTTCTGGGTCGCCGAGCGCATCCTCGCTGCGGCGCGAGAGCCGGTGCGGATCGGTGCGCGCACGCTCGCGTGCTACGTGAGCGTGGGCGTCGCGCTCTGCCCCGAGCACGGCTACGAGCTGAAGACGCTGCTCCACGCGGCCGACCGCGCCATGTACGCGGCGAAGTCGCGCGGCAGCGGGGTGGCCGCGGCCGGCTGAGCGTCAGCGGGCCGGCCGCTGCGCGGCGAAGGCCGGCCGTCGCGCGATGCGCTCGGCCGTGGCGGGCGGGCAGAATCCCTCGGCGACGAACCACTGGACCGCGTCGACCAGCACCTCGCGCGCTCGGCGCGGCGCGAAGCCGAGCTCGCGGCGCGCCTTGCTGCAGTCGACAGCGATGCTGTCGCGCGCGTGCATGGCGGCCTCGGGGGCGACCAGCGGCGCGCGATGCGTGACGTGGTCGGAGAGCCACTCGTTCACGAGGCCGATCGCGCGGAAGAAGAGCGGCGGAAGCGCCAGCCGCGGCGCGGGAATCCCGGTGATCTCCGCGAGCATGCCCAGGATCTCGCTCATCCACAGGTTGTCGCCGCCCAGCACGTAGCGCTCGCCCGGCCGGCCCCGCTCGAGCGCAAGCCCCACACCGGCTGCGACGTCGCGCACGTCGACCAGGTTGTGCTGCATCTCCACGTACAGCTTCATGTGGCCCTGCACGTAGTGCATGATCATCGACCCGGTCGGCGTCGGCCGGCGGTCGCCGGGCCCTAGCACGGTGGTCGGATGGACGATCACGACCGGAAGCCCGCGTGCCGCCTCGCGCAGCGCCACGACCTCGGCCATCGCCTTCGACATCTTGTAGTGTCCGCGGAAGCGCCGCAGGTCGAGCACGTTCTCCTCGTCGCCGAGCGCCTGCGGGCCGCTCGGGAAGCCGGGCGACAGCGTGGCGACGCTGCTTGTGTACACGACCCGCTCGCAGCCGAGCTCGCGCGCGGCGGCGAGCACGTTGCGCGTGCCCTCGACGTTGACGCGGTAGAAGTCGCGCGCGTCGGGCAGCCAGAACGCATAGCAGGCTGCGGCGTGCACCACGGCGTCGCAGCCGGCGAGGGCGCGGCGCACGCCGTCGCCGTCGAGCAGGTCGAGGTCGCGGGTCTTGACCGGCAGGCCCGCCAGGTTCTCGCAGCCGAGGTCGGCGCCGACCAGCGCGGTCACCTCGTGGCCGCGGGTCAGGAGCTCGCGCACCACGGTGGATCCGACGAAGCCGTTGGCGCCCGTCACGGCGCAGTGTCTCATCTCGCTCGCGTCCTCTCGCCGGGGGTGGGCGCGCCCCGTCAGGCGCGGCCGGTCTTCATGCGGAGCGCGGCGCCGGCGAGCTTCTTCCCGAGGTCCCAGATGGAGCCCGGCACCTTGTGGCAGTCGGCGATCACGTCCTCGCAGGCGGACACGATCCAGCGGCGGTCTTCCTGGGTCAGCGTGAGCGGCGGCAGGAACTTCACCACGTGCATGTTGTTGGCCGCGACCTGCGAGAGGATGCGGTGCCGCGCGTAGAGCGGGATCGTCACCATCTGGCAGAAGAGG
Source organism: Myxococcota bacterium (assembly GCA_035506135.1). Classification (GTDB taxonomy): domain Bacteria; phylum Myxococcota_A; class UBA9160; order UBA9160; family PR03; genus DATJPY01. The sequence continues at coordinate 17,738 of DATJPY010000077.1, read as the reverse complement.
CCCGTGTTGGCCGTCTCGAGCAGCTTCCAGGCCGCGCGCAGCGAGAGGCTCGAGGGCCGCCCGAACTCGAGCGCGATCATCAATCCCTTGCCGCGCACCTGCTTCAGGAACTCGAAGCGCGGGATCATCGCGCGCAGGTCGTCCAGGATCTGGCCGCCGACGAGCTCCGCGTTCTCGACCAGCCGCTCCTGCTCGAGCACCTCGAGTGTCGCCAGTCCGGCCGCCATCGCGAGGTTGTTCTTCGAGAAGGTCGAGCCGTGCACGGCCATGCGGTCCATGCGGTCGAAGACCGCGTCGAAGACCCACTTGCGGCAGGCGACGGCTCCGACGGGGACGAAGCCGCCCGAGAGCGACTTGGCCAGCAGCACGAGGTCGGGCTCGACGCCCCAGTGGTCGATGGCGAGGAATCGGCCGGTGCGCCCGAGCCCCGTCTGGATCTCGTCCGCGACGAACAGCGTGCCGTACTTGCGGCAGAGCGCCGCGGCGCCCTGGAGATAGCCGTCGCTCGGGATGAGGACGCCGTGTCCGATGATCGGCTCGACGACGAAGGCCGCGACGTCGCGCCCGCGCAGGGCGTTCTCGAGTGCCTCGAGATCGTCGAACGGGATGCGCACCGTGTCGGGTAACAGCGTGCCGAAGCCGTCCTTGTAGCTCTCGTCGCCGTTGATCGAGAGCGATCCGTAGGTGAGCCCATGAAAGCCGTGCTCGCAGTAGACGATCTTCGAGCGGCGGGTGGCGAAGCGGCTGAGCTTGATCGCCGACTCCACCGCCTCGGTGCCCGAGTTGCAGAAGAACACGCGCTCGAGCCCCTCGGGCATCTTCGCGACCAGGCGCTCGGCGAGCACGCCCGCGAGCACCGTCACGTCCATCTGCACCAGGTGTGGGAGATCGGCGCACAGGACGTCGCGCAGCGCCTCGACCACGGTCGGGTGATTTCGTCCCACGTTGAACACGCCCCAGCCCGACAACAGGTCGAGGTAGCGGTTCCCGGCTGCATCGAAGAGGTACTGGCCGCGCGCCTCGGTGTAGGAGACGTCGAACCCGATCGTCTTGAGCACGCGCACCTGCTGAGCGTTCAGGTAGCGCTCGTGCAGTGCGTACTTCTCGGGAAGCCGGTCGGCCACCAGATCGAGGATCTTCATGCGGCTCCCCCCTTCCGCGGCGCCTCCGGTCGGGCGCCCGCCCCGCAGGCCGCCGCAGGTTACCAAAGCGCTCCCGGCTGTCTCGGGCGGCGCCACGTACCTTCCGGGGCATCCCGTCGCATGGACTTGGCACCGGCTTCGTCAGCCGCGTTCCGGCTCCGCCGCCCGCTCGCCGTCATCCGCCTGCCACCGGCGCCCGCGCAGCGCGGCGGGGATCAGGAGCTCGGGCCGCAGGACGCGCTCACGCCGGCGTTCCTCTTCCAGATGACGTCTGCGCGCTTGGAGTAGATGGGGAAGCGTGATCATCCCGAGCAGGCGCGCCGCCGTGCCGCGCGTCACGACCGGAAGGCGCGTGCGTCCGGTCTGCGCCATGCGCTGGACCACCGCGCTCAAGAGCTCGTCCGGATGCGCGACCACCGGGGACGTGGCGATCTCGCCGACCCGGGTCGCCCCGCCCGATTCCGCGGACGCGAAGCCCGCCAGCTCCCTGCGGGTCACCACGCCGACGAGCTCGTCCTGCTCGAGGACCGGGTACAGCGGCTCGAGCTCGCCGAGCCGGGTCGCGAGGAGGCGCTCCGCGTCGCGCCGCGACGCGTCCGCCGGGAGCCCGACGACGGCCGAACGCATGACGTCGCGCGCGAAGAGCACGTCGAGCGGGTCGATCGCGTACTCGCGGGTCACGTGGTATCCGCGCCGCGCCAGCTTCTCGGTGAGGATCGACCGCCGCATGGCGAGAACCGTGAACGCGTACGCGACGGTCGAGGCGACCAGGAGGGGCAGCAGCGCGTTGCGGTCGCCCGTCAGCTCGACGGCGAAGACGACGCCGGTGAGCGGCGACCGCATCGTGCCGCCGAGCACCGCGCCCATCGCGACGAGCGGCCAGAATCCGACGCCTTCGTTCGGCAGCCAGGCGCTCGCGATCTGGCCGACCGACGCGCCCATCATGAGCAGCGGCGCGAGGACGCCGCCCGAGGTCCCGGAGCCGAGGGCCAGCGCCCAGATCGTCCACTTCACCGCGGCGAGTCGCAGGGTCTCGCGGAGCGGGAGGCCTCCGCGCAGCAACGCCTCGATCGTGTCGTAGCCGACTCCGAGCGCGCGCGGGTTCACGAGCCCGCCCACGCCGATGGCGATTCCGCCGAGCGCCGGCCACCACATCCAGTGGATCGGCAGCCGCTTGAAGAGATCCTCCGAGGCGTAGACCGAGAGCGTCATCAGCCAGGCCAGGACACCCGTCAGGAGCCCGACGAGCGCGCTCGCGGCGAGCCCCGGAGCGCCGACGAAGGCTTCGTGCGGCGGCACCGGGAAGATCGGCCCCGGACCGAGCAGCGAGACGCGGAAGAGCATCGCCGTCGCGCTCGCGAGCGCGACGGGGACGAAGCTGCGCGGCTTCAGCTCGAACAGCAGCAGCTCGACGGCCAGCAGCACGGACGCAATCGGGGCCGAGAACGTGGCCGCCATGCCGGCCGCCGCGCCGGCGACGAGCAGCGTCTTGCGCTCCGCGGCGGTGAGCCGGAAGAGCTGCGCGATCAGCGACCCGAAGGCACCGCCGGTCATGATGATCGGTCCCTCGGCGCCGAACGGTCCGCCCGAGCCGATCGAGATCGCGGCGGAGATCGGCTTCAGCAGTGCGACCCGCGGCTCCACCCTGCTGCCGCGCGTGAGGATCGCCTCGAGCGCCTCCGGGATGCCATGACCGCGGATGCGCTCGGAGCCGTAGCGCGCCATGAGACCGATGCAGAGGCCGCCCGCGACAGGGACCAGCCCGGCCAGGACACCGAGCTGATTCGTGGCCGGCGACACGAAGGAGGTGTCCCAGCGCTGGAAGAAGAAGAGGTTGGTGAAGAGGCCGATCAGCCGCAGCAGCAGGAACGCGACCAGCGCGGCGATCGAGCCGATGGCGATCGCCAGCAGCGCCACCGCGACCAGTCGCCGCGTGGCCGTGAAGTCGCCGAGGCTCTCGTGGATCGGCGGATTCGACGCCGCGCTCACCGCGAGCTCCGGGCGGGACGGGGCGCTCGTCGCGGGCCCACGAGCGCGCCGAGTGCGTCGGCGAGAGCGGGCCCCGCCGTCTCGAGCTCGGCGCGATGGGTGAGCGAGAGGCGCCGGAGCAGCCGCTCGCCGCGCGCGGTGATGTGGAGCAGGATCTCGCGCCCGTCCGATGCGCTGGCGCGCCGCGCCGCGAGCCCCGACGCCGCGAGCCGGTCGGCGAGGCCGACCGCCGTGTGGTGTCGGACCTGCAGGCGTTCGGCGAGCACCCCGACCGTCGGGCGCCGGTCCGACGGCAGGCCCTTGATCGCGAGCAGGAGCTGGTGCTGCTGCGGCTCGATCCCCGCGGCGCGCGCCGCGCCCTCGCTGAAGGTCAGGAAGCGGCGGATCTGGTGGCGGAGCTCCGCGAGCGCGCGGTAGTCGGGCTCGCGACCTGGCCGGTCGACCGCGGCCGCCGTGCGCGCTCGGGCCTTCATATCGCATTGCGATATAACGACCCGGCGGCAGAAGGTCAAGCGCCGGTGCCGCGAGCCACGGCGGCTACGCGCCGGGCTCGTCCTCGGGCTCTCCTGGCACCGGGACCTCGGGGATGCGGGGAGCGCGCTCGCGCGCGAGCAGCACCAGGCCGAGGCCGACCGAGAGCGCGGCGGGGACGATCAGCGCAGCCGGCGTGTGCGGCCCGGGAGCGTTGTAGCCGGGGATCGGAACGCGGCTCGCGTAGGCGAGCGCCAGCACGCCGGCGAGGTTGACCCCGACGTGGAGGAAGACCCCGGCCAGGAGCGACCCCGTCTGGTGTCGGGCGACGCCGAACACCAGGCCGAGCACGAAGGTCTGCGCCACCAGCGCACCCCAGCTCGCGGGCGAGAGGCCCGGGCCGGCGTGACCGAGCGCGAAGAGCAGCGCCGTGAGCAGCACCCCGCCGCGCGCGCCCAGCCTCGCGACCAGCCCCTGCTGGATCACGCCGCGGAAGAACCACTCCTCGACCAGCGGCACCAGGCCCACGGCCACCAGCAGCGACTCGAGGAAGGCGAGCCCCGCGTCGGTGGGAAGCTTCTCGAGCACCTGCTGTGCGAGCTGCGGGGCGTCGGGCGCGGGGAAGCTCGCGAGCACGGCGTTATCGACCTCGCTCGCGACGAGTGCCACCGGGAGCAGGAGCAGCAGCGGGAGGAGCTGGCGAGCGCGCAGCCCGCGCAGGCCGACGCGCGCGCCGTGCGGCCGCGGGATCCGCGTCGCGCCGACGGCGCCCGCTGCGCCGAGCCCCACCACCGTGGCGAGCCCGAGCGCCGCGGTGGGACCCACGGCCGGCTGCGCCACAGCGTCGGCCGCCGAGGCCAGGAAGGCGCCGAGCAGCGTCAGCAGCACCGCCTGCAGCGGACCCGGATACGGGGGCGGCGCCTTCATCGCGCCAGCGCCGCGCGCAGGACGCGGCCGGTGTGGCTCGTGACCTCGAGCGCGACGCGCTCGGGCGGCCCCTCGGCCACGATCGTCCCCCCCGCCTCGCCTCCCTCGGGCCCGAGGTCGATCACCCAGTCGGCGCTCTTCACCACGTCCATGTGATGCTCGATCACGATCACCGTGTTGCCGAGCGCAGCCAGGCGCTGCAAGACGCCGAGCAGGCGCTCGACGTCCGCGAAGTGGAGGCCGGTGGTCGGCTCGTCCAGGATGTAGACGGTGCGGCCGGTTCCCTGGCGCGCCAGCTCCCGCGACAGCTTGATGCGTTGCGCCTCGCCGCCCGAGAGCGTGGTCGCCGCCTGGCCGAGGCGGAGATAGTCGAGGCCGACCTCGTGCAGCGTGCGCAGCGGCCGCTGCACGGACTCGAAGCGTTCGAAGAACCCCACCGCCTCCTCCACCGAGAGGTCGAGCACGTCGGCGATCGTCTTGCCCCGATAGGCGATCTCGAGCGTCTCGCGGTTGTAGCGCCGCCCGCGGCACACCTCGCAGCCGACGAACACGTCGGGCAGGAAGTGCATCTCCACGCGCAGGATCCCGTCGCCGCGGCACGCCTCGCAGCGCCCGCCCTTCACGTTGAAGGAGAAGCGCCCCGGCCCGTAGCCGCGCACGCGCGCCTCCGGCACCTGCGAGAAGATCCGCCGGATGCCGTCGAACGCCCCGGTGTAGGTCGCTGGATTGCTGCGCGGCGTGCGGCCGATCGGCGACTGGTCGACATCGATCACCTTGTCGATCTGCTCGAGGCCCTCGATCGACTCGAAGCGGCCGGGCGGCTGCTCGGCGCCGTGCAGCCGCTGCGCGAGCACGCGGTGGAGGGTGTCGTTCACGAGCGTCGACTTGCCCGAGCCCGAGACCCCCGTCACCACCGTGAAGAGGCCGAGCGGAACGCGCAGGTCGACGTGCTGCAGGTTGTGCTCGGAGCAGCCCCGCAGCACGAGCCATCGATCGCCCGGCGCGCGGCGGGCGGCGGGCGGCTCGATGCGGCGGCGCCCGGCGAGGTAGGCGCCGGTCAGCGAGTCGGCGCTCGCGGCGATCGCCTCCGGCGGCCCCTCGGCCACCAACGCGCCGCCGTGCACGCCGGCCCCAGGTCCCATGTCCACCACCCAGTCCGCGCTGCGGATCGTCTCCTCGTCGTGCTCGACCACGATCACGCTGTTGCCCTGGTCGCGCAGGCGCTCGAGGCTCGCGAGCAGGCGCCGGTTGTCGCGCGGGTGCAGGCCAATCGAGGGCTCGTCGAGGACGTAGAGGACGCCGAGGAGCGACGTCCCCACCTGGGTCGCGAGCCGGATGCGCTGGCCTTCGCCGCCGGACAGCGTGGTGGTGCCGCGCTCGAGCGTCAGGTAGTCGAGGCCGACGTCGAGCAGGAAGCCGAGCCGCTCGCGGATCTCGCGCACGATCCGCTCGGCGATCCGGCGCTGCGCCTCGGGCAGCTCGAGGCGATCGAGGAAGTCCGCCAGCGCCGCGATCGAGAGGCGCCCGAGCGCGTCGAGCCCCATGCCGCCGACCGCGACCGCGCGCGCCTCGCGGCGCAGCCGCGAGCCCCCGCACTCGGGGCAGGGGAGCGGGCGGGTGAAGCGCAGCAGCTCCTCGCCGGAGGCCTCGCGGCGCCGCTCGAGCTCGCCGATCACCCCGTCCCACGCGCGCGAGAGGCGCTGCGACCGGCCGCCGCGCTGCAGGGTGAAGGAAACCTCGTCCGCGGTGCCGTGCAGGATCCCGCGCCGCACCGCCTCGGGCAGCTCGCGCCACGGCGTCTCCAGCGACACGCCAAAGTGACTCGCGAGCGCCGTCAAGAGCTCTGTGTAGTAGCCGCGGCTCGTCCTCATGGACTTCGCTCGCCTTCGGCTCGCTGCGCGCGCCCTCTGGGCGCTTGCGCCCCACGGCTCGATCGCCCGCGCGAGCGGTCGCTCCGGGTCGGGCACGATGCGCTCCGGGTCGAACTCGTCGCGCGTGCCGAGCCCGTTGCAGCGCGGGCAGGCGCCCTGCGGGCCGTTGAACGAGAAGAGTCGAGGGGTGATCTCGGGGAACGAGACGTCACAGCGCGCGCAGGCGTTCGCCTCCGAGAGCGGCCACTCCTCGCGTCCCGGGCCCACGTCGATCGTCACCAGCCCTTCCGCCAGGCGGAGCGCGCTCTCGACCGACTCCGCGAGCCGCGCGCGCGCGGTCGGCCGGACCGCGATGCGGTCGATCACGAGGTCGATGTCGTGCTTCGCCTGCCGCGCCAGCCGGATCTCGTCGCCGAGCTCGAGCGTCGAGCCGTCGATGCGCACGCGCGCGAACCCCTGCTTGCGGAATGCCTCGAGCTCCTTGCGGTACTCGCCCTTGCGGCCGCGCACCACGGGCGCCAGCACCTGGACGCGCGAGCCCTCGGGCAGCGCGAGCACGCGGTCGACGATCTGCTGCGCCGTCTGGCTCGCGATCGGAGACCCGCAGATCCAGCAGTGCGGCTGTCCGACGCGCGCGAAGAGCAGCCGCAGGTGGTCGTGGATCTCGGTCACGGTGCCGACCGTCGAGCGCGGATTGCGCGACGCGGTGCGCTGCTCGATCGAGATGGCGGGCGAGAGCCCTTCGATCGACTCGACGTCGGGCTTGGCGAGCTGGTCGAGGAACTGGCGCGCGTAGGCCGAGAGCGACTCGACGTAGCGGCGCTGCCCCTCGGCGTAGAGCGTGTCGAACGCGAGCGACGACTTGCCCGAGCCCGACAGGCCGGTGATCACCACCAGCTTGTCGCGCGGCAGCCGCACGTCGATGCCGCGTAGGTTGTGCTCGCGCGCCCCGCGAATCGCGATCTCGCGAGGCGCCGCGTCGACCGCGCCGTTCACTGCAGTCGCGGGGGTTCCGCGGCGGCGCCCGCCTCGGGCACCTTGGCGTCGATCCGCGCCGCGTCGGCGAAGACGCCCTTGCGGTCGACGTAGGTCTGCTTGCGCAGCTTCTCCATGAAGCGCCGATACTGCTCCTGGAAGCGCTCGTCGTAGAGGAGCGCGCGCAGCTCCTTCTCGACCTGCTCGTAGGTGACCGGCTGCGCCTCGCGCGTCCCGAGAAGCTGGAGCGCCGCGCAGCCCACCGGCAGCTCGATCACGTCGGAGATCTGCCCCGGGTTCATCTTGCCGAGGGCCGAAACCATCCACGGCGCGAGGGTCGCCTCGTGGATCCAGCCGAGGTCGGGCGCCGCCTGCGACACCTCGCTCGCGACCTTCTGGAACGACTCGCCGGCGCGCACGCGGCCGAGCGCCACGCGGACGCGGTCGCACGCCGCCGCGTGCTGCGCCGGCTTGTCGCCTTCGGCCGCCTGCGCCATCTGGAGGACGTGGATCTCGCGGCCGCCGGTCGGCTGGTCGCCGTAGCGCTGGTTGTAGAGGGCGCGCACCTCCTCCTCCTTGACCTCGATCTTGGAGCGCACCATCCCGCCGAGCACCTTCTGCTGGACGATCTCCTCGCCGATCTTCCGGCGGTATGCCTCCCACGGCAGACCCTGCGTCTCGACGCTCTTCTTGAGCGTGTCGACGCTCATGCCGTTCTCCTTCGCCACGCCCGCGATGGCGTCGTCGATCTCGGCGTCGGTCGCCTCGATCTCCGCCCGCTTGGCGAGGAGCGCGATCAGCTTGCGCTCGATCATCTGCTCGAGCACCTCGGCGCGCATCTGCGCGATGTCGTGATCGGTCGCGCCGGCGCCGCGCATCTTCTTCTCGATCGGGTCCGCGACGCGCGAGACGTCCGAGATCAGCACCACCTCGGTGCCCACCTGGGCGGCGATGCCGTCGACGAGCTCCACGGCGCGCGCGTTCGCTGCGGGCCATGCGAGCACGGCCAGCACCGCCGCAGCGCGCGCGATCCTCATCGGGTCCCTCCCCGCCCCGCGGATGGTGGAAGCGGGCGAGAGGGTAACGAGAGGGCCGCCATACAGATAGGAGCCCCGCGGGGCTCCGCGTCTTCGGTCTCGCTTTCGCACACCGTCGCGAAGGGCCGCCGACTATGATGATGGGATGACGGCCCGCCGCGGATCGAAGCGAGCCGGGGTCTGCATGCTGTCCGTGCTCCTCGCCCTCGCTGCGCCGGCCGCGGCGCGTGAGGACGCGACTCCGCTCAGCGCGGAGCAGGCGAGGGAGCGCTGGCACGGTCGACTCGAGGGCAGGCACTTCACCGCGACCATCGTGCTCACGATCGACCGGCAGGGTCAGTCGGAGCAGCGGCGCCTCACGGTCTGGCGCGACGACGCCGGCTCCCACCGCGAGCGCGTGCTGGCTCGCTTCGAGGAGCCGGCTGATCTGCGCGGGCTCGGCCTGCTCTACATAGAGAATCCGAGCGGGACGAACGAGTACTTCCTGTATCAGCCGGCGACCCGCCGCGTGCGCCGGATCGGAGAGTCGCTGGCGCGCGAGGACGTCTACGGGATCGACCTCGAGTACCTCGGCTTCGGGCTCGCCATCGGCGAGCCGACCCGGGCCGAGTCGGTCGCGCAGGACTCGCTCTCGGATCGCGCGGTGCTGCGCCTCAGCGAACGCGCGGTCGAGGCCAACCAGCGCTTCGACCGGCGCACGATCTGGCTCGACCCCGAGACCTTCATCGCGCTCCGGACCATCCAGTACCAGGGCGACGCCGAGGCCCTGCGCGCGCACACCGAGGAGGTGAGGACGATCCAGGGCGTCGCGACGCCCACGCGCATCGTCTTCGAGAAGGTGGCAGCGCACGAGACGGTCACCATGGAGGTCCCGGCGGTCGACTACGACGCGCCGATCCCCGAGTCGTACTTCTCCACGATGGCGCTGCTCAAGGGCGTGGGGCATTGAGCGCCTGGGAGGGCGGCTCCGCCACCACGGCGATCTCGAGATCGCGCCAGCGGACGCGGTTTCGGAGGCGGGCCGTGATCCCTCCGGCGACCGCGGCGGTCATCCCGACCGCGATCGGCGCGGCGAGCACCGCCCATGCCAGCCGGTAGCCGTGCGTGCGGCAGTAGGCGATTCCGAAGGTGGGCGGTACGGCCGCCAGCGCGGCGTACGGCAACGGCGGGAGACGCAGCGAGGCGAGATCGGCGATCACGCGACCCGTCGCGAGACCGGTCGCGAGCACGGCCGCCGTCCCGAGTGCGAGAGCGGGCAAGGCGCCGCGCCGGCACACGAGGAACGCTGCCACCCATCGACTCATGCCGTTCCACGCCTCGGGGAACGCTTCCCAGTTCGACACGTCGTGAAGGCCGTCGTCGAAGAGCAACGCGGTGCGCGCGCGCCGCATCTCGAAGAGGCGGGTCCAGCCCCAGTCGTCGAAGGCGCCACCGCCGTAGAGCGCGGCGGCGTGCGCGCCGCCGATCGCCTCGTAGGTCTCGCGGCGCATCGCGAGCGTCCCGATCAGCCAGGTCGCGCGAGGTCGCAGGCGTTGAACGAGGAACGCACCTCCGACCAGCGCCGGGTTGTCGACGATCGGCCGGTACCACCATCGGTGCCACCAGCGGTCTCCGAGATAGGGGCCGAGCGCGGAGGCCGCAGCGACACCGCGCTGCTCGCACTCTGCGATCAGCGCGCGCAAGAACGTGCTGCGGGTGAGGCGTTTGTCGGCGTCCACGAAGATCAGCCATTCGCCGCGCGCGTCCCGTGCCCCGGCCGAGAGCGCGTAGAGCTTCCCCTGCCAGCCGGGAGGTCGGCGCTCGAGCCGGAGGAAGCGGACGCGGGGATCACCGGCCGTGGCGGCTCGAGCGGCGTCGAGCGTGCCGTCCGTCGATCCGTCGTCCACGACGAGCACCTCGAAGCCCGGGTGGTCCTGGGCGAGCAGCGATTCGAGGAGGCCGCGGATGCGCGGCGCCTCGTTGCGCACCGGCACGACGACCGTGGTCGAAGCACAGCCTCGTCCGGGCCCGGGCTCCGGGATCGACGCAGCGCGCCGCGCGCGGAGCGACGTCCAGCAGAGGGCCACGGCCCCGAGCCACGGGACGAGCCAGAGGCCGGTCGGCACGAGGTGCTCCTTCACTCGGAGCCCGAGGCCTCCCGCATCGGTACGCGGGCCGCGAGTCGCGCCGGGTAGAGGCTCGCGAGCATGGCCGCGGCGAGCAGACCCACCACCAGGAGGGCGATCTGCAGCGGCGCGATCGAGAAGTCGAGCGACCAGCCCACCGCGTCCGCCATCACCTCCGAGACGACGGGGTAGCTGCTGCAGACGCCGAGCGCGATGCCTCCCACGCCGCCGAACACGGCGAGCAACAGCGCGTCGAGCAGCGTGATCGTTCGCACCTGGCGCTGGGTGGCGCCGATGGTGCGCAGGAGCGCGAGCTCTCTTGCACGCGCGCTCACCGCGCCGAGCATCAGATTCCAGATCGCGATGCCGCCGAGCACCGCGGTCAGGATGGCGACGCTCAGCAGGATGGCCTGGAAACGCCTGAGCAGGTGGCTCGCGAAGTGGGCGAGGTCGTCGCCGTAGGCGAAGAAGAGCGTCTGCGCGTCCCCGACGCGTCGGCGGATCTCGGAGATCACGGGCGCGGGATCGCCATCGGTCCAGAGCACGAGGTCGCGCGAGCCGAGCCGCGGCCAGAGCGCGTCGAAGACGCTCGTGTCGAGGTTGATCGAGCCGGCGGGACCCGAGTAGTCGCGGATCAGCCCGGCGACGCGGAAGCTCCGCGGACCCTTCGGCGTGTCGAGCGTCACCGAGTCGCCCTCGGCGATTCCGAAGCGGCGGCTGAATCGGTCGGAGACGGCGACCTCTCCGCGCGCCACGGCGGCTGCGATCGCCTGCGGGTCGCCGCGCACGGCGGCGAGCCGGCCGTAGCGGGCCAGCACGTCGGTGCTTCCTGCGAAGAGCAGGACCTGCTCGCCGCGGTAGACGACCTTCTGCAGGACCTGGTCGAAGACGCCTCGAACTCCGGGGGTCTCCCGCACGATGCGCAGCGTCTCCGCCGAGATGAGCTCGTCGGGCTCGATCGCGGCGATCGGTCCGGCCGTGACGAAGACTCCGCCTGGGAACAGGCCCCCCATCCATGCATCGATGCTGTGCGCTGCGCTCTGCGCGAGCGCGAGGCTGAGTGTCACGCCGGCGACGACGCCGGCCACGCAGACGGCGGCCAGCGCGGTCTCGCCCGGCCGCGCCGCGAGAGAGGCGCCCGCCAGGCGGCCGAGGCCCGGCAGGACGGCGTCGAGTCCGCCCCGCGCGAGCCGCAGCATCTGTGGCAGGCTCCAGCGCAGCAGGACGCCGAGCCCGGCGAGACCGGCTCCGAGGACCGCCGCGACGCGGGCGAGCGGGGGAATTGCGGGGACGAGCAGTGCGAGCGCCGCCACCAGCGCCAGCGCCGGAGCGAGCCACACGCGAGGTCCACGAGCGGACGGAGCCCCGTCACCGGGAGGGAAGCCGAGGAGCGCTTCGAGGGGCGGCTGCCGCGCCGCTCGCCGCGCGGGTATGAAGACCCCGAGAAACGAGACGATCCCACCTACCGCGATGGCGGTTGCGGTGGTGGAGGCATCGAACTCGAGGTGCGAGAGCTCGACGCCCTGGAGGAAGTCCGAGAGCCACGACAGGCCCCCGAGCAATCCCGCCGCGACGAAGCGCCCGAGAAGCGCGCCCACGCCCGCGCCGAAGAGCGCGAGCAGCGCCGCGTCGAGGTAGAGCAGGCGACGGACGCGCTTCGCTTCCATGCCCGCGGTGCGCAGCAGGGCCAGCTCGGGCGTGCGCCGGTCGACGAAGAGCGAGAGCGCGCTGTAGCAGACCAGCGACGCGACCAGGATCGCGACGACCATGAGCGCCAGGACGACGACCCGGACCAGGAGGAGGGCGCTGTCTGCCCACGCATCGCGCGTAGCAGCCGGGCGCACGCTCGCGCGCCCCGCAACCGCTCGCTCGATCGCCGGGGACACCTCTCCGGGCGACGCGCCGCTCTCCAGCACGACGTCGATGCGATCGAGCCATCCCTCCCGCCCGAGCAGCGTCTGGAGCGTGTAGACATCCATGATGGCGATCTGGCCGCCGTAGGCCTGCGCGATCCCCTTGGGTGCCAGCACGCCGCGGACGGTGAGCGTGTAGCTCTTGCCTCCCGACCGCACCGGAAGCGTGTCACCCGGACCGAGCTTCAGCTTGTCGGCGAGCGCGCGTGCGACGATCACGGCGTCTGGGCCCGCGATCAGGCGCAGGGGATCCGCGACCTCCAGCTCGCCCGAATAGGAGCGAACACCCGTATCGTCCAGCAGGTCGACACCGACGACATGGATCGACGCGGCGTCCGCGTCCTCTCGCGCGACGCGGAAGCTCGCCTCCAGGAACGGCGCCGCCAGCCGCACACCCGGCACGCCGCGCACCGCATCCAGCAGATCCTCGGGGATCCCGAGCGAGCTTCCCGTCACCTCGACCTGGGCGGCTCCGGCGAGTTCCTGGGCGGTGCGCTCCAGCTCGACCTCGGCGCTGCGCGAGCTCATCTCGAGGCTCGTGGCGAGCGCGACGCTCGCTGCGATGGCGCAGATCGTGACGAGCGAGAGCGCGCGCTGCCGGCCGAGGTGCGTCCGGATCGCGAGCAAGAGAGCGAGCGGAAGCCGAGGATGGGGCCTCATGGAGCGTCACGCGCCTGGGCGGGCGCGGGCCGGAGCCGACGCCTGGCCCTCCAGGCGGCCATCGCGCAGGATCACGGCGCGATCCGCGCAGGACGCGGCGCGCAGGTCGTGCGTCACCAGGACGACCGTGACACCCCGCTCCTCGCAGGCGCGACGCAGGAGGGCGAGGATCCCCGAGCCCGTCTCGCTGTCGAGGTTCCCGGTCGGCTCGTCCGCCAGGATGAGGCGGGGGGCGACGACGAGCGCCCGGGCGATCGCAACGCGCTGCATCTCTCCGCCGGAGAGCTCCGAGGGCGCATGCTCCGCGCGCCCGGCCAGGTGCAGTGTCTCGAGCAGCGGCATGACCCGATCGCGCACGTCTGCGTAGCGCTTGCCCTCGAGCAGCAGCGGGAGTGCAACGTTCTCGGCTGCGCTGAGGGTCGGGATCAGGTTGAAGAACTGGAAGACGAAGCCGATGTGGCGCCGCCGGAAGCGCGCGGACTCGTCGCTCGAGAGTCGATGCAGGTCGACGTCGCCCAGCAGGACCGTTCCGGCGCTCGGCCGTTCGAGCCCGCCGATGAGATGCAGCAGCGTGCTCTTGCCGCTCCCGCTCGGACCCATGACCGCGACGAACTCGCCTTCTGCGATGACGAGGTCCACGCCATCCAGAGCGCGGACCGTCGCCCGGCCGCGCTGGTAGTGCTTCTCCAGGTGATGGGCGACGACCGTGGCGGAGAGCGGGGTGAGCGAGGCGCTCGGCTCAGCCGCCATGGCGCCCGACGCCGCGCGGCAGGATGCCGTACTTCCGAAGCCGATAGCGGATCGTCCCGCGGTCGACCGCCAGACGCTCCGCCATGCGCGTGAAGTTTCCCCCGCACTCTTCGAGCACGCGCAGCAGCTGCTCGCGCTCGCTCCTCATCCGCTCTCTCGCGGCGCGCGCGATCGGATCCGAGTCCGACAGCACGAGCTGGGCCTGCTCGTCCGTGATCTCGAGATCCGGCGCGAAGGCCGCCAGCGACTGGAGCGCGTCCTCGAGCTCGGGAAAGTTTCCCCACCAGGCGCAGGCGCAGAGGCGCTCGGCGGCGCGGCCCGTGAGGGACAGTCGAGGACGACCGATCCGCTCGCACACGCGCTCGAGGAGGAGCTCGATCAGCTTCGGAAGGTCCTCGCGCCGCTCGCGCAGAGGAGGAAGCCAGATCTCGAAGTTGCACAGGTCGCGCGCCAGCTCGGGCGAGAACTGCTTCCGGGCAGCGAGGACCCGCAGATCCCAGGTCGTCGAAGCGATCACGCGCGTCCGATGCGCCGGGCGACCTTCCTCGTCGGCCAGAATCGCCTCGTGCCAGGCGAGCTGGTCGTCCGGCGCGAGGTCCTGGATCTCCTCGAGGAACCAGGTTCCCGGCTCGGAGTCTCTCGTCGCGCGGCGCTCGGTCGAGCACGGGATCAGGCGGAACGGCTCTCGCGCCAGGCGGCTCCGCGCGTGGAGGTGCGAGCCCGCCACCGAATGTCGCGTGCCCGGCTCTCCCGTGATGAGAACGGGGGTCTCGAGCTCGGCGACCGATTCGATGCGCTCCCTCGCCGCCGCGATCGCCGGGCTCGCACCGAGAAGCTCGCACGGCGTCGGCGGCCTCTCCGCACGCACCAACGAGCGGACGCGCGAGAGGAGCTCTTCGAGGCCTTCGTCATCCAGAAGGAAGCAGTCGGTGACTCCCGCCCGACCGGCTGCGGCCGCCGCGGAGAGGGTTCCGAAGGCCGTGATCATGAGAATCGGAGCGCGCGCCTCGGGAGAGCGCGCGGCGCGGATCCTTCGGCAGAGCCCGATGCCATCGAGCTTCGGCATCTGGAGATCGGTGACCACGAGGTCGAACGGTCGACTCTGGAACAGCCTCCACCCGGCGTCGCCGTCGGGCGCGGTGTGGACTGCGATGCCCTCGCGTTCGAGAAGGCGCTTCAAGAGTTCGCGATTCGGCTCGCAGGCGTCGACGACCAGGACGCAGGGCGACGCGGTGGTCTCGGCGCTCCGAGCCGCGATGCAGCTCTCGGCCGACTCCATGGGCCGCAGGATACCACCGCTACACACCGGAAAAGCTGCTGAAGTCCCGGGAAAAAGCGGGAAATCCGGCCAGCACGGCCTTCAGTCCCGTGGGATGTAGCGCCCCAGCTCGTAACCCCGGATCTTGTAGCGCAGCGTGCTCCGCGGCATCCCCATCCGCCGCGCGACCCGCGCAACGTTTCCTCCAGCCTCGACCAGCGCCTGCAACAGCTCCCCCCGCTCCGCCGTCGAGGGTCGCGTGCGATTCGGAGACGCGGGGCCGGATGCAGTCGCGCCCGTCCTCATGAGCCCGAGCCCGCGGGCCAGGCGCTGCGCGCCCTGCCCGAGCCAGCAGACGGCGTGCTCGGCCTCGAGCTCTACCGGACGCGAGAGCGACAGGGCCGATTCCAGCAGGTTCGCGAGCTCCCGGACATTGCCGGGCCAGCCATATCCCTCGAGCGCGTCGAGGAAGCCAGGCACCACGCGCGGCACAGGCGCGCCGAGCCGATCCGCGAGCTGCCGCACGAGCGACTCGACGAGGAGGGGAAGATCGGCCTCGCGATCGCGGAGCGCCGGAACGCGGAGGTGGACGACCCGCAGCCGGTGGTAGAGGTCGGCGCGGAAACGTCCCGCGGCGAGGTCGCTCTCCAGATCGCGATTCGTCGCCGCCATGATGCGCGCGCGCAGGCGCAGCGTGCGGACGCCCCCTACCCGCTCGAATTCGCGATCCTCGAGAGCGCGAAGGAATTTCGCCTGGAGCGCGAGATCGAGCTCTCCGATCTCGTCGAGCAGGAGGTCCCCGTCGCCGGCGAGCTCGAACCTTCCTGGCCGGGGATGCGTGGCTCCGGTGAAGGCGCCTCGCTCGTGTCCAAAGAGCTCGCTCTCGATGACGGTCGGGGCGAGGGCCGAGCAGTCCACGTGCACCCACGGTTGACCGCTGCGCGCCGAGGCGCGGTGGATGAGCCGTGCGATGAGGCTCTTGCCGGTCCCCGTCTCACCGGTGATCAGAACGGTCGAGCTCGTCCTTGCCGCGAGCGCGACGTCCGTTCGCAGCGCCTTCATCGCCGCGCTCTCTCCGATCAGCTCCGCGAGGCCATCGGCCGGGCGCGGGCTCGCGCTCACACACCCGATACAACGCGCCGTCACCGCTGCCGCGGGAGCGGGGAGATCGACCAGATCCGAGGCTCCGGCCTCCGCGAGCTGGAAAGCGATGGCGGGACGGAGCCCGGCGGCGATGACGACCACGCGCGCCTCGGGAAGGGCCTTCCGGAGCGCCGCGACGCGCTCCAGGCAGTCCGCATCGCGACCGGCGGCCTGGACGACGGCGAGGGCGATGCGCGCCGAGCGGGATGGAGCTGCCTCTCCGCGGACGCGCAAAGGCTCCCACCCGCGCGCGCGCACTGCCTCCTCGATCTCTCCGAGGTAAGGCTCTTCCACGTCGATCAGTGCGACCCCGGTGTCCCCCAAGGCCCCGTTCCTCGCCAGCGACGAGGTTACGCACGGCTGCGTCGACCGGTAAACGGGAAACGCGGGGAATCGCCGGGAAAGCTCGGGAAGAATGGACAGCTCGCCATTTCGGGTCTGGCCACTCGCCGTTCGCGGTCGCCGGCACGTACGCTCGTGCGTCGGCGCCGCCCGGCGGCGATGGCACCGCGCTTGCTCTCCGGGTCGACGACCCTCGACCGAGGAGGAGCATTCGTGGACCGCGCCCTTCGCTGGAATCGCAAGTTCTCGCAAACCCGGCTCGGACGCGCTGTGTGTGCGGC
Organism: Myxococcota bacterium; assembly: GCA_035506135.1. Classification (GTDB taxonomy): domain Bacteria; phylum Myxococcota_A; class UBA9160; order UBA9160; family PR03; genus DATJPY01. Next base: position 874 of record DATJPY010000077.1, on the reverse strand, counting down.
GCTCGCGGCCGACACCGCGGTGGTCGGCTTCCTGCCGATGCTCGCCCTCGTGATCACCGGCTGCCCGACCTCGCTCGCGCCGACGGCGGGCCTCCCCGAGTACCAGGAGATCGAGGCCCTGCCGGTGCCCGGCCCTGCGCGCGTGAATGCCGCGGGCGGGAACTTGCTCATCATGCGTACGGACCTCGATCTCGACACGCAGCTCGGGCCGTTCTCGGTGGGAGCGACCTGGAACTCCGCCAGCCAGAAGTGGAGCTGGAGCTTCGACGACCTCTCCTACTCGGCCGGCAACTTCGTCGACACGACCGGTGCGTGGTACAACGTGTCGGGCCTGGCCCAGGGCGCCGCGATTCCCGGAACGATCTGGGTAAAGCTCGGCCAGTACGGCCAGGCGGGCACCAATCAGCTCCGGACCAAGGGTGGGCTCGAGTACGACTTCACCACCGACGGCCACCCGCTCTACGTCCACTGGACCAGCTCCTTCAAGCCCTATCTGGCCTTCTCGCAGACCGCGCAGGGCGACGGCAGGCAGCACACGACGAGCATCGCGCAGTGCCTGGCGCCCGCGGGCGACTGCCATCCGGTCTTCAGCATCGGCTACGACGGGCAGGGCCGCGTGACCCAGATCTCCGATCGGGCAGGCCGCCAGGCGCTCTTCGCCTACGACGCAAACGGCAACCTCACCAGCGCCCGCGATGGCCTCGACGTGGCCCAGGGCTGGGGGGGCTACCGCTACGAGTACACGGGCGGCAATCTGACGGCGATTACCAACTCCGAAGGAGAGCGGGTCCAGTACCAGTACGACGGCGCCCACCGCGTGACTCAGGTCACCCAGATCGGGCTCGGCAACCCCACCCGGACGTTCGCCTACCAG
>DATJPY010000076.1:0-85578 GCA_035506135.1 Myxococcota bacterium | reverse complement strand
CTCCGCACGGGCGCGACCGCGCTCCCGGAGCGGGCCGACGCGGTCCGCCTCGACGCGGCAGAGGGCGTCGTCCTGCTGACGCGAGAGGGGTGACCTCCCCGAGTCGACGGGCCGCCGGCAGTGAGTTGCCCCCGGCACGGCGACCCGGTATCTAGAGCGCGGGTGAGAGGGGGTCGATGGGACGCGCCCGCGTCGCGTACGACGAAGGGTCCATCCGCACGCTCGATCCGCTGGAGCACATCCGGCTCCGCAGCGGCATGTACATCGGTCGCCTCGGCGACGGCTCGCATCCCCACGACGGCATCTACGTGATGCTGAAGGAGGTGATCGACAACGCCGTCGACGAGTTCATCATGGGCGCCGGGCGCCGGATCGAGGTCGAGCGCGACGGCGCGGCGTTCTCGGTGCGCGACTACGGGCGCGGCATCCCGCTCGGCAAGCTCGTCGACTGCGTGAGCCGCGTGAACACCGGCGGCAAGTTCAGCGACGAGGTGTTCCAGTTCTCGGTCGGCCTGAACGGCGTCGGCTCCAAGGCCGTGAACGCGCTCTCGGTCCGCTTCGAGGTGACGAGCTGGCGCGAGGGCCGCTTCCGCCGCGCCGCCTTCGAGCGCGGCCGCCTGGTCGCCGACGAGGGCGGCCGCGACCGGGCGGGACGCGACGGCACCTCCGTCCGCTTCGAGCCGGACCCCGAGGTCTTCGGAGCCTACGCCTGGAACGAGGAATTCGTCGCCGAGAGGCTGCGTTACTACGCCTTCTTGAACCCGGGTCTCACCCTCGAGTCGGGCGGCGCGCGCTTCCACTCCGAGGGCGGTCTCGCCGACCTCCTGGCCCACGAGCTGGGCGGCGAGGCACCGCTCTACCCCACCGCCCACGGCCGCCACGAACGCCTCGAGTTCGCCCTCACCCACACCCACGCCTACGGCGAGACCTACTACTCCTTCGTCAACGGCCAGCACACGCACGACGGCGGCACCCACCAGAGCGCCTTCCGCGAGGGCGTGCTGAAGGCCGTGAACGACTTCGCCGGGCAGGCGTTCGCCGGCGAGGACGTCCGCGACGGCCTGGTCGGCGCGGTGGCGGTGCGGCTGCAGGATCCCGTCTTCGATTCGCAGACGAAGACCAAGCTGGGATCCACCGACGTTCGCTCGTGGATCGTCCCCGCCGTGAAGGACCGCCTGCTGCGCTGGCTGCACGAGAACCGCGAGGCCGCCGAGTCCTTGCTCGAGAAGGTGCGGCAGAACGAGCGCGTGCGGCGCGAGCTCAGCGCGATCAAGAAGGACGCGCGGGAGCGCGCCCGCCGGGTGGCGATCCGGATTCCGAAGCTCACCGACTGCCGCCAGCACTACGGCGACCCGAAGAGCCGCCGCCGCGACGAGACCACCATCTTCCTCGGCGAAGGCGACTCGGCGGGCGGCGTGATGATCCAGTCCCGCGACGTCGAGACGCAGGCGGTCTTCACGCTGCGCGGCAAGCCGCTCAACTGCCACGGCCTCGAGCGAGACGCCATCTACAAGAACGAGGAGCTCTACAACCTGATGCGCGCGCTCGGCATCGAGGACGGGCTCGACGGCCTGCGCTACGCGCGCGTCGTGATCGCCACCGACGCCGACGTCGACGGCATGCACATCCGCAACCTGCTGATCACCTACTTCCTGCGCTACTTCGAGGAGCTCGTCCTCAAGGGGCACCTGTACATCCTCGAGACGCCGCTCTTCCGCGTGCGCAACCGCAAGGAGACCCGCTACTGCCACAGCGAGGCCGAGCGCGACCGCGCGCTCGCGGCGCTGCGCGGGGCCGAGATCACGCGCTTCAAGGGGCTTGGGGAGATCAGCCCGCGCGAGTTCGGTCCCTTCATCGGCCGCGACATGCGGCTCTCGCCCGTGGCCGTGCAGGGGATTGGCGAGGTCGCGCGCTGCCTCGAGTTCTACATGGGCCGCAACACCCCCGAGCGACGCGCGTTCATCGTCGAGAACCTGGCGACGGACGTGCTCTAGGGGGGAACGTGCCGCGACTCGACGCGCTGATGCGGCGCAACTTCGTCGACTACGCCAGCTACGCCATCCTCGACCGCGCCATCCCCGACCTGCGCGACGGGCTGAAGCCGGTCCAGCGCCGGCTGCTCCACACGCTCTTCGAGATGCACGACGGCCGCTACCACAAGGTGGCCAACGTGATCGGCGAGACGATGAAGCTCCATCCGCACGGCGATGCGTCGATCGCCGAGGCGCTGGTGGTGCTGGCGAACAAGGGCTTCTTCATCGACCGCCAGGGCAACTTCGGCAACCTGCTGACAGGTCACCCCGCCGCTGCCGCGCGCTACATCGAGTGCCGGCTCACGCCGCTCGCGCTCGAGACGCTCTTCAACGAGGCGCTCACCGAGTTCGTGCCGAGCTACGACGGCCGCTCGCGCGAGCCGGTCTTCCTGCCCGCCAAGCTGCCGGTGCTGCTGATGCTCGGCACCGAGGGCATCGCGGTGGGCCTCTCGACGCGCATCCTGCCCCACAACCTCGCCGAGCTCTGGCAGGCGCAGATCGATCTGCTCGAGGGCCGCGCCATCGAGCTGGCGCCAGACTTCCCGCAGGGCGGGCTCGCGGACGTATCCGCCTACGACGACGGCCGAGGACGCGTCCAGGTGCGCGCGCTGGTCGAGGCGCGGGACAAGCATCGCCTCGTGATCCGGGAGATCCCGTTCGGCGCGACCACCGACAGCCTGATCGCGTCGGTCGAGGCCGCGATCCAGCGCGGGCGCGTGCAGGTCGCCTCGATCCAGGACTTCACCACCGACCGGGTCGAGATCGAGCTCGCGCTGGCGCGCGGCGCGCGCCCCGACGAGGTAATCGCCCAGCTCCACGCCTATACCGAGTGCAGCGCCGCAGTGACCTCGAACCTGGTGGCGATCCGCGAGCGGCGGCCCGCGGAGATGTCGGCCAGCGAGGTACTGCGCGAGCTGACCGCGCAGCTCCGCGATCGGCTCCGCACCGAGCTCGAGTGGGAGCGGGGACAGCTCGTCGACCGCCAGCACTGGATCGCGCTCGAGCGGATCTTCGTCGAGAAACGCGTCTACCGGCACCTGGAGCGGGCCGACACCGAAGAGGCGGTGCGCGAGCGGGTGGCCGCCGGGATGCGCGAGCACGAGGCGCTTTTCGTGCGACCGCTCGTCGACGACGACGTGAAGCGCCTGCTCGAGCTGCGCATCCGCCGCATCTCGGCCTACGACGTGGAGCGCAGCCACGCCGAGGAGGCGGAGCTCGCCGAGCGGCTCGCGGCCGTCCGCTCGCGTCTCGCCGATCCGACCCGCACCGCGGTCGCCTACCTGCAGGATCTGATCGACCGCTACGGCGACGAGTTCCCGCGCCGCACGCGGCTCGCCTCGTTCGCGGCCGTGGACCGCAAGGCGGTCGCGCGCCCGTCGCTGCGCCTCGCCTACGATCCCGAGAGCGGCTTCTTCGGCAGCGCGGTCAAGGGCGACGCCTTCGCGCTGCAGGTCAGCGAGTACGACCTGGTGCTGGGGATCTCCGACGACGGCAGCTTTCGCGTGATGACGCCGCCGGAGAAGCAGCTCCTCTCCGGCAAGCTGCTGCACTGCCAGATCTTCGACTCCGAGCGCGGCGCCGAGTTCACCGTGGTCTACCGCGACCGCAAGCGCATCGCGTGGGGCAAGCGCGTCTCGATCGAGCGCTTCATCCGCAACAAGGAGTACCACCTGATCAAGGACAAGGCGGGCCGCATCGAGCTCCTGCAGCCGGGAGCCGCGCGCGGCCGGCTCTGGCTCAAGTTCGCGGCGGGACCGCGCCAGCGGGTGCGCGAGGACACCTTCGACCTCGGGCTGCTCGCGCCGACCGGGGTGGGCGCGCGGGGCAGCCGGCTCGCGCCCAAGCCTGTCGCCCAGATCAAGCTCGTCCGCGAGGCGCCGGCGTCGCGGTCGCCGGCGCGCAAGGCGGAGCAGGCGCCGCTGTTCTGAGCGGCGCCAGCACGTCGGAGGCGAGGGGTCAGGTCGTCGACGTCGGGCGGATCGTCGCGAGGCCCGGCGATCGCGAAGGGCTCGCTCGCAGCAGGAGCCACGCGGCGAGATAGAACGCCGCGCCGAGGAACGCCACCCTCGAGAAGCCGATCTCCATCGACAGGGCCAGCGAGAGCACGCTCGCAAGGACGCCGGCGACGCCGTTCAGCGCCCAGTACCAGGGCGTGGAGGTCGCTCCGAACCGAACCATGCCGAGCGGGAATGGAAGACCCATCAGGAAGCCGACGGGGATCAGCAGCGCGGCGCTCGTCCCGACTCGCGCAGCCAGCGGCCACCCGAGCGTGGCCTCGCAAACGGGTGCGAGCAGCGCGTTGACTCCAGCCACCGCGACCGGAAGCAGCAATCCGAGGCGCGCGCCTCGTGGCACGCCCGTCCGCTCCGCGAGCGACGAGCCCACGCCCGCCCCGAGGAGCAGAGAGGCGAGAGCCACCGTCGTGGCATGGCTCGGATGGCCGACGTAGAGGATGAGGCGCTGCACCCAGGCGACCTCGACGAACAGGAACGCGAGCCCGATTGCGACGAAGAAGGCGCTCCCGCGCCAGAACTCCGGTCCGCGCGGCAGTCGGCGCCCGATCGCGAAGGGCGCGAAGAACAGGGCGCATGCGACGAGGGCCATCGCGAGCATCAGGAACTGCAGCGCCGCCACACCCTCCGCATTGATGCCGATGCTTCGAATCACGCGCTCCGGCACCCGCCGAAAGGGCGATACGACCTGGAAGAAGAAGGGCCGGTCGTCGGTGGGAGGGTCCAGACGGAGCCCATCGTGGCCTCCCGGCGCCGAGAGCTCCGCAAGCCAGCGCGGGCCGGCAGGCTCCCTCGACTCCGGCAGCAGCAGCTCGAAGCCGCGCAGGGCCGTCACCTCGCGCAGCCGCTCGAGCTCGGGCCCCGCGAACGGAATGCGCGACATGAGGACGGTGGCGACCTGCCCCCCCTGCACCACCGCGAGGTGAGCCTCGGGGTTCGCGATGCCTTCCGCGCGGAGCGCCGCCTGCACGAGCAACAGCAGCCGAGGGAGCTCCGCTCCTCCGACGCCCGCCGCGTTGGTCGCCCAGCGGCTGGTGGACACGAGCCCGCGCGCGCTCAGCCGCGACCAGTAGAGCCGGTACGCTTCGAGGGTGTAGAGGTTGCTCTCCGAGAGCGAGTACGCCCCCGCCGCCGTTGCAGCCCAGCTGTCGATCAGCGAGATCTGGATCAGGTCATAGGCGCCCGCGCTGCGGGTCAGCACGCTGCGGCCCTCGCCGACGATCGCGCGCACGCCCGGGAGATCGTAGACCCCTCCGGAGAAGCTCCCGAACGGCCCGCGCAGCGCGTCCACGATCGCGGGGTTCAGCTCGATGGCGTCGATGTCGCGGGCGCCCGCCAGGCGCGCCGTGAGGATGTCGCGGCCCCCACCGGCGCCCACGATGGCGACGCGCGCCGGCGGACGCACCTGATAGCCGACGGTGGTGACGTCCTGGAAGAGGTAGTCGTACCGCTGCAGCTCTCGGTCGAAGCGGGTGATCGGCGTTCCCGCCGAGCCATCTTGCTCGATCCAGTACTGCTCGGGCGCCGCGACTCCGGGCATCCGACTGCCCAGGCCCCAGCCGAAGACGGCGCCGGGGTCGGCCGAGAAGAAGACGTTGTCGAAGACGGTGATGCGTCCGGTCGAGGTCCAGCGCTCGTAGATCGGCTTCGTGCGCGGCCGTGTCTCGTCATACATCTTGGTATATCTGACGGCAAAGGGCGTGCCGGCCGCGAGCACCGCGAGAAGCAGCACAGCGGTGGCGGAGCTCGCCAGGCGCGACCCACCGAGCAGGACGTAGGCGGCGAGCGGCAGGACCCCGAGCGCACCCGCGAGCTGGGGCGTGGGGACCCAGTTGAGGAGCGGCACCACCGCCAGCGCCCCCGCGCAGGCGCCGAGCAGGTCGAAGGCATACATCCGCCCGATCGCGAGGCCGGGTGCTTCGAGCAGCAGCACGCAGACCGAGCCGCCGAGCGCGAGCATCGCGGGCAGCAGCGCGGCCAGGCAGAATACGATCGCAGCGCTGCCGAACCGATGCGTCGCCTGAACGATCGCGATCACGCCCGCGGGCACCAGGAGCGCCGCCGCCAGCAGGAGCGGAAGCAGCCAACGCTCGCGCCGTCGAACGAACGAGAACCACACCCCGGGCGCGCCGACGCCGAGCATGGCGAGCGAGATCGAGAAGAAGGCCCAGTGGTACCAGACGACGACGCTCAGGATCCGCGTGAGGGAAATCTGCAGGAGGATGACCGCCGCAGAGACGAGCGCGATCGCGGCGAATCTCCGCGGGTCATGAGCCGGCATGCGCGGCGCGTACCATAGCTCGCTCGCCGCCCGGCTCAGGGCTGCCGCGTGGCGCGCGCCGAGCCACCGGGCGAATCGAGTACCAGCGCTTCGATCTGGCCGTCGGCGCCGCGCTCGAACGTGATCGTGCGCTCGCTGAGCACCCGGTAGAAGAAGCGTGTATCCGACTCCGGGACCAGCTCGTACTGCAACCGGCCTGGTACCTGCGCCATCAGCCGGTCGCCGCTGCGCGTGATCTCGATCGATGGGCCGCCGTCGAACGCGTAGCTCCCCAGAAAGGCGTCGAGCGCGCCCGGCTCGAGCGCGATGCCCTTGCGGAGGCTCTTCACGAGGAACTGGTGCTCGGCGTAGATCGTGTTGAGGACCAGATGGTCGGCACACAGGCGATCGTGCGCCTCGATGACTTCGGGCAGGTTGACGAAGTCACCGCAGCGCCGCTCGGCGACACGGAACAGGCGGTACAGGCCGACGGCAGGCACGAGGAACGCGACCGCGCTGGCCCCGAGCGTCGCAGCGCGCGCGGCTGCCGTCGCACCCTCTGCGAAGCCGACGCGCGCTGCGAGCAGGCCCGCGACCCGCGCGGCTCCATCGACCCCGGCGGCTGCGACGAGGAAGAAGGCAGGCAGGGCCGAGATCAGGAAGCGGATGTCGAAGTACTTCGAGAACGGGATGCAGGCGAAGACCAGCACCGGGCCTGCGAGCCAGCCGAGCACACCCAGCGCCACGAGGTCGCGGCGGGCCGCGAGTCGCAACGCGCCGATCGCGAAGGCGGCCTCGTAGAGATTCGTGGTCCATCCGCTGCCGCTTCCCCAGCGTTGCACAAGCTCGTGCACGAAGCGCGGGCTCACGTCGAGCACATGGCTGGGAATCGCGCCGCGGGACGACAGGAGGCCGACCAGGCTCGGAATCTGTGGCAGGTAGACGACGGCGACGGCGAGGAACGCGAGGCCCAGCGCCACGCAGCGTGCCTTCGCGTCCGCTGCCGTCAAGCCGCGGCGCTCCGCGTTGCGCGCCCAGTCGGTGACCTGGAGGACGGACACGCCGGCCGCGACGCCGACGTGCAGCAGCGCCAGATGGTAGGTGTAGAGCGCCGCGGCCGCGCACGCTGCGAACGGCACGAGCAGCTCCCTCCGCCCCCGCAGCAGGAACCCGAACAGCGATAGATACTGCCCCAGCGTGAAGGCGAGGCCCGCCATGTAGGGCCTCGCCTCCTGCGAGAAGTCGACGTGATAGATCGAGATCCCCATCAGGAACGCTGCGAAGAGACCCGTCCAGCGATCGAAGAGAAGCCGGCCCAGCGCCGCGAGCAGCGCGATCGAAGCGAGGCCGGCGACGACGGACGGCAGGCGCAAGCGGGCCGGCGTCTCGACTCCGTGTGCCGCCAGCCAGGGGCCGAGGTAGGCCAGCGGAGGGTGCTGATAATCGTCCTGGCTGCCGACCTTCCACAGCGCGGCGAGATCGGCCGACCCGCGCACCACGCGCTCGGTGAACTGCTCGTCCATCCAGAGAGGACGCCGATCGAGCGTCTCGAGTCGCCAGACCGCGGAGAGCAGCAGGACCGCGGCGGCGAGGGTCGCCCACGCCCAGCGTCCCGACGGCCGCGTCGCGCCCATCGACGGCGAGTCTACCATCGATCCCACTGCGCCGGCGGATCGACGCCGAGCTCACGCCCCCGCGCCGGCGCCGAATACGGGGGCGCGGACGCCATCGGGAAGCGGGTCGGTTCGCAGCTCCGCGTACACGCCGAAGTGATCGCTCGGCCAGATGCCGCCGACCGCGTCGTCGCACACCACGCGGCAGGCCTCGACGAGCCCGAGCCCCTCGCTCGTCGGGTAGCCCGCGAACACGTAGTCGATGCGGCGGTCGGGCTCGAGCGCCAGACGCGCCCAGGGATTGCGGTTCGACCAGGTGATGCCGCGCCCGCCGTCTCCCGCCACCCGCCAGGCGTCGTTGAAGTAGACGCTCTTGCCCTCCACGCCGTGCAGGCCGGTCAGGAAGCGGATCTCGTCGGAGTCGGGCTCCGCGTTGAAGTCGCCGAGCAGGACGGGCGGGTACCCGGTGCGCGGTCGCCTCCCGATCGCGTGCAGGGCCACCTCGTGGACTTGCCGCACGCGCGTGTCGCCGTGGTGGAAGCGCCAGTGGAGGTGCGTGCAAGTCACGGCCAGCGGTCCGAACGGCGCCGCGATGGCGACCCAGAGTGCCGCTCGCGTCTCGGCGTCGCCGCGGTCGGGCAGCCGCAGCACCTCGTGCTCCGAGATCGGCCACCGGCTCGCCACCGCGTTTCCGAACTCCAGGTGGCCCGCTCCGCGGGTGAAGGTGCTGCCACGAGCATACTCGCGGTAGGGGAGGCGGGCGCCCAGCAGCTCAGTCACCTGGTCGGAGCCGCCTCCGCGCAGCGCCTCCTGGAAGCCGACCACGTCCGGATCGAGCCGGTCGAGCCACTCGCGGATGCGCTCGGCGCGCCGCGGCCACGGGCCGTTGTCGTGCCACAGGTTCAGCGTCAGGAGCCGGAGCGCCACCGCGCGCTGCCGTCAGTGCAGCGCGTTCGGCTGGCGCAGCTCGAAGGATGCGATCTCCGCGTGGAAGCGGCGCCGCCCAGCCGCGACCATCTCGTAGCGGCCGCGCATCCAGCCGAAGGGCGTCTGCAAGGGACACCCCGACGTGTACTCGAAGCTCGCCCCGGGCTCGAGCACGGGCTGCTCGCCGACCACGCCCGGACCGCGCACCTCCTCGACCCGGCCCGTGGCGTCGGTGATCATCCAGTGCCGCGACACGAGCTGAACCGCCTCGTCGCCGAGATTGCGGATGCGGATGGTGTAGAGGAAGAACCACTGCGAGAGGTGCGGGGCCGAGTGCTCTGCCGAGTAGCGGGCATCCACTTCGATCGAGACCCCGTTCGTGGTGGATTCCGACGTGGACACGCGACCTCCGCCCTCCGGCGCGGCGGACTCTAGACGCCCGGGCCGCGCGCGTCGAGAGCGGACGCTCGCGGCGCGAAGCGGTATAGTCCCGCTTCTCCGTCGCCGCGCCCTGCACCGGGAGGACCCTCCATGGCCCGCGAAGCCGTCATCGTCGAGAGCGTCCGCACGGGGCTCACCAAGGCCCATCGCGGATCCTTCAACATCACCGAGCCCGTCGACTACCTGGCGCACTGCCTGCGCTCGGTCGTCGAGCGGGTTCCGAACCTCGACCCCGCCGAGATCGAGGACGTGATCACCGGCGTCGGCATGCCCGAGGGCTGTCAGGGAATGAACATGTCGCGCATCGCGGCGATGGCGGCGGGCTTCCCGAAGGAGGTGGCGGCGACCAGCGTGAACCGCTTCTGCTCGTCGGGCTCGCAGGCGGTGATGATGGCCGCGCACGCGATCCTGCACGAGGGGGCGGAGGTCGCCATCGGAGCCGGCGTCGAGACGATCACGATGATGCAGGACGGAACGCAGAACACGCATCGACTCGTCAACAAGACGGCGCAGGCGCGCTTCCCCGGCCTGTACTTCCCGATGGGCGTCACCGCCGAGGTCGTCGCGGAGCGCTACAAGGTGTCGCGCGAGGACCAGGACCGCTACGCGCTGCAGAGTCAGCAGCGCTACGCCGCCGCGGCCGAGAAGGGTTGGATCGCGGAGGAGATCGCGCCGATGAAGACGCGGCGCAAGGTCGAGAAGAAGGGCGAAGCGCCGTACGAGGAGGACTGCCTGGTCGATCGCGACGAGTGCAATCGAGCCGACACGACGCTCGACGGGCTCGCCAAGCTGAAGCCGGTCTTCAAGCCCGCGGAGCAAGGCGGCACGGTGACGGCCGGCAACGCCTCCCAGCTCTCGGACGGTGCATCGGCCACGCTGCTCATGTCGGCCGAGCGCGCCAAACAGCTCAACGTGAAGCCGCTCGGCGTCTACCGAGGCGCCGCCGTCGCCGGCTGCGGCCCCGAGGAGATGGGCATCGGGCCGATCTTCGCAGTGCCGAAGCTGCTCAAGCGGCACGGCCTCGCGATGAAGGACATCGACGTGATCGAGCTGAACGAGGCCTTTTCCTCGCAGCTCCTGCAGTGCCAGCGCGTGCTCGAGATCCCGAACGAGAAGCTCAATCCGAGCGGCGGCTCGATCTCGATCGGCCACCCGTTCGGGATGACCGGCTCGCGCCTGACCGGGCTCCTGCTGCGCCAACTCCGCCGGACCGGCAAGCGCTACGGCATCGTCACGATGTGCGTCGGCGGAGGCCAGGGCTTCGCGTCGCTCTTCGAGCGAGCGTGAGCGGTGGGCGAGATCGTCCACAGCGAGCTGCACGGGGCCGTCGCGCTGGTGCGCATGGACGACGGCAAGGCCAACGCGTTCTCGCACGCGATGCTGGACGCGCTCCATGCGGCATTCGATCGCGCCGAGAAGGAGGCGAAGGCGATCGTGCTGGCGGGGCGGCCCGATCGGTTCTCGGGCGGCTTCGACCTCCGGGTGATGAACCAGGGAGGCGACGCCGTGCCGGCCCTGGTGGTGGCGGGCGCGCGCTTCGCGATCCGCGTCTACGAGTGCCCGCTGCCGGTGGTGATCGCGTGCACCGGCCACGCGCTCGCGATGGGCGCCGTGCTGCTGCTCGCCCCCGACCTGCGTCTGGGCGCGCAGGGGGCGTACAAGATCGGCCTGAACGAGGTCGCCATCGGCATGACGCTGCCGGGCTTCGCGATGGAGCTGGCGCGCGAGCGGCTCTCGCCGCGGCACCGCGTACGAGCTACCGCGCTCGCCGAGATCTACGCGCCGGACGACGCCGTCGAGGCGGGATTCCTCGACCGCGTGCTGGCGCCGCAGCAGCTCGAGGGCGCGGCGCTGGCCGAGGCGGCGCGGCTGGCGGAGCAGCTCCGTCAGCCGGCGCACCAGGCGACCAAGCGGCGGCTGCGCGCCGCGTCGCTCGACACGCTGCGCCAGTCACTCGACCGCGACGTCGACCCGCTGCGCGCCTCCTGAGCCGCGCGGCGCTTCGCGCCTAGATCTCCGCGCGCACGTCCAGGCGATGCGCCTTGCGCCCGCCGCGCATCGGCTCTTCCGCGCCGATGCGCACGCCGAGCAGTGCGCGGCATGTGTCGAGACAGCGCTCGACCAGCGCGCGCGCCCCGTCGTGCAGATCCCTCGAGCTCTGCACGTAGGCGACGTTGCGCTCCATGTCTTCGGCGGACCAGCCGCGGCTGTGCGCGATGAACGGAAACTGCGGGTACTGGCAGCCGAGCTCGCCGAAGAACGTCATCATCTGGCCGACCACGGCCTGCACGTTGTCCTGGCCGCCGGTGACGATCAGCCCGACCACCTTGTTCCGGAGCAGCACGCGGTTCGCGATCGTCTCCTGGTTCTGGATGCAGTTCATGCGCTCCACCATCTTGTAGTAGAGCGAGGATGCGGCTCCCCACCGGATCGGAGTGGCGACGAGGAACACGTCCGCCCACTGCACCACGCCCGCGTAGATGCGGTCCATCTGGTCGTCGGGGTCCATCTGCGTGATCGAGCACGGCCAGGTGCAGGCGCGCGCGCTCTTCGAGTAGTAGCCCTCGCAGTGCCGGAACCGCAGCTCGCGCACCTTCAGCATCTGCGCGTCGGCGCCGAGGTCGCGGGCGCGGGCCAGCGCCGTCTCGAGCAGGGCCTCGGACGTCGAGTAGCGCGGGTACGCATCGTCCTGGTTGGTGGTCGAGAGGCCGAGCACGCGGAGCGGTGCGTCCGGGGGCGCGCCGCCCGGCTCGCCGCGCTGCGCGATGTGCGCCAGCGGATGCCGTGCGTGGCGCTGGCGGCGGCGGGGGCTCTGCGCCTCGGGGCGGATCCAGACGCGCCCTCCTTCGACCTTCACGTCGTAGCGGGGCACGGCGTCCTGCTCGTAGCCGGGCTCGCCGAGGCCGGTCTCGCAGTGGAACTTCCAGTGGTGCCAGGGGCAGACCACGTAGTCGCCCTCGAGCGTGCCCTCGCCGAGCGGGCCGCCGACGTGGTTGCAGACGCCCGAGATCGCACTGAAGCGCCCGCCGCGACACACGAGAGCGATGCGGGTGCGACCGACGGTCACGGGCTGGATGGCGCGCCGGCCGAGCACCTCGGCGGCTCCGACGTCCTGCCAGGAGGATCCCGACGAGTCGGGCGGGGGGTCCGGGGCGTCGTCCATCGGCTGCTTCCTCCGATCCGCCTTGATTACCCCATCGCGCTACCGTCGCCCAGGAGGTTCTGCATGAGCGGTCAGAAGGTGGTTCTCGTGACGGGCGCCTCGTCGGGCATCGGCCGCACCGTGGCCGAGCACCTGGCCGCGCGCGGGCATCGCGTCTTCGGCGCGCAGCGCCGCGCGCCGGCGGACGGCGGCTCGGCGGTCGAGAGCGTCGCGATGGACGTGACCGACGAGGCCTCGGTCGAGCGCGCCGTGGCGTCGATCCTCGAGCGCGCGGGCCGCATCGACGCAGTCGTCAACAACGCCGGCAACGCGATCATGGGCGCGGTCGAGGACACCTCGATCGATGAGGCGAAGGCGCAGCTCGACACCAACTTCTTCGGCGTGCTGCGCGTCTGTCGCGCCGTGCTCCCGCACATGCGCGAGCAGGGCGGCGGGCACATCGTCAACGTGAGCTCTCTCGCCGGCGTGCTCGGCCTGCCCTTCAGCGGGCTCTACAGCGCCAGCAAGTTCGCCCTCGAGGGGATGACCGAGAGCCTGCGCCACGAGACGCGCGGCTTCGGCATCCAGGTCGTGCTGATCGAGCCGGGCGACTTCCAGAGCGCGCTCGCGACGAGCCGCCGCATGGCGCAGGGGAGCGCCCAGAACGCGGCCTACCGCGACGCCCTGGCCCGCGTCCAGGCGCAGCAGGAGAAGGACGAGGCGTCGGCGCCCACCCCCGAGCCGATCGCCCGGCTGGTCGAGCGCATCCTCGCGGACCCCCACCCCAGCCTGCGCTACAGCGCGGGGATGCTGGGCCAGCGCGTGGTGATCCCGGCGAAGCGGCTGCTGCCCCAGCGCCTCTTCGAGTGGACGCTGATTCGCGTGCTCGGACTGTGACGGCGGGAGTATGCTGTAGCGCCGGACGCCGTTCGGGAGGACGCCATGGAAAGCCGAGCCTACGAGATCCAGGGCCACACGGTGAAGCTGCCCGTGGTGGTGCGCGACGCCTCGGCGGCCGTGGCCACCTGGCTCGTGCCCGCCGCCGCCGCCCAGCGCCTGGTGCCCGCTCCCTTCGTGGTGGCGCAGGTCTTACCCGGCCGCACGCCGCTGGCGATCGCCGCGATCGACTACCGCGACAACGACCTGGGTGACTATGACGAGGTGTCGATCACGTTCTTCGTGCGGCCCAAGAGCGCGCCGCCCGGGATCCCCTACCTCGGTGCGCTGCTCGACCTCTTGCGCGGACGCCTCGGCACCTACATCCACGCGCTCCCCGTGAACCAGTCGTTCACCTGCGAGGCGGGTCGAACCATCTGGGGCTTCCCGAAGAGCGTTCAGGAGATCACCATCGAATCGGATGCGCAGCGCGCCAAGTGCAAGCTGTCGATGGACGGTCAGCACGTGCTCACCATGTGCCTGCCGCGCGGCGGCACGCGCGCGCTGCCCGACAACGACACGACGACCTACACGCGCATCGAGGGCGTCCCGCACCGCACGCGCTTCTCGCAGGGCGGGAGCGGCGTCGGCTTCTCGTTCGGCGGCGCCCGCATCCAGCTCGGCTCCCACCCGCTCGCCGAGTCGCTCCGCTCGCTCGGCCTGCCGAAGCGCGCGCTCATGTCGATGTGGACCGAGCACCTGCACGGCCGCTTCGAGGCCCCCGAGAAGATCTGAGCTCAGGCGCGCGGGTCGGCTTCGGCGGACCCCTCGGCCCAGAACGCCTCGAGTGCGACGGGATCGAGCGGGAGCGTCCAGACCTCGGCGAAGCGCCCCTTCTCCACGCGCGCCAGCCAGACGAAGTCGAGCTCCGCGCGCCGCGCCCCGATGCCGATGCGGACGTGGAAGATCATGAGCACGTGCTGGTTGCTCACCAGCACGTCCTGCCACTTTGCGTCGAAGACGTCGGCCCGCTCGCCGATGTTCGCGAGGAAGTCGACGACGGCGTCGTAGCCGTGGCGCGTGCCGGTCCACGGCGTGCCGCGGGCGGTCGCGTGCCAGGCAATGTCGGGGGCGATCAGATCCCGGAGTGACTCTGCGTCACCGCGTGAGAGCGCCTCCCAGACCCGTCGAGCGATCGCGGCGTTCGGGTGCTCATCCATGCCGCCCAGCATACACCTACCCGCGCGCGGAACCGATTAACAAGTGCCGGGTGCGGGGTTATTCTCCGCCTGCTCGAAGCGAGGAGTCGGCGCCATGGACATGAGCTACACGCCGGAGCAGATCGCCTTCCGCCGCGAGGTGCGGGAGTGGATCCAGCAGGCGATGCCCCCCCACCTGAAGCGCAAGGCCGAGGGCGCCGGTCACTTCGAGCAGTCCGAGATCATGGAGTGGCACAAGATCCTGTATGCCCGGGGCTGGATTGCGCCGCACTGGCCGAAGGAGTTCGGGGGCACCGGCTGGGACATCACGCGGCGCCACATCTTCGGCGAGGAGACGGTGCGCGCGGGCTGCCCCACCCTCTCCCCCTTCGGGCTCAGCATGGTCGGCCCGCTGCTGATCCAGTTCGGAACGGACGAGCAGAAGCGGCGCTTCCTGCCCAAGATCCTCTCGGGCGAGGAGGTCTGGTGCCAGGGCTACTCCGAGCCCAACGCCGGCTCGGATCTGGCCTCGCTCCAGCTCCGCGCGGACAAGGACGGCGACGATTACGTGCTCTCCGGGCAGAAGACCTGGACGACGTACGCACAGTACGCCGACTGGATCTTCGTGCTGGCGCGGACCGAAGCGTCGGGCAAGAAGCAGGAGGGCATCACCTTCATCCTGGCTGACATCAAGAACACGCCGGGGATCACGGTGAAGCCCTTCCTCACCACCGGGGGCACCTACGCCTTCTCCGAGACCTGGTTCCAGAACGCCCGCGTGCCGCAGAAGAACCGGGTCGGCCCCGAGAACGGCGGCTGGGCGATGGCCAAGGCGCTGCTCGGCCACGAGCGCACACTGCTCGGCGGCGTGGCCGAGAGCAAGCGAATGCTGGCGCTCGCCAAGCGGATCGCGCGCGAGACGCCGGTCGGCAAGGCGACGCTGTTCGACGACGGGGCCTTCCGTCAGCGCATCGCGCGCCTCGAGGTGCGGCTTCGGGCGCTCGAGATGGTGCAGCTCCGCACGCTCGCGGCCGCGCAGGTCGGCCGCGCGCCGGGGCCCGAGAGCTCGATCCTGAAGCTCGTCGGCACCGAGATCCAGCAGGAATCGAGCGAGCTCTGCATGGACGCGATGGGCCACGACGCCCTCGGCTGGCTCGACTCGCCGCCCGAAGCGCTCCCCGAGCGCGAGCAGGCGGTCGCCTCCGAGTTCAACTACCTCCGCGCGGCCACCATCTACGGCGGGTCGAACGAGATCCAGCGCAACATCGTCGCGAAGCAGATCCTGCGCCTGCCGACCGCCTAGGAGACCCGCGCCATGAACTTCGAGCTCAGCGAAGAGCAGCAGATCCTGGTCGACTCGGTCGCGAAGTTCGTCAAGAACGACTCGCCCGTCGAGCGCTTCCGCAAGCTGCGCGAGACCGAGCGCGGCTGGGACGCCGCGATGTGGACGCGCATGGCGGAGTTCGGCTGGCTCGGCGTCGCCTTCCCGGAGTCCCAGGGTGGCTTCGGCGGGAGCTTTGTCGACCTGGCGCTGATCCTCGAGGAGCTCGGGCGCGGCCTCGCGCCGGAGCCGCTGATCCCGTCGCTGGTGCTGGCGGGCGGCCTCTTGTCGAAGCTCGGCAACGAGGAGCAGGTCGGCGAGTGGCTCGCGCCGATGATCGAGGGGCGCACCTCGCTCGCCCTCGCCTATGCAGAGCGCCAGAGCCGTTACGACCTGGCGGACTGCGCCACGCGCGCGGAGCGGCGCAACGGCGGCTACGTGCTCTCCGGGGAGAAGACCTGGGTGCTCAACGGCCACGCCGCCGACCCGATCCTGGTGGTCGCGCGCACGGCCGGCGATCGGATGGATGCCGAGGGGCTCTCGCTCTTCGCGGTCGACGCCGACGCGCCCGGGCTCGAGCGCATCCGCGTGCCGGGGATGGACGGCCATCGCACGGCGCTCCTGCGGCTGCGCCAGGTGCCGGTGGGCGCCGAGCGCCTCCTCGGTCCCGAGGGCGGCGCGCTGCCCGCGCTGGAGTGGGCGATCGATCGCGGCGCGGCCGCCGCGTGCGCCGAGGGCCAGGGCGAGATCCAGGAGCTCTTCGAGCGCAGCGTGGCCTACCTGAAGCAGCGCGTGCAGTTCGGCGTGCCGATCGGCACCTTCCAGGCGCTGCAGCACCGCGCTGCCGACATGTACGCCGAGACGGAGCTCTGCCGCGGGACCGCGACCCTTGCCGCGATCCAGGCCGACCACGAGGATCCGGAGACCCGCCAGGCCGAGATCTCGGCTGCCAAGGTCCAGCTCACGCGCGGCGGCTGGTACGTGCAGGAGAACGCCATCCAGCTCTTCGGCGGCATCGGGGTGACCGACGAGCAGGACGAGGGCCTGTTCTTCAAGCGGCTGCGCGTGCTGCAGGCCCTGTTCGGCGACGCCGACTGGCACGTCGCCCGCCATCAGCGGCTGCGGCGCTTCGACAGCGAAGAGTGACGCGCCCCGCCGCGGTCGTCCGCGTCGGGCGCGAGACCAAGGGGCGCCGCGGCAAGGGTGTGACGGTCGTGACCGGCGTCCCGCTCTCCGGCGCCGCGCTCGAGGAGCTCGGCTCGCGCCTCAAGCGGATGTGCGGCTCCGGCGGAACCGTCAAGGACGGCGTGATCGAGATCCAGGGTGACCATCGAGACGTCCTCGTGGACGAGCTCGCGAAGCTCGGCTGGAGCGTCCGGCGCTCGGGCGGATGAGAGGGATCACGCGCGGGTGATGGGCACGTGCCTCGGCTGGGCGGCAACGCGCGCGACCCATGCCCGGATCGCTGCGTAGGGCGCGAGCGCGAAGCCCCCCTCCTCCGCCACGTGCGTGTAGGCGTAGAGCGCGATGTCCGCGATGGTGTAGTCGGCGCCTACGAAGAACGGGCGATCGCGCAGATGCGCGTCCATCACCTCGAGCGCCGCGACACCCCAGCGCTGCTTCTCCGGCACCCAGGCGGCGCGCTCGGCCAGCAGGCCGGCGTGCGTCCAGAAGCGCAGCGTCGCGATGTTCGGCTCGTGCGAGTACTGCTCGAAGAACATCCACTGCAGCACCCGCGCGCGCGCCAGGCGGTCGCTCGGCAGGTAGCGCGTGCCTTCCGCGAGATACCAGAGGATCGCGTTCGACTCGGCCAGGCAGGTGCCGTCCTCGAGCTCGAGCGTCGGGATGCGGCCGTTCGGATTCCGGGCGAGGAACGCCGGCGTGCGGGTCTCGCCCTTCAGGATGTCCAGCTCCACCCGCTCGAACGGAATCTCGAGCTGGTGCAGCAGAAGGCGCACCTTGTAGCCGTTGCCCGACACGAGGTAGTCGTAGAGCCGGAGCACCGCCGTCGGCCCGTCAGTCGACCGCACACACCGCGGCGAGGCTCGAGAGCGCCACCGTGCGGCGTCCCTCGCGGATCACGTCGCGGTCCTGGCCGTTCGTCAGGTACGCGAAGGAGAGACCGCTGGCCGGGTCCGCCCACGCGATCTGACCGCCCGCTCCGAGGTGGCCGAACATGGCATCCGAGCCGGTGCGTCCGAAGCCGAGGTAGACCTTGTCGGGACCGCCACCGATCACGATCCCGAGACCCCGATTGGCGGGCTTGCGGAACAAGGGGTCGAGGAACTCCGGATTCCGGATGCGGCGGGCGTCGCGAATCGTCTCGGGCCTCCACACCGGGCCGTTCGGGCCGCGGCCTTCGTGGACGAGCGCCTGGTAGAAGAGCGCGAGATCCGACGCCGTCGCGGTGGCGCCGCCGCCGGGCACGCCGATCTCGCGGATCTCGGGCCGGTTGAAGCGCTGCAGCGCCTCCTCGGTGACCTCGGTCTCCGGAGGGACCGGAAAGCCGCGCGCGCGGAAGTCTTCCGCGGTGAGCGCGCGGCCGACGTGCTCCACGTCGGCGAGCCGGCCGTGCAGCCCACGCGGGAGCCCGAGCCGCAGGTCAGGCAGGCCGAGCGGCTCGGCGATGCGGGTGCGCACGAAGTCGCGGACGTCGAGCCCGCTGCGCGCCTGGAGGATCGCCGCGATCACCCACATGCTGCTGGTCGGGTGGTACTCGAACCGCGTCCCCGGCTCCCAGTTCAGGCGCCAGCGGGCGAAGGCCTCGGGGAGTCGGCTCCACGCGTCCGCATCCGGCGCGAAGGGCGCGCGCGGGAAGCCCGCGCTGTGGGTGAAGAGCTGCTCCACGCGCACGGCGTCCTTTCCGTGGCTGCCGAACTCCGGGAGGATGTCGGCCACGGGCTCGTCGAGCCCGAGCTTTCCCTCCTCGATCAGCAGCCAGGCCGCCGCCGAGGTGATCGCCTTGGAGCACGAGAAGATCACGTAGAGCGTGTCGTCGGTCGCGGCGGCCGATCGACCCTCGTGCGCGACGCGCCCGAAGGACCGCACCGCGGCGACTCGACCATGGCGCGCGACGGCGACCTGCGCGGAGGGGAGCAGACCCTCCCGGACCTCGCGCTCGGCGCGCGTGAAGAGCGCCTCGAGCCGGGCCGGATCCACCCCCACCTGCTCGGGGGAGTCGGCGATGGGATGCAGCAGCGACACGGGACCTCCTTCGCAACGCCGATTCTACTGCGATCTTCCCGATCGCGGCACGCGGCCGACCGCGGAGCCGTTACACTGCCGGGATGATCCGACTCGCGGTCGACTTCGAGCACTCGTCGCGGCTCTGGTGGGAGTCGGGCGGCCGGGACCTCTGGGACGGGCTGCTCTCCGGTGTCGACGAGAGCGCCATCGTGCTCGACGACGACATCGCCGAGTCGTGGCTCGCCGAGGCGCGACGCGTCCCCGGCTGGGATGCCGGACCGGACTTCGCTCCGAATCCGATCGCCGCGCGGCGCATCGAGGCCGACGACCCCGACGCGTAGCTCGCTCCTGACCCGGCGATTCTCGAGGCAGCGGTCACGCGGATCGCGACGCCAATCCGTGTAGGTGCGCCCGGTCGAGGCTGCGATTCCAGGAAGTGCACCCCCGGGTGGAGGTGTATTGGAAATCTTGCAAGACCTCCATCTGGCGAGCTGGATGCGCCAGGGCCTCCGGCACGGCTCCTGCAAGGACATCTTCCGCAAGGATCGGCTCCAGGAGGATCCCGCGATGCTCCGCGACCTCGATACCGCGGTGCGATGCTTCGGCCGCACGGCCTTCTCGTTCGACGTCCTCGAGGCGCCAGAACGCTACGCGATCCACGCTTCGCAGCGCGTCCCCGGTGCGCTGGTCCCCTATCGGACCGTCGGCGGCGTGGATGCGGTGATCGGCGAGCCGCTGGCGCCCGAGGACCGGCTCGCCGAGGTGACACACGAGTTCCTGGCCGCCCGCCGCGCCGCGAAACGCTGCGTGATCGGATTCTGCGCCTCCGAGGCGTTCGCCCAGGCGGCCGTCGAGGCCGGTGGTGGCGCTGCGCAGATCACTGCCGAGCCGGAGCTCGACCCGCTGAGCTACGAGCCGATCGGCGGCAGCGCGAAGAAGCTGCGCGCCTACGCGCGGCGCCTGCGGCGCAGCGGCATGCAGGTCGCCTCGCTCGGTCCCGGGGCGCGTGTTCCGACCGAGTTCGCGGCGCCCGCCGACGCGCTGATCGAGCGCTGGAAGCGGCTCGCGGTTCGCAACGTCCCGCACATCCTCGAGGTCGAGCCGTGGCGCCTCGCCTGCGAGAAGCGCTACTTCGCGGTCTTCGACCCCAAGTCGGCCGACCGCATGTGGTCGCTCCTGATCGCGCACCCCGTCTACGCCTTCGACGGCTGGCACCTCTGCCACCTGGTGCGCGATCCCGACGCGCCGAAGGGGGTCACCGAGCTCGCGGTGCTCGCAGCGATCGAGCAGCTCGGCGACGAGGGCGTTCGCTACGCGACCTTCGGCCCCTACGCGGCGCCTCGAGTGGGCGAGTTCCGGGGCTTCGGGCGGCTCGCCGAGCTCGCGATGCGGTGCGTCTACCGCCTCGCCGCCGCGACCTCGGGCTTCGACGCCTCCGGCGAGTTCTACCGCAAGGTGCAGGCCGACCCGTGGCGGCCCCGCTACCTGGTGATCCATCCGAGCGGCGCGGTGTCGCGCGGCATCTACGCGATGATGCGGCTCTCGCACGTCGTCGGCACGCTCGCCTAGTCGGTCGCGTCGTCCTCTGCGCCCTCGACGATCTCGCGCGGGCTGGCGTCGCGCCGCGCGGGCTCCGGCGGCCCCCAGGCGTTGAGCTGGTCGATGAGCTGCCGCAGCCGACCGACCGCGCGCCGGTCGAAGTGGAGCGCGAGGCGGGCGTAGCCGGCCGCCTCGGCGGACTCCTGCGGGAGGGGGTCGCTGCGCTCGATCCGGCCGTCGAGCAGCAGATCGGCGAAGCGCTCGTTCAGCGCCTTGAGCTGCGCGGGGTCGGGAGGCGTGCGAACGCGCAGCACCAGCCGTCCGCCGACGAAGCGGCTCGAGTGGTAGTTGCGATAGAAGCCGGTGATCTCGCGCACGGCCTCTCCCACGTCGTCCGTGATCCGATAGAGCGCGGTGTCGGCCTCTCCGATCAGGCGGGGCGCGAGCAGGTGCGCGTCGACGTACTCGGCCCATTCGCGCCAGTAGTGCCCGCCCGGAGCGTCCACGAACACCACCGGCACGATCTCGCTGCGGCCGGTCTGGATCAGGGTCAGCGCCTCGAAGCCCTCGTCGTGGGTGCCGAAGCCGCCCGGAAAGAGCGCGATGGCGTGGGCTTCCTTCACGAAGATCACCTTGCGCGTGAAGAAGTACCGGAAGTTCACGAGCTTGGGATCGCCCGCGATCACGGCGTTGGCACGCTGCTCCCACGGCAGCCGGATGCTCACGCCGAACGACGCCGCGCGCCCGGCGCCTTCCTGCGCCGCGCCCATGATGCCGTCGCCCGCGCCGGTGATCAGCATCCAGCCCGCCGCGGCGATCCGCTGCGCGAAGGCCCTCGCCTGCTCGAAGGCAGGCTCGCCGGGCTGCGTGCGCGCGCTGCCGAACACCGCCACCTTGCGGATCTGCCGGTAGGGCGCGAAGACGCGGAAGGCGTGGCGCAGCTCCTTCACCGCGTTCGACATCAGCTTCAGGTCCGCGCGCGACGCGCCGTCGGAGACGAGGCGGAGCGCCGTCACCAGGAGCTGTCGCACGGACTCGGAGCTGTCGCTCCGGCCGGAGAGCGCCTCGGCGCGTTCGATCAGCGCCTCGAGGTCGCGTTCGAGCCCGGCGTCGGGGACCTGGTAGCGCCGCCGCGTCGACTCGCTCACGGCCACCTGGGACGGGGCAGCCAGCGCGGGACGGCGCTGCAATAGCGCGCATAGGCCTCGCCGAAGCGCCCCCGCAGCGAGGGCTCCTCGTAGAGCACGACGAAGGCGTGGAAGACGATGCAGACCGCCGCGGCGAAGCCGGCGAGCCCCCACGAGGCGAAGAGCAGCGCCTCGCCCCACACGATGCTCGCGACGCCTACGTACATGGGGTTGCGGGTATAGCGATACAGCCCGACCGCGACGAGGTCCTTCGGCGGGTCGATCGGAGCGGGCGTGCCGCGGGCGCGGCCGAAGTCGAAGGCGCAGCGCAGGTAGATCGCGACGCCGGCCGCCATCGGCAGGAGCGCAATCCAGCGCCAGCCCGCCGGGCCCGGCGCGGCGGCGCGCGACAGGATCCACCGGGGCACGTAGACCGTCACCGTGGCCGGCACGACGACCGTGAAGATCAGCGTGCGGAGCCAGACCATGCCGTCTCCGCGCCCGCCGCCGATGCGCGCGCGTGCGCCGCGATCGCGCGCTCCGCCGCGGCCCCGAAGAGCGCCACACCCGCGCGCCGCGGAATCGGCCAGCCGTAGTGGCCCGAGCAGACTCGCGACGCGAACTCGCGAGCCCGCGCGCGGATCGCGTCGGGCGCTGCGCCCTGGCGCAGCGCATGGCGCCACGCGGCGCGGTCCGCATCGAGCTCGAAGAGCGCCCGCGCCAGCCCGAGGCCCACCGGGAATGGAAGCGCGAGGTAGAGCAAGGCGAAGAGCGGCAGCCCGAGCCACGGATGAAGGCCGAGGCCGCACCAGCGCGCCTGACGCGTGTGGCGCGCCTCGTGCACGAGCGTGCGCTCGACGCGCTCCGCGCTCCACGCGGCGGGATAGCCGTGCAGCGGTCCGAGCGTCGTCGCGTACTGCTCGAGGAAGACCCGTTGCGAGATGCCGCCGAAGGTCGCCGCGGACGCGAGGCGCGCGAGGACGCGCCAGTGCCAGCCGTCCTTCGTCTGCAGGCGCACGCTCGGCTCGATCGCCCGCGCCAGCGCGGCGAGGCGTTCCCGCTCCGGGAGCCACCCTGCCGCCGGGGCGCCCGGCCGGCGCGCACCCTCACCCACTCGCGTCGCCTCCTTCGTCGACCGGGCTGCGGCCTCGGGGCGGCAGCGGTCGCGTCGCAGCCAGTATACGCTCAGCTCCGTGCGCGGCATCCTGCATCCGGAGCGCTACCACGGCTCGCCTCGCAAGCGCGGGCCCTTCTTCGAGGGCTGGTACTACAAGCTCGTCGACGCGAGCGAGCGGCAGCGCTGGGCGGTGATCCCGGGCATCTTCCTCGGCGAGCGCGACGCGAGCGGCGAGGCCTTCGTCCAGGTGCTCGACGGGAGCACGGGCCGCGCGACCTACCACGCGTATCGGACCGACGAGTTCCGCGCGGCGCGCGACGCCTTCGACGTGCGCGTCGGAGCGAGCCGCTTCGGCGCCGAAGCCCTCGCGCTCCGGATCGACTCGCCCGAGCGGCCGATCGACGGCGAGCTGCGCTTCCGCGGCCCGGTGCCGTGGCCCGTCCGCTGGCGCTCGCCCGGCATCATGGGGCCCTACGCGTGGGTCCCCTTCATGGAGTGCTACCACGGCGTGCCCTCGCTGGATCACTCGATCGAGGGAAGCCTGCGCATCGCCGGAGAGAGGATCGACTTCAGCGGCGGCCGCGGCTATCTCGAGAAGGACTGGGGCCAGGCCTTCCCCGCCGCGTACGTGTGGATGCAGACCAACCACTTCGAGACCCGAGGCACCTCGCTGTCCGCGTCGATCGCGATCATCCCCTGGCTCCGGAGCTCGTTCCGGGGCTTCATCGTCGGGCTCCTGCACGAGGGCGTGCTGCACCGCTTCGCCACCTACACCGGCGCGCAGACCGAGGCGCTGGCGATCGACGACGAGCACGTGACCTGGTCGGTGCGCGATCGCCGCCTGCGCCTCGAGATGGTCGCCGCGCGCGCCGCAGGCGGCCTGCTGGCCAGCCCGGTGCGGACCGAGATGCACAAGCGCGTCGACGAGACCCTCTCGGCCGAGGTGTCGATCCGGCTCTCGCGCCGGGACGGCGGCGTGCTCTTCGAGGGCCGCGGGCGCTGCGCCGGCCTCGAGGTGCACGGCGACCTCGAGCGCCTGCTCCGGGGCTAACGCCGTTGTCTACGCCGGACGTCTCGGCCTGGGCGCGTCGACTCGACGTCTCGCGCGAGGCGGTGGAGATCTACCTCGCGAGCGACGTCCTCGATCTGCACCTCGACTCGTTCATCTGGACCCGGATCCTCGGCTACGACCTGCACCGGCGGCACGGCCTCGGCCCGACCGCCGGGTGGTTCCTCTCGCAAGTCGACCTCCCGCGCGTCCGCGCGGCCCGGCTCGGCGGCGCCACCTGGGTGATCACCACCAATCCGCTGCGGCCTGCGACGCGCCGCCCGCAGGTGCTGGTCGAGAACCTGCGGCGGCTCCAGGGCATCCTCGAGGGCGTGCCGGGCGAGATCCGCGTGGTGCGCAACGCGGCGGAGTACCGCCGCGCCGCCGCGGAGGGACGTCACGGCGCCTTCCTCGGCATCCAGGGCGGCAATGCGCTGGACCGCGACCTCGACGCGCTCGACCTGATCCCCGACGACCTCGTGGTCCGCATCACGCTCGTCCACCTGTCGTCGTCCCGCATCGGCGTGACGAGCGCGCCCGGCGCCGGCGCCCGCCGCGGGGAGGGGCTGTCCGACTTCGGCAAGGACTACGTGCGGCGCCTCGACGAGAAGCGCATCCTGGTCGACCTCGCACACATCAACCGCGAGGGCTTCTTCGACGCCGTCGCCGTCCACGACCGCACGCTGCCGCTGATCGTGACCCACACCGGTGTCGCGGGCGTGCACCGTCACTGGCGCAACCTCGACGACGAGCAGCTTCAGGCCATCGCGCGGAGTGGCGGCACGATCGGCGTGATGTACCAGTCGAGCTTCCTCGGCGAGCCCTGGTGGGGCGGCCGCTCGGACGCGGTGGTCCGCCACCTGGCGCACATCGTCGAGACCGTGGGCGAGGACCACGCGTCGCTCGGGAGCGACTGGGACGGCGCCATCGTTCCGCCGCGCGACCTGCGCTCGCCGCTCGAGCTGCCGCGCCTGGTCGAGCACATGCTCCGCCGCGGCTGGAGCGCCGAGCGCATCCGCAAGGTCCTCGGCGGGAACTTCCTGCGCGTCGTGGAGGCGATCCGCGGCTAGCGGCGGCGACCCGCGAGGCGCTCAGCCTCGCCTCCCGCGAAGCGGCGCCTTCAGCGCCGCCACGAACTCCGCCGCGTCGCTGACCGCCTGCTCGCGCGAGCCGGCCGCCGCGATCCGAGCCACCAGGGCGCTGCCGACCACCACGCCGTCGGCCAGCTCGCCGATGCGCGCCGCCTGGTCGGGCGTCGCGACGCCGAAGCCGACGCACACCGGGACGTCGGAGACGCGGCGGATGCGGGCCAGGTTCTCCGCCAGGTGCGGCGGGAGCGCGCTGCGCGCGCCGGTGACACCCGTCAGCGACACGTAGTAGAGGAAGCCGCGCGTGCGGCGCGCCAGCATCGCGAGGCGCTCCTCGCGCGTGGTCGGCGCCGCGAGCAGCACCGCGTCGATCCCGCAGGCCTCGAGGGCGGCGAAGAAGTCGGGCTCCTCCTCCGGCGGGAGGTCGGGGATGATCACGCCGTCGACCCCGGCCTCGCGGGCCGCCTCGGCGAACTCGCGCTCGCCCATCGCCAGGAAGGGGTTCGCGTGTCCCATCAGGAGCAGCGGGATCGAGAGGCGCGGGCGCAGGGTCTTCACCAGCCCGAGGACGCGGCGCAGCGTGGCGCCCGCGCGCAGGCCGCGCTCGCTCGCGCGCTGGATCGTCGGGCCGTCCGCCACCGGATCCGAGAAGGGCACGCCGATCTCCAGGAGATCGGCGCCCGCCGCCTCCAGCGCCGGCAGGAGCGCCTCCGTCACGCCGAGGTCGGGATCGCCGGCGGTCACGTAGGGCACCAGCGCCCGCTCGCCGCGCGCGCGAAGGGCGGCCATGCGCTCGCCGATGCGGCCCATCAGGACGTCTTCGCGGCTCGCTCGGCCAGGATCTTGCGCACGGTCGGTACGTCCTTGTCGCCCCGGCCCGAGAGGCTCACGAGCAGGACGGCGTCGCGGCCCAGCGTCGGCGCCAGACGCCGCACGTGGGCGATCGCGTGCGCGCTCTCGAGCGCGGGGATGATTCCCTCGAACCGCGACAGGTAGAGAAACGCGTCCAGCGCCTCCTCGTCGGTCACCGAGACGTAGCTGGCGCGCCCGCTGTCGCGCAGCCAGGCGTGCTCCGGCCCGACGCCGGGGTAGTCGAGGCCGGCCGAGATCGAGTGCGCCGGGAAGATCTGTCCGTCGTCGTCGGCCAACACGAGCGTGCGTTGGCCGTGCAGGATGCCCGGCACGCCGGCGCACAGCGTGGCGCCGTGGCGGCCGCTGCCGATCCCCTCCCCGCCCGGCTCGACGCCGATCAGGCGCACCTCGGCGTCGTCGAGGAACGGATGGAACAGGCCCATCGCGTTGGAGCCGCCACCGACGCAGGCCACCAGCGCGTCGGGGAGACGCCCCTCCGCCTCCAGCACCTGGCGGCGCGCCTCGACGCCGATGACGCGCTGGAAGTCGCGCACCAGCGTCGGGTACGGATGTGGGCCCATCACGGAGCCGATGCAGTAGTAGGTCGTCTCGACGTTCGTCACCCAGTCCCGCATCGCCTCGTTGATGGCGTCCTTGAGGGTCTGCGATCCCGACGTGACAGGCCGGACCGAGGCGCCGAGCAGCTCCATGCGGAAGACGTTGGGCGCCTGGCGCTCCACGTCCTCCGCGCCCATGTAGACCTCGCAGTCGAGGCCGAGCAGCGCACAGGCGGTGGCGGTCGCGACGCCGTGCTGACCGGCGCCCGTCTCGGCGATGATGCGGCGCTTCCCCATGTGACGGGCGAGCAGGCACTGCCCGAGCACGTTGTTGATCTTGTGCGCGCCGGTGTGCGCGAGGTCCTCGCGCTTCAGGTACACGCGCGCGCCGCCGAGGTCCGCGCCGACCCGGCGCGCCTGGAAGAGCGGCGTCGGACGACCCGCGTAGTGGACCAGGAGGTCGTCCAGCTCGGCCCGGAAGGACGGGCTGCCGGTGATCCGCGGCCAGGCCTCCGCGAGCGCGTCGAGCGCCGCGACGAGCGTCTCGGGCACGTAGCGGCCGCCGTAGCGGCCGAAGCGTCCCGGCGGATCCTGCGCCGGCGCCGCGCTCACTCCTTGCCCTCGGCGCGCCGCACCGCCTCGACGAAGGCGCGCATCTTGGCGGCGTCCTTGCGGCGAGGCTCGCTCTCGACGCCGGTCGCGACGTCGACGCCCCAGGGCAGCATGTCGCCCACGCCCTCGATCGCCGTGCCGACCGTCTCCGGATCGAGCCCACCCGCCAGGATCACGTCGTAGCCCTGTCCGATCAGGGTGCCGGCATCGGCCCAGTTCCACGCCTTGCCCTGGCCGCCGCCGTGCGTCGGGTGGTCGAGCAGCAGGATCGAGCCCGGGTAGCGCGCCGCCGCCTCCTCGTCGGCGCCGCGCAGCGCCTTGATGGTGGGGAGATCGACCTGCTCGACGTCCTCGGGCGGCTCGTCCCCGTGCAGCTGGATGCGCTCCACCTCGATGCGCCGTAACACCCGCTCGATCTCGCTCCAGGCGGCGTCCCGGAAGACGGCCACGAGCTCCACCTGGCCAGCGACCCGGGAGGCGATCGCGTCGGCCTGCGCGAGCTGGAGCACCCGGGGCGCTCCCGGCACGAAGTTGAGTCCGATCAGGTCGGCGCCCGCGTCGACCGCGGCCTGCGCGTCGTCGGGACTGGTGATGCCGCAGATCTTGACTCGAACGTTCACGGCCTCCCCCGTAGCTCGGCGAGGGCGCGGCCCACGTCGGGCTCGCGCATCAGAGCCTCGCCGACGAGCACGGCGTCGGCGCCGGCCGCCTCGAGCCGGCGCACGTCGGCGTGCGTGAAGATGCCACTCTCGGCCACCACGACGACCCCCCGGCCCGCGAGCTGCGGGGCGAGCCGCTCGCTGGTCGCGAGATCGGTCTCGAACGTAGCGAGATTGCGGTTGTTGATGCCCACCAAGTCGGCACCCGCGGCGAGGGCGATCTCGAGCTCGTCCGCGTCGTGCACCTCGACGAGCGCGTCGAGCCCGAGGCCTGCGGCCCGCTCGCGCAGCGCCACGAGCGCCTCGGGCGCGAGCGCGCGCGCGATCAGCAGGACGGCGTCGGCCCCGGCGGCCCGCGCCTCGTCCACCTGGTAGGGATCGACGACGAAGTCCTTGCGCAGCAGCGGGAGCGCCACCTCGCGGCGCACGGCCTCGAGCAGCGCGAGATCCCCGCCGAAGTAGCGCCGATCGGTGAGCACCGAGAGCGCCGCGGCGCCGGCGTCCGCATACGCCTTGGCGCAGCCGATGGGATCGAAGTCGGCGCGGATCACGCCGCGGCTCGGCGAGCGGGGCTTCAGCTCGGCGACGACGCGCGGCCGCGGTGCCCGGAGGAGCGACGCGCGGAAGCCGCGCGTGGGCTCCGAAGCGGCGGCCGCCCGCTCGCGCATCGCCTGCGGCGGGACCCGACGCTTGGCGTCGGCGACCTCCTCGCGCTTGTGCGCCAGGATCTCGGCGAGCACGCCCTCGCTCATCGGTGCGTAGCCTCGGCGAGCGCCGAGAGCTTCGCCAGCGCCGCGCCCGAATCGATGCTGGCGCGCGCCTGCGCGAGACCGGCTCCCAGATCCGCGGCGCCCGCCACCCAGAGCGCCGCCGCGGCGTTCACCAGCACGATGTCGCGGCGCGGCGTCGCGGCGCCCGACAGGACCTCGCGCACCAGCCTCGCGTTCTCGCGCGCATCGCCGCCCACGAGGTCGCCGCGCCGGGCCCGCGCGAAGCCGAGCGAGGCGGCGTCGATCACCAGCATCTCGAGCCGCCCGTCGGCCCAGCGCGCCGCGCGGCTCGTGGTCGTCGTCGTGATCTCGTCGAGCCCGTCGTCACCGTGCACCACGAGCGCCGCGTCGGCGCCGAGCGCGGCGAGGGCGCGCGCGAGCGGCTCGACCAGCTCGCACGCGTAGACGCCGACGAGCTGGCGCCGCACGCCGAGCGGGTTGGCCAGCGGCCCGAGGCAGTTCATCAGCGTGCGCACGCCGAGTTCCTCGCGCACCGCGGCGAGCTGGCGCATGGCGGGATGCGCGCGGCGCGCGAACAGGAAGCCGATGCCGACCTCGCGGACGATCTCGGCGGCGCGCGCGATCGGCAGGTCGACGCGCACGCCGAGGGCCTCGAGCACGTCGGCGCTGCCGGACCGGCTGGTCGCGCCGCGGTTCCCGTGCTTGGCGACCGGGACGCCGGCTCCCGCCACCACGAAGGCGACGGCGGTCGACACGTTGAAGGTGCCTGCGCCGTCGCCGCCGGTTCCGCAGGTGTCGATCGCGCGCGCATCCGGCAGCGGCGCGCGCTCGGCGCGCGCGCGCAGCGCGCGCGCCGCCGCGACGATCTCGTCGACGCTCTCGCCCTTGGTGCGCAGAGCCACCAGCAGACCCGCCACGAGCGCCGGGCTGGCCTTGCCGTCCATGATCTCCCCGAACGCCGCCTCCAGGAGCGGTGCCGGCACGTCCTCGCGCCGGGCCGCGACGGCGAGCGCCTCGCGCACGCTCATCCCGGCTCCGCGGTGCCGGCGCAGCGCCGGACGAAGTTGGCGACCAGCGCGCGGCCCGTCGGCGTTCCAATCGACTCGGGGTGGAACTGCACACTCTCCGCCGGCAGCGCGCGGTGTCGCAGGCCCATGACCTCGCCCTCGGGTCCGCGCGCCGACACTTCGAGGACGTCGGGGAGATCGACCTCGTCCACCACCAGCGAGTGGTAGAGCATGGCCTCGAACGGGCGCGGGAGGCCGTCGAAGACGCCGCGCCCGTCGTGCTCGACCGCGATCGCCTTGCCGTGTCGCGGCGCGCGCGACCGCACCACCCGGGCGCCGAAGGCGGCGCCGAGAGCCTGGTGGCCCAGACAGACCCCGAGCAGGGGAACCCCACGGCCCGCGAACGCGCGTGCCGCCGGCAGCGAGAGGCCGGCCTGCTCCGGCGCCCCCGGCCCGGGAGACAGCACCACGCCGTCCGGGGCGCGGTCGCACAGCGCGGCGAGCGGCCCGCCGTCGTTGGGCACCACCTCCACGTCCGCCCCCAGGTCCCCGAGCAGCTGGACCAGGTTGAAGGTGAAGGAATCGTAGTTGTCGATCATGAGGATTCGGAGCGACACGGTGCGGAGCGATCCGGGCGAAAGCCCCGTTGGTATCAAACGCGGGCGACGGAGTCAAAAGATGCCGGACCGATTTCCCTGCTGGGTCAAGGCGCGGGTGGCGCCGCTGCCGCGGCCGGTGAACGGATGCGCCGCGTCGTCGCCGAGGCCGAGCAGCCGGTACTGCAGGTGCCACTGCAGACCGGTCACCACGTTGTCGTCGAACTCGAGGCGCGCGGCCCAGCACCGGCAGCGGGAGAGGTACTCGACCCCGAAGCGATGGGAGAGGCTGAAGCTGTTCTCGAAGCTGTACGAGCCGAGGTACGTGAGCGCCCACTGATGGGTGAGCTGGATGCGCCCGCTGCCGCTGATCTGGTTCACCTTCGTGAACGCGGAGTCGAACCGCTGGTAGCGCTCGTCCTTGAACGCGAAGTCCTCGAACAGCTTCGGGATCTCGTCTTGGGCCAGGTACCGATAGGCGATCGAGAACGAGTGGCCGAACGGATGCGACCACCAGATCTCCGCGAGGCCGTCGCTGAACTGCTTCTTGTCGACCTCGTAGACGCTCTGGAAGCGGAGGGCCAGCCCGGCGGGAAGCTGGGTGGTGCCCTGCAGGATCGCGGGACCCCAGTCGCGCTGGGCGGCCCGGTACTCGGCCGACACGACGATGTCGCCGAACAGCGACGAGTCGTCGAGCCGGAAGAGCCGGTTCTGGATGCCGAAGACGGCGTTGTCGGCCTCCTTGATCCGATCCGACGGATCGAGGATGACGTTGTCGACGTCGAGCTCGCGCAGCCGGTCCTGCGGCACGGCGGTCGGGGGCGTGAACAGCGGATTCCCGTTCTGCCCCGCCCCCGACACGCTTACGAAGGTGAAGAAAGGCATGACGTGGTGCGAGGCAGCGCCGAGATTGAACGGAAGCGTGAGCGCGCCCTGGAACTCCGTGCTCACGTCGATGCGCCCGGTGAACAGGCTGCGGGCCGCCGTGCCCTGCAGATCGGAGTCGTAGTACGTGCCGTAGTAGCCGACTTGCGGCACCACGTCGAAGAGGTCCGCGATGCGGAACGGATAGGACACGCGCGGCTGTACCACCAGGCGGTGACCCGTGTCGGCGAGCGGCTCGCCCTCGTTGAAGCGCCCGTTGAGCTCGGTGATGAAGTCGTCGCGGTTCGCGTCGAAGGTCACCGTGTTGCCGGAGCTGTCGCGCTCGCGGCCGTTCGGGATGCCGTCGGCGCCCGTGTCGTAGAACTGGTCGTCGACCAGCTCGCTGCGCGGAAGGTGGCGGTCGCTCGGGCTGCCGAAGCGCGCGAAGTGCGTGTACTCGACGCCGCTGCTCGCCACCACGCCCGGGACCGCGTCGACCGGCTCGGGGAGCGCCTCGAGCTGGATGTCGGGAAGGCGCTGCAGGAGCATCGGGTCGCGGTCGCGGTCGGTCTGGTTCTGCAGGTCGGTGGCGACCGCGACGCCGCCCGTCAGCGAGAAGCGCTTCGCGTCGCCGAACTGGTTGCCGGCGAAGGCGGACGACTGCATCCACAAGTCCGGCAGGAACCGGGCGAAGTCGCGGAAGTCGAGCGAATAGAGGTTGTCGGACACCGCCGCGCCGTCCACCGCGAGCCAGCCGTGGTCGGGGAGGTCCTGCAGGTGCTTCCACGACGCCGCCCAGCGGTTGTCCGAGAAGGGCGTCTTCGGGTCGTCCGAGTCGATGTCCTCGTCGTGGATGAAGGTGCCATAGAACTCGCCCGTGCCGCGCTCGCCGAACACGTACTCGACGTCGGACGAGGGCTTGAAGCCGCGCTTCTCCTCCCACTCCGCGCGCAGCATCACGTTGACGTTGTCCTGCGCCGCCCAGAAGAACGGCAGCGAGACGTAGCCCCCCGCCTGCTTGGTGCTGCCGAAGTCGGGGAACAGGAAGCCCGTCTCGCGGTCGCGCTTCAGCGGGTAGAAGACGTAGGGCCACCAGATGATCGGGATGCCGAGCACCTGGAACGTCGCGTTCTGTGCCTTGGCGTAGCCGTCGATCTGGAGGTCGGCCTGCTTGGCGGTGAGTGCCCAGGGCTGGCGCGAGTTGGGATCCGGACAGCGGCAGGTGCTGAACTTCCCGTTGACGAACGTGTAGCTCTGATCGCCGGTCTTGTGGATCTCGTCGCCGGACATCACGTAGTTGCTCTTCGCCGAGTCGAGCCGGCCGTGGAACACGACGCCGAGCAGGCTGTCGACGTTGAACGCCATGAAGTCCGACTCGAGCGTGTCACCCGCGGCTCCGACCGCGACCGTCGCCGGTCGCCCCGGCCGCGTCGGCGGAGGAACGGCCGCCCCGAGGTCGCCCTGCACCACCACGACGTGGCCGATCGCAACGCCCTCGTGCGTCTTCTCGTTGAAGATCACGCGGTCTGCGGTGAGGGTGCGTCCCTTCTGGACGATGCGAACGTTGCCGCGCCCGATGTAGACGTCGCGGTCGGCCTGGTACTCGACCTCGTCGGCGGTGACGTCGAAGGCATCGTGGGTATCGCCGGCGGCGATGGAGGCGGGCGCTGCCAGCAGCCAGAGCGCGTGGGCCAACAGCGCGGCGCGGCATCCTGCAGTGCGCCCCAACGAACCGATCCCCCAAGCCCGGGCGGTCGGGCGGGGGCAAGCTACCGCACGCGAATCGCGAGGGTCAACGCATCGCGCCGGAGCCGGTGTCCTCGGCGTCGTCCTCGAGACATGCGGACAGGGCGGCGGGGTCGGGAACCAGGAGGGCGTCGTCGACCAGCCGCACCAGGCGGCGCTCGAAGAGCTCCTGCAGCCCTCGGTGTGCCTCGCGAAGGGAGAGGCCGGAGGCGTCGGCGAGGCTGCGTAGTGTGACCGATGCGCGCGCGCCCTGCGCGGCGGGCTGCGCGCGGCGCACCAGGGTGCGCGCGAGGGGTCGAACCAGGTCGTTCATGCCGAGCACGGCGAGGCGGCGCTCGAGGTCCGCGGTCCGCTGCGCGAGGCGCTCCAGGATGCGGAGCGTGATCTGCGGCCGCTCGAGGCACATCTCGAGCAGCGTCGCCCGATCGAGCTTCAGCAGGCGCGCATCGCTCACGGCGACGGCGCGCACGGTGCGCGCGCGACCGATCAGCGCGTCGGTCTCTCCGACCGGATCGCCGGGTCCGAGCCGGGCCACCAGGCG
Source organism: Myxococcota bacterium (assembly GCA_035506135.1). Classification (GTDB taxonomy): domain Bacteria; phylum Myxococcota_A; class UBA9160; order UBA9160; family PR03; genus DATJPY01. The sequence goes on along the minus strand of DATJPY010000076.1, from coordinate 52,484 downwards.
CGGCTCCGAGCCCGTGCCCGGCTGGAGCAGGACCACCTCGCCGGCCTGCACGACGAAGAGCGCGTCGCCGGGCTCGCCGATCTCGAACACCGGCTCGCCGGCGCGCACCGATACGGCGTAGGCGCGTCGCAGATGGACTCCGGTGGTCTCGCCCGCGGCGTCGGATCGAGCGGTCGCCTTCGCATCCACGCAGGGCATTTCGACCGGGCAAGCGCCGCCCTTTAGGCGGGCTGCCTGCGCATCGAGGATGCCGAAGCTAGGCCGCAGCTCAGCGCTTCGCCGCGGCCACGGAGGCAGCCAGCTCGTCCCGCGTCGCGACGCCGACGTGCAGCGCGGTGACCCGACCGGCGCCGTCGATCACCGCGAGGGCCGGGAAGCCGGGCGCGCCGTAGTCGCGCGCGAGCCGCTCGCTCCCGAGCAGCACGGGATACTCGATGGCGTGCTCCGCGGCGAAGGCGCCCACCGCCTGCGGTCCGTCGGCGTCGACCGAGATCCCGAGCACCACCGCGCCGTCCCTTCCCTGCTCGCGATGGAAGGCGTTGAGGATCGGGATCTGCGCCAGGCAGGGCTCGCACCACGTCGCCCAGAAGTCGACGACGACCACGCGTCCCGCGAAGTCGCCGAGCTTCACCTCGCGCCCGGCCAGGTCCGGCAGTGCGAACGGCGGCGCCGCGACCGGCACCATCTCGCGCCGCTCCGAGCACCCGAGCGGCAGCAGGGTGCAGAGCACCGCGAGCACGACACCGCGAGCCGTGACCGACGCTCTCACGGTTCCCTCAGAGGAGCGCTTCCTCGAGCCGGACGACGAGGTCTTCCAGGAACGCGAAGTGCGAGTTCAGCGCCGAGAGCTGGTCCGTCATCACCAGCAGTCCGACGCCCACCAGCAGGGCGCCCGCCGCGAGCTCCAGCGCATGGAAGTGACGGCGCAGCCGGCCGATCGCGCGGAGGAAGCGCTCGAGGCTCCAGGCGGCGAGCAGGAAGGGAACGCCCAGGCCGAGCGAGTACACGACCAGGAGCCCCACTCCCTGCCCCACCGTCTCGCGGGCGCCGGCCAGCGTCAGGATGCCTCCCAGGATCGGCCCGACGCACGGGGTCCAGCCGAAGCCGAAGGCGGCCCCGACGAGAGCGGCCCCGAGCGGTCCGGTCGGCCGCGCCGGCCCTCCGAACCGCCGCTCGCGATACAGCCACGGAATCCGCAGCAGGCCCGCGACGTGCAGGCCCATCACCACGATCACGACGCCTGCGAGCTGGGCGATCCCGATCTCGCTCCCGAAGAGCTCGAGCCGGAAGCCCCGGACCCAGCGGCCGACCAGCGTGGCGGACGCGCCGAGCGCCACGAAGATCGCCGAGAATCCGAGAACGAAGGCGGCCGCCGCGCCCAGCACGCGGCGGCGCACCTGGCTCTCGGAGGCGTGCTCGCGCAGCTCCTCGACCGAGATCCCGGAGACGAGCGAGAGATATGCCGGCAGGAGCGGAAGCACGCACGGCGAGAGCACCGAGAGCAGGCCCGCCACCCAAGCCGTCAGCAGCGAGCCCGCGCTCCAGGCCTGCAACCCGCCTCCGAGCCTCCCGCGCGGAGCCCGCCGCGCCCTAGTTCCAGCCCGTCGAGCCCGTCGACGCCTTGGAGCCGGCCTCGTGCGATCCCTCGGGCGCGGGGCCGTCGGGCGCCGAGCCCACGTCGCCCGACGGCGCCGTCGCGTCGCGGAGGGCCTGCTGCTCGGGCGAGCGCCCGATGAACTCGATCGGCTTGTCGCCGCGGATCTGCTCGGGTGTCAGCCAGTAGTCGCCACGCACCGCCGCGTTGACGATCGGGTCGACGACCTGCTTGTCGCCTCCCGACACCACGTACCCCAGGCCGGCCACGATCGACCCCCCGGCGGCGTAGGCGATCTTGAGCGGCGCGTAGAAGACCGAGGCGATCGCGGCTGCCGCGCTGTCCCCTGCGTTGGAGGCAACGACGACGTTGGAGCCACCGGTGCTCGAGCTTGAGCTCGAGCTCGGCGTGCTCTTGCTGTCGGCTCCGGCGAGTGCGGGACCCGCCGCGAGCAGCCCCGCCACGACCAGCATCGAGATGCGAAACGACACGTTCATCCTCCCCTCGGCAGCCGGGTGGCTGCCTCCCCCTTGAGGGCAGAGTGTGCCCTCCGGCCGCAGGGCTGCAACTCTGCGCGGGAGCTGCCGTTCAGAAGCGCCGGTCGGTGTCGAGCAGGAGCGTCACCGGGCCGTCGTTCACGAGCTCGACCTGCATGCGCGCGCGGAAGCGGCCGGTGACCACGCTCGCACCGAGCCCGCGCGCCGCGGAGACGAGCGCGGCCACGAGCGGCTCTGCCTGCTCGGGCGGCGCAGCCTCCACGAACGCCGGCCGTCGGCCCTTCCGGGCATCGCCGTAGAGCGTGAACTGCGACACGACGCCGAGCGTTCCGCCGACCTCGAGCAGCGACGCGTTCATCCTGCCGTCATCGTCCTGGAAGATGCGCAGGTGGACCAGCTTCGCGCCCAGGTCGGCCGCCGCCTGCTCCGTGTCGCCACGCCCGACGCCGACGAGCGCCAGGAGCCCGGCGCCCATCTCGGCCACCGTCTCGCCGTCCACCTCGACCCGGGCCCGACGGACGCGCTGGACGACCGCCCTCAGGGCCGGTCTTGCTGGGCGAAGCGGCCGCGATAGACGGCGCTGCCCTCGGTGCGCATCAGCACGAGCTGGCAGAGGCGCACGCCGGCGTGGATCTCGAGCGGATGGCCGGCGACGTTCGACATCTCGAGCACCTGCCGATTGGAAACGCCCGGCTGCACGAAGGCCGACGTCACGTGGATCATCAGGCCGAGCCGCGCGAAGCGGCTGCGGCCCTCGAGGAAGCCGCACAGATCGGGCGGCAGCGTGATCCGCTCCACGGTGATGCCGTGGATGGTGCCGCCGGGCGCCAGCACGTAGGGCGCGTCCAGCGTGCGGCGAACGGTGTGCTCGCGGAAGTCGGCGTCGTCGCGGATCGGAATCGCCTCGCCGCCCGGCTCGATCACGCGGATCTCGCGGCCGAGCGTCAGGTCGACGGAGGCCGGGCCGACCTGGTCGGGTGCCAGCGGCTCGATGACGAGACGCCCTTCCGCCATCTCGCGCAGGATCGCGTCGCGGGTGAGGACGGCCATGGGGGGGCGCATGGTACCCTAGGGCCGTGCGCCACCCGTACTTCGACGTGCCGGTGCCGACCGTGATCGGGCATCGCGGCGCGTCCGGCGAGCTACCCGAGAACACGCTCGCCGCGTTCGCACGCGCGCTCGAGCGCGGGGCTGCAATCCTCGAGAGCGACGTTCACGTGACGGCCGACGGCGCGCTCGTGCTGATCCACGACGACGTCCTCGAGCGCACCACGGACGGCCGCGGCCGCATCGAGGACTGGACCCTCGCGGCGATCCGGGCGCTCGACGCCGGCTCCCGCTTCTCGCCGGCGGGCGACGGGCACTTTCCCTTTCGCGGGCAGGGTCTTCGCATCCCGACTCTCGAAGAGGCCTTCGATGCATTCCCGGGCGCGCGCTGGAACCTCGAGCTGAAGCAGGGCCGCCCCGAGCTGATCGAGGGCGCGGTCGATCAGGTGCGCCGCGCCGGCCTCGAGGAGCGCGTGCTGCTGGCCGCCGCCGAGGACGACGTGATGCACGCGCTGCGCGCGCACCTGGCCAAGACGGGCGCGCGGCCCGCCGTCGGCGCCTCGGCCGGCGACGTGCTCCGCTTCGTGCGCGCTGCCCTGGCGGGCGAGCCACCGCCGCCGGGACCGATGGCACTCCAGGTGCCTCCCGACTTCGGCGGCCGGGCGCTCGTGACGCGCGCCTTCGTCGAGCACGCCCACCGCCACGACATCGTCGTCCACGTCTGGACGGTGAACGAGCCGCCCGAGATGGAGCGCCTGCTCGACCTCGGCGTCGACGGGATCATGTCCGACTTCCCGGGACGCGTGGCCGAGGTCGTGGCAGCACGGCGGGCACGCCGCTAGCGCGCCCGAGATCGCGCGGCGGCCAGCGCGGCGAGTCCCATCCCGATCGACAGGAGCGCGGACGGCTCCGGCACGAACGAGAAGCTCAGGACCACCGGGGCGCCGTTCGGAACGATCTCGGTGATCTGGAACTCGACCGCAGTCGGGTCGCCGAACTGCAGGCCGAAGCCCTGGGCGGCGGGAAACGGCGGCAGGGGCTGGGGGTTGAGCATGACCCAGCTCGTCGGGTCGACCGGCCCCGGCCCGACGTGGAACGAGACGTCGAAGAGCGGATTGCCGCCGCTCCCGTCGACCGTGAACTGCGTGTTCCCGTTCGCGTCGGGAACCGGGATCTCCGACGGGAACGAGAGGCCTCCGCCGGGAACGCTCAGCCACCACTGGAGCTCGAACGTCGAGCTGGCGTTCGCGTTGCTCGCGATCGGACCGGTTGGATCGCCGAGGTTGAGCGTCAGGTCCTGCGGGTTGGGAAAGGGAGGGAGTGGCTGCGGATTCAAGCCCACCAGCACGCCCGGGTTGATCGGAGCGGGACCCGCCGAGGCCACCATCTCGAATCCGAGCGAGCCGTCGGGAAACACGAAGTTCGGGACGAGCGGATTCGCGTGCGCCACCGCCGCCGCGGTGAAAACCCCCAGCATCGGGACCACCCGCATCGCCGCTCGCAACCCGACGGACGGCGAGACCACCGAACGCAAGAAACGCCGATCGAACGCCGACATCGCCGACCTCCGTTTATTCCTTGGCTCGGGAGTGGCGGCGGCGTCCTCGCGGTGGCAACACCGAGATTGCGATCCGTCATCGCGCCCAGCTCTGGAGGCGCACGAGCGCCCAACGCGCGTGCTCGGCGAGCAGGGGATCGGATCCGCGCGCGTGCCGCTCGAGGAGCGGGACGAGATCGGGGTCGCCGACGTTGCCCGCGGCGACGAGCGCGTTGCGGACGAGGCCGCGCCACTTCGCGCGGCGCAGCGCGGTGCCGCGCGTCGCGGCTCGCCACGCCTCCTCGTCGAGCCCGAGCAACCACGCGAGCGAGGCGCGCGCCCACGTGGGGCGCGGCGCGAGTCGCGCGCGCAGCCCCTCCCGGTCGGCCGGGATCCCGCGACGCGTCCGCGTGTTCCAGGGGCACACCTCCTGGCAGACGTCGCAGCCGAACACGCGGTCGCCCTGCCCTGCGCGCAGCGGCTCGGGGATCGCGCCCCGCAGCTCGATCGTCGTGTACGAGAGACACCGCGTGGCGTCGAGCACGTACGGCTCGGGGAACGCGTCGGTCGGGCAGGCGTCGAGACAGGCGCGACAGCTTCCGCAGTGATCGGGCTCGCGCGCGCCGGCGGCGAGGTCGAGGTCGCTGAGCAGGACGCCGAGGAAGAGATACGAGCCGAGCGCGGGATCGATCAGGCAGGTGTTCTTGCCGATCCAGCCGAGCCCCGCCTCGGCGGCCAGCACCCGCTCGAGCACGGGACCCGTGTCGACGTAGGCGCGCCAGCGCACCGGCCGCCCGGCGAGCGCGGCCAGCTCGTCACCCAGGCGGAGCAGGCGATCGAGCATCACGTCGTGGTAGTCGTCGCCGCCGGCGTAGCGCGCGATGCGGCCGGTGGGTTGCGGCTCCGGAGGCGACGGAATGGGCTGGTCGTAGACGAGGCCGACGACCAGCGCGGAGTGGGCGCCCTCGAAGAGGCGGCGCGGGTCGACGCGCTCGTCGACCTTGCGGGCGAGCCAGTGCATCTCGCCGTGGAGGCCGCGCGCCAGCCAGCCGCGGAACGCCTCCGACTCGGGGCTCGGGCCGAGCTTCGCGACGCCGGCGCGATCGAAGCCGAGCCCGAGCGCGCGCTGCTTCAGGCGCTCCGCGAGCTCCCCCGGCTCCGCGCTCGGATGCGTCACCGCGCTAAGATCGCACGTCGATGGCCACGGCTCCCCTCCGCATCGCCGGCGCGTCCGGCTTCTGGGGCGACCGCAACGACGCGCTGCTCGACCAGGTGCGCGGCGGCCCCGTGGACGTCGTGATGCTCGACTACCTGGCCGAGATCACGATGTCGATCCTGCGCGTCAAGAAGCTCCGCGACCCGCAAGGCGGCTACGCCGGCGACTTCCTGAAGGCGCTCAAGCCGGCCCTGGGCGACGTCGTCGCGCGCGGCATCCGCGTCGTCACCAACGCCGGCGGCATGAACCCGCGCGCCTGCGCCGAGGCCGTCGTGAAGCTCGCGCGCGATGCCGGGCACCGGGGCGTGCGCGTCGGCCTCGTCGAGGGCGACGACGTCGCCGATCGCCTCGGCGCGCTCCTCGCGCAGGGAGTCTCCTTGGCGAACCTCGACACGGGCGCCTCGTTCTCGACGATCCGCGAGCGCGTCGCCTCGGCGAACGTCTACCTCGGCGCCGACCCGATCGCGGAGGCCCTCCGGGCCGGCGCGCAGATCGTGGTCACCGGCCGCTGCACCGACTCCGCGCTGGCGCTCGGCCCCTTGCTCGCGCACTTCGACTGGCCGGCCGACGACTGGAACCGGCGCGCCGCGGGCGTCGTGGCCGGGCACGTGATCGAGTGCGGCGGCCAGGCGAGCGGCGGCAACTTCTGCGGCGGCTGGGAGTCGGTGCCGGACCTCGCGAACCTCGGCTACCCGATCGCCGAGGTCGACGCCTCGGGCGACTTCGTCGTGACCAAGCACCCGGGGCTCGGCGGGCTCGTGACCCCGGCGGTGGTGAAAGAGCAGCTCCTGTACGAGATCGGCGACCCGCGCGCCTACCCGACGCCCGACGCGACCGCCGACTTCACGAGCTTCTCGCTCGAGGATCTCGGCCGCGACCGGGTGCGGATCTCCGGCGTCCGCGGCAGCCCGCCGCCCGAACACCTGAAGGTGTCGATCAGCTACCAGGACGGCTGGACCAACGCGGTGGGCCTCACCTTCGTCTGGCCGCACGCCGTCGAGCGCGCCCGCGCCACCGAGAAGCTCCTGCTCGACCGCTGCCGCAAGCTCGGCATCGAGATCGACGAGCACCACGTCGACTGGATCGGCGTCAACGCGGCGCACGGGGCGATGGCCCCGCCGCCGCCGGGCGGCGAGCCCAACGAGGTGCTGTTCCGCATGGCGATCCGCACGCGCGACCGCGAGTCGGCCAAACGCTTCGGCGAGGAGATCGCCCCGCTCGTGCTCTCCGGGGTGCCCGGCGCCTGCTCCGGCCTGCTCACCGGCCGCCCCGAGCCGCGCGCGATCGTGAACTTCTGGCCGGCGCTCGTGCCGCGCTCCGCGGCGCACGGGTCGGTCGAGGTGCTCGAGTCGTGAGGCGACCGCTCTACGACCTCGCGCACACGCGCGCCGGCGACAAGGGCGACGTCTGCAACATCGGGATCATCGCGCGGCAGCCCGCCTACTGGCCCGTGATCCGGCGCGAGCTCACGGCGGAGCGCGTGAAGGCCTGGTTCGGGGACTGGTGCCGTGGGCCGGTCGAGCGCTACGAGCTCCCGAACCTCGAGGCCCTGAACTTCGTCCTGCGGCGCGCGCTCGACGGCGGCGGCCTGGTCTCGCTGCGCCTCGACACGCAGGGGAAGACCTACGGCTACGCGCTACTTCGCATGGAGATCGACGTCCCCGACGACCTCGACGTGCCGCGCCTGGCGCCGGCGCCGGCCGGGTAGCAGGCGCCAGCCGGGCGCGTGCTCGCGCAGCCACTGCTGCAGCGATTCGAGATAGAGGTACACCACCGGGGTCACGTAGAGCGTCAGCGCCTGCGAGACCACGAGGCCGCCGACCACGGCGAGCCCGAGCGGACGGCGCGCCTCGGCCCCGGCGCCGAGCCCGATCGCGATCGGGAGCGTCCCCATGAGCGCCGCCATCGTCGTCATCATGATCGGGCGGAAGCGCACCAGGCAGCCCTCGCGGATCGCCGCCTCGGGACCCACCCCACCGCGCTGCGCGTCGAGCGCGAAATCGATCATCATGATCGCGTTCTTCTTGACGATGCCGATCAGCATGATGATGCCGACGAAGGCGTAGATGCTGAGGTCGATGCCGAACAGCCAGAGCGTGAGGAGCGCGCCGAGGCCGGCCGAGGGTAGGCCGGAGAGGATCGTGATCGGGTGGACGAAGCTCTCGTACAGGATCCCGAGGACGAGGTAGATCACCAGGATCGCGACGAGCAGCAGGAGCCCGAGCCCGCGCACCGACGACTGGAAGGCCTGCGCCGCGCCCTGGAAGCTCGTGCTCACGCTCGCCGGGAGCGTCGCAGCCGCCTCGCGCTGCACGGCGGCCACCGCCTCCGAGAGCGCCACGCCGGGGCGCAGGTTGAACGAGAGCGTGACCGCCGGGAGCTGCCCGAGGTGGTTCACCGAGAGCGGGCCGAGCCCCTGCCGCACGCGCGCCAGCGTGTCGAGCGGGATCAGGGCGCCGCTCGACGAGCGCACGTAGAGCAGAGACAGCGCCGAGGCGTCCTCCTGGTAGCGCCGCTCGAGCTCGAGGATGACCTGGTAGTCGTTGTTGGGGGCGTAGATCGTCGAGACCTGGCGCGTCGCGAAGGAGCTGAACAGCGCGTCCTCGACCTGCTGCGCGCTCACGCCGAGCGCGGACGCCTTGTCGCGGTCGATCTCGACGTGCAGCTCGGGGTTGGCGATCAGGAGGTCGGTGGCGACGTCCTGGAGCTGCGGGAGCTGGCGCAGCCTCGCCTCCAGCGCCTGCGCCGACCGGTACAGCTCCTGCGTGTCGGTTCCCTGCAGCGTGAACTGCCACAGGCTCTTGGTGAGGTTGCCCCCGATCCGGATGGGCGGCGGGTTCTGGAGGAAGATGCGGATGCCAGGCACCGCCGAGAGCTTCGGCCGCAGCTCCTCGATCACCTGGTCGGCGCTGAGGCGCCGCTCCGAGCGCGGCCGCAGGTGCATGAAGATCCGCCCCGAGTTCCCGGTCGCGTTGGGGCCTCCGGCGCCGATGCTCGAGAAGAACGCGTCGATGTTCGGGTCCTGCGCGACGATCGCGGCGAGCTCCTTCTGGTGGCTCGCGAGCTCCGCGAACGAGACGCCCTGGGCCGCCTCGGTGAAGCCGAACACGAAGCCGATGTCCTCGCTCGGCAGGAATCCCTTGGGCATCGCCGCGTACAGCCAGGCCGCTGCGCCGATCATCGCCACCGAGAGGCCGAGCATCGGCGCGCGGTGCCGCAGCACCCAGTCGAGGCTCCGCCGGTAGCCGTCGGTGAGCGCCTCGAAGGCGCGCTCGGCGGCCGACGCCCACGCGGCCTGCGCCTCGCCGTGCCGCGGGCGCAGGAAGCGGCTGCACAGCATCGGGGTCAGCGTCAGCGAGACGAAGCCCGAGACGAGGATCGCGATCGAGATCGTGAGGGCGAACTCGTGCAGCAGCCGGCCGAGGATGCCGCTCATGAACAGCACCGGGATGAAGACGGCCACCAGCGAGATCGTCATCGACACGATCGTGAAGCCGATCTCGCGCGAGCCCGCGAGCGCCGCGGCCAGCGGCGACTCCCCCCGCTCCATGTGCCGCACGATGTTCTCGAGCATCACGATCGCGTCGTCGACCACGAAGCCGACCGAGAGCGTCAGGGCCATCAGCGAGAGGTTGTCGAGGCTGAAGCCGAGGGCATACATCGCGGCGAAGGTGCCGACGATCGACATCGGCAGCGCCAGGCTGGGGATCAGCGTCGCGGAGGCGTTGCGGAGGAACAGGAAGATCACCATCACGACCAGCGCCACGGTGAGCACCAGCGTCAGCTTGACGTCGCTCACGGAGGCGCGGATCCCGACCGAGCGGTCGTACAGGATGTTCACGTCGACCGAGCCCGGCATCTGCGCGCGCAGCGACGGCAGCAGGCCCTTGATCGCGTCGACGACCTCGACCGTGTTCGTGCCGGGCTGGCGCTGGATCGCCAGCACGATCGCGCGCTGGTCGCCGTACCAGCTCGCGATGCGGTCGTTCTCCACGCCGTCGACCACCCGGCCGAGCTCGTCGAGGCGGATCGGGTTGCCGCCGCGGTACGCGACGATCAGCGAGCGATAGGCATCGGCGTCGGTGAGCTGGCCCTGCGTCTGCACCGTGAGGGCCCGGTGGCGGCCGTCCAGGGTACCGGTCGGGAGGTTCACGTTGGCGTGCTGGACCGCCTCCATCACCTCGTCGATGCCGAGCCCGCGCGCCGCCAGCAGCTCGGGGTCGAGCTGCACGCGCACCGCGTACTTTTGCGAGCCGTAGACCTGCACCTGCGCGACGCCCGACACCATCGAGATGCGCTGCGCCAGCAGCGTCTCGGCGTACTCGTCGACCGCAGAGAGCGGCAGGGTCGGCGAGGAGAGCGAGAGGAACAGCACCGGCTGATCGGCGGGATTGACCTTGCGGTAGGACGGCGGGGTCGGCAGCTCCGGCGGGAGCTGCCCGCTGGCCATCGAGATCGCCGACTGCACGTCCTGCGCCGCCGCGTCGATGTTGCGGTCGAGCGTGAACTGCAGGGTGATCTGGGTGATGCCCTGCGCGTTCGTCGAGGTCATCGAGTCGAGCCCGGCGATCGTCGAGAACTGCTTCTCGAGCGGCGTCGCGACCGAGGACGCCATGGTGTCGGGGTTGGCCCCGGGCAGCACCGCGGTCACGAGCAGCGTCGGGTAGTCGACGTTCGGGAGATCGCTCACCGGCAGCCGCGTGTAGGCGGCGCCGCCGAAGACCAGCAGCGCGGCCATCACCAGCGTGGTGGCGACGGGACGTCGGATGAAGGGCTCGCAGACGTTCATGCGCCCGGCTTCGCGCCCGCAGCGGCGGTGGCCGGAGCCGCCGGTGCCGCGCCTGCGCCGTCCACGACCCGCACCTTGGCGCCCGGGGCGAGGCGGAGCTGGCCGTCGACGACGACGCGGTCGCCCGCCCGCACGCCGCCCTCCACCACGCTCTCGCCGCCGAGCGAGGGCCCGAGCGTGACGGGGTGCACCAGGGCAGCGTCCCCCTCGACCACGAACACGAACGGGCCCTGTTGCCCCTGCTGCACCGCCTGGGCCGGCACCACGACGGCGTTCTCGTGCTCCCCGACCACCATGACCGTGTTGACGAACTCGCCCGCCCAGAGCCGCGCGTCCGCGTTCTCGAAGGTCGCCTTCATGCGGATCGTGCCGGTGGTGCGGTCGACCGCGTTGTCGATGAAGGTGAGGACGCCGACGGCCGGCTCGCGCTGCGGCTCGCCCGCGCTCGGCGGGGCGCTCTCGCCGCGCGCCTGCGCCCGCACCGGCACGCTGCCCTCGGCCATGCGGGCGCGGATCTGCGCCAGCTCCTGCTCGGGGACCGCGAAGCTCACGTAGATCGGCGAGACCTGGTTGATCACGACGAGCAGGGTCTCGTGCGCCTTCACCGCGTCGCCCGGATGGACGGCGAGCCCGCCGGTGCGCCCTCGCAGCGCCGAGCGGATCTCCGTGTAGCCGAGCTCGAGGCGCGCCTTCTCGAGGGCGGCCTGGTCCGCCTGCACCGCCGCGTGCCGCGCATCCGCCCCGGAGCGAGCCTGCTCGTACTGCTCCTTCGACGCCACGCCCTTCTGCAGCAGCACGGCGAAGCGGTCGGCCTGGGCGGACTCGAAGCGGGCCTGCGCGGAGTCCTGCGCCAGCGCCGCCTCGGCCTGGTGCAGCGCCGCCTGGAAGGGCCGGGGGTCGATCGTGAAGAGCAGGTCGCCGGGCGCAACCTCGCTGCCCTCCTCGAAGTGGACGCTCTCGATGATGCCCTCGATCTGGGGCTTCACGGAGACGCTGTTGATCGGCTCGACGTTCCCGATCGCCCGGATCTCGATCGGGACGGTGCGCTGGACGGCCGCCGCGACACGCACCGGGGCGGCCTCGAGCCCGGGGAGCGCGGTCGAGTCGGAGCAGGCGGTCGCGAGCCCGAGCCCGGCCGCGGCGAACGCGAGCCGAGCCAGCGCGGAGCCGACGCATCGGAACGAACGGGCAGCCACGGCGGACCCTTGGAGCCGAGGGGCGGCGAAGCCCCAGTGCGATGTCGGAAGGGTAGGACGGTTTCGAGGCCCCCGCGCTTCGCGCGACCTCGCGGCGGGCGGCCACGTTAGACTGTGTGCCCGCTCGCCGCCGCCCTCGACGCGGACGCCTGGTCCGCCGTTCGATGGACCCGCGGATCGAGAGGGACCCGCGGATCGAGTCGGGGACCCGAGGGGACCCGGAGGAATGCCCGTGACGCTCCAAGTCGGCCGAGCCGCGCCCGCGTTCACCCTGGAGGACGCCGAGGGCAAGAAGGTCTCGCTCGCGGACTTCGCCGGGAAGACCGTGGTCGTTTACTTCTACCCGCGCGACGACACGCCCGGGTGCACGAAGGAGGCCTGCGGCTTCCGCGACGCCTGGAAGGAGATCCAGAAGCTCGGCGCGGTGGTGCTCGGCGTGTCCCCGGACTCGGGCGAGTCGCACCAGCGCTTCGCGCGCAAGTACCGTCTCCCCTTCCCGCTCCTCTCCGACCCCGACAAGAAGATGATGAGCCGCTACGGCGCCTGGGGCGAGAAGATGATGTACGGCAAGAAGACGACCGGCGTGATCCGCTCGACCGTCTGGATCGGGCCGGACGGCAAGGTGAAGAAGCACTGGGCCCGCGTGGCCAAGGCCGAAGCGCATCCCGAGCAGGTGCTCGAGGCGCTGCAGGAGGGTGCGTAGCGTGGCGCGGCTCGAGTTTCCGCAGGGCTTCCGCTGGGGCACGGCGACGGCCTCCTACCAGATCGAGGGCGCCGCGCGCGAGGACGGCAAGGGCGAGTCGATCTGGGACCGCTTCAGCCACACGCCCGGCAAGATCAAGGCCGGCCAGACCGGCGACGTCGCCTGCGATTCGTACCACCGCTGGCGCGACGACGTCGCGCTGCAGCAGGCGATGAACCTGAACAGCTATCGCTTCTCGATCGCCTGGCCGCGCATCCAGCCGAGCGGACGCGGCGCGCCGAACCGCGCCGGGCTCGACTACTACCGCCGCCTCGTCGACGGTCTGCTCGACGCCGGCATCCGCCCATTCCCGACGCTCTACCACTGGGACCTCCCGCAAGCGCTCGAGGACGCGGGCGGCTGGCCCAACCGCGACCTGGCCAGCCGCTTCGCGGAGTACGCGGAGATCGTGGTCCGGGCGCTCGGCGACCGCGTGCCGCACTGGATGATCTTCAACGAGCCGAACGTGTTCACGGCCTGCGGCTACCTGATGGGGATCCATGCTCCCGGGCGCCGCGAGCCGGACGCCTTCCTGCGCGCGACGCACACGGTGAACCTCGCGCACGGCGAGGCCTTCCGTGCGATCAAGGCCGCGCTGCCGCGCTCCGTGGTCGGCACCGCCTTCAACACCACGGCGTGCGAGCCGCTCACCGATTCGAGCGCCGACCGCGACGCCGCCGAGCGCTGGCACCGCTTCGTCAACGAGTGGTTCCTGCGCCCCGCCCTGCGCGGCCGCTATCCCGAGGCGCACCCGGCCGGCCTGCCCACGGACGTGATGGGCGTGAAAGACGGCGACTTCGAGCGCATGCGCGCGCCGCTCGACTTCGTCGGCGTGAACCTGTACACGCGCACGATCGTGAAGGCCGTGCCGCTCGACGGCCACGCGCTCAACCTCGGCGCCGTGCCGGCTCTGCCCTTCGGCGGCGACGTCGGTCCGAAGACCGAGTTCGGCTGGGAGGTGTGGCCCGACTCGCTGTACCAGATCCTCACTCGGATCACGCGCGACTTCGATCGCCCGGTGATCGAGGTGACCGAGAACGGCTGCTCGTACGGCGATGCGCCCGACGCCAACGGCGTGATCCACGACGGCCGGCGCATCGAGTTCTACCAGGGCTACCTGGCGGCCGTGCATCGCGCCATCCGCGACGGCGCGGACGTGCGCGGCTATCACGCGTGGACCCTGCTCGACAACTTCGAGTGGGCCGAGGGCTACCACCAGCGCTTCGGCCTGGCGTGGGTCGACTTCGCGACCGGCGAGCGCACGCTGAAGGAGTCGGGCCGCTGGTTCGGACGCGTGGCCAGCGAGAACGCGATCGACGTCTAGAGGGGCCGATGGAGGAGCGCCTCGTCTTCCTGATCGGCTCGCCCCGCTCCGGGTCGACGCTGACCGCGCGGATGCTCGGCGCGCACTCCGTCATCCACGCGCCCGCCGAAACGCATCTGCTGACGCCGCTCGCGCACCTCGGGTACTACGGCGCGGTCGAGAAGGCGCCGTACGACCCGGTGATCGCGCGCCAGGCCGCGCACGAGCTGGTGGCGTCGCTGCCCGGAGGCGAGGAGGACTACCTCGCGGCGCTGCGAGCGTGCAGCGACGCCATCTACGCGCGCCTGCTCGTGGGTGCGGGCGGCGAGATCCTGCTCGAGAAGACGCCGGCCTACGCGCTGATCCTCGACTTCCTCGTGAAGCTCTATCCGAAGGCGCGCTACGTGGTGCTGACGCGCCACCCGCTCGCGATCTGGTCGTCCTACGTGGAGTCGTTCTTCGACGGCGACCATCGCGTGGCGCACGCGTGGAACCCGTTGCTCGAGCGCTACGTGCCCGCGATCGGGCGCTTCCTGCGCGAGCGGCCGGTGCCGATGGTCCATCTCCGTTACGAGGAGCTCGTGCGCGAGCCCGAGCGCGAGATGCGGCGGGTGGCGGGCTTCCTCGGCATCGAGTTCGAGCCCGCCATGGTCGAGTACGGGCGCGACGGGGAGTCGCCGCGGGCGGCCGCCGGCCTCGGCGATCCGATCGGGGTCGCGGCGCAGAGCCGTCCGACCACCTCCTCGGTCGCGAAGTGGGCCGCCGAGCTGGCGGACGATCCCTCGAAGTGCGCGCAGGCGCGCGAGATCCTCGACCATCTGCTCGACCCGGACCTCGAGGCGTGGGGCTACCCACGCGCGAGCATCCTGGCGCAGCTCGACGCGGCCGCGCCTTCGGGGCGGCGCCGGCCGCGCGCGTGGAACCGCTATGCGCTGGAGCGCCGGCTGCTGGTGCGGCTGCGCCGCAACATCCACCACAATGCCTTCGGCCGCCTCGTCCGCCGGATCCGCTTCGCGTGCGACGTGCTGCTTCGCTAGCCCGGTGCTATCCGTTGGAACTTCGGAGGATCCATGCAGCACGAAGCCGAGCCCAAGGTCGTTCCGGCCCGCGACGCCCGCCAAACCCGTCCAAGCTGGCAGCGCCCGGCCTTCGAGGTGATCTCGCTGGCGTGCGAGATCAGCGCCTACGCGCCGGACGAGGGCCAGCCGCTCTTCTGACCCCCACCTCGAGCGCGCTCGCGAGCAAGCGATGCGTGCCGTGCCGCGGCGGCGTGGCGCCGCTCCGCGGCGAGGCGCTCGCCGACCTGCTGCGCCAGCTCGGCGGTCCCGACAGCGGCTGGCGCGTCGTCGACGAGCACCACCTCGAGAAGGAATACCGCTTCTCGAACTTCGCCGATGCGCTCGCCTACGTGAACCGGGTCGGCGCGATGGCCGAGGAGCAGCAGCACCACCCCGATCTCTTCCTCGCCTGGGGCAAGGTGCGCGTCGCGATCTGGACGCACACGATCGACGGCCTCACCGAGAGCGACTTCGTCTTCGCCGCCCGGTGCGACGCCCTATGACTCAGTGCTTCGTCTCCGGCATCACGATGTCGCCGGTGCTGGCGTCCTCCATCGCCTCCAGCACGCTCGCATCCTCCCAGACCGGGATGTTCTGCGCGGCATAGAGCTCGCGCGTGCGCGGGGTGACTGCACCCACGCGTACCAGCGCCGGCATCATCAGGTCCTTGAAGCTGTGGATGTGACCCGGCGGCAGCTTGGCGTTGATGCCGGCCGCGCCCGCCTCGATCAGGCCCTTGAGGAAGTCGTTCGGGTCGATGTCGCAGTGCTCGAGCACCTTGATGAAGCCGGGATCGCGCCTGCGCTGACCGGTCCCGTCCACGCCGCCCTGTGAGTCGACCATGCTCTTCACGGCCTCGAACGCGAACTGCGCGACGTCCTCGCGGTCGTCCGGGTGCATGCCGGCGATGGTCTCCTTCACGTACACGTTGCCGAACGCGACGTGGCGCGATTCGTCCTGGAGAACGTAGTGGGTGAGATTCCGCAGCAGCGGACAGGTCGCCTGGCGGCGCATGTTGTGGAACGCCGCGAGCGCGAGGCCCTCGACGACCATGTTCATTCCGATCAGGATCTTCACGAAGTGATTCGCCTGCAGCGTCAGGTCGATGACCTCCTTCAGCCACGGCGAGATCGGGTACACGATGGCCAGCTTGCGCACATAGCGCTCGTACACCTCGACGTGCCTCGCCTCGTCCATGGTCTGCGTGGCACCGTAGAGCTTGGCCTCGTAGTCCGGACAGGCGTGCGTCACCGCGGCCGCTGTCATCAGTGCGCCCTGCTCGCCGTGCAGGAACTGCGACAGGAGCTGCGCGGTGGCGTGCGCGGTGAAGGTCTCGCGCTGCGCCTTCGACAGCCGCTGGATGAACGGCATCCGGAGGAATGCGAAGCGATCCTCGCCCACGATGGGCTTGGACGGATCGACCTCGATCGACCAGTCGAGCTGCTGCTCGCCGTCCCACTGATTCTGCTTCGCCTTGGAGTACAGGTTTCGGAGCTTCTCGATGTCGATCGCGTAGTCGAACTGCCAGGCGACGTCCATCGGCGTCTTGTAGGTGTCGAGGACCTGCCAGTCGAGCTGCGGGGCGACGGGTTGCGTGCCCATGTCAGTGCGCCTCCTCTGCGAAGATGTAGCGGCTGATCATGTCGGTCAGTCCCTCGAGCAGGCGCTCGGGGGCGGGATCGGTCAGGCGGTGCACGAACACCTCCGTGGCGGCGGCCTCGATCGAGCGCCGCATCAGCACCGACGCAGCCAGCGGGTCGATCTCGGCGCGAATCACGCCGCGCCGCTGACCCAGCGCCAGGAGGTCGCGCAGCCGTTCGTCCGCGAGCTGATTGATGCGGTTGAGGCGCTGCCGCGCATCGGAGTCGCGCTCGGCCAGCTCCAGCAGCACGAGATAGAAGCCGCCCTCGCGCACGAGCCTCTCGTAGCTCCGGCGGAGGTCCTTCGCGAACGCGTCTCGCGCGCGCTCGCTCAGGAACTGGTCCAGATCCGAGTGGGTGCGCCGGTGCGCGAGCTCGCGGTCGCCCCAGTCGTCGATCAACGCCAGGAGCAGCGCGCGCTTGTCGGGGAAGTGGTGATACAGCGTGCCCACGCCGACCTGCGCCCGCTCCGCGACGTCGGCCATGCTCGACGCCTCATAGCCGCGCCGCGCGAAGAGCGACTCGGCCGCGGCCAGCACGCGCCGGCGCGTGGCAACCCCGCGTGCCTGGGGTCGGGAGCGTTCCAGCCGGACGAGCGAGCCGCGGGGAGCACGGGGCATCGAGTACGCAGCCTACGCCGCTTCGAACCCGAACGCAAGTTCGAGATAGAACAGAAAATGCCTATAGCTTCGATAGGTTGAGTATTCTGTTGGAAGCGAACGTGTGCTGATCGGTCGCACGTCTGTTGACTTCGCTCGGCTTCGCCTCGCTGCGCGCGATCGCTTCGCGATCGCATGCGGGATGATCCAGACGATCGTCTTGCCTCGGAGGCGACGCGGGCTACTGGAGGAGCTGTCGGAGCACGTAGGGCAGGATGCCGCCGTGGCGGAGGTAGTCCGCCTCGGTCGGCGTGTCGATGCGCACGCGCGCCTCGAACTCTCGAGTGCCGGCGTCGGAGCGCGCGCGGACTCGGAGCGAGCGGCCCGCGGCGAACTTCGAGCCCAGGATCTCGCGCAGGCCCAGCACGTCGTAGAGCTCGCGGCCGCTGAGGCCCAGCGACTTCGCACTCTCTCCGGGCGCGAACTCGAGCGGCAGGATCCCCATGCCCACCAGGTTGGAGCGGTGGATACGCTCGTAGCTCTCGGCGATCACGGCGCGCACGCCGAGCAGGCGCGGGCCCTTGGCCGCCCAGTCGCGGCTCGAGCCCGTGCCGTACTCCTGCCCGGCCAGCACCACGAGCGGCGTGCCCTCGGCGCGGTAGCGCATCGCCGCGTCGAAGATCGACATCGGCTCGCCGTCCGGCAGGTGCAGCGTGACGGGTCCCTCGGTGCCCGGCGCCAGGAAGTTCTTGAGGCGCACGTTGGCGAAGGTGCCCCGCATCATGATCTCATGGTTGCCGCGGCGGGCGCCGTACGAGTTGAAGTCGCCGCGGCCGACCTTGTGCGCGAGCAGATAGAGCTCCGCGGCCGACTCCCTGGCGATGCTGCCGGCGGGCGAGATGTGGTCGGTGGTGACGCTGTCGCCGACCCAGGCGAGCACGCGGGCACCCCGGATCTCGTCGACCTCGGCCGGCACGTCCCGGGTCATGCCCTCGAAGTACGGCGGATGGCGCACGTAGGTGGATTCGGGATCCCAGACGAAGCGCTCGCCGGCCGGCACCGGGAGCGCGTTCCACCGCGCGTCGCCGCGGAACACGTCCGCGTAGGTGCTGCGGAAGAGCTCCGCGTCGACGTAGCGCTCGACGGCGTCGCGCACTTCCTGCGGCGTCGGCCACACGTCGCGCAGATGCACCGGCTTGCCGTCGCTCCCCGTGCCGAGCGGCTCGCGGGCGAGGTCGACGTCCATGCGGCCGACCAGCGCGTAGGCCACCACGAGCGGCGGCGACATCAGGTAGTTGGCGCGCACGGCGGGATGCACCCGCGCCTCGAAGTTGCGGTTGCCCGAGAGCACCGAGCACACCACCAGGCCGCCGCTCTCGATGCCCTCGGCCACCGGCTCCGGCAGCGGGCCGGAGTTCCCGATGCAGGTCGTGCAGCCGTAGCCCACCAGGCTGAAGCGGAGCTGCTCGAGGTAGGACAGCAGCCCGGCGGCCTTCAGGTAGCCCGTCACCACCTGCGAGCCCGGGGCGAGCGAGGTCTTCACCCAGGGTCGGGTCTCGAGCCCGCGCAGCGCCGCCTTCTTCGCGAGCAGCCCCGCCGCCATCATCACGCTCGGGTTCGAGGTGTTGGTGCAGCTCGTGATCGCGGCGATCACGACCGAGCCGTGGCGCAGCGCGGCGCGCTCGCCGCCGATCTCGATCTCGACCGATGCATCCGCAGCGACGCCGCGGCCGAGATCGGGAAGCGCGCGGCGGAACGAGTCGGCCGCCTGCGAGAGCGGCACGCGGTCCTGCGGGCGCCGCGGCCCCGCGAGGCTCGGCTCCACCGAGCCGAGGTCGAGCGCGAGCGTCTCCGAGTAGCGCGCCTCGGGCGCTCCCGGGACGTGGAAGAGGCCCTGCGCGCGCAGGTAGGCCTCGACGAGCTGTACCTGCTCCTCGCTCCGCCCGGTGAGCCGGAGGTAGCGGATCGTCTCGGCGTCGACCGGGAACATGGCGCAGGTGGCGCCGTACTCGGGACACATGTTCGAGATCGTCGCGCGGTCGGCGAGCGGCAGCTCCGCCAGGCCCGGGCCGAAGAACTCGACGAAGCGACCGACCACGCCGTGCTTGCGCAGCATCTGCGTGACCACCAGCACGAGGTCGGTCGCCGTCGCCCCCGGACGCAGGGCGCCCGTGAGCCGCACGCCGACCACGCGCGGCACCAGCATCGAGATCGGCTGGCCGAGCATGGCCGCCTCCGCCTCGATGCCGCCGACGCCCCAGCCCACGACGCCGAGGCCGTTCACCATCGTGGTGTGCGAGTCGGTGCCGACCAGCGTGTCGGGGTAGGCCCGACCGGCGGCGTCGGCGAACACCACGCGCGACAGGTACTCGAGGTTCACCTGGTGCACGATGCCGGTGCCGGGCGGCACCACCTTCAGGTTCTGGAAGGCGGACTGGCCCCAGCGCAGGAAGGCGTAGCGCTCGCGGTTGCGCTCGAACTCCAGCTCGACGTTGCGCGCGAACGCATCGCGCGTGCCGAAGACGTCGACCTGCACCGAGTGATCGATCACCAGCTCGACCGGCACGAGCGGATTGATGCGCGCAGGGCTCCCGCCGAGCGCCGCCATCGCGTCGCGCATCGCCGCCAGGTCGACGACGCACGGCACGCCGGTGAAGTCCTGCAGCACGACGCGCGCCGGCAGGAAGGCGATCTCGCGCTCGGGCGGCGCCGCGGGATCCCAGCGCGCGACGCTCTCGACGTCCGCGGCGGAGACGCTCCGGCCGTCCTCGTTGCGCACCAGGTTCTCGAGCAGCACGCGCAGCGCGTACGGCAGGTGGCCGATCGACAGGCCCGCGCGCTCGAGCGCCTCGAGCGCGAAGATCTCGACCGCGCGGTCTCCGACACGCAGTGTGCGTCGGGCGCCGAAGCTGTCCATACGCCCCCCCGATCTCGGACGCGCAACGCGAAGCTAGCCGAGCGGCGGCGCCGGAGGGAGGGCCGGCTTTGGCGCGGCCCGCGGCGCGCCGATAGGCTTGCGCGCCGTGTCCCTCGACCCGGACAGCCTCGAGCGGCTCGTCCCCGACGCGCTCGATCCGGGCGACGCCGCGGCGCGGGCGACGCTCGCACTGCACTTCGAGCGCTACGAGTTCGCAGCCCGCGTGGCGCGCGCCGGTCGGCTGCTCGACCTCGCCTGCGGCGTCGGCTACGGCACGGAGCTCCTGCTCGCGCGGAATCCCTCGCTGGGGCCCGCCGTCGGGGTCGACGTCTCGACCGAGGCGATTGCGCACGCGAACGCCCGCTACGGCGGCGGTGCTGCCCGCTTCATCGCCGCCGACGCGCTCTCGTTCCGCGATCCGGAGGGCTTCGACACGATCGTGAGCCTGGAGACGCTGGAGCATGTGGACGAGCCCGAGCGCCTGTTCTCCCACCTGGCCTCGCTGCTGCGCCCCGGCGGCGTGCTGGTGGCCTCCGTGCCGACGACGCCGTCGGTCGATCTGAATCCGCATCACCGGCACGACTTCAGCGAGCGCTCGTTCCGCGCGCTCGGCGCACGCCAGCGGCTCCGCGAGCGGGACGCGCTCCGTCAGGTGCAGCGGGTCGCGCTCGCCTCCGGCTGGCGCGGGCGCCGCTTCCGCCGCGCGCAGCTCCGCGCCAATCTTCCCTCGTGGTACCTGGCGCATCCGGACTCGCTGCTGCGCCGGATCGGCTCGACGCTGCGGCACGGATTCGCGAACCACTACCTGACCGTCGCGTGGGAACGCGAGCCGGACCGCTAGCCGATGGACGCCGCCCGGCTCGAGCTCCTGATCGTGCCTGCCTACGACGAGGCCGAGCGCCTGCCCGCGCTGCTGGCCGAGCTGCGGCGCAGCCTGCCCGAGCTCGCGGTGCTGGTGATCGACGACGGCTCGCACGATGCGACCGCCGCCGTCGCCGCCCGCGCCGGGGCTCGCGTGGTGCGCCATCCCTTCAACCTCGGCTACGGGGCGGCGCTGCAGACGGGGTACAAGTACGCGCTCGCGCACGGCGTCGAGCGGCTGGTGCAGATGGACGCCGACGGCCAGCACCTGCCTGCGGAGGTGCCGGGCCTGCTCGATCCTCTGCGCCGCGGCGACTGCGACCTCGTGGTCGGCTCGCGCTTCCTCGAGCCGAGCGACTACCGGATGGGCATCGTGCGGTCGCTCGGCCGCCACGCGTTTCGCGGGCTGGCGCGCGCCGCCGGCCTCGCCATCACAGACCCGACCTCGGGCTTCCAGGCGATGAACCGCCGCGCGCTCGCGCTGTTCACGGCGGACTGGTACCCGTCCGACTATCCCGACGTCGACGTGCTCGTGCTGGCCGCACGCGCCGGCCTGCGGCTGCGCGAGCACCCGGTGCGGATGGCTGCCGGCGTGCGTCCGTCCACGCTCCACTCCGGCTGGAAGCCGATCTACTACGTGTACAAGATGCTGCTCTCGATGTGGGCCGCTACAGGAAGGTCTGGATGAGCTAGTCTGACTTCTCTGTTGCTGGGTGTGGCCGCAGGCACGGCCTGAGACGCGGCTTCGGGCTCGAGGGAGCCCGGCGCGCCGCGAAGCCCCGGAACCTGATCCGGCTAGTCCCCCGGCTGCCCTCGGGACGAACCGGCGGAGGGAAGCGACATGGCCAGCCCCGCCTCTTCCGTCCAGCCCACCGTCACGTGCGAGCCCTTCCCCGGCTCCCGCAAGATCCACGTCGCCGGCGAGCGGCCCGGCGTGCGCGTGCCGATGCGCGAGGTGCGCCAGTCGCCGACGCGGGCGATGGGTCCCGACGGCCACCCGACGCTCGAGGAGAACCCGCCGGTCGTGATCTACGACAGCTCGGGTCCCTTCACCGACCCCGCGGTCGAGATCGACCTGCGCCGCGGACTCCCGCCGCTGCGCCTCTCGTGGATCCAGGCGCGCGGCGACCTGGAGGAGGCGCTCGATCCCTCCTCGGCCTTCGCGCGCGGCCGCGCAGCCGATCCGCGCCTCGCCGGCGTGCGCTTCGAGCGCACGCGGCCGCTCCTGCGCGCGCGGCCGGGACGGCGGGTCACGCAGATGCACTACGCGCGCCGCGGCGAGATCACGCCGGAGATGGAGTTCGCCGCGCTCCGGGAGGGCCAGAGCCCCGCGTTCGTGCGCGACGAGCTGGCGCGCGGCCGCGCCATCGTGCCCGCCAACGTGAACCACCCCGAGCTCGAGCCGATGGTGATCGGGCGCAACTTCCTGGTGAAGATCAACGCCAACATCGGCAACTCCGCCGTGCTGGGCTCGATCGAGGACGAGGTCGAGAAGCTGGTGTGGGCGACGCGTTGGGGCGCCGACACCGTGATGGATCTCTCCACCGGTCGCAACATCCACGAGACCCGGGAGTGGATCGTGCGCAACAGCCCGGTGCCGATCGGGACGGTGCCGATCTACCAGGCGCTCGAGAAGGTGGGCGGCCGGCCCGAGGAGCTCAGCTGGGAGATCGTGCGAGATACGCTGATCGAGCAGGCCGAGCAGGGCGTCGACTACTTCACCATCCACGCCGGGGTGCTGCTGCGCTTCATCCCGCTGACGGCGCGCCGCCGCACCGGCATCGTCTCGCGCGGCGGCTCGATCCTGGCGAAGTGGTGCCTGGCCCATCACCGCGAGAACTTTCTCTACACGCACTGGGACGAGATCTGCGAGATCATGGCGGCCTACGACGTGGCCTTCTCGATCGGCGACGGCCTGCGGCCCGGCTCGATCGACGACGCGAACGACGAGGCGCAGTTCGCCGAGCTCCGCACGCAGGGCGAGCTCACGCGCCGCGCCTGGGCGTTCGACGTGCAGGTGATGAACGAGGGCCCGGGCCACGTACCGATGCACCGGATCCGCGAGAACGTCGAGAAGCAGCTCGCGTGGTGCGACGAGGCGCCCTTCTACACGCTAGGCCCCCTCACCACCGACATCGCGCCGGGCTACGATCACCTCACCTCCGCGATCGGCGCCGCCATGATCGGCTGGTACGGCACCGCCATGCTCTGCTACGTGACGCCGCGCGAGCACCTCGGGCTGCCGGACCGGGAGGACGTGAAACAGGGCGTCATCGCCTACAAGATCGCCGCGCACGCGGCGGACCTCGCGAAGGGCCACCCGGGCGCCCAGGTGCGCGACGACGCGCTGTCGAAGGCGCGCTTCGAGTTCCGCTGGGAGGACCAGTTCAACCTCTCGCTGGATCCCGACACCGCGCGGCGCCTGCACGACGCCACGCTTCCGGCCGACGCGCACAAGAGCGCGCACTTCTGCTCGATGTGCGGGCCGCGCTTCTGCAGCATGGAGATCACGCAGCAGATCCGCGACTACGCGAGCGCGCAGGGCCTCGACGTCGAAAGCGCCCGCGAAGCCGGCCTCCGCGACCGCAGCGAGGCCTTCCGCGCCGCCGGTGGCGAGCTCTACGCGAAGCCGTGACGCAGCGCGCGCGGGAGCGCCGGCCCCGGCCGGCCGCGATCCGCGCGCCGGCTCGGTGGCGGCGCGGGTGGGCGGCGGCGTCGCGCTGCTGGCCTCGGCCCTCCTCGTGCTCCGCCCGTTCCTGGTCCCGGTGCTGTGGGCCGGGATCCTCGCCTACGTCACCTGGCCGCTCTATCGCTGGATGCGCGTGCGCACGCGGCGGCCGCGCGTCGCCGCGGCGTTCTTCACCGCGGCCGTGGCGCTCGGGGCCGGGATCCCCGTGGCCTGGATCCTCGTCGCGCTGGCGAGCGAGGCGTCGCACCTGATCGGGGTCGTGCGCCAGTGGCTCGACGCCGGTGCGCCGCTGCCGGCCTGGATCGCGGCGCACGCCTGGCTGGCCGACCCGATCGAGAAGCTGCGCGCCGAGTCGGTGGTGCAGCCCACCGACATGGTGCAGTACGCGACGAAGTACGCCGCCCAGGTATCCGGCCGGCTGGTCGACCTGGCGGGCGGGCTGGCCAGCAACGTGTTCAAGTTCGCCATCACCGTCGTGACGCTCTACGTATTCCTGCTCGACGGCGAACGCCTCGCCGGCCAGGCGCGGAGGCTCACCACGATCGTGTTCCCCAACGCGCCCGACTTCCTCGAGCACGTCGGGGCGGTGGTGCGGGCGGTCGTGTTCGGCCTGCTCGGGACGGCGCTCGTGCAGGCGCTGGTGGCAGGCATCGGCTTCGCCCTGTTCGGCGTGCCGTCGCCGGTGGCGCTCGGCGCCCTCACCTTCGCCGGCTCGTTCATCCCGATGGGACCGACGCTGGTGTGGGGCGGCGCCGTGGTGTGGCTCTTCGTCGTTGCGCATCCCTACGCGGCGCTCGGCATGGCGATCTACGGCATCGCGCTGATCAGCACCATCGACAACGTCCTGCGGCCGCTGCTGATCAGCGGCGGCGCCACGCAGATCCCGTTCCTGCTGGTGTTCTTCGGCGTGCTCGGCGGGCTCAGCGCCTTCGGGATGCTCGGCCTCTTCCTCGGGCCGGTGCTGCTGTCGATCACCTTCGCGCTGGTGGCGGAGTTCAGCGAGCGCGCGAACGCCGCGACCTGAGTCGGGGCGCCTCAGCCCGCCCTGCGGGGCGCTGCGCCGGCATCGCCGAATCGGCGATAAGATGAGGGCGTGAGCGCGCCCTCGAAAGCCACCTCCCGCTGGCTCTTCGGAGCCGCACCCGACCTGCTGCTCGGCTGCGGCCTCGGCTACGCCGCGGTCTTCGCGGCGCTGTGCGTGTTCGGGCCGCAAGTGCGCACCGAGATCGGCCTCGGCACGATCGCGTTTCTCACGCTCGTCGTCGGCGCCCCCCACTACGGCGCGACGCTGCTGCGCGTCTACTCGCGGCGGCAGGACCGGCGCGCCTACACGATCTTCGCGGTCTACGCGACCGCCCTGCTCGCGGGCGCCTTCGCGGCCGCGACCCGCTCGGCGTGGATCGGCTCCCTCCTGCTCACGGTCTACCTGACGTGGAGCCCGTGGCACTACACCGGCCAGAACTACGGCCTCGCCGTGATGTTCCTGCGGCGCCGCGGGGTCGCGCTGGAGCGCGGGCTCAAGCGCTGTCTCTACGCCTCCTTCGCGCTCTCGTACGCGGCGACCGCGATCGCGATGCACACGCGCCAGGCCTCGGCCGCCTACGCCCCGAGCCTGTACCAGGGCTATCACATGCTCGCCGTCGGGATCCCTGGCGGCGTCTCGGACGTCGCGATTCCACTGCTCGGAGTCGCCTACCTCGCGACGATCGGGGTGACCGCGATCCTCCTGCTGCGACGCGCGAGCGCGCGAGACCTCGCGCCCGCCGCCCTCCTGGTTCTGACGCAGGCGCTCTGGTTCTCGATTCCCGTCGCGGCGCGCACCTGGGGCGTGCTCCAGCACGTCGAGCCGCTGTCGTCCGAGCACTCCACCTACTACTTCTTCTGGGCGGCGCTCGGGCACTCGGTGCAGTACGTGTGGGTCGCCAGCTACTACGCGCGCGCGGCACCGGGCTACGGCGGCTTCGGTCGCTATCTCTGGAGGGCGCTGCTCGCAGGCGCTGCAGTCTGGACGGTGCCCGGCGTGCTCTTCGCGCCCGGGTTCCTCGGCCGCATTCCCTTCGACGCCGGCCTCGGCGCGCTCGTCGCCTCGGTGGTGAACCTGCACCACTTCGTGCTCGACGGGGCGATCTGGAAGCTGCGCGACGGGCGCATCGCGCGGGTGCTGATTCGCAGCGAGGCGATCGCGCCCGACACCGCGCAGGAGGTTCCGCGCCGGACTTGGATCGGCCCGGCGCTCGAGCTCGTGGGCGCGCTCTCGCTGGTGGTGATGCTCGTGGCGCAGTACGAGCAGGAGTTCGGCCTGCGCCGCGCGTGGGAGCGGGGCGACGCGAGCCGGCTGCGGACCGCGGGGGAGCATCTGCGCTGGATCGGCCGCGAGAGCGCGACCGTCGACTTCGAGCTCGGCCAGCTCCTGGCGTCGCAGGGCAACCCGCGCGGCGCGCTGGTGGCCTACAACCGGAGCCTCGAGCTCCTGCCCTCGGCAGGTACCTGGCTCGCCACGGCCGATCTCTTCGAGGACGCCGGCCAGCTCGACGCCGCGGACGCCGCCGTGGCGCGCGCCCTCGAGCTGGCGCCGGACGACGCTGCGGTCGCGTACCGCGGCGGTGCACTGGCGCTGCGCCGCAGCCAGCCGGATCGCGCGCGCGCTCTCCTCGAGCGCGCGGTCGCCCTCGATCCCAGCAACAAGATCTACCGGCTGGCGCTCGAGCGCGCCGGGCAGACCGCGCCCGACTGATCAGCGGCCCACCCTCTCGTGCACCAGCACCCGGGGCTGGCCCTCGAAGCGGACCTTGATCTTCCCGGGCCCCGCGGGCCCCTGCACCACGCCCTCCCCGAAGCGGGGATGCGCGACGCGGTCGCCCGCCTGGTAGCGCTCGCTCATGGCGTAGCTGCGAACGGGTCGCGTCGGATCGCCGGCGACGATCGTCTCCTCCGGCTCCTTGCGCGGCTTCGGGCGCGGCGGCGGCTTCGGGCGCACGCGTCCCGCGAACTCGTCCCACGCGGGTGCGATGCGGGGAGGCGCCGCGAGCGCGGGCCAGCCCTCTCCATCGAGCGCACGCACCACCGGCTCGAGCGCGAGGTAGAGCACGCGCACGCCGAGACCGCCCTCGATCTCGCGCGCGAGCCGGTCCATCTGGTAGATCCATGCCGCGCCCCTCTGCGCGGTGCGGCGGCGGCAGAGCTCCCAGTAGCGCGGCGCGCCGAGCAACGCGAAGAGCGGCGGCTCGTCGCCGACCTCGCGCGCGAAGCCGGCGGCGATCTCTTCGCGCAGCGCGTCGCGATTGGCCCAGGCAATCGCCGCGGCCGAGAGGCCCTCGAGGAGCGCGCGCAGCGGCGTCTCGCCGGTGCCGGCGCGCGTCGCGTCGGGCTCGACGTGCGCCAGCGCGAAGACGGCGAGCCGCCCCGTCTCGCTCACGCCGAGCAGGTCGAGCTCGCCGACGCCGCGGTTCGGATCCTCGGGCTGCTTCGCGTCCGGCGCCGCGGCGCGCAGCGGCACCCGCCAGCCGACGAGCTGGACGGCGCTGCCGTCGGGCAGCGCGAGCGCGCGCGCCGGATCGCCGGCGTGGCGCAGCAGGGCCAACCCGAGCTGGTCCTGCGCGTCGCCGAGCCGCGCGGGCGGGCGCTTGCGCGGGACGAGGTAGCGCTTGCCGGCCGGCTGGCGGCGCGGTGCGCTCGCGACCTCCTCGTCCCACTCCTTGCGCAGCGCGTCGGCGCCGAGCTTCTCGGCGGCGTCGCGGAAGCGGTTGGCCTGGCGGACCTCGCGGTCCCTGGCGCGCTCGATCAGCGGATGCGGGCTCACGCCTTCCCCTCTTCATGAATCGGCGGGCCAGGCGCCGCGCGCCCTGCCCTCATGAGTCAGCGGGCCAGGCGCCCTGCCCGGTCGGCAACGCCCACAACGTTGCAGGACTGCGAGCATCGGGGCAACTGCGCTCGGCCCCGTCGATCCGGAGCGCCCTCGCCGAAGTCGCCGTAGCCTCCCGGCTCGCCCCGCACCGCGAGCCGCTGGAGGAGCGACCATGGCGAGACTGGACGACCGGACGATGCTGGTGACCGGTGCGGCCTCCGGGATCGGGAGTGCCTGCGCCGAGCGCTTTCGCGCCGAAGGCGCGCGCGTGGTCGGCGCCGACGTCGCGCCGGCGCCCGGCGTCGCCTCGCTCGACGTGCGCGACGAGGCGGCGGTCGCGGCGCTCGTCGCGCGCATCGCCGCCGAGCACGGCCGACTCGACGGCGTCGTGAACGCCGCCGGCGTCGCGGGCGGCGGCGCGGCCCACGCGCTCGATGCCGCGGCCTGGGACCGGGTCCTCGAGATCAACCTGAAGGGCACCTTCCTCGTCTGCAAGCACGCGCTCACGCAGATGCTCCGTCAGCCGCCGCGCGCCGGCGAGCGCGGCGCCCTGGTGAACCTGGCGAGCATCGAAGGCCTCGAGGGGACCGCGGGCGGGAGCGCCTACAACGCCTCGAAGGGCGGCGTGGTGCTGCTCACCAAGAACCTGGCGATCGACTACGGGCGCGCCGGGATCCGCGCCAACGCCATCTGCCCCGGCTTCATCGAGACGCCGATGCTCGACGGCGTTCTCGGCGCGCCGGCGCTGGCTTCCGTGCGCGAGGAGATCCGCCGCGAGCACAAGCTGCGCCGCTTCGGGCGGCCCGAGGAGATCGCCGCGGTGGCGAGCTTCCTGCTCTCGGCCGACGCGTCGTTCGTGTCGGGCCAGGCGATCGCAGTCGACGGCGGGTACACGGCCGGGCGGGACCACCACGTGACCGAGCTCCTGGGCCTCTGACAGCGCCGTCGCCGGGCCGACATTGCCGCGCGGCCGCAGCTCGGCGACCCTCGGGATCCTCGCCTCTCGCACCGACCGGAGGAGACCCATGCTCGATCTCGCGATCCGCGGCGGCACGCTCATCGACGGGAGCGGGGCGCCCGGCCGGCGCGCGGACGTCGGCGTCCGCGACGGGCGGGTCGTCGCGATCGGCGATCTCGGCGAGTCCGCCGCGCGCACCGTCGACGCCGCCGGTCGCGTCCTGTGCCCCGGCTTCGTCGACCTGCACACGCACTACGACGCACAGGTGTTCTGGGACCCAACGCTGTCGCCCTCACCGCTCCACGGCGTCACCACGGTGATCGGGGGCAATTGCGGCTTCTCGATCGCGCCCTTGCGGCCCTCCGAGGCCGACTACCTGATGCGCATGCTCGCCCGCGTCGAGGGCATGCCGCTCGAGAGCCTGGCGCAGGGCGTGCCCTGGGACTGGACCTCGTTCGGCGAGTACCTCGACCGACTCGACGGGACGCTCGCGATCAACGCCGGCTTCCTGGTCGGCCACTGCCCGCTGCGGCGCATCGCCATGGGCGAGCGCGCGGTGGGCGAGCCGGCCCGTGCGCAGGACCTCGACGCGATGAAGGCGCTGCTGGCGCAGTCGCTCGCCGAGGGCGGGCTCGGCTTCTCGTCGTCGTGGGCCGCCACGCACAACGACGGCGACGGCCGCCCGGTGCCCTCGCGCGCGGCCGATCGCGACGAGCTGGTGGCGCTGGCCGGCGTGCTCCGCGACGCGCCCGGCACGAGCCTCGAGTTCATCCCGGGGCTGGGGCGCTTCAGCGACGAGCAGGTCGACGTGATGGCCGACATGTCGGCTGCGGCCCGGCGTCCGCTCAACTGGAACATGCTGGCGGTGGTCTCGTTCGCGCCCGAGGCCCACCGCGCCCAGCTCGCCGCGAGCGACGTCGCGGCGGCGCGCGGCGGCCGCGTGGTGGCGCTCACGGTCCCTCAGCCCATCACGCTCCGACTCAACCTCGTGTCGGCGTTCGTGCTCGATGCGCTGCCGGGGTGGGCGCCGGTAGTGACGCTCCCGCTTCCCGAGCGCAAGCGCGCCCTCGCGGATCCCGCCGTGCGGGCGAAGCTCGAGGAGGGCGCGCGCAACGCCGGCCCGATGGGCTTCGCCGCCCGCTGGGAGCACTACCAGATCGAGGAGACCTGGTCGGCCGAGAACGCGCCGTGGCGCGGCAGGACGGTGGGCGACGTCGCGAAGGAGCGCGGCGTCGCGCCCTTCGACGCGCTGCTCGACGTCGCGCTGGCCGACGACCTGCGCACCACCTTCAAGCCCGCGCTCGGGGGCGACGACGACGCCACCTGGAAGCTGCGCGCGGAGGTCTGGCGCGATCCGCGCGTCCTGATCGGCGCCTCGGACGCGGGTGCGCACCTCGACATGATCGACTCCTTCACGGTCTCCACGTCGCTGCTCGGGAGCGCGGTGCGCGAGCGCGGGCTGATCCCGCTCGAGGATGCGATCCGAGCGCTGACCGACCAGCCCGCGCGCCTCTACGGGCTCTCGGAGCGCGGGCGGGTGGCCATCGGCTGGCACGCCGATCTCGTGGTCCTCGACCCCGCGACCGTCGCGCCCGGCCCGATCCACACGCGCTTCGACCTGCCGGGCGGCGCGGCGCGCCTGTTCGCCGAGGCCGCCGGCATCGATCGTGTGTTCGTGAACGGCGTCGAGGTCGTGCGCGAGGGCGCGATGTCCGGCGAGCGCCCCGGAGCGGTGCTGCGCTCGGGGCGCGACACCACGACGGTCGAGCCGTAGCTCCGGACGCGACTTACTCGCCGGGTCCGCCGTAGCGGGTCTTGCCGGCGCCGCTCCGGTCGATCTCGTAGTAGGGCCGATACGTCGAGCGCAGGCGCTGCTGGTCGTGGTACGAGCAGACCCAGCGCGCGTCGTCGACCTCGCAGAGATTGGCGTTCTCGGCGGCCTTGGGGTCAGCCGGATACGCGCCGCTCCCCATGTCGGTGCGCGGAGGTACCCCGTTGGCGCTCGCCACCTCGCCGAACCACTGCACCAGCGAGCTCTCCGCGAACTGGCCGTTCCACTCGGAGTCCGGGAAGTAGCCGATCCAGTTCCCGTCGAACCAAGCCCACCAGTTGCCCTGGTAGTGCATCCAGCCGCCGTAGACGGACCGGCCCGCGATCGAGGCGAGGCTCATCCCCGGAAAGTAGATCGGGCTGACCTGCTGCCAGCCGCAGCCGTCGTAGCAGGTCGGGTCCCAGCCCTTCCAGTGGAACACGAAGAGGTGGGGATCGGCGTCACCATACTGCGACGTCGACACGTTCCAGCCCAGCTCGACGATGTCGCCGCCGGCCGGCCCGCCCTGCACGGCGATCTCGTCGAGCGTGTGGCCGGCGCCGCCGGTGCCGTCGTAGGCGGGCCGCTCGATCGCGAACGTCATGCCGCCGCCGCCGCCCTTGCGCGGGTCGATCGCCGCGCCGTAGTAGAAGCAGGCGCCGTAGTACGCGACGCCCTGACAGCCGGACGGATCGGCCGGCGGCTTCGGGCCGGAGCTCGGCGTGGTGCGCGGGTACGCGGTGTCGAGTGCCAGGACGGCCGGCGCGATCGAGGCGGACTCGTCCGACGAGCCGCCGAAGAAGCTCTCGGTCGTGCGGTCGATGGGGCCGAGCAGCGGATTGCCCTTCGCCACCGTCGGCTCCGCGGGCTTGCCGGCCGGGAGCTTGCCGCTGGCGCAGAGCTGGGTCGCGATCATCGGGGGAGGCGCCGCGGCGACGCGGAGCTGCTGCTTCTTCTTGCTCTTGGCCTTCGCTGTCTGCGGCGCCTTCGGCTTCGCCGGCTGCTTGCCGGGAGGCGCCGGGCCCGGCGGAGGCCGCGGCGGCACGACGGCGAGAGCGACCGCCGGCTCGACGCACTGGTAGAGGCCGAGGGGGGATTCGCTGTACTCCCCGACCGTCGTGGCGCACGCCGCGAAGAGCACCGCGATCACCGGTACGGGAGCCCAGCGCCTCGCGTCGATCCCCCACCGGCCGCCCCGCATGGCGCTCCCCCTCGCCCGCATCGTAGCGGCGGCGCAACGGCGTCGCGGTTACGCTTTGCAATGTTGCGGGGGGAAGGAGTGCTCGCCGATGCATCGCCCGCTCTGGCTTCTCGTGCTCGCGTCCGCCCTGATCGCTTCGAGCGGCCGCGCGGGGTCCTACGACTTCGTGGTGATCGCCAGCAGCGCGCGGGCGCCGTTCGCGGGAGGAGCGGTCGCCGCCTTCGTCCCGCCGAGCATCGACGCAGGGGGCCGGGTCGCCTTCCTCGCCACCGCCCCGGGTACCGGCAGCGCGATCTTCACGGCGTCGCAGCCCGGGAGCTCGCTCGACGACTACGTCCAGATCACCGGACGCCAGGGTCAGGTCTCGGTGGACGTCTCGGAGATCGGCTCGTTCGTCGCCGGCTTCGTCGCCTTCCGGGCGAGCTCGACGGTCTATCGCGGACCCGAGGCCGTGGGCCCCCTCATCCCCCTCTTCGGCCCGACCGTCTCGAGCGGCCCTCCGGCCGTGAACGCCCTCGGCGAGGTCGTCCTGGTCGACGACCTCGAGCTCGTGCGCGCGGACGTTCAGGGCTCCGAGATCCTGCTCCAGAAGAACGATCAGGTCGCGGGCGGCACGATATTCGACATTCCCTTCGGTCCTCCGCCGGACATCAACGACACGAGCCAGGTGGCATTCTTCGCCGACATCGACTTCCCGTCGGGTCCCTGCGACGAGGCCTTCATGCGCAGCATCGTCGGCGGCGCCGAGGTGATCGCCCTGGGACACGATGAGCAGTGCGACTGGGACTCCAGCGGATCGGTCCCGCTCGCGATCAACGAGAGCGGGAGCGTCGCCTACGCTCCCTTCGTCTTCGATCCCACCAACGACATCGGGACGGTGTTCGTCGACTCGACGAAGGTGTGGGACGACCACATGCCCGGCTTCGGGGACTCACCGAGCGTGGAGGCCGTCGCGCTCAACGACGACGGCGGGGTGGCCTTCCAGATCGAGAGCGGCAGCGGGTTCGGGGTCTACACGGGGTCCGATCCGCTGGCCGACAAGGTGCTGGCCTCGGGCGACCGGCTCTGCGATGCCACCGCGACCGACATCGACTTCCAGCGCTACGGCCAGAACGACGCCGGTCAGCTCGCGCTGTACGTACGGCTCTCGGACGGGCGCAATCTGGTGGTGCGCGCCGATCCCAGCACCGGGCCGGGCGGCCAGTGCATCACCGTACCGGAGCCGGCGGCTTCCCTGTGCGCGGCCGCCGCGGCGCTCGCGCTGGCGGCGATCCGCCGCCGAGGCCGCTTCCGTCCGATGCCTCGGCGGCTCCGGCTGTTCGCAACCTTCCTCGTCGCCGTGCTCGCACCCTGGTGCGTGCGCGCCGGCTCCTACCATCTGACGGTCATCGCGAGCACCGACGGTGGACCCTTCCACGGCGGACCCTTCGCCGAGCTCATCGGCTTCGACCCTCCGGCCATCGATTCGGACGGCACGGTCGCCTTCGCGGCCCGCGCGACGAGCCAGGGGCTTGCGCTCTTCACCGGGTCGCAGGCGGACCTCTCGATCGACGGGTACGACCAGCTCACCGGCCTCCAGGGCCAGGAGGTGGTCTCGATCTTGAGCATCGGCTCGTTCGACGCGGGGAACGTCGCCTTCAGCGGAGCGGACGCACAGGGAATGGCCGTCTTCCGGAGCGCACACGGGCTCCTCTCGCCCCTCTATCGATCGACCACGTTCTTCAGGTCTCCGGCCGTGAACGGCGCCGGCGTGCTCGTCGTCATCGACGGCTCCCCGCTCGCCGTGCTGCGCGTCGACTCGCAGGGAACGACCACGCTCTTCCAGAGAGGAGACACCCTGGCGGAGGGAAACAAGATCACGGGCATCTTCGGATTCCCTCAGCCCGACATCGCCGAGAACGGCCAGGTCGCGTTCTTCGGGCTCTCGGACGCGGAGCCGTGCGACGAGGCCGTCATGCGGGGAAGCACGCTCGGGGTCGCCGAGGAGGTCGCGTTGAACAGCTTCGCGAACCCGAGCTGTGACCTCTCCGAGGTCGGCAGCAGCTACGGGTTCGCGATCAACGAGGCGGGCAGCATCGGCTACGGCGCGCAGTACTTCGACGGCGTCGACAGCGTCGAAGCCGCGTACGTCGACCTGACCAGGGTCTGGGACGCCAAGACGCCCGGCTTCCCCGCCAACCCGGTCGCCGAAGAGGTCGCCCTGAACGACGCAGGCGATCTTGGGCTCCTGATCGCCGGCAGCGATCACTCCGGGGTCTACGGTGGCGGCGATCCGGTGGCGGACAAGATCCTCGCCGGCGGCGACTCGCTCTGCGGATCGACCGTCATCAACCTCGACTTCCAGCGCTTCGGCCTGAACGACGCCGGTCAGGTCGCACTCTGGGCCCAGCTCCAGGACGGACGCGAGCTGATCGTGCGCGCTGAGCCGGGCGGCTCGGGAGTCCTCTGCGTCAGCGAGCCGGGTACGGAGCTGGCTGCCGGAGCGAGCGTCCTCGCGTTGACGGGCCTGCGGCGACGAGCGGCCCGAACGGCGCGTCGCTGCCCTCGAGCAGCGTGACGCCGGCCTCGCGCAGCGCGTCGATCGGAGCCAGCCACGCTCGATCGCCGGGCTCGACGTCGCGCAGCCAGTCGTCGTAGCGCTCGGCGATCAGCGCGGAGTGGATGCACACGGCGAGCCCGAGCCGGGCGATCCACGCCACGCAGTCAGGCGGCGCCACGTGCACGTGCTCGAGCCGGTCGCCGGCGCGCACACCGGCGCTCTCGTAGGCGGCGAGCGCGAAGACCAGCTCGGCGCGCGTCACGCAGTGGATCGCCGCGTTGCGGTCGCGGGCGTGGGCGGCCCGGATCGTCTCGACGGTCCGATCGAGCGGCGGCAGCTCGGCCTCCGCCAGGTGGATCTTGACGGGGCCAATCTCGATGCCGGACGGGGGGTTGCAGTCCGAGAGCTCGAGCGTTCCCATCAGGACGAGGCGCTGCGGGAGCTCCCCGCGCGCCCGGGCCGCGGCGAAAGCGGCGAGCTCGGCCGGTCCGTTCGTGGCGGTGGCGTCCGTGACCGAGGCGACACCGATCTGCGTGAGGCGCCGGCCCACCTCGGCGAGGCTCGGCGGCTCCGCAGCGAGGCGCTCCCGCAGCAGCCGGTCGGCGCGGTAGAGGAGCCCGTCCGGGGAGTCGAGGTCGAGGCGCTCGAGCGCGGCGGAGTTCAACACCCAGAGCTGGCCGCTCCGGTGCTGCACGCGCACCGGAACGTCGCCGCGGATGCGGTCGAGCGCGGCGCGGTCGAGCCCGCCCGCGACCGACTCGTGGTAGCCGACGCCGCGCACCCAGCCGCGCGCGTCCGCTTGCGCGGCGGCGAGCGCGCGAGCCGGATCGCGGCTGCAGTCAGCCGACGCCAGCGCGGCCGCGGCGGCGAAGAGGTGGATGTGGTGGTCGTGGCGCCCCGCGCTCACGACCAGCGATGCACCTCCGGCAGGACGTGCTCCGCGAAGAGCCGCAGGCTGCGCTCGGCGTCCTCCAACGGCATCCCCCCGTAGTGCGCGATCAGGTTGAGCTCGAACGCGCCGAGCAGATCGCGCCGCCAGCGCAGCTTCTCGAGAATCGCCTGCGGCGTTCCCCAGCTCTGCACGCCGACGTAGCTGCGCACCGCCGTCTCGAGCCCGACCTGCCGGAACGCCTCCGACGCGTTGGCGTAGAGCTCGTAGCCCGGCGTGTGCTTGAAGTGATCCGAGAGCAGCTCGTAGTGGTGGACGATGGTGAGGAAGTAGTTGGTCATGTACTCGGTCGCCATCGCCTCGGCGCGACTCGCGTCCGTGTCGCAGAAGAAGAGATCGCCGGTGAGCGGCGGGGGCGGCTCGCTGCCGTGCCGGCTCCGCCACGAATCGCGGAAGCTCTTGAGGGGACCCTGCGCGTACAGCTCCCACGGCATCTGCGAGAACGTCATCAGGCGGGCGCCGAGCTCGGCGGCCTGCACCACCGAGTCGCCCGACATGCCGACCGCGTAGAGCCGGTCGCGGAAGCCGCGCAGCGGCCGCGGGCGGATCTCCGTGCGCACCTGTGGGTAGTAGGGGCCCTCCCCTTCGATCACGCCCTTCTCGACCGCGTCGACGATCATGCGCGCCGCCTCGTCGAAGCGCGCGCGCGAGGTGCCCATGTCGACCTGGAAGTGCGCGTACTCGAAGCGCGAGAGGCCGCGTCCGAGGCCGAGCACCGCGCGCCCGCCGGAGAGGTGGTCGAGCAGCACGATCTTCTCGGCCACGCGCAGGGGATCGTTCCAGGGGACGATCACCGCGCCGGTGGCGAGGCGGATGCGCGAGGTGCGGCCGGCCAGCCAGGCGAGGAACGCCACGTTGTCGGGGCAGGCCGAGTAGTCGGTGAAGTGGTGCTCGGGCGGCCACACCTTGTCGTAGCCGAGCGGCTCGGCCAGCTCGGCCAGCCGCATCTGGTCGCGCACCATGTCCGCATCGCTGCCGCGGCCCTGGTAGTTCTGGAAGATCAGGAGGATGCCGACGTCCACGGACTTCGCCCTTGACCTCAGGTCCGTCCCATCGTACCACGGGCCGAGATGTACCTGCTGCTGGGCCTCGCCGTCTACGGCTTCTACGTGCAGTCGCTGGGCGGCCTGTCGCAGCCCTACATGGCCCGGGAGTTCGGGCTCGACGACACGGGCATCACGTTCATCAACGGCTGGATGTCGCTCGGCGCCTTCGGCACCGCGCTGCTCACCCGCCTGGCCGATCGCCGCGGCCGGCGCGGCATCCTCGTGTTCTGCTTCGCACTCCTGCCCGTATTCGCGCTCGCCTCGGCGGTGGCGCCCGGCGTCGCCTCCTTCACGGCGGTGCAGATCGGCTTCAACGCGCTCCGCGGCGCGCTGCTCGCTGCGCTCGTGGTGGTGATGACGGAGCGCGCCTCCGACGCGTTCCGCGCCGCCGGGCAGGCGTGGTTCGGGCTGGCAGGCGCGGCGGGCGGCGGCCTCGCGCTCGGGCTCGCTGCCTCGGCCGATCACCTGCCCGGAGGCTGGCGCGCGTTCTGGGTGGTAGCCGCGCTGCCGGCCCTCGCGATCGTGCCGGTGCGGCGCGCGCTCACCGAGACCGACCGCTTCGCGCGCGCCGTCGAGCGCGGCCAGGTGGCGTCCTCGCGCAGCGCCGATCTCTTTCGCGGCGCCTGGAGGCGCCGTTCGATCGGCCTGCTCGCCGTCGCCGCGCTGCGGCCGATCGCGCTGATCGCCGTCAGCACCTGGCCCTTCTATCACATGGTGAGGACGCTCGCGCTGCCGCCGCCGGTTGCGAGCCTCGTCTACCTGGTGGGCGGCGGCATCGGCCAGATCGGGAACCCGCTCGGCGCGCGGCTCGCCAACCGCTGGGGCCGGCGGCCGACCGCCGCGCTCGGCTCCGCGCTCGCGGTGGCGAGCGGCGTCGCCTTCTACTGGGTCCCCCCAGGCAAAGCCGCGCTGGCCGGCCTGATCCCGCTGATGCTCGTGAACCAGGGCGCCACCGCGGCGTTCTCGGTGGCGGACCGTCTGATCGGCACGGAGCTCTTCCCGACGGCGCTGCGGGCGACCTTCACCGGTGTCGCCTCGCTGATGCTGGCCGGCGCCGCGATGGCGGCGAGCTTCGGCCTCTCGCTGCTCTCCGCCCGCCTCGGCGGGCTCGCACCGGCGATCACGTGGCTCTCGCTCGCGACGTTCGTCCCCGCGACGGTCCTGTTCCTCTGGATCGTGCCGGAGACGCGCGGGCTCACGCTGGAGCAGGCCTCGCTCGAGGAGGAGCCGGCCGCGCCCTAGCTCGGGCACACGCGCTCGGCGAGCCGCCGCAGCGCGTCGACGGCGTCGCGGGACCGCTGCCACGGCGCGACGATGACCCGCGCGACGCCGGCCTCCGCGTAGCGCGCCAGATCGTCGCGCGACGGATCGCGCGCGCCCACGCTGATCTCGAAGCGCGCGCTCCCGCGGCCCATCTCGGCGCACAGCGCGCGCAGGCGCGCCGCGCGGTCGCGGGCGCTCTCCGGCGTGTGGTCGAGCCCGATCCATCCGTCGCCGAGTCGCGCCGCGCGGCGGAGCGCGGCCTCCGACTCGCCGCCGATCAGGAGCGGCGGCCACGGCTTCTGCACCGGCTTCGGCTCGAAGGCGACGGGCGGGAAGTCGAAGAAGGGGCCGTGGTGCTCGACGACCGGCTCGCTCCAGAGCCGCTTGCACACGGCGACCGCCTCGTCGAGGCGGCGGCCGCGCGAGGCGAAGTCGAGACCCGCGGCGCGCCACTCGCTCTCGAGCCAGCCGGCCCCGATCCCCACCTCGGCGCGACCTCCCGACACGAGATCGAGCGTCTGCACCGCGCGGGCCGACACGAATGGATGTCGCAGCCCGAGCAGATACACGTGCGTGCCGAGACGCAGGCGCTCGGTCCGACCGGCCAGGAAGGCGAGATAGGCGAACGCATCGAAGACGGGCGTCGTCGGAGGAACGGGCGGATGCGCCTCGCCCGGGAGCGGCGAGCCGGACATCTCGATCGGGAAGACCAGGTGCTCCGGCAGCCACACCGACTCGTAGCCCAGGCGCTCGGCCTCGAGCGCGGCCTCGAGGTGCAAGGCCGGATGGAGGCGCCCGAGCGCAACGCCGAGTCTGGGCGCGGTCACGGCTTCGGCCATGCGAGCACCAGCGCCCCGCCCGGCGCGACGCCGCCGGGCGCCGGCTCGAGCGTCACCTGCAGCGCCTCGGCTGGCGCCGCGAACGCGGGCCCCTCGGCCACGATGCGCGCCCGACCCTCGGCGTCCGGCACCGCGGTGCCGAGCGAGACCCAGACGCCCTCGGCGCGGAGCCACGCCTGGTACACGCGCCCCGCCGGCGCGGGCGGCAGCTTCGAGAGGCTCAGCACCGCAAGCGGCGTGCCGGGCCGCGCGCGGTAGTTCGCATGCGCCTCCGCCGGGACGCCGGTGGCCGCCTCCAGACGGATCGGCTTGACGTCGCTCGAGGTGACGAGGTCGAGCGCGCGCTCGCCGGTCGCGAGGGTACCCTGGTCGAGAGCGTGGCGGTGGAGCAGCGCCGTGAAGCCCGCCAGCAGCGCGAGCGCGAGCACGGCCACGAGCGGCACGAGCTGCTCGCGGAGCTTCTGAAGCCCGGCGCGGATCCGCGTCTTCGCGGTGCCGAGCCGGAGCTGCAGCACGTCGGCGACCTGCTCGTGCGTCAGATCCTCGAAGAAGGCCAGGCCGAGCGCCTGGCGCTGCGCCGGCGGCAGCAGCTCGAGCGCATGGCGCACGGCGGAGCGGCGATACTCGCTCCACGCCCCGGCGGCGGGCCCCGGATCGGGGTCCTCGAGCGCGGCCACCTGCTCGCCGTCGGGATCGGGAGCGAGCTGTGGGCGGCGGCTTCGGCTGCGCAGCTCGTTCAGGATGCGGAAGTGCGCGATCTGCAGCAGCCGCGGGCGCAGCGGGCCGCGCGCCGCGTCGTAGCGCGCGGCGTTCCTCCACACCGACAGGAAGACGTCCTGCACGACCTCCTCCGCGGTCGCGCGCTCGAGCGCGTGCGCCGCGAGGCCGAAGACGAGCGGCGCGTAGCGCGCGTAGAGCGGACGCAGCGCCTCCTCGCTCCCGCTCGCGAGCGCGCGCGTCAGCGCCTCGTCGCTCGCCTCGGGCGCCGATCCGCCGCCGTTCTGCTTCGCCCCATCCACCGATTCGACCTCGCGCTCAGCCGAGCGGTGCCTCGACCACCGCCAGCGGACCCGGCCTGCCGTTCCACGGCGTACCCGCAGCCCGCGCCCGTCGACATCGCGGTGTGGAGGGTCACGTTTCCCTCGACCTTCTGCATCACCTGGTGGATGTGGCCGTTGAGCACGGTCACCGAGCCGAAGCGCTTCAGAACTCCGAGCGCCTGCTGGCCGTCGGTGGTCACCCAGCCCCAGTCCGGATAGACGGCCCAGCGGGGGATGTGTGCGAACACGACGACGGGCGTGCTGGCCGACAGGCCGCGTCCTTCTCGAGCCACTCGAGCTGCTCCGCGCCGAGCGTACCGATCTTGCCGCTCTTGAACTCGAGCACGTTCACCAGACCGACGAAGTGCGCCCCGCCATGGTCGAAGCTCCGCCAGCCGCTCCCGACCGTGCCCCGGCCGAAGCGCTCGATGTACTCCTTGCCGCCGTCGGAGAACACGTCGTGCTCGCCCGGCACCGTGAAGAGGCCGCCGGCCCTCGCCTCCTGCAGCAGCCCCGAGATCGTGTCGAAGGCGCCCGGCTTCTGCGCGTGCGTTCCCTTCACCGGCTAGTACACCGGGAGGAAGGCCCTGGATTGGGGCGGAGCTCAGCCGTCCATGGCGCCGGCGAGCTGCTGCGCGCAGCCGCGGTAGCATGGGGCGCGCCCGAGCCGCGAGGGTTCCATGAAGTTCGGCCTCTTCTACGAGCACCAGCTGCCGCGTCCCTGGCAGCCCGATTCCGAGTACCGCCTGCTGCAGGACGCGCTCGAGCAGTGCGAGCTCGCCGACCGCATCGGCATCGACTCCGTCTGGGAGGTCGAGCACCACTTCCTCGAGGAGTACAGCCACTCGAGCGCGCCCGAGGTATTCCTCGCCGCGGTGTCGCAGCGCACCAAGCGGATGCGGCTCGGCCACGGCATCGTGCAGACGCCGCCCCCCTTCAACCACCCGGCGCGCGTGGCCGAGCGCATCGCGACGCTCGACCTGGTCTCCGGCGGCCGCGTCGACTTCGGGACGGGCGAGTCCTCCTCCGAGGCCGAGCTCGGCGGCTTCGGCATCGACCCGAACGACAAGCGCGCGATGTGGGAGGAGGGCCTGCGGGTGGCGCTGCGCTGCCTCACCGA
This sequence comes from Myxococcota bacterium, assembly GCA_035506135.1. Lineage (GTDB taxonomy): Bacteria > Myxococcota_A > UBA9160 > UBA9160 > PR03 > DATJPY01. The sequence goes on along the minus strand of DATJPY010000076.1, from coordinate 12,190 downwards.
GGCGCCCTTCACCGGGCACGCCGGCAGGTTCCTGTCGGTGCCGCCGCGCAACGTGGTGCCGAAGCCGATGCAGAAGCCGCACCCTCCTGTCTGGCTGGCGTGCAGCCGGCGCGAGACGATCCTGCTCGCCGCGCAGCAGGGGATCGGCGCGCTCACCTTCGCCTTCATCGACCCGGAGGACGCGCGGCACTGGATCGGCGACTACTACGCGACGCTGGCGCGCGACGGCGTCGCGATCGGCGACGCCGTGAACCCGAACGTCGCCTGCGTCTCCACCTTCATGTGTCATCCGGACGAGGACGAGGCGCTGGCGCGCGGGATCGAGGGCGCCAACTTCTTTGGCTACTCGCTCGCCCACTACTACGTCTTCGGCCGGCACCAGCCCGGGCACACCGACGTCTGGGCCGAGTACCAGCAGCGCCGCGCCGAGCAGGGCTACGACCCCGCCGCCGTGCAGGCCGCAGCCGCCCACCAGGATCGGCTCGGCGCGAAGGTCGTGCAGGGCGGCATCGGCGGGATTCGCGGCGCCGTCGGCACCCCCGACCAGATCCGCGACTACCTGCGGCGCTACGAGGAGGCGGGCGTCGACCAGGTGATCTTCGTGAGCCAGGCGGGCCGGAACCGCCACGAGCACATCATGGAGAGCCTCGAGCTGTTCGGCCGCGAGGTCCTGCCCGAATTCATGGAGCGCGAGGAGAAGGCTGCGCGCGAGAAGGAGCGGCGGCTCGCGCCCGTCGTCGCCGAGGTGCTCGCGCGCAAGCCGGCGAGCGATCACCCGCCGCTGCCGAGCCCCGACTATGCGTTCCCTGCGATCCCCCGCGCGCTGGCCGACCGCGCCGGCAGCGACGAGTTCGAGCGCCTGCTCGAGAAGGTCGCCGCCGAGGCCGCCGTCGGCAGCAGCGAGACGATCCAGAAGTGGCGGGAGGGGCGCTAGCCTGGGAGCGCCGTCTCAGGAACCGCAGCCGGAGCCTCCTGCCCTTGCGGCATCCAGAGCAGGTGCAGGCCGCCGTAGAGGCTTCCCTCGCTGGTGTTGGTGATGCGGCCGACCTTGCCGCAGTCGCGATAGCCGCACTCCTCGATCGCCCGGTCGATGGCTTTCGACACCTCCGCGTTCGACGCGTCGTGCAGCAGCACGTAGGAGTCGGGGAGCAGGAACTTCGGAAGACGGCGCAGGTCCTCGAAGACGCCGTCGTAGCCGTGATCCCCGTCGATGAATGCGAGGTCGAAGCGCAGCGCGGCGAGCTCGGGCGAGCGCTCGAAGTCCCAGGGGAAGTAGCCCTTCACGCTCCGCGTGTTGTGCGCGATCGAGCTCCAGTCGATTGCGATCTGCTCCGGCGAGGGGTCGATCGTCACCAGCTCACCCCCGCGCTTCAGGTCGTCGAGCGCCGCGCTGATGATCCGGGCGCTGCCTCCCTTGAAGGTGCCCACCTCGAGCACTCTCATCGGCGCGAGCGCGAAGACCAGGCCGTAGAGGAACACGCGCTCACGGACGGCCAGCGCTGCATGCTCCTCCCGACAGGTGTCGATGCCCGCAAAGGACAGCGAGAACTCGAGCGGACTCCAGCCGTCGCGCGCCCGCTGCGCCTCCCGGAGCAGCTCGTCGCGCTGCTGCTCGGCCTCGTGGCACAGGCGCTCCCAGCGCTCGCGCTGCTGCTCGACCTCGCTCGGCTCCGCGCGCGGAGAATCCGCTTGCGTTCCTCGCCCGGGTCGCCAGCTCATCGGATCTCCATGGGAAGCGTGAAGATACGTCAGCGCCGCCCGGCGAGCACCGCCGGGTCGATGGTGCGGGTGAGCAGGCCGGCGGCGAATCCACCGTCGCTGAAGACGTTCTCGGCATTCACGTAGCTCGCGGCCTCGCTGTTCAGGAACGCGAGGATCCACGCCTGCTCCTCGGGCCGCGCGTTGCGCCCGAGCGGCCGCGGGAAGTTGTCCATGAACTCCTGGCCGGCCTGGGCGATGAAGTACTCGAACATCGGCGTGTCGGTCGGACCCGGGCTCACGCAGTTGATCCGGATCCCGGTCGCCGGGGCGAGCCCGCAGCCGCGGGTCAGCGTGTAGAGGATCGTGCACATCTTCGAGAACGAGTACGGCTCGAAGCCGGGCTCGCGCGCCTTGGCGGCCACCCAGTCGCGTGCCGCCGCGAAGTCCGAGATCGCGAGCAGCGGCGTCACCTGCGCCTGCAGCGCCTGGTACATCACGCCAGCCGCCGAGGCGATGCTCGCGATCGCATCGCCGCGCGAGAGCCGCGGGATCACGGCCTCGGTCAGATGCCGCAGGCCGACGAAGTTGACGAGCATCACGTCGACCGGGGAGAACGCCCCGCCGGGCAACCCGGCGCAGTTGAAGAGCGCCCGCAGCGGCCCGACCTCGGCGGCGGCCGCCTCGATCGCGCGCGAGTCGCGCAGATCGACCTCGAGGAAGCGCGCGGCCGGGACCGAGGGCTTCTTCACGTCCAGCGCGATCACCTCCGCGCCGAGCTCGCCCACCAGGCGGGCCGTCGCCTCCCCCATCCCCGAGGCAGCCCCGGTGACGAGGACGCGCTTGCCTTCGTAGGACAGCAGGTTCTTCACGTTCGGCCTCCGTGCGCGAGTCGGCGGTGCACAGTAGCCTACGCGCCCGGAGGTCCGCGCCATGGCCATCGGGTCGACCCAGGTTCGCATGCCGCAGCCCGGCGAGGCGCTGCCGGGCCGCACCGAGCGCATGCCGGTCCCTGCGCGGCACTTCGTGCTCGACGCGCCGCTCGCCCCGCCCTACCCCTCCGGCCTCGAGCTCGCGCTCTTCGGGATGGGCTGCTTCTGGGGCGCAGAGCGGAAGTTCTGGGAGGCGCATGGCGTCTACACCACCGCGGTGGGCTACGCGGGCGGCCTCACCCCGAACCCGGCCTACCGCGAGGTGTGTAGCGGGCTCACCGGCCACAACGAGGTGGTGCGCGTCGTCTTCGATCCGAGCGCCACGAGCTACGAGGCGCTGCTGCGCATCTTCTGGGAGGGCCACGACCCGACCCAGGGCATGCGCCAGGGGAACGACGTCGGGACGCAGTACCGCTCGGGCATCTACACCTACGGCGAGGCGCAGCGCCGCGCAGCGCTCGCCTCGCGCGAGGCCTTCGGCAAGCGCCTCGCGGAAGCGGGCTACGGCGAGATCACCACCGAGATCGCCGACGCCCCCGAGTTCTACTTCGCCGAGGACTACCACCAGCAGTATCTCGCCAAGAACCCCGGCGGCTACTGCGGTCTCGGCGGCACCGGGGTTTCCTGTCCGATCGGCGTGGAGGTCTGATCCAGATGCTGGTGCACGAAACGCTCTACCTCGGCGGCCGCCGCGAGAAGCCCTCGTCGGGCGCCACGATCGAGGTGCGCTCGCCCTTCAGCCACGAGGTCGTGGGCCGCGTGCCCGAGGCGCGCGAGGCCGACGTCGACCGCGCCGTCGCGGCGGCGCGCCGGGCCTTCGACCAGGGGCCGTGGCCGCGCACCACGCCCGAGGAGCGCGCGGACGCGCTGCAGCGCCTGCACGCGTCGCTGATGAAGCGCATGGGCGAGGTCGCGCAGCTGATCTCGCTCGAGATGGGGAGCCCGATCGGGTGGTCGCAGGCCGGCCAGGCGCTCTCCTCGTTCCTCGTGCTCGACTACTACGCCAAGCTCGCGCGCAGCTTCCCGTTCGAGGAGCCGCGCGAGAGCCTGATCGGGCGCGCGGTGGTGCGGCAGGAGCCCGTCGGCGTGGCGGCCGCCATCGTGCCCTGGAACGTGCCGCTCTTCACGATCATGCTGAAGCTCGCGCCCGCGCTCGCGTCGGGCTCGACCCTCGTCATCAAGCCCGCGCCCGAGACGCCCCTCGACGCCTACCTGCTGGCCGACGCGCTCGACGAGGCGGGCCTGCCCGAGGGCGTGGTGAGCATCGTGCCCGCCGGCCGCGAGGTCGGCGAGCACCTGGTCACGCATCCCGGCGTCGACAAGGTGGCCTTCACCGGCAGCACCGCCGCGGGCCGTCGGATCGCGGCGCTGTGCGGCGAGCGGCTGCGGCGCGTGACGCTCGAGCTCGGCGGCAAGTCCGCCGCCATCCTGTGCGACGACGTCGACCTCGCGGCCGCCATCCCGCAGCTCGTCGGCAGCGCGACCATGAACAACGGCCAGGCGTGCGTCGCCCAGACGCGCGTGCTGGCGCCGCGCAAGCGCTACGCCGAGTGCGTCGAGGCGCTCGCGGCCGCGATCGGCAAGCTCGCGGTCGGCGACCCGCTCGACCCCAAGACGGAAATCGGCCCGCTCGTCGCCGAGCGCCAGCGCCAGCGCGTCGAGGGCTACATCGAGGCCGGGCGCAAGGAGGGCGCGCGGCTGGTCGTGGGCGGCGGGCGCCCCAAGGCGCTCGCGCGCGGGTGGTTCGTCGAGCCGACGCTGTTCGCCGACGTCGACAACCGCATGACGATCGCGCGCGAGGAGATCTTCGGCCCGGTGGTCTCGGTGATCCCGTACGACGGCGACGCCGAGGCGCTCCGAATCGCCAACGACTCGGACTACGGCCTCTCGGGCAGCGTCTGGACGAGCAGCCCGGAGCGCGGCATGGCAATCGCCCGCGGCGTGCGCACCGGCACCTACAGCGTGAACCACTTCATGATGGCCTTCGGCGCGCCCTTCGGCGGCTTCAAGGCCTCGGGCATCGGCCGCGAGCTCGGACCCGAAGGGCTGCGCGCCTACCTCGAGCCGAAGACCATCAACCTGCCACCGGGGATGTGAGCGCGGGAGGAGCGCGGAGCAATGGGTCGCCGTGGGGTCGTCGTGGTCGCTGCGCTCCTTGCATTGTCGCTCTGCGCGGTGCACGCGCATGCCGCGGACGCCCATGTCACGGGGGACCTGCAGCGTCAGGTCTACGTACCCGGGAGTGGCTTCACCACGCAATACCTCGGCAGCTACGACCACACCGCCGGCTTCAGCGGGGACGGGGTCCACTTCGACGAGGTCATCATCGAGGAGCAGTCGGGCATCCACCTGGAGGCCGACTCGTATGGCGGGCCTGGGTTCGTCCAGGCGCACACCTACGCGGGGTGGAACCGGCAGGTTTCGAGCCAGAACTCCGTCGCCTACACGCTGACCGCCACGAGCCACGTCGAAACGACGTTCGATGACCTCTTGATCAGCAGCTCGGGCAGCTCGCCGACGGTCATGACCTCGATCCACTTCCATCTGAGCGGCGCCCAGACGGTCGGATCGTTCCTTGGGAGCGAGGGCACGAGCGCGCAGACCAGCTACGTCGTGAGCGTCGAGCCGCTGGGTGCGTTCGGCTTCTTCGCCCAGGGAGGCCTGGGCAGCACCAACGGCGACACACCGCAAGTGTACACCGTGTCGGGAACGCCGATCGATTCACCGATCTTCGGCGGGACCTTCACCACGGCACCGTTTTCGGCTCCGGTCAACACTCCGTTCTCGGTGACGTTCTCTCTGAACACGACCGCCGAGGTGAGCGGCTCCAACAAGGATGACTTCATCCTGTACGCGAACAACGACTTCGGCAGCACGCTCAGCTTCGTCACGGATGGACCCGTCTTCGATCTGTCCGAGGGTTACACCGCCGACAGCGCCAGCGCCAACATCGCCGACAACGCCTTCACCTTCGTACCGGAGCCCGAACGCGGGCCGCTGGCGGCCTTGCTGACGCTCTCCGGCATCCCCCGGACGCGACGCGGACGCGGCGGCCGTCTCGAGTCGACCCGGATCTGAGAGCGTCAGCCGTCGCCCGCCTCCACCGTGATCGCCGTGCGCACCGAGTTCGCGATGAAGCAGTTCTCGTGTGCGAGCTCGTGGAGCTGCGCGAGCTCTTCGGCGGACGGCTCCGCCCCTCCGAAGCGGATCCTCGGCCGCAGGGCGACGCGCGTGACGGCGAGCTTGCCCTCCTCGTTCTTCTCCATGTGCCCGACGGCATCGTCCTCGTAGGCGTCGACCACCATCCGCTTGCGCGCGGCGATCGCGAGGAACGTCAGCATGTGGCAGCTCGCGACCGACGCCACGAACGCCGCCTCCGGGTCGACGAGCGCGGGGTTTCCCTTGAAGCCCGGCGCCGCCGACGCTGCGACCTCGCTGCCGCCCTCGAACTTCCAGGTGTGGTCGCGCGAGTAGGCGTCGTAGGTGAACTCCCGCCCCCCGCGCTTCCAGGCGATCGCGGCCTTGTGCTCGGACATCACGGCCTCCTCCTGATCCGGCCGAGAATAGCCCGGACACCCGCGCGATCCGGCCGCCTTCCCCGGACGCCTTGAGGGCGGGGTGACGCACGGGCTAGCTTCTGACTTGCTGTCAGATCGACGGAACCCAGCAAGGATCACCCATGTCCCTCACCATCGACGCCGACGCTCACGTGATCGAAGGCGCTCCGTTCGCGGTCGAGGCCCTGAAGCGCTGGCCGGACAAGGTGAAGGTCGAGCGCACGCCGGAGGGCACGCCCGTCTTCACCATCGAGGGGCGCCGCTATCCCGAGTCGACGGGTCCAGGCGCCGGCTGCCCGCCGCAGCACGGCCTGTGCGCGAACGCGGGCGATCCGCTCTCGCCGGCGGGCGTCGTGGTCGACGCCGATCGCGAGGGGATCGACCGCATGGTGCTCTTCCCGAGCCTCGCGCTCGGGGTGCCGGCGTACCGCGACCTCGCCTTCGGCGCCGCGTTCGCCCGCCACTACAACGCCTGGATCGCCGACTACTGCCGCGCCGGGGGCGGACGGCTCTTCGCGGTCGGCGTGGTGCCGATCGAAGACGTCGAGACCTCGATCGCCGTGCTGCGCGAGGCCAGGCAGGCGGGGCTGGTCGGGGCCGTGATCCCCCCCGCGCTGCGCGAGCGCAACCTCGACCATCCGGACCTCGACCGCTTCTACGCCGCCGCGGCGGACCTCGACATGCCGCTCGGCGTGCACGGCGCCCCGGGCGTGCACCTCCCGAAGATCGGCGTCGACCGCTTCTCGAACTACGTGCAGGTGCACTGCGTCTCGTTCCCGTTCGACCAGATGACGGCGATGACCGCGATCGTCTCGGGCGGCGTCCTCGACCGCCACCCGCGCCTGCGCGTGGCGTTCCTCGAGTCGGGCGTCACCTGGGTCCCCTTCTTCCTCGACCGGCTGCACGAGCACTGGGAGAAGCGCGGCGACTGGATCGCGAACGGGTGGCGGCGCGACCCGCGCGAGTACGTCGCCGCCGGCCAGGTCTTCGTCTCGTGCGAGGCCGGCGAGACGCTGCTGCCGGCCGTGGTCGACGCGCTCGGGGCGGACTTCGTGCTCTACGCCAGCGACTACCCGCACTGGGACAGCGAGTTCCCGGAGAGCGCCAAGACGCTGCGCGAGCGCGGCGACCTCTCGTCCGAGGCGCGCGCGAAGATCCTCGGCCTGAACGCGCAGCGGCTCTTCGGGATCTAGCGCGATGTCCGCGGCGCCGCCCGCCCGCGGCCGCTGGGGCGCCGCGACCGAGCTCGCCGACGTCTCCGGCGAGGTCGCGATCGTCGGGGTGGGCGAGGCGGACCACTCGGGCGCGTCGGGCCGCGACGCCGTCGAGATCGGCGCGCAGGCGGTGGAGCGCGCGCTCGCCGACGCCGGCCTCGAGCCGCGCGACGTGGACGGACTGCTCTATCGCAGCGGCATCGGACCGCAGTTCGACGAGCGCGCCTTCCACCGCCACTTCGGCACCGACCACGAGCTCTTCGTGTCGCACGAAGGCGGCGCGATGACGTGGGCCGCGACGGCCCCCTACGTCGCGGCGCAGGCCATCCGCAGCGGCAAGGCGCGCGTGCTGGTCAACGTGTTCTCGGTCGACTGGGCGAGCCGGCGCGGACAGATGACCGGCGGGCCCGGCGCCTTCCACGCCCAGGAGCGCATGAAGGCGAACCTCGAGATGCCCTTCGGCTGGTTCCCGCAGCCGGTCTACTTCGCCACCATCGCGCGCCGCCACATGCACGAGTACGGCACGAGCGCGGCGCAGCTCGGCGCCATCGCCGTGGCCGCGCGGCGCCACGCCAACGGACATCCCACCGCGGTGCTGCGCGAGAAGCCGCTCTCGCTCGAGCAGTATCTGGCGCGCCCGATGCTCGCCGACCCGCTGCGCGTCGAGGACTGCTGCTTGATCTCGGATGGCGGCGCCGCGTACGTGATGACGGGCCTCGACCGGGCCGCCGATCTGGCGAAGCCGCCGGTCCGGGTCCTCGGCATCGGCGAGGGCCACTCGGACAGCGGCACGTTCTGGAGCCAGCAGGCCGACTTCACCGCCACCCCGCAGGTGTTCTCGGCGCCGGGCGCGTGGGCGATGGCCGGGGTGACACCGCCCGACGTCGACGTGCTCGCACTCTACGACCCCTTCACCATCGTCGCGCTGATGCAGCTCGAGGACATGGGCTTCTGCAAGAAGGGCGAGGGCGGGCCGTTCGCCGAGGGGGCGTCGCTGCACTTCGACGGAGGGGGCCCGCGCTCCCGGGGATCCAGCGGGGTGCCGCTGAACACGCACGGCGGGCTCCTGTCGCACGCCTACGTGCTCGGCATCGCGCACGTGGTCGAGCTGGTGCGCCAGCTCCGCGGCGAGGCGGCCAACCAGGTGCCCGGTGCGCACATCGGCGTGTACGGCGGCTACACCGGCGCGACGGCCAGCACGCTGGTGCTGGGGCGCCCGTGACGAGCCGTCACCATCCGCTGCCCGACGTCGGCTGGGAGCCGCTTGCGGGCTTCTGGGCCGGAGCCGCGGCGGGCGAGCTGCGCCTCCCGCGTTGCGGGTGCGGCGGCTTCCGCTGGTACCCGCGCGACCGCTGCCGCGACTGCGGCGCGGCGCCGTACGAGTGGGTGCGGACGAGCGGGCGCGGCACGCTCTTCTCCTGGGCGGTGGTGCGCCGCGCGCTCTACGAGCCCTTCGCGACGTTGGTTCCCTACGCCACCGGCCTGGTCGCGCTGGCGGAGGACTCGCGCGTGCGCATCGCCACCCGCCTCGTCGACTGCGACGTGGAGACGCTGCGCATCGACATGCCGGTCCACGCCGTCTTCGCCCCACTCTCCTTCCCCGGCGTCGACGGCTCGGTGCCGGCGCCCTTCTTCACACCCACGAGGTGAACCATGAGCGATCTGTTCCACGACGTCGGAAGCATCGACTACCCGATCCTCGACGCGGACGCGCACGTGAACGAGCCCCCGAACCTGTGGCAGGAGGGCGTCCCTGCGAAGTGGCGCGAGCGCGCGCCGCGCGTCGTGCACGGCGAGCGAGGGGACGTCTGGGAGTTCGACGGCGGCCGCGAGAAGTGGCCCGTGGGCCTCACCGCCACCGCGGGCCAGAGCTACTTCCAGTTCTCGCCGATGGGACAGACCTACGCCACGATGCGCCCCGGCTCGTTCGACCGCGACGCGCGTCTGCGCGACCTCGACGCCGACGGGATCTGGGCGCAGGTGCTCTATCCGTCGGTGACGCTGAAGGGCGCCAAGATCTACTCGAAGGAGCGCGAGCTGCAGCTCGCCTGCGTGCGCGCCTACAACGAGTGGATCACGGCCTTCTGCGCCGGCTCCGGCGGCCGGCTGGTCCCGCAGGCGATCATCCCGACGACGGGAGTCGACGACGCGCTCGCCGAGCTCGCGTGGGCGATGAAGAACGGGCACAAGGGCGCGGTGATCTCGTCGTTCCCGAACGGCTCGCTGGGGCCCGACGAGGTCGATCGGCCGTTCTGGGCGCGCGCCGAGGAGGCGGGCTTCCCGCTGGCGGTGCACATCGGCAGCTTCCTGCGCCGACCGCCGGCTGGCGCACAGGACAAGAGCGGGTCGTGGGTCGGATCGCTCGCCTTCGTCGCGCGCGCCGCGTGGACGAAGGCGGGCGGCCAGACGCTCGACGTCGTCTGCGACCTGCTCTTCTCGGGCCTCTTCGAGGACTTCCCGCGCCTCAAGATCGTGCTGGTCGAGTCCAACATCGGCTGGATCCCGACGCTGCTCGAGCAGAGCGACGACATGTTCCGCCGCTATCGCTGGTGGACGGGCGCGCACGAGAAGATGTCGGAGCTGCCGAGCACGATCTTCCACCGCAACTTCTGGGCCACCTTCATGGTCGACCGAGCCGGCATCGAGCTGCGCCATCGCCTGAACGGCGACCACATCTGCTGGTCGACCGACTACCCGCACAGCGGCACCGACTGGCCAAACTCCTCGGTGTCGATCGAGGCGCTGTTCCGCGGCCTCCCCAGGGCGGAGGTCAAGCGGTTCCTGCACGACAACTGCAAGGCTCTCTACGGCATCGACGCGCCCGAGAAGGCGCGGGGGCGCTGAGCCGCGCCTCGAGCAGCGCCCCATCCCGAAGCGCTGCTGCTCTTTCCGCACGGATGGCTTGACACCGCTTCTTGATCGGATGAAGAATGGCCGCGAGGTCGGCTCTCGGCGACGTGTTCGTCGTCGCCGCGAGGAGCGGAGCCAGGAGGAGCCCTACGTGAGCAAGGCCGGCCGCACGCTCCACACGCTCGCGTCGGCTGCGGCCTTGCTCGCGTGGGCGGGCGCGGCCGGGGCGTCCGGGCCGGTCGTCGCATGGGGAAGCAATTCCGCCGCCCAGGCCAGGCCGCCCGCGTCGGTGAGTGGCATCGCGGGCGCGGCCAGCGCGATCGCCCCAGGCGAGGAGCACAGCTGCGCGATCGTGGCGGGCACCGGCGCGGTCGTCTGCTGGGGAAGGAACGATCTCGGCCCGGCCACGCCGCCCGCGTCGGTGGACGGCAGGGCGGGCACGGCCAGCGCCCTCGCCGCGGGCGCGTATTACACCTGTGCGATCCAAGCGGCCACCGGCGCGGTCGTCTGCTGGGGAGACGACTCGCACGGCCAGGTGACACCGCCCGCGTCCGTGGACGGCACGGCGGGCACGGCCAGCGCGATCGCCGCCGGCGACTACCACGGCTGCGCGATCCGGGCCGACACCGGCGCGGTCGTCTGCTGGGGATGGAACGATTCCGGCCAGACCACGCCGCCTGCGTCGGTGAATGGCACGGCGGGTACGGCCAGCGCGATCGGGGCGGGCTATGAGCAGAGCTGCGCGATCCGGGCCGACACCGGCGCGGTCGTCTGCTGGGGAGACGACTCCTACGGCCAGGCTACGCCGCCCGCATCGGTCAACGGCACAGCAGGCACGGCCAGCGCAATTGCGATCGGCGCGTATCACGGCTGCGCGATCCAGGCCGGCACCCACGCGGTCGTCTGCTGGGGATGGAACGACTCCGGTGGGCAGGCCACGCCGCCCGCGTCGGTGGACGGCACGGCGGGCACGGCCATCGCGATCACCGCGGGCGCTGAGCACAGCTGCGCGATCCAGGCAGGCACCGACGCAGTCGTCTGCTGGGGAGACAGCTCCTACGACGAGACCACGCCGCCCGCGTCGGTGAATGGCACCGCGGGCACGGCCAGCGCGATCGCCGCGGGCACGCATCACACCTGCGCGATCCGGTCGGGCACCGGCGCAGTCATCTGCTGGGGATTGAACAGCTCCGGCCAGGCCGCGCCGCCCATGTCGGTGAACGGCACCGCGGGTACGGCCAGCGCCATCGCCGCAGGCTACTACCACAGCTGCGCGATCCAGGCGGGCACCGGCGCAGTCGTCTGCTGGGGATTGAACAGCTCCGGCCAGGCCACACCGCCCGCGTCGCTGGACGGATCGGCAGGCGCCGCCAGCGCGATCGCAGCGGGCTTCGAGCACACCTGTGCGATCCGGGCGGGTACCGGCGCGGTCATCTGCTGGGGAGACGACGCCCACGGCCAGGCCACGCCGCCTGCCTCGGTGAATGGCACGTCGGGTACGGCCAGCGCGATCACCGTCGGCGGGCTTCACAGCTGCGCGATCCGGGCGGGCACCGGCGCAGTCGTCTGCTGGGGTGACGACGCCCGCGGCCAGGCCACTCCCCCCGTGTCGGTGAACGGCACCGCGGGCACGGCCAGCGCGATCGCCGCGGGCGCGTACCAAAGCTGCGCGATCCGAGCGGCCAACGGCGCAGTCGTCTGCTGGGGTTGGAACAACTCCGGCCAGGCAGCACCCCCCGCGTCCGTAGACGGCACCGCGGGCGCGGCCAGCGCGATCGCCGCGGGCGAGGGTCACACCTGCGCGATCCGAGCGGGCACCGGCGCGGTCGTCTGCTGGGGAGACGACTCTTCGGGCCAGGCCAGCCCGCCGGGCCCGCCGAGGGGCGGCGTGGGCGCGGCCAGCGCGATTGCCGCGGGCGAGGATCACAGCTGCGCCATC
>DATJPY010000075.1:0-2154 GCA_035506135.1 Myxococcota bacterium | reverse complement strand
TTTCCGCAAGGCAGTGGAACTCGCGAGCGGCGAGCAGCAGCCGCCCGATCTTCGGGTCCACCGGCAGCCGGGCGAGCTCGCGCCCGATGGAGGTGAGCTCGCGCTTCTCGTCGATGGCCCCGAGCTCGAAGAGCTGCCGGTAGCCGTCCTCGACCTGCCGCGGCGTGGGCGGCTCGATGAACGGGAATTCCGACACCGGCCCCAGCTCGAGCGCCGCCATGCGCAGGATCACGGAGGCGAGCGAGGTGCGCAGGATCTCCGGCGTGGTGTACTCGGGCCGCGCGTCGAAGTCGTCCTCGGCGTAGAGGCGGATCGCGATCCCGCTCGCCACGCGGCCGCAACGGCCCGCGCGCTGCCTCGCCGCGGCCTGCGAGACGGGCTCGATGCGCAGCTGGTCCAGGCGCTGCCGTGGCGAGTAGCGCTTCACGCGTGCCAGGCCCGTGTCGATAACGTAGTGGATGCCGGGCACCGTGAGCGAGGTCTCGGCCACGTTGGTGGCGAGCACGATGCGCCGGTGGGCGCTTCGCTCGAAGACGCGGTCCTGCTCCTCGGCCGACAGCCGCGAGTAGAGCGGCAGGATCTCGGTGTGACCCGCCTTGTTGAGCGCGCTCTTCCTCAGCACCTCGGCCGCCTCGCGGATCTCGCGCTCGCCCGGCAGGAACACCAGCACGTCGCCGGTGCGGCTTTCGCGCGCGAGCTCGTCGACGGCCTTCGCGATCGCCTCGTTCATGTCGACCGGCTCGTCGTCCTCCTCCTCGACCTCGAAGAACTCCGGCCGGTAGCGCACCTCCACGGGGAACGTGCGGCCCGAGACCTCGATCACCGGCGCGCCGTCGAAGAACCTCGAGAAGCGCTCCGTGTCGATGGTGGCCGAGGTGACGACCACCTTGAGCTCGGGCCGCGCGGCGACGAGGCGCTTCAGGTAGCCCAGCAGGAAGTCGACGTTGAGGCTGCGCTCGTGGGCCTCGTCCACGATGATCGTGTCGTAGGCGCGAAGCTCGCGGTCCGAGTGCGTCTCGGCGAGCAGCACGCCGTCGGTCATCACCTTGAGCACGGTGTCGGGGCGCGTCTCGTCCTGGAAGCGGATCTTGTGCGCCACGAAGCCCTTCGGCGTGCCGGGCAGCTCCTGCGCGAGGCGGTGCGCGAGGCTGCGGGCCGCGATCCGCCGCGGCTGCGTGCACCCGACGAAGCCCGCCGCGCCGCGCCCGAGCGCGAGGCAGATCTTCGGGATCTGCGTGGTCTTGCCCGATCCGGTCTCGCCGCACACGATGGTGACGGGATGCTCGCGCACGAGCGCGGCGATGTCGTCGCGGCGCTGCGCGATGGGAAGCTCCTGCGGATAGGCGGGCGCGGGCAGGCGCGCGAGGCGCGCGGCGTGCCTCGCCCGGGAGCGCTCGACGAGGTCGGCGAGGAGCGCCTTCTCGCGCGCGGCCGGGCGGCCGTCGGCCGCGCGCCGCGCGATCGCTTCGAGGAGCGCCGCGATCTTCGGATGATCGGCCGCGATCGTGCCGGCGAGGATTTCCCGGGGGAGTGAGCTCATGGAGTCCGCGGCTTTCCGCTGCCGCGAACTTCCATTCTAGAGAACCCGCGCGCCGCTAGGCGATGATCACCGGAATCCCGGTGAGCACGACCCCGAATCCCGGATGGCGCCCATCGACGGCGGGCAGCGGCGTGAAGCTCGCGCGGCAGGCGACGCGGACGCCGTCGCGCGCGCGGGCCTCCACCTCGAAGATCTCGGCATGCGGCGCGTACGCGAGCGACTTCACGTCGGACTCGGACACGGCGAGCAGCGTCGTGAGCGAGCGCCCCGCCACCTCGTCGTGCCGCAGGCCGAAGAGCTTCTCGGCGGCGGGATTGCAGACGATGACGTTGCCCGCGGCATCGCACTCGATCTGCGGCAGCGCGGAGCGCTCGAAGAGCGCCTCCAGCCGGTCGGCGCGCTCGCGGGCGCTTTCCACCGAGGCGCCCCGCACCGCGGCCTTGTGCGCGAGGTCGCGGTTCTCGCGCTCGAGCTTCTCGTTCAGCAGCTCTGTGAGCGCGAGCAGGTCGTCGCGCTCGACCTGCAGCCGGAATCCCTCCTCCATGTTGCGCGAGAGCTTGCTCGCGTAGTAGAGGATCGTGAAGCAGAAGAAGAGCGCGAGCACGCCCGCGTAC
>DATJPY010000074.1:0-67001 GCA_035506135.1 Myxococcota bacterium | reverse complement strand
GGCGGCGGCGTCGATGCGCGCGCCGGCCGGCGCGTCGAGCTCGATCTCGACGGTGCCCGACACCACCTCGCCGAAGTCGAGTACGGCGAGGCGCGCGCCGTCGGGACCGGCGTCGATCCGCAGCGGCGAGCCGGCCGCTCCTGGCTCGAGCGGACCCGCCGCGCGCTGATCGGCCAGCACCTGCTCGACGGGGTCGTCCTGCAGGGCGCCGTCGGGCGCTCTCGCCAGCACGGCGGCTCTTGCGGCGCGCGGCTCGCAGCCGAGCGGGGCGATCGGGCGCGGCAGCAGGGGCCCATAGGGATGGCTCGGTGGCTCGTGGCGTCCCGTGAAGCCGATCGAGTTCGCCGCCAGCTCGAGGGCTCGAGCCCAGCCCGCGTCGTCGAAGCCGGGGTCGCGCCAGCCGGCGTCGAGCGCCCGTGCGTCGAACACCTCCGCGGGCATCGCTCCGACGCCTCGGGGTGCGATCTGGGACCACGCGTCGGCGCGGAGCGCGCGCCAGCTCGCGTCGCTCACGAGTGTCGCGTCGCCGAGGCGCGCCTCGAAGAGGAAGGCGCCCGCACCGAGCTGCAGGCCCGGCGGCACCGGCGCCCACCACGGATTCGCGCCGCCGAAGAAGCGCGCCATCACGGCGATGGCGTTCCAGCCGCGCCGGAGCACCGGCGCGAGATCGACCGCGTCGTAGTGGAGGCGCCTCCCGTTCGAGCGCACCGGCCCGCGCGCGAGCTCGACGCCGTTCACCCACAGCACGTAGCGGGAGTCGGCGGTGAGGCGGGCGGGCGCGCGGGATGGAACGGCGTCGAGCGGGAACGTGCGGCGGAGGCAGGCCGTCACGCACGCCGCCGAGGCTCGTCGCGCGAACGGCCCCACCCCCGATTCGATGCGCGGCGGCTCGCACCAGATCCAGCGCGCCCGCCAGCGTCCCGCCGGGAAGTCCGCCTCGCTCATGCCGAGCTCGTGTCGCAGGGCGCCGCTCAGAAGGGATCGATGATCTCGGGCGATCCCTGCAGAGCGGTCAGCAGGAAGTGGAGGCGCTGCGCGCGCGCGATCGGCGCGCTCTGCGGGCAGTAGTGGCCTTCGGGCTGAACGCCGCCGGCGCAGCCCGGCGTGGTGGCCGGGTCGAACTGGAAGAAGCCCGCCGTGATGCCGGGAGCGATGTTCTCGCGCAGCGGCGCGTCCACCTGGACGAGCGTCGGGACCGCGTGCGCGATCGGGCGCACGTGCGGGATGCCCATCTCGTTCGCCATGGCGTAGCTCGCGTTGTTGGGCACCAGCGAGTCGCCGATGCCCTGCGTCCAGATCGTGCTCGGCGGCGTCACGTCGTTCGAGCCGGCGAAGGGAAGCAGCGGCTCGCGGTACAGGTTGCGCAGGTAGCTGTGCCCGTCCTGCGGATCGAAGGCGGCCTGGTACAGCGAGAGCCCCACCCACAGCTCGACCGGTCGGAGCTTGGGCAGGAAGGCGCCGATCTGCTGCAGGATCATGTCGGCGCTCTGATGGATCAGCGTCTCGCCGAGCCGCGCCCCTCCCACGGTGGTCTCCGCGGCGAGGATCTCGGGCGCGAAGGGCAGGAAGCGCTCCGCGTTGTTGGCGCCCTCGCTGATGCCCTTGTAGAGGATCGTCGACGGGTCGATCTCGGGGACGCCGTCGCCGCCGAGCGCCGGGCTTCCGTTGACCGCGTGGATCAGGTCGAGCGATCCCATGCCCTGGATCGCGCGCAGGAAGAACATCATGTCGGCGCCGGTCTGGTTCCAGTAGTCCGGGAGCTGCTGCGCCTGGATCAGGAAGAAGAAGATCACCTGGACCTGTCGCGCGACGTCCTGTCCGATCTCGCGGTTCAGCGTGTCCTCGATCCCCATGAGCGCGAAGCCGGCGTCGTCGAGCTGCTCGTTGTTGGAGCCGAAGATCTCGGTGGGCGAGCCCGGGTTGCCGTGCTGGTACATCAGCGGGATCACCGGGCCGGACAGCGACTGCAGCGGCAGCGTCATCATGAACGGGACGTCGTTGGTTCCGGTCTGCACCGGCAGCCCCGTTCCGGGGTCGCGCTCGAAAACGCCGGATGAGTTGCGGAAGTTCGGGAGCCGCACCTTCCCGATCACCTTGAGCGCCCGATCCGGGAGCATCAGCTGGATGCAGGACGTCGTGGGATTCGGACACGGGTTGGTGTTTACGTCGGGCAGCAGCAGCGGCGGCGGCGGCGAGGCCAGCGCCATCTCCTTGAGCGCGATCAGGTCGGCCGGGCTCGGCTGGGTCCGGATCGAGAGCCGCACTGCGAGGGCGACGTCCTCGCGCGGGATCGGCACGTCGGGGAGCGCGGCCACGGCGTCGAGCACGGGCCCGATCGAGCTCCGCGCGCGCACCACCTCGGGCGCGTCCGAGGCGGAGGGCGCGGCCAGCACCGAGGCGAAGAACGCCGACGGCCCGAACGGGAGCCCCGGCACCGAGGCGGCGAAGGCGCGCCGCGTGACGACGACGGCGTAGACGCCGCGCTCGCGCAGGTCGATGGTCGGGAAGAGCATCGCGACGTTGTCCACGCCCCCGCCGCCGCCCGCCGGCGCGGGATCCGAGCGGATCGTCATGTGGTAGGGGATGCGCTTCTGGTAGCTGGGGCTCGTGGGGTCGATGTCGACCAGGGCGATCGGCGTGAAGGGGTCCTGCGCGGCGAACTCGTCGGCGGGCACCAGCGAGGGATCGAGCGCCTGGGAGAAGGCGATCACGATCGGCGGCTGCCGGCTCCAGCCGTCGACTCCCTGCTCCGACCCGACGAGCGCCTGGAAGGCCTGCTGCTGGGTGGGATCCGCGAACGGCGGGACGGGAAGGTCGATCCCGAGCCCGCTCGGCAGGGTCGGATCCGCGACGGTGTAGTAGTCGTCGGGGAAGGGCGCGAGCAAGAGCGGGTTGGTGCGGTCGTAGAGCGCGCTTGCCGGACCCCCCGCGGCGTCGGCGGCGACCTGGAAGGTGGCCTCCGCCACCTGCCCATCGCTCCGGCGCCACGCGGCCCGACAGCTCGCGCCGGCAGGTAGCTCGGGGCTCGGGTTCAGCACGAGCGATCCGTCGGCGAGAGCGTAGGCGCTGCGCGCGACGCTTTGCCCGTTGCACTCGATCCCGAAGCCCCAGCCCGACAACGCCGACGTGTCGGGCACCCCGGCGAGGCGGAAGCGGATCCAAGCCGTGCGCGGCGCGTTGCCCCCGCTCGCCGGCTCGACGGAGACGAGGTCGGGCGCCGCGGTGGGCGAGTCGAAGAGGAAGCCCGTCGTGAGCGGCATCGGGAAGCCGGGGATCAGCGCCAGGGGACGGGTCATCGTGAGGTGGTGGGAGCCCGGTCCCGGTACCGGCAGCATGCCGACCAGGACGCCCCCGATCGGCGTGAACGAGCCGGTCACGTCGACACCGTCGAGCGCCAGGCTGATCTGGCTCGGGTCCGTGCCGCTCGGCACGACCACCTCGATGCGCTGGAGGCCGCCCGCGGTGGGGAGGTGGAAGACCACGCTCTGGAGGCTGCAGGGGCCGACGCCGAGCACGCCCAGGGCCGCGATCAGCGCCAGGTGTCGCAGCGGCCGCGACCCGCGGGCGCTCGCGGGTCGATGGCGGGAGGGCAGCATCGCGATCTCCGCGTCAGGTCCGCGCATTCTATCAGCGGGCGGGGCCGTTTCGAAGGGAAAACGGCGGGCTCGGCCCCCGATCACGCCCCGCCGGGCGCGGGAAGATCCAGGAGACGGGCCAGCAGGCGCGAGGCGGTGTTGTCGTTCGGGAAGGTCGCGTCGGACGGGATCAGGCCGTACTCGATCATCTGGCGCCCGACGCGATGCATGATCACCGCGAAGCGGTAGGCCGCGAAGACCTCGTAGTAGTCGAGGTGCTGCGCCGAGCGTCCGACGCGTCGCTCCCAGCGCGCCAGCGTCGCCGCGCGGTCGGGAAAGCCCGCGAGGCGCGGCGCGCCGATGCCCTCGCTGTGGTGTCGGTCCATGTAGAGGAACCAGCCGAGATCCATCTCCGGCGGCCCCAGCGTCGCCATCTCCCAGTCGAGCACCGCGGCGCAGCGGCCGTCCTGGAAGATCATGTTGCCGATGCGCGAGTCGCCCCAGCACAGCCGCAGCGGCGCGGGCTCGCGCGGCCGCGCCTCGCGCAGCCAGGCGAGCGCCGCGTCGCAGGTCGGCTGCGGGCGCCCGTTGCCGGCCCAGGCCGCGTAGCGGGCCCAGTAGTCGAGCTGCCATGCGTGCGCGTCCTCACCGGGCGCGGGCCCCTCGAGGAAGTCGAGGCCCAGCGCGAACGGGTCCTGGCGGTGGATCGCCGCCAGCGCATCGACGGCGCTCTCCCAGACAGCCGCGCGCTCGGCGGGCTCCACCTCGGTGAGCCAGCCTCCCGCGTGATAGGGCGGGTTGTCGCTCGGGATGCGCCCCGCCACCCGCTCCATCACGAAGAAGGGCGCGCCGAGCACGCGCGGATCGGTCTCGAGCCACTCCATCGCGGGCACCGGTACCTCGGTGGCGCGCAGCGCCGCCATCACGCGGTACTGCCTGGCGACGTCGTACGCCGGGAAGATCCCGAAGCCGGTCGGCTCGATGCGGCACACGAGCGCGCGCTCGAAGCGCTTGCCGTCCCGCTCGTATGACAGATCGAAGAGCAGCGTATCGTTCGAGAACCCGGTGGCGGCGGGTCCGCTGAGCGTCGACACCGATAGGTGTCGAGCCTCCGGGAGCGCGCCCGCGAGCCACTCCGCGAGCTGCTTGCGGGTCTGCTCGAAGTCGCGGCCGCGCGGCGCCGGCATGCGCCAAGCATATCAGGCGCGCCGTTCAGGCGCGGTCGGCGCCGAGAGCCTCCCAGCCCGGTCCGACCGCGACGAGGGCGAGCGCGCAGGCGCGCTCCGGCGTCTCAGCAGCGATGTCGAGGATGCGCGAGCGCGGACCCTCGCGCTGCTTGACGCGCACCCGGAAGCGAGGCTTGGGCTGGGCAGTCGGCGTCGTTGCGGCCGCTTCCCGTGCCGGCCGGCCGCGCGCCGACGGCCACGGCGGCGCCTCCCCGATCGCGTGGTAGTACTCGCGCGGCGCCTCGAGGATGCGCAGGCCCACGCCGCCGTGGGCGACCTGCGTGAGCTGCGCGGGGACCGCCTTCTGGCGCGCCACCGCGGTTCGCAGGCGGATCGGCTCCGCGTTCGCATCGAGGCGCAGGAGGAGCTCGATCTCGGTGCCGGGCGCGAAACGCGCCGAGGTCTGGACGAAGAGGCCGCTGCGCGACACGTCGAGCACGATCGCCCGCTGTGCGCGGCCCTCGTGCACGATCTCGCAGAACATCCTGCGCTTCTGGCGCCTCGACGCCCGGGTCACCGCGACCTCCCCGCCTCCGGTGCTTCGGCCTCCCGCCGGAGGGCTTGAGCGGGCCGGGCGGTTGACCGATCGAGCCGTCTGGTCTACACCCTGACGCACATGGTGATTCGGTTCCGATCGCTCGCGCTGCCTTCCGGCCTGCTCCATGCCGGCCTGCTCCTTATCGGGGCGGGAGAGGGGTAGCGCGCGCCAGGAACCGAGCGCCGACACACGAAACCCTCTCCCGCCGAGCCGGCCGGAGAGGGTTTCGCGCTTCTGGACACCGACTGCCTCCGCGACCGCTCTCCGAACCGCTCGGCCCCGAGGAGCCGAACGTGAAGCGGAATGCTGCCGACAAGTACCGACCGTTCCCGACCATCGACCTGCCGGATCGAACGTGGCCCGACCGCGCGCTCGTCGCCCCTCCGATCTGGTGCAGCGTCGACTTGCGCGATGGCAACCAGGCGCTCGTCGAGCCGATGGGGCGCGAACGCAAGCTGCGGCTCTGGGAGCGGCTGCTCGCGATCGGCTTCCGCGAGATCGAGGTCGGCTTCCCGAGCGCGTCGCAGACGGAGTTCGACTTCGTGCGCGCGCTCATCGAGGAGGAGCGCATCCCCGACGATCTGACGATCCAGGTGCTCACGCCCGCGCGCGAGGAGCTGATCGACCGCACGGTCGAGGCGATCCGCGGCGCGCGCCGCGCGATCGTGCACCTGTACAACTCGACCTCGACGCTGCAGCGCCGCGTGGTGTTCGGCATGGACCGCGCCGCCGTGATCGGGCTCGCGGTCGCCGGCGCCCGCCGGATCCTCGAGCGCACCGCGGCGCTGCAGGGGACCGAGGTCGTGTTCGAGTACTCGCCCGAGAGCTTCACCGGGACCGAGCTCGACTTCGCGGTCGAGATCTGCGAGGCCGTGATGGACGTCTGGCAGCCGACGGCGGAGCGCAAGGCGATCGTGAACCTCCCCGCCACGGTGGAGATGGCGACGCCCAACGTCTACGCCGACCAGATCGAGTGGTTCGGGCGCCGGCTCCGAGGGCGCGAGCGGATCGTGCTCTCGGTCCACCCGCACAACGACCGCGGGTGCGGGATCGCCGCGGCCGAGCTGGCCCAGCTCGCCGGAGCCGAGCGGGTCGAGGGGACGCTGTTCGGCAACGGAGAGCGCACGGGCAACGTCGATCTCGTGGCGCTGGCGCTGAACCTCCACACGCAGGGCGTCGACCCCGGCCTCGACTTCAGCGAGCTGCCGGCGATCGTGCGGACCGCCGAGCACTGCAATCGGCTGCCCGTGCACGAGCGGCATCCGTACGCGGGCGAGCTGGTCTACACTGCCTTCTCCGGCTCGCACCAGGATGCGATCAAGAAGGGGCTCGCCGCGCGCGAGGCGTCCGGCGATCCGTCGTGGGAGGTTCCCTATCTCCCGATCGACCCGGCCGACGTCGGGCGCAGCTACGAGACGGTGATCCGGATCAACAGCCAGTCGGGCAAGAGCGGCGCCGCGTACGTGATGGAGGTCGACCACGGCCTGCGGCTGCCGCGACGGCTGGCCATCGAGTTCAGCGCCGTCGTGCAGGCGCAGGCCGATGCGAGCGAGGAGGAGATTCCGTCGAAGGCTCTCTACGAGCTCTTCGAGCGCGAGTACCTGCGCCCGGGCTGCCTGGCGCTGTGCTCGCACCGGGTGCTCGCCGGCGGGACCGGCGATGCCGTCGAGGTCGAGGCGGTGCTGTCGCGCGGCGCCGAGCGACTGACCCTGCGCGGCTCCGGCACCGGGCCGATCGACGCCTTCATGGCGGCCGTGCGGAGCGTGCAGGGCGAGCTGCACGTCGCCGACTACGCCGAGCACGCGCTCAGCGCCGGCGAGGACGCGCTCGCGGTCGCCTACGTCGAGGTGCGTCGGCCGGACGGGGCGTGCCGCTGGGGCGTCGGGCGCCATCGCAGCATCGTCGCCGCCTCGTTCGAGGCGGTGGTGGGGGCGCTGAACCGACTGGAGCAGGCCGAGGCGTGATGCGCCGCCAGCGCGCGGGGGTCGAGGAGATCGAGCGGGCGCTCGGTGCCGGAGAGCCGCTGCGCCTGCTCCTCGTCCGCCGCGACGCCGGCGCAGCCGTCCGCGCGCTCGCGGAGCGGGCGCGCGCGCTCGGCGCCGTGGTGCGCGCCGCCACCGCCAACGATCTCCGCCGCATGAGTCGCTGCGATCCGCCCGCCGACGCGCTCGCCCTGGTGGGTCCGGATCCCTCCGCGGCGCCGGACGCCGTGCTGGCTGGCGAGGGCGCGGTGTGGCTCCTCGCCGGCGTCGCGTATCCCGGCAACGCCGGCTACGCGATCCGAACCGCCGAGGTGTCGGGGGCGGCGGGGATCTTCCTCGACGCCGCCTTCGACGGCGCCGCGCGCAGGCAGGCGCTGCGCGCGGCGATGCACGCCGAGCGCTTCTTCCCGGTGCACTGGATGCCGGGCGCGACGGTGCTCGACGCGGCCCGCGCCGCGGGCCGGTGCGCCGTCGCGGTGGAGGACGTCGGAACGCACGCGCCGTGGGAGGTCGATCTCCGCGGCCGGGCGCTCTTCGTGATCGGCGGAGAGGAGCGAGGCATCCCGCCCGCCGTTCTCGCGCGCTGCGACCGCGTCCTCCGCGTCCCGATGGCGGGCTTCGTCCCCTCGTACAACCTGCAGGCCGCCATGGCGGCGGTCGCGGCCGAGCGCCTACGGCAGCTGGGTGCGCCGCTCGGCGAGCGCCTCGCCGACGATCGCGACTAGCAGCCAGTCGTCGCCGAGCCGCACGCGGTCGTGCACCCGCACCGGTGCGGCGGCGTCGACCTCCGCGAGCCGGTCCTCGGCGAGGACCAGCACGCGTCCCCCCGATGCCGCGAACCAGCCGACGCTCTTGGGTGTCGACAGCATGGCGACGCGCCGGTCCCCGTAGTAGGCGATGGCGGCGCCGAGCGCCTCGTCCCCGAGGACTCCGATCGGCTCGCCCTCCCGGGCGAGGGCCGCCGCCCGCGCGGCGATCGTCCGCGGCGACCGCGAGGCGCCGAGCTGTGGGACGATCACGGTGTGGCCGACCAGCAGCGCCACGTACGCGGTGCCGATCGGCACGGCGAGCAGCCGCGCGGCATCCGCGCCGCGGCGCGCGAGCGCCCACCAGGCCACGCCGCTCGCGGCGATCAGCGCGACCGCCGCAGACGCGAAGCGAAGCGAGCGCTCCGGGTCGTCGAGCGCGTTGCGATGCACCACCCAGATTGCGAAGGCGACGGCGCCCAGGGCATACGCGGCGCCGCCGAGGCCGAGGGCGCGACGAGGGCGCCGCACGGCGGCGAGCGCGGTGCGAAGCGCGTCGGCCATCAGGAGCGTGTAGGCCGGGAACGACGTCATCAGGTAGCGCGGCCGCTTGCCGGCCGAGAGCGAGAAGAAGACGAGCGTAGTCACGACCCAGGCGAGAGCGAGCCGCCAGGCGCGGCGGCGATCGGCCGGGCCCGAGAGCGCGGCCGGCGCCGCCCAGCCGACCAGCAGCACGAGAGGCGCCCAGGGCAGGAGCTGCGCGGGCAGCTTCTCCAGCTCGTAGTAGAGCGGGCGCGCGTGCGAGTTGCCCGCGACGAAGCGGCCGAGCACGTTGTCGACGACGGTTGCGCCGAGCCAGCCCGGCGGTGCGAGCAGGCCCGCAACCGCAAGCCACGCGAGCGCCGGCGCGAGGGCGAGCGCGAGGCCCCAGGCCGGGAACGCGCGGCGCAGGTCGCCGATCCGGCGCTCCCAGAGGAGGAAGACGACGATCACCAGCACCGGCACGAGCCAGCCGACGGGTCCCTTCGTGAGCACGGCGAGACCGAGCGCCCCGTGGAGTGCGACGAGGTCACGTCGCGCGGGCCGCTCCGCCGCGTCGACGCGCGCGAACGCTGCGAGCGCGAGCGTCTCGAAGAGCGTGAGCAGCATGTCGAGCTGCGCCGTGCGGGCGGCAAAGGCGAAGGTGAAGAGCGTGAGGAGCAGCGCGCCGCCGAGCGTGCCGGTGGCCGCGCCGAAGAGGCGCGTGCCGAGCGCTGCGGTGGCGGCGATTGCGAGGACGCCCGCGACGGCGGAGGGCAGCCGTGCCGCCCACTCGTCGACTCGACCCTCGGGCGCGCCCGCGGCCGCGGCCAGCCAGAAGAAGAGCGGAGGCTTCTGGGTGTACGCCTCGCCGTTCAGGTGGAGCAGCACGAGCCCCGCCGCGCCCTGCTGCATCGAGCGCAGCTCCTCGGCGATCTGGGCGTAGCGCGGCTCGTCGGGGAGCCAGAGATCGGAGGTGCCCAGGCGCACCCCGAAGAGCGCGATCGCGCCGAGCAGCAGCAGCGCGCGCGAGCGGAGCGACACAACGGGATGCTAGTGCGGCGGCTGCGCAGCGGCCGGCCGTCGGCGCCTCCGCCCGGCGCCCGCGCGGTGGTCTAGAATCGGCCCGCCCGGACGGGTGGAGGAATTCGATGGGGGGCCAGTGCGCGTGACGGTCCGCGCGCGTTGGCTCCCGGCGAGCGCCACCTCCGACGCCGCGCGGCTGCTCGGCGGGCGCGCGCTGCGCGGCTTCGCGGACGGGCTGGTGAGCGTGCTGCTCGCCGATCATCTCACCGGGCTCGGCTTCTCGCCGTTCGAGGTGTCCGCGGTCGTCACCGGGACGCTGCTCGGCTCGGCGGCGCTCACGCTCGCGGTCGGGCTCGCCGCCCACCGCCTCGCCCCTCGCAGCGTGCTGCTCGCGGCGTGCGCACTGATGCTCGCGACGGGGCTCGGCTTCGCCCGGCTCACCGGCTTCTGGCCGATCCTGCTGCTCGCGGTGGTGGGAACGCTGAACCCCTCGGCGGGCGACGTCAGCCTCTTCCTCCCGGTCGAGCAGTCGCTGCTCTCGGCGAACGTGGCGGACGCCGAGCGCACGGCGCTCTTCGCGCGCTTCAACCTCGGCGCGATCTTCCTGGGCGCGCTCGGCGCGCTGGCGACCGGGGTGCCCGCGCTCGCGCACGGCGGTCGCGGCTTCCTCGTCTACGCGGGGGCGGCCGGCGCGATCGCGATCCTCTATCTCCCGCTGCGCTCGGGGCACCAGCCCGCGTCCGAGGCCGGGCGCGCGGTCCCGCTCAGGCGTTCGCGCGCCATCGTGCTACGTCTCACCGCACTCTTCAGCCTGGATTCGTTCGGCGGCGGCTTCGTGGTGGACTCGCTCGTGGCGCTCTGGCTCTCCCGTCGGTTCGCGCTCTCGCTCCCGGTGATTGGAGGCGTGTTCTTCGCCGCGCGGGTGCTCGCGGCGCTCTCGCAGCTCGCGTCGTCGCGGCTCGCAGCGCGCATCGGCCTGATCCGCACCATGGTCTACACGCACCTGCCGGCCAACGTGCTCCTGATCGCGGCCGCGCTGGTGCCGACGGCGCCGCAGGCGGTCGCCTGCCTGCTCGGGCGCATGGCGCTCTCGCAGATGGACGTGCCGGCGCGCCAGTCCTACGTGATGGCGGTGGTGCCGCTCGAGGAGCGCGCCGCCGCGGCGAGCGTCACCAACGTCCCGCGCAGCCTCGCATCCGCGCTCACCCCGCTGCTCGCGGGGGCCCTCCTGGCGCGGACCTCGTTCGGCTGGCCGCTCGTGCTCGGCGGCATCATCAAGATCGCCTATGACCTGCTGCTCCTGGCGCAGTTCCGCTCGGTCCCTCCGATGGCGCAGGGCTCGACGCCGTGATCGACGCGCGCATCCCGCGGACCTTCTGGATCTACCTCGGCTCGCGCTTCTGCGCGGCCGCGGGGATGACGATGTTCCGGGCCGCGATCGCCTGGCACGTGTTCCACATCTCGCAATCGGCCTTCTACCTCGGGCTCGTCGGCCTCGTCCAGTTCGTGCCGGCCGCGAGCCTCACCCTGGTCGGCGGCGCGGTGGCCGACGCGTACGACCGGACCACCGTGATGCGCCTCGCGCAGCTCCCGCTGATCGCCTGCGGCGCGTTGCTCTGGATCGCGACCACCCGCGAGGCCGTGTCGCTCTGGGTGCTCTACGCGGCGGTCTTCTCCGTCGCGGTGTCGTTCTCGTTCGACAGCCCGGCCCGCCAGGCGCTGGTGCCGAGCCTGGTCCCGCTCGAGGTGTTCCCGCGCGCGGTCACCTACTCCTCGACTGCGCAGGCGCTGGCCTTCGCGACGGGCCCTGCCGTCGCCGGGGTTGCCATCGCCGCGGGTGGCGTGCGGCTCGCCTATGCGCTCTATGCCGGGCTCGTCGCCCTGAACCTCGTGGGCCTCGGCTTCGTGCGCCCGGTGCGCGACACGCTCGAGCGCCGCGCGCCGAGCCTGCAGGCGGTGCGCGAGGGGCTCTCCTTCGTGCGCGGCCACCCCCTGGTCCTGGGCTGCATGGCGCTCGACATGTTCGCGGTGATCTTCGGCGGGGCCACCGCGCTGCTGCCGATCTACGCCACCCAGATCCTGCAGGTCGGGGCGCGCGGCTACGGGATCCTCTCGTCGTCGCTCGAGATCGGCGCGCTGATCTCGGCCTTCGTGATGATGGTGCGCCCGACGGTCTCGAACACCGGTCGCACGCTGTTCACCGCGGTCGCGGTGTACGGCACCGCCACCGTGGTGTTCGGACTCTCGCGCAGCTTTCCGCTCTCGGTGGCCGCCTACATGGTGGCCGGCATGGCCGACCAGGTGAGCGTCGTGATGCGCCAGACGACGATCCAGCTCTCCACGCCCGATCCGCTGCGCGGGCGGGTCTCGGCCGTCAACATGATCTTCATCGTGGCGTCCAACCAGCTCGGCGCCGTCGAGTCGGGATTCGTCGCCGCGGCGACGAGCGCGACCTTCTCGGTGGTGAGCGGCGGGCTCGGCTGCCTCGCCGTCGTCGCGCTCGTGGCGTGGAAGATCCCCGAGCTCAGGCGCTATCGACTCGCGCCGGCCTGAGGAGCGGGCACTGGCGCTGAGGAGCGGGCACTGGCCCGCAGCCTGTGGTTCCATGCGGGCGCGCGCGTCGGGTACGGCGCGGCCCGGGAGAGCGCAGGCGTGTACACGACGTTGACGGTCGAGCGCGACGGGCACGCGACGTGGCTCACGCTGAACCGCCCCGCGGCCCTGAACGCGCTGAACGGCGCCATGATCACCGAGCTGCGCGACTTCTTCGGCGGCCTGCCGGACGACCGCGACACGCGCGTCGTGGTGGTGCGTGGCGCCGGCCGCGCCTTCTGCGCAGGGCTCGACCTGAAGGAGGCGGGCACCGGAGAGGGTGAGGGTGGCTCGACGCAGGGTGGCCTGCGCGCGCAGCGCCGCGTGAGCGAGCTCGTGCTGAAGATGCGCGCGGCGCCGCAGCCGATCATTGCCTCGGTACGCGGCCCCGCGAGCGGCGGCGGCTTCGCGATCGCGCTCGCCGCCGACGTGCGCGTGGCGAGCGAGTCGGCGCGCATGAATGCCGCCTTCATCCGGCTCGGTCTCTCGGCCTGCGACGTCGGCGTCAGCTACTTCCTGCCGCGCCTGGTGGGCGCGTCGATCGCGTCGGAGCTGCTGCTGACGGGCGAGTTCATCGACGCCGGCCGCGCGCTCCGCTGCGGCCTGGTCTCGTGCGTCGTTCCGGACGAGCGCCTCGACGACGCGGCGCGCGAGATGGCGAGCGCGATGCTGCGCAACTCACCGCTCGCGCTGCGCCTCACCAAGGAGTGCCTCAAGCACTCGATCGACGCCGGGAGCCTCGAGCAGGCCGTCGCGATGGAGGACCGCAATCAGGTGCTCGCCGCTGGAACCCGCGACTTCCGTGAGGGCATCGCGGCGTTCCTCGCCAAGCGCGCGCCGAGCTTCGAGGATCGCTGACCCGCCCCTACCAGCGATCCCAGTGGGTGACGCTCGCGGCCGGGAGTCGCCGCGCCGGTCGGAAGTCGCCACCGACGGTGTAGGCGACGGGAAGCAGCGCCGTCTGCGTCACGCTGTCGGGGATGTCGAGGATCTTCGCCGCGTCCTTCTCGTAGAGCAGGTGCAGCGTGGTCCATGCGGAGCCGAGCCCGCGCGCGCGCAGGGCCAGCATGAACGACCAGGCCGCCGGCAGGATCGAGCCGTAGATCGAGGCCTGCGCGAGCACGCCGCCCTGCTCGACGCGCCCCTCGACGCACGGGATCACCAGCGCGGGGACCTCGTGCAGGTGCTCGGCGAGGTAGCTGGCCGAGGACTCGACGCGCGGCTGCTGCGCGAGGCGCATGTCGCCGGCGGCGTACTTGGGACGGAGCGCGTCGTTGCTGATGTAGAGGTCGAAGCCCTTCTTGTAGAGATCGCGCAGGGCCTTCTTCCGGGCCGCGTCCGTCACCACCACGAAGTGCCAGCCCTGCGCGTTCGAGCCCGTGGGAGCCTGCAGCGCGATCTCGATGCAGCGCTCGATCACGGCTCGCTCGACGGGGCGCTTCAGGTCGAGGCGCTTGCGCACCGAGCGGGTCGTCGTGAGCAGTCGATCGCAGGTCGCCAGGTCCATGGTCGTTGTCCCTCCTTGCGCCGGGCGCGGCCCGCGGATGCTATCACTTCCGACCTTCTAAGGTCCCGGAAAGACACCGGTTCGAGCCGAAGAGCGGAGCGATCAGAATTTTGGTTCTGAACCTCTTGACGCGGACCGGACCCCTGGATAGAATCAGAACATTGATTCTAGTTGCCGGCGCGTAGGAGGCGGCCATGGCGGATCGAGCATCGCGAGGGCACTACGACCTCCAGTGGGTGCGGCCGCCGCGGCAGGCTCGGAGCCAGGACACCCTCGAGCGCATCCTCGACGCCGCCGAGGCGCTCGTCGCCGAGAAGGGCTTCGAGGACTCGACCGTGGCCGAGGTGGTGCGGCGCGCGGACTCCTCGGTGGGCTCGTTCTACACCCGATTCCACGACAAGGACGGCCTGCTCTACGCGCTCTACGAGCGATACCTCGAGCAGGCCACGGCCACGGCCGACCAGGCGCTCGACCCGGCTCGCTGGGACGGCGCGACGATCCCCGAGATCCTCGGCGCGGTGACCCGCTTCCTCGTCTCGGTGTATCGCGATCGCGAGGGCCTGATTCGCGCCTTCGTGCTGCGCAACCACAGCGACGCCGAGTTCCGGACGCGCCAGGAGCGCCTGTCCCACTACGTGAGCGAGAAGCTCTCGCGCCTGCTGCTCGCGCGCGCTGCCGAGATCAGCCACCCGAGCCCGCCGCTCGCGGCGCCGTTCGGCCTCGCCATGGTCGCGAGCGCGATCGAGAGCGTCGTGCTGTTCGGAGAGCTCCGGTCGAGCGACCTCGCGCTGTCCGACGACGAGCTCGCCGCCGAGCTGACGCGCGCCTTCCTCGCCTATCTCGGGGTCGCCGAGCGGCGCCCCGCCTCCCGCTGACCCGCCACCGACAGGAGAACGACCGGATGTCCGCCGCCACACGCCTCGCCCCCGCACACGCGATCGAGCAGCTCGAGGTGCCCCAGAGCCTCGCCTACAACTGGGAGTACGACGCGACCCGCAAGCGCCTGATGCGCCTCTACGAGAACGCCAAGCGCGACCAGTGGAACGGCACCGCGCGCCTCGACTGGACGATCGACGTGGACCCCGAGAGCGAGCTGGTGCCCGACGCGGGCATCGGCATCTACGGGACGCCGATCTGGGACAAGCTCACGCCGCGCGAGCGGCGCCGACTGCGGCACGAGGCGATCACCTGGCAGCTCTGCCAGTTCCTGCACGGCGAGCAGGGCGCCCTGCTCGCCACCGCGCAGATCGTCGACTCGGTGCCCTGGTACGAGGCCAAGCAGTACGGCGCGACGCAAGTGATGGACGAGGCCCGACACGTGGAGGTCTATCGCCGCTTCGTGCAGGAGAAGCTCCAGCACGAGTATCCGGTGAATCCGGAGCTCAAGAAGCTGCTCGACCAGATCCTCACGGACTCGCGCTGGGACATGAAGTTCCTGGGCATGCAGATCGTCGTCGAGGGGCTGGCGCTGGCCGCCTTCGGCACCATCCGCGACACCGCGCAGAACCCGCTGCTGCGCGACCTCACGGCCGCCGTGATGGAGGACGAGTCCCGGCACGTCGCCTTCGGCGTGCTCTCGCTGCGCGAGTTCTGCGAGGACCTGACGGAGGCCGAGCGCAACGAGCGCGAGGAGTTCGTGTACGAGGCGTGCGTGCTGATGCGCGACCGCATCAGCAACCGCGAGGTCTGGGAGGCCATGGGCCTCGACGCCGACGTGTGCATCGCGCACGCCGACGAATCGGACCTGGCCCGGCAGTTCCGCTATCGGCTCTTCTCGAAGATCGTGCCCAACGTGAAGAGCCTCGGCCTGCTGTCGAGGCGCCAGCGCGAGCGCTTCGAGCAGCTCGGTATCCTCGAGTTCGAGTCCAACACCACGTCGGACGTCGACCACGACATCGAGCTGGAGCGCCGCGTGCGCGCCGGCGAGACGGGGCTCGAGCTGGCCTGATCCGGCTCAGCGCCGCATCGGAGCGCCGCCCCGGCCGAGATCGTCGAAGAGCAGGTCGGCGTCGATGACCGCGAGCTCGGCCTCGAGCAGCGGCTCGCCGTCGATCGCCACCGACCGCACGCGCAGCCCGCCGTTCTCGTTCGCCTGGAACGCGCAGTCGAGCTCGCTGGCGACGGGGCTTCCCTTCACGCGATAGGTGATGGCGGCGCGCTGCTCCTCAGGCGCGGACTCGATCGCGAGGACCTGCGCCGCAGGCGACCGCCGCGCCAGGATCTCGACGCAGAGCCGCTCTTCGGGCGTGGAGCGGCCGCCGCAGGACGCCGCGGCCAGGAGGAGGGCGGCGCAGCGGAGCGCGCAGCGCCCGGAGCGGGACCGGAGCGGTCCGTCGAGAGGGTGCATGGAGCTTCGCCCGTCGCCGGAGGGCGACGCCGAGCGAGCCGGCCCGCCTCCCCTCGGCGGCGGTGCCGCAGCTCGCGACTGACAGTTCCTTCGGAGGGAGGCGGCCGCGGCCGGGTGCGCCGCATCACGGCAGCGCGGGCGCGCCCCCGGAAGCCGGGCCATGCTTCGCGGATGCAGGCGGCCTTCACAGACGTCGCGTCCGCCCTCCGCGCGCGCGGCCTCGTGCCGCGCGGTGCCTTCCATCCGGAGCCGCGCGACGCGGTCCCTCCGCTGCCCGACGGCCGGTCGACCGCGACGCTGGTCCTGGCCGGCAACGCCGGCTCCGGGATGTGGGAGGCCTTCGAGCGCGCGCGGCCGGCCGGCGCCGACCCGCTCGACCGCTGGTCCGCCGCGGTGCTCGGCGAGGTGGCCGCCGCCTTCGGAGCGGCCGCGCTGCTCGCGAGCGCCCCGCGACACCCCTTCCAGCGCTGGGCGCAGCGCGCCGAGCCGGTGCATCCCTCGCCGCTCGGGATCCTGATCCACCCGGACTACGGCCTGTGGCACGCCTATCGCGGCGCGCTCGTCTTCGCCGAGCGCCTCGCGCTGCCCGCGCCCGACCACCGCCCGACCCCCTGCGACCGCTGCGCGGACCGGCCGTGCCTCCGGGCGTGCCCCGTCGGCGCCTTCACGGCGCCCGGCTTCGACGCCGCGGCCTGCGGCGCCCACGCCGCGTCACAGAAAGGTGTCGAGTGTCGCGAGCGCGGCTGCCTCGCCCGCCGCGCGTGCCCGGTCGGCGGTGATCAGCGCTACCCCGACGCGCAGCAGCGCTTCCACATGGACGCCTTCCTCGCAGCCCGTCGCCTCGGAGGCAAGTCGACTGCCTAGAGCCCGCCGGGCTCGAGCCACGATCAGCCGCGGCGGGTGGCTCGGGCGCCGCCTCCGCGAAGCCTGCGCGCGGCGCGCAGCCCTGCCACCACGAGGGCCAACTCGAATCCGAGTCCGCAGTGGGCGGGCGCCTCCGACTCCTGGTAGGGCTTGGTGCACTGCGGATCGGGCGGACCGAGGGGGATGCCGTGGTTGGCGGCGGCTCCGCCGTCGAAGTCGATCTTGCCGTCGCCGTCGTTGTCGATGCCGTCCTGGCAGGCAGGGCTCTCGCTGCCGTAGGTCGGGCTGTAGCAGCCCGGGTCGTTGGGATAGTCGATGAGCCCGTCGCCGTCGTTGTCGATGCCATCGCTGCACGGAGGCCTCTCGGTCCGGCAGTGGTCGTTGCAGCCGTCGCCGTTGGCGAGGTTGCCGTCGTCGCACTCCTCGTCGGCCTCGAGGACGTGGTTGCCGCAGGTCGCCTTGTCGCAGGCGTCGCCGATGCCGTCCTTGTCCGCGTCGGCCTGGTCGGGGTTCGCGACGGTCGGGCAGTTGTCGAAGGGGTCGGCGATGCCGTCGCCGTCGCTGTCTGCGGCGGCGGCCGTGATGAGCCGACTCGAGCAGGTGCCGAGCTTGCAGTCCGAAGACTGTCTGCACGGCCCCGTGTCGCGTTTGCAGAATCCCGCGTCGCAGAGCTCCCCCGGCCGGCACTGGTCGGCGCTGGCGCATGCGAGGCCGGTGCTCGCGAGGCACTGGCCGGCGCTCGCGAACACCTGCGCACCGGCGGTCTGGTTGGTGAGCGGCGGCGGCACGCGCTGCACGTCCTGGCCCACGCTCTGGCAGGTCGCGGGCGCCGTGCAGCTCGCGTTGGAGGTGCACGCCCCTTCGTCGTCGTAGCAGGTGCCGACGTTGCCGTTGGTGGCCGAGCCCACGCAGAACTGGCCGGTGGGGCACTGCGGCGGGCCCGCGCTCGGGTCGACGTTGCAAGCCGTCCCGAGGTCGCGCAGGCACTCTCCGGGCGGCGTGAAGCAGGTGCCGCCCGAGCAGTCCGCGTTGCTCGCGCACGAGGCGCCGTTCGTGTTGCACACGCCGATCTTCACCGAGGCGAGCAGCAGCCCCGGACTGACCGGACCCGGCGGCGGCGTCACGGCCGGCGCCGCGGCGTTGACGACCTGCACGGCGATCCCACCCGGCTGCCCGTCGCCGTTCAGATCGAGGCCGCCCTGCTCGGCCTCGAGCGAGAGGAAGGTCACCGTGCGCCCGCTCACGCGGTACGGCACGCGCGGATCGCAGACGTCGAGGAAGCACGCCTGCGCCGCCTGGTAGCTGGTGCGGATCTGGCCCGTCGTGCGGTCGTAGACCTGGAGCACCGAGTCCGCCGTGTCGCCGTCCTGATTCAGATCGGTGTGGCCTTGCGCGGCCTCGTTCACGCGGAAGGCCACGAGCTGGTCGCCGAGCACGAAGTCGTCGACGGCGCGGCCGATGTTCACCTGGGTCCCGGTCGCGGCGTCGTAGAGGCGCAGCACGCGGTCGTTGAGGTCACCGTCGCCGTTCAAGTCGACGCCCTGCGCCGCCTCGGGGACCGTGAAGGCCACGAGCGATCCCGAGATCGCGATCTTGTCCGCGGCCCAGCCGACGTTGGTCCAGGAGCCGGAGCTCGAAGCGGGGTGCACCGCGAGCACGGTGTCGAGCGTGTCGCCGTCGCCGTTGCGGTCGGCGTTGCCCTGCCCGGACTCCGGGACGAGCGCCGCGATCCACGACGACGACATCGCGACGTCGGTCGCGGCGAGGTTCAGGTTCACCGCGCTCCCGCTGCCGCCCCAGTAGTGGACGACGGCGTCGGAGGCGTCGCCGTCCCCGTTGAGGTCGAGCGCGGTCCCGGCCGGGCAGCCCGTCGCGTTCCCGGCGGACTCCGGACGCAGGAACACGGCGCTGCCGTTCGCTACCGACACCTTCGTCGCGGGGCACAGGTTCGAGACCGTGCCCGTCGCCGTGTCGAGCCAGCGGAGCACGGTGTCGGAGAAGTCGCCGTCGCCCGACAGGTCGGCGCCGGAGGGGCCGTGGACGAACACGTCGTTCACGCCGTTGGTGTCGGTCCCGGCGATCACGTTCGGGCTCACGAAAGCCACGTCGCTGGCGCTGGAAACGGCAGGCGCGTCTTGAGTATCCGAGTACCCGGAGATGGGCGGCAGCCCCGCGCCGACGAAGCCGACCAGGCCGGTCAGCCGGTCGCTGATCGCCACGTCACTGGCGGCGGCCGGAGAGATCGTGTTCGGGGCAAGGCCCGGCCGGCCGTAGAACGCAGCGTACCGCCCATCGGGCGACAATCTCACCTTCCCGCCCGACGCTTGGAGATCATCCGAGCGAACGCTCACGCGCTCGAGGCTCACGCGGCCCGGCTCGTCGAAGACGCCGTTCCCGTCGGCGTCGCGGTCGTAGACGAAGGAGTCATCCGTTCCGTTGGTGTCGCCCGAGACGAGGTTGCTCGCGACCGAGTGGAACGCGACGAAGCGACCGTCTCCAGAGATCTGGGGATCGTCGGAGAATCCGTTCGCTTGGCCACCGGCCACCGGCGCACTGATCCGGATCGTCGTGCCCGCGACCATGTCGCGGAGGAAGATGTCGGTGGCCCCGTTCGTATCGCCGGGCACGAGGTTCGTCGCGGGGCTCGCGAAGACGATGTAACGACCGTCGTCCGAGATGCCGAGATTCTCGTTGAATTGCGGCGAGGAGTTGCCCTTGTTTCCCGCATTGTCGACGTCGACCAACACGATCGATGGGGCCGTCACGTCGATGCGATAGATGTCGTTGTTGCTGTCGGTGTCGTTCGCGGCGAACGAGCCGGAGGTGTTGAACGCGACGTAACGGCCGTCCGCAGACACGGCGGCCCTCTCGAATTGGTTTGGAGCGAAGCCCCACCTCGCGAGACGCAACGGGGTTCCGCCCGAAACCGAGCCGCGGAGCAGAGCGTGCGGGTTGTAAGATCCCGGGGACGTGAAGAGCGCGCCTGTTCCCGTGGAATTGCTCAAGTAGACGACATACGTCCCGTTTGCCGAGACGACGCCGTTGTCGGCGCGGGTGGCACCAACGCTCCCATCCAACCCTGTCGTCGAGATCCCGCCGGGCTCGTCGAGCACTCCGTTCGCGTCGGTGTCGCGATCGTGGAGGAAGAGTCCGCTGCCCGTGCTGGCGACCAGGTTCGTCGCGGCGCTCTTGAAGACGACGTAGCGGCCATTGCGAGACATCGAGACCACCGGTGCGCCGTTGCCCGAGCCGGATGCGCCGTTCCCCGCGGTCGTGGTCGTGGTCTGCGAGCTCGTGAGGTGGTAGGCCCAGGTGGCGGCCGAGGCCTCGTTGGTGCGGAAGAAGAGCCGTCCGCCGGAGAGCGCGAGGCTCCTGCCGTCGATCACCGGCTCGGCGTCGGCGGGTGTCTCGGCGCCGTTCGTGAGGTCGGTCGCGGTGTCGTTGCTCACGCGATACGCACGCAACAGCGTGTCGAGGATGCGGCCGTTGCCGTTGCGGTCGCACGCGAGGGGTGAGCCCGACTCGTCGCACTCGAGCGGCTCGGGCTCGAGAAACGCCACCGTGTTGCCGTCGGCCGCGAGCACCGGATAGCGGAACGGGAACTGGCTCACGCGCGTCTCGGCGCGGCCGACGCCGGTGGTGCGACCGATCGGGATCTGGTCGCCGGTCGTCTTGTCGCGCAGCGTGACCACGGGGTCGGTCTGGTCGCCGTCGGCGTTGAGGTCGGCCTGGTCGAGCGCCTCGGAGCGCACCGCCGCAATCAGGTTCGGGGTGTCGAGGAGGCCATCGATCGGCACGGGGTTCTCAGCGGAGAGCGTGTAGGCCGTGCTCGGGATCACGATCGGACCCGTGCCGGCCAGCAGCCGGTCGCGCAGCTCGAAGAGCGCGCACTCGCCGCCCGGACACTGCGAGTCGCTCGTGCAGGCCGCGCCCGGATTCGAGCCCGCCGAGCACACGAGCGTCGCGGGTCCCTTGCGCGCTACGCGGATCACGCCGATTTGCGCGTCCACCGAGCCGAACATCGAGCTCCCGCCCGAGACCGGCGTGAAGAGCGGCGGCAGCCGATGGCCGATGTTCGAGTACGAGGCGAGAAAGTCGCCCGCCGTCGGGATCTGGATCGGGTCGAAGGCGCCGCCCGAGAAGGCCTCGATCGAGAGGGTGCCGCGGATCAGCCGCGGCACGTGCACCGTGCCGTTCTGGAGGTAGAAGTAGATCCCGGCGTAGTCCATCGGGACGAGCGCGTTGCCCGCCTTGTCGACGGTGAGACGCACCTCGTGGGTCGTGGGATTGCACGGCGTTCCCGGGCTCGCAGTGCTGCAGACCTGGCGGTAGACGTTCGGGAGGGGCAGGGCCGTGAAGCTCCCGAAGGTCGGGTCGATCTCCGAGGCCTGGGTGCTGCAGGTCCCGTCGATCTCGTAGAGGTCGTCGATACAGGCGACGAGCCCCGTGTGGCCGGCGCACGGGTTGGTGGCGAGGTCGCACTGGAGCGGGAGGCCTGCGCCGGTCACTGCGATCTTCACGGGTCCCGTGAGCGTCTCGTCGTCGGTCGGCGTACCGACCAGCGCATCGGTGTCGGGGAACTTGAAGCGCACCTTCTCGGCGATGCTGCTCGCCGTGACCGAGAGGTCGGAACCGGACGTCACGGCGTTGCAGGTCGCCGTGCCGCCGAGCTGCGCCTGGCAGCTCGCGAGGCGGGAGGGCCCGCTGCACGCGCTGCCGGGGCATTGCGAGTCGCTCGCGCACGGGTTCCCCGCGTTTGCGCCGGCGGCGCAGGTGGCCGAGGTGAGCGCCGAGCAGCTCGTCGCGAGCACGACGGCGTTCCTGGCCCCACCGTTCGGCGGGGTGAAGACCAGCGTCACGACGTGATCGTTGGCGTCTACGGTTCCATCGTGGTTCCAGTCCTGGACGCCGCCCGAGGCGCTGTCGCAGACGGCCGGCCGTACCGTCACCTCGACCAGGTCGTCGGGCATCGCGAAGGGGCGGTCGACGGTGCCGAGCGCGCCGCGGAACTGGTCGACCGTGCCGGGGATCACGTTGCAGTCGGCGCGGGCAATTTGCGCGTGAACGGCGACGGACACCAGTACCAGAAGGAGAGAGCGCAGCGATCGGCAGCGGCTCCAGGAGCCCAATCATTCCCCCTCGCTCTCGAGTCGCGCCGATCCTACACACGGGCGTTGCGCTTGTATAGGGGGAAATCTTCGCGTCCGTGAGGCGCGTCACAGTAGTGCGGAATCGCGATCCGGCGTGCTGCGGAGCCCGTCGGGGAGTGCTATGCCGACTGCGCTGCCGCTGCCGGCTCCCCGATCGCGGGCTGCGCGGCGGGCGGCGCGAGCCGGCGCTTCCACTCCTCGAGCTCGCGGCGCGCGGCCTCCTCGCGCGCCTCGAGGCGGATCTCCTCGATGCGCGCGCGCAGCGGAACGCCGGCGCCGGAGCCCTCGAGCTCGTGCTCGAGCTGCACCTCGCTCGCCTGCCGGGCGATGTGCTCGCGTAGGCTCTCGAGCGCCCGCACGTCGGCCTCGACCGAGAGGCCCTCGAGGACGGAGCGCACCTGGCGCCGCGCCTGGACGCCCGCCAGCACGGCGAGCGCGCGGCCCTTCTCGCGCTCGAGCGCGCGGATCTCCTCGCGGAAGCGGATCAGGTTCTCCTTCGCGGCCTCCGCCTCGCGCTGCAGCGCCGCCAGCTCGCGCTCGGCGCGCTCGGCCTCGCCGGTGAGCTCCTGCTTGTGCGTCACCAGCGCGAGTGCAAGCGGGTCCTCGCCCTTGCGCACCGCGCGCTGGACGTCGGCCGCGAGCTGCAGCATCTCGCCCCGACGCTCGCGGATCTCGCCCTCGAGCTTGTTGCGCAGGTAGAGGATGCCGGCCACGGCCTCCTTCAGCTCGCCGTAGCGGCGCAGGCGCTCGGCGATGGCCTGCTCGTAGACGGCGCGCGGGCTCTCGCTCTCGCGATCGCGCACCCAGGTCGTGAGCCGGCCCGAGAACAGGTTGCGCAGGCGGCCGAACGGGCCGCGGCTTCGATGAAAGATCACGACGAGTTCCTCCGATGGGCGCGCATCACTCACTCGGCTCCGACTCGCTCCAGTCCTCGGCCCGCAAGCCGAGCTCGCGGATCTTCTGCTGCAGGCTCTGCCGCACCATGCCGATAGCAGCCGCGGTGCGCGAGACGTTCCCGCCGTTGGCGCGCAGCGCCGCGAGCAGGAAGCCTCGCTCGAAGCTCTCGACCGCGTCGCGCTTGGCCTCCGCGAAGGGCTGCGCGGCGCCGTCGCCCGCAGGCCGGACGCTCGCGGGCGCCCCGCTGAGCGGCGGAAGGTTCAGATCGGGCTCCTCGATCGACGCACCGGCCGCCAGCACGGCGGCCTGCTCGAGCACGTTGCGCAGCTCGCGCACGTTGCCCGGCCAGGCGTGCGAGGCGAGCCGCGCGAGCGCCTCGGGGTGGAGCGAGCGCTTCGGCCGGTCGAGCCGGCGCGCGATCTCATCGAGGAAGTGGTCGCTGAGCGCCGGCACGTCCTCGGGCCGCTCGCGCAGCGGAGGCAGCTCGATCTCGACGACGCGCAGGCGGTAGTAGAGGTCCTCGCGGAAGCGCCCGGCGCGCACCTCCTGCTCGAGGTCGCGATGCGTCGCCGCGACCACGCGCACGTCGACCTCGACCGACTTGGAGCCGCCGACGCGCTCGAAGCAGCGCTCCTGCAGCACGCGCAGCACCTTGGCCTGCGTCTCCTTCGGCATGTCGCCGATCTCGTCGAGGAAGATGGTGCCGCCGTGCGCGGTCTCGAAGCGCCCGACCCGGCGCGCGTCGGCGCCCGTGAAGGCGCCCTTCTCGTGGCCGAAGAGCTCGCTCTCGACCAGCTCGCGGCTGATCGCGGCGCAGTTGACCGCGACGAAGGGGCGCTCGCGCCGCGGGCTGCGCTGGTGGAGCGCCTGCGCGACCAGCTCCTTGCCGGTCCCGCTCTCCCCGCGCACCAGCACGGTGAGGTCGGTCTCCGCCACCTTGCGGATGGTTTCGAAGACGCGGCGCATCGCGGCGCCCGACCCGATCAGGTTCTCGAAGCGCCACTCGCGGTCGACGCGCTCGCGCAGCAGGCGGTTCTCGCGCTCGAGCCGCGTGCGCTCGAGCGCCCGGCGCACGACCAGCCGGATCTCGTCGTTGTCGAACGGCTTCGGCACGTAGTCGTGCGCGCCCGCCTTCATCGCCTCGACCGCGATCTTCTCGTTGCCGTGCGCCGTGATCATCACGACGGGCGCCTCGGCGTGCTGCTCGCGCGATGCGCGCAGCACGTCCATCCCGCTCGGGCCGGCGCCGAGCGCGAGGTCCGTCAGCACGAGGTCGAAGGTCTCGCCGCGCAGGCGCGCCAGCGCCGCCTCGCCGCTCTCGGCCTGCTCCACCTCGTAGCCCTCGCGGCGCAGCAGCCCCGAGAGCGCGAGCCGGATCGCAGCCTCGTCCTCGACGATCAGGACGCGCGGCTTCATCCGCCCGCCTCGGCGGTCGCCGGGACCCCGTTCTTCGGCAGCGTCACCCGGAACTCGGTGCCCTTGCCGAGCTCGGACTCCACCTCGATGGCGCCGCCGTGGCTCTCGACGATTTTGCGCGCGATCGCGAGGCCGAGGCCGGTGCCGTTGCTCTTCGAGGTGTGGAAGGGCGTCCAGATCCGGTCGAGGCGCTCGCGCTCGATGCCGGGGCCGTTGTCGCGCACGCGCAGCCAGACCTCGGTGCCGGCCAGGTTCTCGCCCGACTCGACGTCGATCCGCGGCGGCGGCGACGGCCGGCCGTCGAGGGCGTCGAGCGCGTTGCCGACGAGGTTGATCACCACCCGCCGGAGCTGCTCGGGGTCGCCCACCAGCGTACCCGCGGAGTCGGCGTCGACGCGCAGCCCGGCGCCCGAGCGCGTCGCGCGCTCGCGCAGCGTGTCGAGCGCGGAGGCGACCACCTCCGACATGCGCACCTCCTGCGGGCGGAGCTCCTCGTCGCGCGCGTAGCGCAGGAGATGCGAGATCGACCGCTCGACCCGCTCGAGCTCCTGGAGCGCGACGGCCGCGTACTCGACGTTCTCGGGCGAGTGCGGGTCCTCGCCCATCTGCTGGAGCAGGCTCTTCGCCGCGGTGATCGGGTTGC
The DNA here is from genome assembly GCA_035506135.1 of Myxococcota bacterium. GTDB lineage: Bacteria > Myxococcota_A > UBA9160 > UBA9160 > PR03 > DATJPY01. The sequence continues at coordinate 41,973 of DATJPY010000074.1, read as the reverse complement.
GGATCTCGTGGGCGATCGACGCCGAGAGCGTCTCGAGGTTGCGCGCGTGCCGCCCCTCGAGCTCGCGCGTGTTGCGCGACACCGCCACCGGCACGCGGCGGCGCACCTCGTCCTCGGTCCAGCGCTTGCGGAGGTCCGGCGCCAGGAGGCCGAAGAAGAAGTGGCAGGCGATGCCGATCCCCCACCAGAACGCCACGATCAGCGCGGGGCGGAAGCCGGCCACCAGCAGGAGGAAGAGACACGTCGCAACGTAGGGTACGAGGTGCGAGACGAAGCCGATGCGCCGCGCGACGGCCGCCCGCGCCTCGCGATAGGCGCGCTCCTCGGCATCGCCCCGCGGCGCCCCCGGCGAGAGCTTGCCCTTGACCTTGCCGCGCAGGTCGCGCGTGCGGTCGAGCGCCCAGGCCTCGAGGTCCTCGCGCAGCCGCTCGCCTTCGGCCCGCAGCTCGTCGCGGAGCTCCCGGCGGGCGCGGCGGCTCATCCGCCGCCAGTCGCGGTGGTTCATGGCGTCGCCTCCTCCGCCGCACGAATTGTGGATCGCCTGCATGCCCGGAGCCAGAGCAAGGCGCGTGCCGGCGCGGGGAGGGCCGAGGCGCGTCCTGGCGGCACCTGGGCGCGGGCGGGGTGCAGGGTCGGCGCTGCGTGCAGCGCCGCACCTGCAGGGGAGGGGAGCCTGGCGGCGCGCCTCATTCCTCGTAGCGGTCGGCTTCGCGGTCGTAGGCGGCGAAGCCGACGAGCTCGCGCAGCGCTGCGAACGAGACGCGGTGCTCGACCGGGTCGCCCTTGGCGAGCTGCTCGAGCGCGCCCTCCATGGCGCGCACCGACGCCATCAGGAGGGTGAGCGGGTGCGCCGCGATCTTGAAGCCGAGCGCCGCGAGGCGCTGCGGCGGGAGCAGCGGCGTGTCGCCGTCCTCCACCAGGTTTACCATCAGCGGTGCGTCGATCTCTCGGCCGACGCGGGCCAGCTCCCCCTCGTCGCGCGGTGCCTCGACGAAGACGACGTCCGCCCCGAGTGCGGCGAAGGCGCGGCCGCGCGCGATCGCCTCGTCGAGCCCGTGCGGCGCGCGCGCGTCGGTGCGCGCCATCACGAGGATGTCGGCGCCGGCCGCGCGCGACTCGTCGCGCGCGTCGATCGCCGCGCGGATGCGGGCCAGGGCCGCTTCGCGCGGGACCACCGCCTTGCCGCTCGTGTGGCCGCAGCGCTTGGGGGCGATCTGGTCCTCGATCATCACGCACGCGAATCCCGCGCGCGCGTAGCCGCGCACCGTGCGCTTCACGTTCATGGCGTTGCCGTAGCCGGTGTCGCCGTCGCCGATCACCGGGATCCCGACCGCGCCCGTGATCTCGCGCCCCGGGTCCAGCATCTCGCCGTACGAGATCAGGCCCCGGTCGGGAAGCGCGAGCCGCGCCGCCGAGACCGCGAACCCGCTCATGAAGGTGAGCGGGAAGCCCGCGCGCTCGATGAGCCGCGCCGAGAGCGCGTCGAAGCAGCACGGCATGACGCGGATCCCGGGCTCGGCGAGCAGCGCGCGAAGGCGGCTGGCGGGCGAGAGCGGTTCGGGCATGATCGGCACATCATACCGGGGGGAGGGGATGCGGCGAGGGCTCGGTTTCGCGCTCGCGGCGCTCGCGATCGGGGCCACGGCGGCGCCGGCCGCGGCGCTCGAAGACACCGAGACGCGCGCGCCCTGCAGCGACCGCGAGCCGCTGCGCCGGCCGTTCTTCGGCGACCTCCACGTGCACACCCGCTACTCGCTCGACGCGGCGACCCAGGGCACGCGCAACGGCCCGCGCGAGGCCTACCGCTTCGCGCGCGGCGAGCCGCTGGGCATCCAGCCGTACGACGACGAGGGGCGCCCGCTCCGCCGCTACCAGCTCGCGCGCCCGCTCGACTTCGCGGCGGTGACCGACCACGCGGAGCTCTTCGGCGAGCTCACGCTCTGCGAGACGCCGGGCCTTCCGGGAAGCGACTCGATCCTGTGTCGGATCCACCGGAGCTTCCCTCGCGCCTCGTTCTTCGTGATGAACACGCTCGCGAACTACAGCGAGACGCCCTCGCGCATGGGCTTCTGCGGGCCGGACGGCGAGCGCTGCCGCGCGGCGGCCCACACGCCCTGGCGCGAGATGCAGGACGCGGCGGAGGCCGCCTACGACCGCAGCGCCGCCTGCCGCTTCACCACCTTCGTCGGGTACGAGTGGACCGGCGCGCCCGGCAGCAACAACCTCCACCGCAACGTGATCTTCCGCAACGCCGCGGTGCCCGATCTCCCGACCAGCTACATCGACGAGCCCCGGCCCGAGGGCCTTTGGCGCGCGCTGCGCCGCGACTGCATGGACGCGGCCGCGGTGCCCGCCGGCGCCAAGACGGGCTGCGACGCCGTCGTGATCCCCCACAACTCCAACCTCTCCGGTGGCCTGATGTTCCGCCTTCCGGACGACCTCGATGCGTCCTACGCGCGCATGCGGGCGTCGATGGAGCCCCTCGTCGAGGTGATGCAACACAAGGGCGACTCGGAGTGCCTGCCCGGCGCAGGCTCGCCCGACGAGCTCTGCGGCTTCGAGAAGCTTCCCTACCAGAACTTCCAGGGGAAGTTCGTGCCGTGGCTCGCGGAGCCGCCGCCGCCCGCCAGCTTCGTGCGCGATGCACTGAAGCGCGGGCTCGTCGAGCAGTCGCGCATCGGCGCCAACCCGTTCCAGTTCGGGCTCGTGGCGAGCACCGACACCCATCTCGCGACGCCGGGCCTGATCGACGAGCGCGCCGACTACCCGGGGCACGGCGGCGCGGGCACGCCCGCGGCGCACGCGCTGCCGCCGGGCCTCCCGGACGCGGTCGAGTTCAACCCGGGCGGGCTGGCCGTGCTGTGGGCGGAGGAGGACTCGCGCGACGCGCTCTTCGAGGCGATGCGCCGGCGCGAGGCGTACGGCACGAGCGGCCCACGCCTGGTGGTGCGCGTGTTCGCTGGCTGGGACCTTCCGGCCGATCTCTGCGGCCAGGCGGACTTCGCGCGCACCGGCTACGCGCGCGGCATTCCGATGGGCGGCATCCTGCCGGCGCGCACGCGCGACATCGGACCCGCGATCGCGGTCTGGGCGCTCCGCGACCCGGGCACGGCGACCTCGCCGGGGACGCCGCTGCAGCGCGTACAGATCGTGAAGGGCTGGGTCGAGGGCGGCGTGGCGCGAGAGAAGGTGCTCGACGTCGCCGGCGACGCGAAGAACGGCGCCGACGTCGATCTTGCCACCTGCGAGGCGCGCGGCGCGGGCGCCGACGAGCTCTGCAGCGTCTGGAGAGACCCCGAGTTCGACGCGGCCGCGCCCGCCTTCTATTACGCCCGCGTGCTCGAGAACCCGACCTGCCGCTGGTCGACGCGCGCGTGTCTCGAGGCCGGCGTCGATTGTCGGGATCCGCGCACGGTCGGCCAGGGCTTCGAGGGCTGCTGCGACGCGCGCATCCCGAAGACGATCCAGGAGCGCGCCTGGACCTCGCCGGTCTGGTATGTCCCAGCGGGCTCCGCGGGGCACGTACCAGCGCAGCCGGAGGCGCCTCAGTGAGGCCGCTCCTGCACTTCGCGGCGATCGGTGCGTTGCTCTTCGCGGCCGAGCGCTGGATCGCGGCGCGGCCCGTTCCGGCCGCGCCCGCGGCCCGCGTGGCCACCGACGAGGATCTCCTGGTGCGCGAGGCGCGGCGGCTCGGCCTCGATCGCGCCGACCCCGTGGTGCGCGCGCGCCTGGTGCGAAACCTGCGCACCACGGACGAGGAGAGCTCGAGCGACGCGCTCTACCGCGAGGCGCTCGCGCTCGGGATGGATCAGAGCGATTTCGTCGTACGCCGCCGTCTGGGGGAGCGGATGGAAGCGCGCCTGCGCGCGGCGGGGGCCGACGCGCCGATCCCGGAGCCCGCGCTGCGCACCTACTACGATGAACACATTTCGGTGTGGACGACGCCGGAGGCCCTCGAGATCGCCCACGTGTTCTTCTCGCGCGCGCGCCGCGGCGCGGCGGCCGAGGCGGACGCCCGCACCGCGCTGGACCTCCTGCGCGCCGCGCGGGTCGGTCCCGACCAGGGGCCGGCGCTCGGCGATCCCTTCCTGCTCGGGAGCCAGCTCCCGGCGCGGACCGGCGCCGCGCTGGCCCGCGACCTCGGCCCCCGCTTCGCCGAGGCCGTCGGCCGGCTCGAGCCGGGCGCGTGGTCGGAGCCGATCGCGTCGAGCTACGGCGTGCACCTGGTGTGGGTGCGCGCGCGGCTGCCCGCGCGCTCCGAGCCGTTCGAGGCGGTGCGCGGGCAGGTGGAGGACTCGCTCCGCACCGAGCGCGGCGACGCCGCGCTGCGCGCAGGGATCGAGGCGCTGCGCGCCGCCGACCCGCGCTGAGCGCCCGCCGCGACGCGGGCACGCGCTGGGGAGCCGAGCGCGTCCTCTGATACCCTCGGGTCTCGCGGGGAGTCGAGGAGGCTTCGTGACTGCGATCGGCATCGCTGCGCTGGCCGCCGTCGCGGCGCTCTTCGCCGCGTTTGGCTGGCGGGGCGAGCGCACGCGGCGTGCCGAAGTCGAGCGCGAGCGCGGTGCGCTGCGCGACGAGCTCGATGCCCTGCGCGAGGCCTCCGAGGGCAAGGCGCGCTCCGTTCGCGAGCGCGGCGACGAGCTCGCGGAGCTCCGCCGCAAGCTCGAGAAGGCGCGCAAGCGCGCCTTCGTCGCGAGCGAGGAGAAGGCGCCGCTCGAGACGCGCGCCGCCGAGCTGGAGGCGAAGGTCCGCGCGCGCGAGCTCGAGGCCGTTCGCCTGCGCGATCAGGTCGTCCACCTCGAGGCCGAGCACGAGCGCGCCGCGCGCGAGGGGGCGCGCCTGCGCGAGGAGCACGCGCGGGCCGTGCAGGCCGCGTCGGTGCCGCGCATCGATGCCGAGGAGCACCAGCAGCTCGCACGGCGCAACGAGGCGGCCGAGCAGGAGGTTCGGCGGCTCGCCGACCTCCTGCGCGAGAGCGAGCGCGAGGCGAGCCGCTATCGCCAGCGCGAGCGCGTGCAGCGGCGCGCCTATACGGTCCTGCGCGGAGAGCTCGACGTCGCCAAGGATCGCATCCGCGCGCTGCAGGGCCTTCCCGGCGAAGAGCCGACCGCGGGCCACGGCGCCGAGATCGGCCCCGACTGAGCGCGGCGTGCTCTATCTCTCGAAGGTCGCCACCCAGCTCGTGCTGCCGCTCGACGTGGCGATCGCGGCCATGTTCGTGGCGGCCGCGCTGGCGTGGCGCAGCCGGGCGCGCGGAGCCGCCGCGGTAGCGGCCGCGGCTGCGCTGCTGCTCTGGGCCGCGTCGCTGCCGGTGGCGGCGTCCCGGCTGCTGGGCTCGATCGAGGAGCGACACCCGCCGGTGACGGCCGAGGAGTCGCCGTCGGCGGGTGCCATCGTGGTGCTCGGCGGCGGGATCAACAGCTTCGACCCCTCGCAGCCCCTGCAGCGCTGGCCGGACCTGAACGACTCCGGCGATCGCCTGATCCACGCGGCGCGGCTCTATCGCGCCGGCAAGGCGCCGCTGGTGATCCCGACCGGCGGCCGGATGGCGTGGGAGCCGGACGCGGTCCCACAGGCCGAGCTCGCCGCGCAGCTCCTCGAGGAGTGGGGCGTGCCGCGGGCGGCGATCGTACCGGAGCCCCGCAGCCGCACCACCTGGGAGGACGCGCGCTACGCCCGGGAGCTGCTCGACGCGCGCGGCATCCACGAGGTGCTGCTCGTTACCTCCGCGCTCCACATGGAGCGCGCGCTCGCGAGCTTCGAAGCGGCCGGCGTACGCGCGATCCCGGCGCCGACCGACTTCGAGGCCGCCGCTCCGGCGAGCGGCCTGCTGGGCTGGCTCCCGAGCGTCCGCGCGCTCACCGACACGACGCGCTCGCTGCGGGAGTGGCTCGGGCTCGCGGTGTATCGAGTCCGGGCGCGCGTGCAGGGGTCGGAGGCCCCGAGCCACGGCTGAGCGCCGGCTCGCGAGGCACGCTCGCTCCCGTCGGAGCTACTGCTCGAAGTAGCCCCAGGGAAACTCGGGCCGGATGATCGGCCTGTAGCCCGGTGGGGCAGGGATCGGGAAGGTCACGAACTCGTAGACGCCCACGAGCTCGCGCACGACGATCATGCCGAGCCCCTGGGCGACTCCGAGGGTGAAGCCGTAGGCAGGACCTCTCTCCCGGGTCAGCTTCACCATGTTGCCCGGCAGCTCCATCACTCCGCACGTCATCGCCGCGAAGCCCCGGCCGAGCTTGCGCCCCGGGTTGTAGCGCGAAGCGTGCGCGCTCGAAGGCGCGGCGAGCGCCAGCACCACGGCGATCGCGAGCCCCGCGCGCCTCCACCTCGCTCCCCCCACGTCGATCCTCCCGTTCTGCCTGCCGCCCCAGGTTGCCAGAAGGGCCGCGCCCAGCCCACCCGCCTCTGTGAATCGCCTGTGCTATCGGCGGCGCGGGCGCGATCCTGGACGATGGATTCGTGTACGATGCCGAGACGGGGGAGGAGCACGGAGGCCGCAATGGAGCTCGAACCGCCTGCTGTGCAGGATCCCCGTCGCTCACCGGCCCGATCCAGCGCGGCGCTCGCGCTCGCTTTCGTCGCCGCGCTCTCGCCCGCGGCGGTGCCGGCGGCGACGCTCGCGACGACTCACGTCGTCGCGAAGGGCGGCGACGAGTCGCCGGACGCGACGGGCACGTTCTTCCAGCTCACCGTCCCCGTGCTCGGAGCGTCCGGCCAGGCCGCCTTCGGGGCGAACATCTACGACGACCATGGCTTCCTGGTCGGAGACGGCCTCCTCCGCGCCAGCGCTCCGGCGGATCTGGTGCTGATCGCGCGCGCCTACCAGCTCGGGCACAACCCGTCCGGCTGGCCCGCGCCGGACGGGAACGGCTACCTCTCGCCCTTGAGCACCCCGGCGACCGCGATCAACGAGAGCGGTCAGGTCGCCTTCTACTCACGCTTGACGCAGACCTTCGCCCCCACCGAGGCCGAGGGCTTCTTCGTCGGGACCGGCGGCCAGGTGGGGCTCGTCCAGATCGCCCGCCCCAACGATGCAGTGCCGAACACGACGGACGTGATCTCCGATCTGTCGACGCCCTCGTCGATCCTGTGCCTGAACGATGCGGGTCTCCTCGCGTTCGTGGCGGGCGTCAGCGGAGCCAACCAGGCGCTAGCGATCCTCACTGGCGACGACACGGCGGGAAGCCTGGTCGAGGTCGTGCGGGGCGGGCAGGCGACGCCGGACAACACGGCGACCTTCCTCGAGTTCATCGCACCGACACCGATCAACCAGTCGGGGCAGGTCGCCTTCTCCGCTCTGTCCGTCCCCTCCGGCGGAGGCATCTTCCGCGCCGGCGGCGGTCCGCTCACCAAGATCGCGCAGACGGGCGACGCCAGCCCGGACGGCAACGGGATCTTCCTGGCCCTCGGAACCGTCGCGCCCGCCTTCAACGACGCCGGCCAGGCCGCGTTCTTCGCGAACCTGAGCGGGACGACCGGAGGGAGCAGCGACAATGCGGGGATCTTCCGGGGTGATGGGTCGAGCCTCGCGGTGATCGCGCGCCGCGGAGACCTCACGCCGGGCGGCAACGGGCGGCTCCTCGACATCTTCAGTGTCGCCTTCGCCTTCAACGACCTCGGACAGGTGCTGTTCGAGAGCACGATCACGGGCGCCCAGAACGGCTCGGCGGCGGGCATCTTCCGCGGCGACGGCGGCGCGCTGACGCCGATCGCGCGCATCAACGATCTCGCACCGGGCGGGGGCGTCTTCTCGAAGTTCGAGACCACCACCCTCGCGCTGAACGGACACGGGCAGGCCGTCTTCCAGGCGTTCATCGACCTCGGTGACGGCGGGAGCACCCAGGACACCGAGGGGCTCTTCTTCTACGACGACGTGCGGGGCCTCGTCGCGGTCGCCCGCCTCGGCGACGCGGTGCCGGGCGCCTCGACGGTCGGCCAGATCAACTTCGCGGGAGCGACCTTCCGGGGCCCGGGAACCAGCGGGCTCAACGACAAGGGCCAGGTGGCGTATCTCATGGGGGGCGACGACGGCATCCCCTACGTCGTGGTCGCGCCCGAGCCGGGCGGCGGGGCGCTCGCGCTCGCGGCCGTCGCCGCGCTGCTGGTGCGCCGGAGCTCGGCCTTGCGCAGCTCGAGCTCCTCGAGCGTGCGCGGCCAGTCGCCGCGCAGGAGGCGCGAGAGCGCGCGATCGGCCAGCAGCTTCCCGTCGGTCTGACAGCGCGCGCAGTAGTTGGCCTCGTTCTCCGCGTAGGCGATGCGCTGCACCGGGGCGCCGCAGACCGGACACGGCTCGCGGTAGCGGCCGTGCACCGCCATGCCGGGGCGGAACGCGGTCACGTGCTCGGGAAAGCCGTCGCCGGTCTCGGCGCGCAGGCGCTCGGTCCAGCTCTGGAGGGTTGCGCGCGTCGCCTCGAACAGGCGCTCCATCTCCTCCTCCGAGAGCCGCTGCGTCTGCTTGAAGGGCGAGAGCCGCGCGGCGTGGAGGGTCTCGTCGGAGTACGCGTTGCCGATGCCCGAGAGCACGTGCGGGTCGGTGAGCGCGCGCTTCACGGTGTGGTTGGCCTCGCGCAGCCGAGCCGCGAAGGCGTCGAGGTCGGCCTCGAGCGGCTCGAGCCCGCCGGGATCGTGCTCCGCGAGCGCATCGGCGCCCGACACCAGGTGGAGCGTCGAGCGCTTGCGGGTGCCGGCCTCGGTCACCAGCAGCGTGCCGTTCGGGAAGTCGAAGGCGCCGAGGCCGCGCCGGGCCGGGAGCTTCGCCGCAGGCGGCTTCCAGTGCAGGCGGCCCGCGATCATCAGATGGAGCACGGCGTAGAGATCGCCCTCGAGCTCGATGGCGATGCGCTTGCCGAGGCGGCGCAGGCCGCGCACCCGGCGACCGCGGACCGCCGCGAGCGGTGGCTCGACCGAGCGCAGCCACGACGGTCCCGCCACGCGGATCTGCTGCAGGGGCTGGCCGAGGATGCGCTCGCGCAGCGCCTCCAGATACACCGCGATGTCGGGCAGCTCGGGCACTCTGGCTATGCTACCGGCCATGACGAGCAAGGGGGAGCGACGTACCCGGCCGGTGGACCAGAGCGGGCGCCCGCTCGGTCCGCGCGCGCTCCAGACGCGGCGCCGGCTGCTCGAAGCCACCGACGCGCTGCTCGCCGAGCGCCCGGTGCGCGACGTCTCGGTCGTCGAGATCGCGCGGCGCGCGGCCACCTCGCCGGCCACGTTCTATCAGTACTTCCGCGACGTCGAGGAGGCCACGCTCGAGCTCGCGCGCGAGGCGGGCGAGGAGGCGCCGGCGATCCTCGATCCGCTCCGCGCCGCCTGGCGCGGCCGGCCGGGCCTCGACGCCGCGCGCGCCGGCGTCGACGCCTTCGTGCGGCACTGGGACGACCACCACGCCGTGCTTCTGTTCCGCAACGTCGCGGCCGAGCAGGGCGACCGCCGCTTCCGCCGCGCGCGGATCAAGGCGCTGCACCCGGTGATCGAGGTGCTCGCCAAGAAGATCGGCGAGGCGCGCGACGCGGGGCGCGTCGCCGGCGCGATCCATCCCTACGCCGCGGCCGCGGCGCTGGCCTCGATGCTCGAGCGGCTGGCGACCTATCACCAGGAGCTCGAGTACTTCGGCGTGACGCGCGAGAACCTGGTCGAGACCTGCGCGCGCATCCTCTACCAGACCGTGACCGGACGGCCCGCGCCGTGACGCGCGGGGTCGCGGTCGCCGCGCTGCTCGCGCTCGCTGCCGCCGGGCCGTCCCTCGGCGAGGGGCCGGAGGCGAGTGCGGACCAGTGGGTGACGCGCATGGCGGAGGCGCTGCGCGTGGGCGCGAGCCTCGCGGCCACCGCGCACGTGGAGGCCCGCCGCCCCGGCGACGACGACCTCTCCTTCGACATGCAGGTCCTGCGCGACGCGCACGGCGGCGGCATGCGCACGCTCTTCGAGATGCGCGAAAAGGGCGACTCGGGGAGCGCCGTCTCGGAGCTGCTCGTGATGCCCGGCGAGCCCCTCACCAACTGGTACTGGGACCTGCGCAAGCGGCGCTGGCTCAGCGTGAAGGGCCTCCTCCCGACGGATCCCTTCGCGGACACGCTGTTCCGCTACGAGGATCTGTGGCTCGCCGATCCCGCCGCGCGCCGCCAGGGGTCGGTGCGCTTCGTCGAGGAGGACGGTCGGCGCTTCGCGGAGATCGAGAGCCTTCCCTATCACTACTATCAGCGCGTGGTGACCCGTATCGATCCGGAGACCGGCCTGCCCCTGCACGTGCGCTTCTACGACACCACGGGCACTCCGATCCGCGAGCAGCGCTACGAGTCGGTGACGGTGATCGACGGCAAGCCGTTCCCCTCGGTGGTGCGGCTCAAGGACCTCGTGAGCGGCGCGGAGAGCGTGCTCACCTGGAAGACCGTGCGCTTCGGCGCGTCCATCCCGGAGAACACCTTCGACCTCTCGGCGATCGACGACCGGATCCGCAAGGGCGTGGAGCCCGTGCCGCTGGGCGCGGACCGATGAGCGAGGCGCTGCGCGAGATCGAGGGCCGGCTCACGGGGCCGGGCGGCCCCTTCGAGGTGGTGCGCGAGCCCGTGTTCGGCGAGCCGATGTCCGTGTTCCGCACGCGCCCGCGCTCGCTGCGCGCGCTGCTCGAGACCTCGAGGGCGCTCGGCGATGCCGAGTACCTGGTGTGCGACGACGGGCGGCGCATCGGGTACGCCGAGCACTGCCAGCGCGTCGCGTCGGTGGCGCGCGCGCTGCGCGAGCGCTTCGGTGTCGGAGCCGGCGACCGTGTCGCGATCCTCGCCGCCAATGCGCCCGAGTGGATCCTCGCGTTCTGGGCGACGACGAGCCTCGGCGCCATCGCCGTCGGCCTGAACGGCTGGTGGGTGCGCGACGAGATCCTCTACGGACTGCGCGACTGCGAGCCGAAGCTCCTGATCGGCGATCGCAGGCGGCTGGCGCGGGTGGCCGGCGAGCGGCACGCCTTCCCGGTCGTGGAGATGGAGTCGGAGTTCGCCGCGCTGGCCGAGCCCGACGCCGCCGCGTCGCTCCCCGACGTCTCGATCGACGAGGACGCGCCCGCCACCATCCTCTACACGAGCGGCACGACGGGGCGGCCAAAGGGCGCCGTCAACACGCATCGCGGCATCGTGGCGCTGACGCAGATCCAGATCTTCCACGGCGCGCGGATGCTGATGCTCGCCGCGGCGAGAGCCGCGGAGGCGGGCGTCGCCGCTGCTCCGGCCGCGAGGCCGCTCCGGACCTGCAGCCTGGTCACCACGCCGCTCTTCCACGTCTCGGGCCTCTACGCCGGCGCCGTGACCTCGCTCGCGACCGGCATCAAGACGGTCTGGACGACCGGCCGCTTCGATCCCGCGCGCGTGATGGACCTGATCGAGCGCGAGCGCGTGACGGCCTGGGGCCCGATGGGCACGATGGTGCACCGGCTGCTCGACCACCCCGAGATCGCGCGCCGCGACCTGTCGAGCATCCAGCAGATCGGCTCGGGCGGCGCGCCGATGCCGCCGGCGCTGCTCGAGCGCATGCGCCGTGCGTTCCCGAACGCGCGCCGCTCGATGGGCATCGGCTACGGGCTCACCGAATCGACCGCGCTCGCCACGCTCAACTTCGGCGAGGAGCTCGAGGCGCGCCCGGACTCGGTCGGCCGCGCGCTGCCCACCATCGAGGTGGAGATCCGAGACCCGGACGGGAAGCCGCTGCCCGAGGGCGAGGAGGGCGAGATCGCGCTCCGCGGTCCGCTGGTGATGAAGGAGTACTGGCGCCGGCCGCGCGAGACCGCCGAAGTGCTCGGGCCCGGCCGCTGGCTGCGCACGGGCGACATCGGACGCCTCGAGGACGGCTACCTCTACGTGAACTCGCGCCGCCGAGACCTGATCCTGCGCGGCGGCGAGAATGTCTATCCCGCCGAGATCGAGCACTGCCTCGAGGCGCACCCCGGCGTTCGCGAGGCGGCGGTGGTCCCTGTCGACCACCCGGAGCTCGGCCAGGAGGTGAAGGCGATCGTCGTGCCCGCGGACGGCGCCGCCATCGACTTCGAGGCGCTGCGCGGCTTCGTCGCCGAGCGCCTGGCCTACTTCAAGGTGCCCGCCCACTGGGAGCTGCGACGCGAGCCGCTCCCTCGCAACGCCACCGGCAAGGTGCTGAAGAACGTGCTGACGGCGGGAGCGGTGAATCCGTTCGTCGACGAGTGAGCGCCCGCTCGTCCGGTCGCACGCGCTCTCCTACGCCGCGCCGGCCTCCACGCCGCTGTAGAACTGCCGCGCCCAGCGGCGCAGCAGCGCGAGCGGCGCCTCGCCCTCCACGAGCAGCGGCTGCTCGAGGTGGATCTTGTTCTCCCAGATCGGGATGTCCTGGCCGAACTGGCGCTCGATCTCCGCGATGAAGGCCTTGCCGACCCCGCGCGTCGCGTCCGAGTTGGGGAGCTTCTTCACCGAGAACTGGAGACGCATGTGGGTGTGGTCGGCGTCGATCGGGGTGCCGCACGGGACCACCAGCAGGTCGGCGATCCCTGAGAAGCGGGTGAAGCCGATCCCGAATCCGTGCGCCTGGATCTCGATGCGCCCGCGCTGCTCGCCGCGCGGCGTCGACACCACGTTGTGCGAGATGACGTGGAGCTGGTGACCGCGGATCTCGGCAGTCTCGGTCACCGGCACCGTGTTGGTCCGGTGCACGAAGCGGAAGTGGGCGGCGTCGACCGAGTTCTCGGCCAGCTCCTGCACGCAGCTTCGCACGATCCACTCGCGCCGCTCGGGCGGCGTCCACGCGTCGGAGCCGTAGTCGGGGACGTCGACCACGTCGTAGGATGGCGCCGCGCCCTCCGCGTGGCGCCAGACCATCACGAGCCCGTTCTTCTCGGCGGTGGTCCAGGCGCGGACGCGCGCCTTGGGCGGGACCTTGCGCGCGTACGGCACCTCCGCGCAGCGACCGCTCCCGTCGTAGCGCCAGCCGTGGAACGGACAGCGCAGGCCGTCCCCCTCCACCCGGCCGCCGACGCCGAGGTGGGCGCCGAGGTGCGGGCAGTACGCATCGAAGACGCGCGCGACGTCGTCCTCGCCGCGGAAGAGCACGAGGTCCTCGCCGAAGTAGCGGATGGGCTTCACTTCGCCGCGGGCGATCTCGTCGCCGAAGGCGACCGCGAACCAGCCGTTCGGGATCGGGAAGGGGAAGCGCGGGCTCGCTCCGCTCGCCCCGAGCCCGTTCGTCGCTCTCGCTTCGCTCGAGCTCGCTCCGCTCGCCCCGAGCCTCTTCGTCGCTCTCGCTTCGCTCGAGCTCATGCCACCAGGTCTCCCATCGAGCGGAGCTGGGTCACCACGTCGTCCGGCAGCGTCGGCGGCTCCTTGCCGAGCCGGTAGCAGCCGAGGATCACCTCGGCGGAGCGCTCGACGATCTCCACCATGTCCGCCGCCCGCCGCAGGCTGCGGCCGCCGACCAGCAGGCCGTGGTTCACCAGCAGCACGGCCCAGCTCTCGCGCGCCGCCTCCTCGACCGCCTTCGCGAGCGCCTCGGTGCCCGGCATGATGAAGGGAACGCGCGGGATGTTCCCGAAGAACGCCGCCTCGGTGGAGATGGGGAGGAAGGGCAGGCCCGCGTTCGCCAGGATCGTGGCATTCGGCGCGTGCGCGTGGACCACCGCCGTCGCCTGCGGCCTGGCGCGGTACACCGAACAGTGCATGAGGCGCTCGCTCGACGGCGCCGCGGCGCCCGGATCGAGCGGCTGGCCGTCGAGGTCGATGCGAACCAGGATCTCCGGGCGCAGATCGCCCTTGAAGAGCTGGCTCGGCGTGATCCAGACCTCGCTCCCGGCGCGCGCGCTCACGTTGCCGCCGGTCGCCGTGATCAGCTCCTGCGCATAGAGCTCGTTCACGATCTGCACCAGCTCGACGCGGACGTCGCCGGGCCCCGCCGGGCGGGCCGGGGCGCTCGCCGTGCCCGCGGGATCGGGGAGCGCGGACAGGTCGCCCGGGTCTCCGACCTCCTCGCGCGCCGCGCGGTAGTGGCGGGCGAGGTCGGGCTGGAGCTGCTGCAGCGTCATCGCCTTCGCGGCGTCGCCCGTGAACGAGAGGCGGCCGTTCATCGCAGCCTGCATCGGGTTGACGCGACCGGTGAACATGCCATCCAGGACGTCGGCGCGGAGCTTCAGGTCGACCTCGGGCCGCGCGTCCGGCGCTCCGAGACCGCCGCTCGCGGCGCCGCGCAGCCGCAGCCAGAACGCCAGCGCGAGATCGGTCAGCGTGAAGTGGAGCGTCACGTCGCGGTCCGCGGCAAAGCGCTGCAGGCCCTCGTCGGCGACGGTGCGGGCGACGAAGCGCTCGAGGATGCGGTGCATGGTGTCGTGGGCGGGTTGCTGAGCTGCAGCACGTCTTTCGACTTCGCTCGGCTCCGCCTCGCTGCGCGCGCCCGCTTCGCGGGCGCTGGCCGATACTTCAGGCGATCGGGTTGCTTCTGATGCGACGGGAGGTGTGGATCGGCGAGCGCCCTGCGCGTCGCGCTGGAGGTCGGAGACGGCGGGGCCGGAGCGCTGGTCGAGGGCGTCGAGGGCGGCGCGGTCGGGGATCGGGCGCGGGGCGCGCCAGTCGAAGCGCTCGAGCACCTCCGGGTTCAGCACGTGGTGCGGCCGCTCGCCGCGCAGCAGGCGCGAGAGGTCTGCCGCCACGATGCGGCCCTGGTGGCCGCCCACCTCGGCCGTGTTGCCGCCCACGTGGGGCGTCGCGATCACGTTCTCGAGCTGCAGCAGGGGATGATCGGAGCCGGGCGGCTCGATCTCGAACACGTCGATCGCCGCGCCGCCGATGTGGCCGCTGCCGAGCCCCACCCGCAGCGCCTCCTCGTCGACCAGCGCCGCGCGCGCGGTGTTCACCAGGAGGGCCCCCGGCTTGAGCCGCGCGAGCTCGCGCATCCCGAGCAGGCCGCGCGTGGCGGCGTTCAGCGGCGCGTGGAGGCTCACCACGTCGCTCTGCTCGAGCAGCTCGTCGAGCGACACCAGGGAGGCGTCGGAGAGCGCCGCCTGCTCGCGCGTCGCGAAGGGATCGGCGACCAGCACGCGAGCGCCGAAGCCGCGCAGCCGCCGCGCGACGGCGCGGCCGACCGCGCCGAGACCGACCAGGCCGACCGTCTTGCCGCCGAGCTCGCGCCCGCGCAGCCGGCCGAAGGCCTGGCCCATCCGGCCGAGGTCGCCCGCCTCGATCCCGGGCTGGCGCAGGAACGCGGTGGCCTCCGGGAGCCTGCGCAGCAGCATCAGCGCGAAGCCGACGGCGAGGTCCGCCACGGCCTCCGCGTTCCGCCCGGGGGCGTGCAGCACCGGGACCCCGTGCGCGGTACACGCGGCGATGTCGACGTTGACCGCGTCGCCGCGGCAGGTGGCGACGGCGCGCAGCGCCGGCAGCTTCTCGAGCGAGGC
Source organism: Myxococcota bacterium (assembly GCA_035506135.1). Taxonomy (GTDB): domain Bacteria; phylum Myxococcota_A; class UBA9160; order UBA9160; family PR03; genus DATJPY01. Next base: position 26,576 of record DATJPY010000074.1, on the reverse strand, counting down.
GGCGTCGAGCACGTCGATCTCGGTCACGAAGACCTCGATGCCCTCGAGCGCCTCGACCAGGGCCGGCCCGGCGAGCAGGCGCATCGCCTCGCGGAAGCTCGCGTACTCGACCGGCCCGAGCGCGCGCAGCGCGGCGAGCGAGTCGGCGTCGAGATCGGCCGTCGCGAGCATGCGCGGGCGCGGCGCGGCGGTGGCCGCCGAGAGCTCGGCGCCGCGCGCGCGCAGCACCTCGGGCAGCATCAGCTCGGAGGCCACGGCATTCGCGCTGCTGCGCGCGAGCGCGTGGCGAAGCCAGATCGGGTGCAGGCGCTGGTAGAGCTGCGCTGTGCCGGCGTCCGGATCGGTCGAGCGGGCGGGGCCGAGCACGGCACCGGCGGCGGCATCGAGGTCGGGCCAGGCGCCGGCGGCGACGCCGGCGCAGATCGCCGCGCCGAGCGCGCTCGCCTCCTGCGTGGGCGCGAGGCGCAGCGGCTGGCCGAGCGCCGCCGCGGCGATCGAGAGCCAGGTCTCGCTCCGGGAGAGGCCGCCGCCGAGCGCGATCGAGCGCGGCGCCGCGCCGGACACGCTCGTGAGCTGATCGAGGTTCGCGCGCAGCGCGAAGGCGGCCGCCTCGACCGCCGCGCGCGCGACGTGGCGGCGGCGCTCGGGGTCGTCGGCGGCGAGCATCGGCGAGAAGGACAGGTTCGCCACCGGGAGCGCGAGCGCGCGGCCGTCGGAGACCGGCGCGCCGAAGCACGCGAGCATGCCGGCCGCGCCGGGCTGCGAGCGCGCGGCCTCCGCGAAGAGGCGCGCGACGGGGTCGGCAGAGTCGGCGAAGAGGAGCTCGGCCGTCCAGGCGAGCGACTCGCCGAGCGGGCCGGCGTTGCACTCGAGCACCCAGCGCCCGGGAGCGACGTGGCACTCGGTCCAGGCGCGCACCTCGGCGTCGATCAGCGGCTGCTCGACCACGAGCTGGAGCGGCGCGCTGGTGCCGGCGACGAAGGCGGCATCGCCCGCGTGCAGCGCGCCGAGGCCGAGGAGGCCGAACTGCGTGTCGGCGCCGCCGGCGGCGATCGATGTCCCGGCTCGCAGGCCGAGCGCGGCGGCGGCCTCCTCGCCGAGCGTACCGATGCGCGTGCCCGGCTCGACGAGCTCCGGCAGCAGCCGGCTCGGCAGCTCCAGCTCGTCGGCGAGCCCCGCGGCCCAGGCGCGCGCGGTGACGTCGAACAGACCGGTGGTGCTGGCCTGCGTCGGCTCGCTCGCGATGGCGCCGCCGAGGCGCCGCGCGATCCAGTCGCTGATCGCGAGGAGGTGCGCGGCGTGCGCCGCCTGTGCGGGCTGCTCGCGCGCCATCCAGCGCAGGCGCGCGAGCGCCGAGATGGGCGTCGGCCAGTGGCCGGTGCGCTGCTGAAGCGCTGCGCCGCGCTGGGTCGCCAGCTCGATCGCGGAGCCGGTCGCGCGGCCGTCGCGGTTCGAGGCGGCCAGCAGCACGCGCTCCTGGCCGTCGAGCACGATCGACGCGAAGCGCATGCCGGTCGCGGCGACGCCGATCACCTGCTCCGGCCGCGCACCGCCTCGCGCGAGCACCTCGCGGGTGGCGCTCGCGAAGGCCGCCCAGATCCCGTCGAGGTCGAGGTCGATGCCCAGGCCGAAGGTCCCGGGCGCCGCGGGGTGGAGCCAGGGACGGCGCGCGCTCGCCACCGGACCCCGCTCGACGTCGACGAGCAGCGCGCGCCCGCTCCCGCCCCCCGCGTCGAGGCCGAGGACGTAGCTCGCGCTCATCGCGCCGCCTCGAAGACCACGGGCAGCGCGAGCGGCGAGCGGAAGATCATCCCGGTGATGTGCACGTCCTCGGCCTTCGGGTCGAGCCGCATCCCCGGCAGCCGCTCGAAGAGCGTCTCGAGCAGCACGCGCGTCTCCATGCGCGCCAGGTGCATGCCGAGACAGACGTGTTGCCCGAACGCGAACGCGATGTGGGGCTTCGGCGTGCGGAACAGGTCGAAGCGGTCGGGCTCCGGCCAGCGCGAGGGGTCACGGTTCGCGGCGCCCAGGTTGACCGACACCGCCGAGCCGGCGGGGATCGGGACCCCGCAGAGCTCCGTGTCCACGGTGGCGGTGCGCATGATGTTGAGCAGCGGCGGCTCCCAGCGCAGCCCCTCCTCGATCGCCTGGGCCATCAGCGCGGGATCGTGGCGCAGCGCGTCGAGCTGGTCCGGGCTCGAGAGCAGCCCGAAGAGCAGGTTGCTCGAGGAGCGATACGTGGTCTCGGCGCCGGCAGGCGCGAGCAGCCGCAGGAAGGCGAGGATCTCGTCGTCGCTGAGGCGCAGGCCGTTGAGCTCGGCGTGCGCGAGCACGCTGATCAGGTCCTCCTCCGGCTTGCGGCGCCGCTCCCGGATCACTTCGGTGAAGAGCTCGCCGAGCTCGCGCGAGGCGCGCAAGCCGCCTTCCCAGTCGACGCCGACGCTGATCAGCTCGATGGCGAGCCGATGGAAGCGTTCGAGCTGGTCCTTCGGGATGCCCATCATGCCCGCGATGACGCGCACCGGGAACGGAAACGTCAGCTCGCGCACCAGGTCCGCGCTGCCGCGCTCGGCGAAGCGGTCGACGTACTCCGAGATGACGGGTCGAACGAGATCGCGCTCCCAGCGCTCGAGCGCGCGGCGCGTGAACGCCTTCGAGATCAGCCCGCGGTAGCGGATGTGCTCCTCGCCATCCATCTCGAGGATCGTGTGTCCCATCACGATCCCCATGCTGCGCGAGTAGCCGGCGGACGAGAATCTCGCGCCGTCGCGCAGCACCTCCCAGACCCCGTCGTAGCTGAGCACCGTGTAGATCGTGTCGGGCATCCCGGAGACGGCCTGGCGCGCTCCCGCGAAGATCGCCTTCAGGTCGAGCTTGTGCACCGGGGTGGCCTCGCGCATGGCCGCCAGCCCGGCGTACGGGTCGCGCACCTGCCCCATGCCCTGCGCGCGGTTGAACCTCTCGAAGGGATCGGTCTCCTTCGCGGCCTCGGCGTAAGCGCGACGCATGGTGTCGAAGTGGGACTCGGTCATGTCGTCTCCCTCCCGTTGTCGGCCTCGCGCGATCCGAGCAGGCGGCGCGTGATGCCGAGCATCTCGCGGCGGTGGGCCTCGAGCCGCTCGGGCGCGAGCGGATCGAAGTGCAGGCCGGGCAGCAGCGTCGGCATCGCCGCGACGAAGAACACCGTCGAGCCGGCGATCGAGCTGGCGAGGTTCACCGGATCGACCGGTGCGCGGCGCACCAGGGGATCGCCGGCGCTGGCCGCGAGGACGCGCTCGACCATCTCGAAGAACGGCCGGATCTGCCGCGCCAGCGGCGGCTCGCGCGTGGGGCTGCCGTCGGCGACCTCGCGCAGCAGGAGCCGCGCGAGCGCGGGGCGCAGCGAGATGAAGTCGATCCAGGCGGAGACGGCGGCCTCGGCGCGCTCCGCCAGCGTGCCAGGTCCGAGCAGCACCGGCTCGAGCTGCTCGCGCAGACCGCCGAGCACGTCGCCGAGCACCGCCTCGTAGAGCTCGACCTTGTCGCGGAAGTAGTAGAAGAGCGAGGCGCGGCGGATGCCGACCGCGCTGGCGACGTCTTCGAGGCGAGTCGATGCGAAGCCGCCCTCGGCGAAGAGGGCCTCGGCCGCCCGCAGGATGGCGGCGCGGGTGCGCTCGGCGCGGGGGCCGAGCCGTCCCTCGGAGGAGCGCTGCGATCCCTCGCGCATGGGTCCGGCGCGGCGCTCCGGGGAGGGCTGGCTCGCCATCGGCCGCAATCTACCTGCGCGCAGGTAGATTTGCCACGCCAGCCAACTAGGGAGGGGGCGGGCCACGCGCGGCTCGATCGGGCGGGCCCGCGCGGGCTACGCTGCGGCGCCGCTCGGGGGCTGGCTGCAATCGCGAGGAGCGCGGTGGAACAGGCGGAGGCGCGCCCGCGCGACCCGGGCGACCGATGGTTCTGGGCCTGCGCCGCGCTCGCGCTCGCCCTGCATGCCTGGCTCCTCGTGCAGCGCCCCGGCCTCTGGGGCGGCGCCGACCTGTTCCTGCACCTTCGCCTGATCGAGCTCTTCGCGACCGAGCCGGCGCTCCGCTCGGTCTATCCGCCGGTCTACCACGCGCTCGGTGCCCTGCTGGCCCCCGCGGTCGGTCTGGCGGCCTACACGAAGCTCTTCGCCTTCGCGGCCGCGGTGGTCTACATCGCGGGATTCCGGTCCTTCCAGCGCGCGGCCGCGCTGCCGGCTGCCTCCGCCGCGCTTGCCGCCCTCTGGCCGTACGCCTTCTCTCTTTCGTGGTGCATCCCGAAGGTCGAGGCGGCCGGCTTCGGGATCGCCTTCTTCGCAATGGGTCGCCTCATCCGGAGGCGCTACGTCGGCGCCGCGCTCGCGCTCGCGGCGACCTTCTGGGTGCACACGCTCGCGGCGCTCTTCCTCGGCTTCGCCGGCGGCGTCTGGGCGATCGCGGCCCGCGATCGGCGCGCGCTCGTGGCGCTCGCCGCCGGCTCGCTCGGCTTCGCGCCGCTCTTCGCCGCGCACCTGGCTGCGGGATGCAGCCCGGACGGCGCGCTCATGCTGTCGCAGAACCTGCGGCCGACGGCGAGCTGGAGCAGCGCCGAGGTCGCGGACGTGATCGCGCCCCTCGCGAGCCCGCCGATGCTCGCGCTCGCGCTGCTCGGCGCGCGCCCGCTCTGGGCGCGCGATCGCGCGCTGGCGATCCTCTGCGCCGCGCTCGCCGTGCTCTACCTGAACGAGCTCTGGCTCGCGCCGTTCCCGACGCGAACCGCGCTCGATCTCCTGCGCGGGCTCTCCATGCTGGGGGTGCCGGTCGCCGTCGCCGGCGGCCTCGCGATCGCAGGGCGGCCGCGCGCCGCACCCTGGCTGCTCGGCGTCTGCGCGCTCTGGTCCGTGGGGAGCGTCTTCCTCGTCGTGCCGCGCTCGTGCTACACGCGCGAGATCGGCGTCGACGAGCTGCGCGGCCTCGAGGTGGCGCGCTGCAGGATCTTCTGGCGCGGCCCCGCCATCCGGCGCGACCCGCACCTGGGGCCGCCGCGCGGCGCGGGCGGCGAGGCTCCGCTCACGGCGCCGCGAGATCCAGGTCCGCGATGACCGGCGCGTGGTCCGACGGCGTCATGCCGTCGACCTTCTTGCGGTAGGCGCGGTCGATCTCGATCGCGCGGACGCGTGTCGCGAGCGGTCCGCTCGCGAGCAGCAGGTCGATTCGAAGCCCCTGCTTGCGATGGAAGGCGCCGCCCCGATAGTCCCACCACGAGAACGCCTGCGTATCGGGGAAGTGCGCGCGGAAGAGGTCGACGTAGCCGGCGTCGAGCAGCTTGCGGAAGCGGGTGCGCTCCTCGTCGGTGTGGAAGATCCTGCCGGCGAGACCCTCCTCGTTCCAGCTGTCGAGCGGGCCCGGGCACAGGTTGAAGTCGCCGCACAGGACGGCGCGATCGCTCCTCGGCTCTCGGCTCGCCAGGTGGACGGCCAGCGAGTCGAGCCAGGCGAGCTTGCGCGGGAAGTCCGGGTGCCCGACGTGCTTTCCGTTCGGCACGTAGATCGTGGTGAACTCGATGCCGGCGCAGCGCGCCGACAGCAGGCGAGCCCCCTGCTCGTGCTGGTTGGGGAGCCCGCGCTCGGTCACCTCGAGCGGCTCGCGCGCCAGGATCGCGACGCCGTTCCAGCTCCGCTGTCCGAGCACGGCGGCGCGGTAGCCGGCGCTCTCGAGCTCCGCGCTCGGGAAGAGCGTGTCCTCGAGCTTCAGCTCCTGCAGGCCGACCAGGTCGGGGCGGCGCTCGCGCAGCCAGTGCAGCAGCAGGTCCTGCCGCGCGCGCAGCCCGTTGATGTTCCAGGTGGCGATCCGCACGACGGAGATCCTACCGTCTGCCGCCTCGCGGAGGAGGGGCTGTGCGCCAGGAGCGGGTCGGTCTCGTCTTCGCGGCGCTGTGCGCGCTGAACGGCGCCTTCGTCCCCGCCGTCGCGAAGCTCACGACCGCGCGTGCGGATCCGCTCTTCATCGCCACCGCCACGAGCGCGATCGCCGGCGCCTGCGCGGCGCTGCTCCTCGCCGCGACCGGCGAGCTCGGTTGGCTCACCGACCGCCGGCGCGTGCCCCGGCTCATCGCAGTGGGCGCGCTCGGCACCGCGCTCACGTCGCTGCTCTTCTTCGCCGGCGCGCGCCGGACCTCGGCCATCGAGACGGTGCTCTGCGTGCAGATCGAGTCGGTCTACTCGCTCCTGCTGGCGCGCCTGTTCCTCGGCCACCCACTGACGCCGCGTCGCCTCGGCGCCGTGGCGGCGATCGTCGCCGGGATCGCCCTGGCGCTGAACCCGAGCGGCTTCTCGGGGTGGCTCGGGGTCGGCCTCCTGCTCGCGACGCCGCTCGGCTGGCAGGTCTCGCACCTGATCGTGCTGCGCCGCCTCGCCGACGTCCCGGCGCGCGCGCTCACCGGCGCGCGCTACGTCTTCGGCGGAGCGGTCCTGGCGGTCGTGTGGGCGGCGAGCGGCGGCGCCGGTCGTCTCCCGCCGCCGGCGGAGCTGGCGCGCCTCGCGCCGATCCTGGTGCTGCAGGGGGCGCTGCTCTCGTTCGTCGGAACGCTGTTCTGGTACGAGACGATCAAGCGACTCGACCTCGCGCGCTCGACCGCGATCGTGGTGCCGAGCGTGCCGCTGCTCTCGCTCGGCGCGAGCCTCGCCCTGCTCGGCGAGGTGGCGCAGCCCCGCCAGTGGCTCGGCCTGCTTCTCACTGCGGCGGGCGTCCTCGCCTTCGTGACGTCCCCCCACTCGACGGCGCCGGACCTGCCGCTCGGCGACCACGACGCGCCGCTCCCGGCCACGGACTCCGAGCCGGCCAGCTGACCCGACCGACCCTCCGCGAGCCGGGGGGCGATCCACCGTCGTCGGGCCTTCGGTCCTTGTCGCACGCGGGGTTGCGCTGACACGCGGGCCTCGATCCGGTCACTTCACGGACAGCAGGGCGCCACCGGGCGGTGGCGCTTCGTGCGGAGGATCATCTCGATGAGAGCCCAGGATGGGTCTCGGCTCGCGCCGTTCGGATCGGTGCTTGCCGCGCTTCTGCTGCTCGCTGTGTCGGCTGCGCCGGTGGGTGCGACGCCCATCACCATCGGGGGGGCAGGGGGCCCCGCGTTCCAGGTCGATCCCCTCTACTTCCAGGGCTTCGGTGTCTACGGTCTGACGGGGCCCGGAGACCACGGGGTCGACTACACCGCCTCGGCGCCGGTCTCCTTCCTCACGGCGGGAGCCGGCAACTACGACCTCTCCATCACGCAGGCCCTGCAGCAGCCGGTCTATCAGCACCCGCAGGACCCCGCCAACTCCCAGAATCCCCTCACCAACGGCGGCACGCCGACGGCGCCCACCACCGCCGTGCCGTTCGTGGCCGACTCGCTCTGGACGGTGAAGAACACCACGGACGAGACGCTCGACGACGTGCTCCTGCTGTTCACCAAGACGATCGCGGCGCCGGGCTATCCGGCGGTCGACGTCGCGCTCGACGACGACCTCTACTCCGTGCTGAGCTATACGAGCAGCGGCGTGACGCGCTACTACGGAGCGCTCGCGCTCGGCACGCTCGACCCGGGGGAGTCGGTCCAGGTGCGAGTGCGCTACATCGTGGCCGGATCCATGCCGGTGATGAACGGGGCGTACACGATGCCTCCGCTCGGTGTCTCCGGCATCGTGGGAGGAGATTACGTGCCGGAGCCTGGCACGATGGTGCTGCTCGGAGCGGGCCTGGTCGCCCTGGTGCGCGTGGCGAGGAAGCGCGGGTGCGATTAGCCCGCACTGCTCGTCTCGCCGCGCTCCTGCTTCCCGCCGCGCTCGGTGCGCTCGCGTCGGCGCCGCCCGCGCGGGCGGCCGACGACCTCGCGCGGGCGCGCGCCGAGCGGCTCGCCGCGATGGGCCACTGCGACGAGGCGCTGCGCGTGCTCGACGAGATGGCGACGCGCGCGCCGCTCGACGCGCGCGCGTCGATGCTCGCCGGCCGCTGCCAGATCCGCCTCGAGCGCTATCCGCAGGCGGTTGCGTCGCTCGAGCGCGCGCGCTCGCTCGACCCGAAGCTCCCCGACGTCGACCTCGAGCTCGGCATCGCGCGCTTCCATCAGAACGACCTGGCGGGCGCCGAGCGGTCGTTCGCCGACGCGCGCGCCGCCGGGACGAGCAGCCCCGAGCTCGACTTCTACGAGGCGCTGGTGCAGCTCCAGCAGGGACGCGACACGCGCGGCGCCGCGCAGGCCCTGGAGCGCGCAGGTCGCGCGCGGCCGACCTCGCTCGAGCCGGCGGCGTCGTACTACGCGGGTCTCGCGTGGCGCGCCTCCAACGACGAGGCGCAGGCGCGCGCCGCACTGCAGCGCGTGATCGACCAGAACCCCGGAACGCCCTGGGCCGAGGCGGCCAAGCGCGAGCTCGAGAAGACGCGCCCGAGCGTCGCGGCCATGGGCCCCTGGGTGCGCCTCGAGGCGGGCCTCGAGTGGAACTCGAACGTCGCCTACCTCGGCGCCGGGCTCGCGACGCCCGACGAGATCAACTCGAAGTCGTCCGTCGGCGGCGTGTGGTCGGCGGACGTCGGCAGCGAGCTGTGGCGCAGCGACGGCTGGGCGATCGGCGCGCGCGCCTTCTACTACGGCTCGTCGTACATCGAGGCCCACGACTTCGACCTCGACTACCCGGGGGTGGGCACCTGGGTGGACCGGCAGCTCTCCGAGCGCTCGCTGCTGCGCCTCGAGGCCGGCTTCGGCAACGGCTGGCTCGGCTACGACCAGTACGTGCGCACCTACTCCCTCACGCCCCAGTGGTTCTACGACTTCGGCGAGTGGGGCGTGACGCGCGTCTACTCGGGCTTCGCCTACAACAACTTCCGCAAGAACGAGGGCGATCCGAACGGCATCGGAGTGCCGGGCACGCCCTGCCCCGACCACGAGGAGCGCTGCGGCCCGCCCGGGTTCGGCAACCAGACGCACTACCGCGACCGCGACGGCTGGGGATTCGTGGCCGGGGTGGATCAGAACGTGCCGCTGCGGGGCGGGAGCACGATCCTGCGCGGCGGCCCCTTCTACGAGTACTACAACTCGGAGGGCCGCGAGTGGGATCAGTGGGGCATCGGGGTGCACGCGGGCGTCCGCCAGCAGCTCCCCTGGAAGCTCGTGCTCGACTCCGAGGTCCGCTACGCCTACCGGCCGTTCGACAACCCCTCGTCCTACCCGAATCCCGACAACGTGATTCGCGGGATCGAGTACTCGCTCAAGAACAGCGATCGGACCGATAACTACGTCGAAGTCGACACGCGGCTCGAGCGGCAGCTCACGGAGCACTTCTCGGTGACGCTCCGCTACGACTACCTGCGCAACTCGAGCAACGTGAAGGTCTTCGACTACGACCGTCACCTCGTGGGCGCCTACGTCACCTACTACTGGCAGAAGAGCCCAGGAGCCCATCCATGAAGACCCTCCCGCTGCTCGTGCTCGCTCTCCTTCTCGTGGCACTCCCCGGAGGGCACGCCTCGGCGGACGTGATCACCGGCGCCGGCGTGCCCGTCTGCGGCCCGGGCGGCCGGGCGGCCGTCGGCACCCTCTCCGCGCTCTCCGGCTCGGCCAGCATGACTTTCGCGGACTGCCCGCCCGTGGCTGCCGGCTGCGACGCCGCGGTGTATGCCGGCGATCACCTCGCGACGGGAGCCGGCGCCAGCGCGGCGTTCCACGCGCAGGGCCGCTACGTGCAGCTCGGCCCCGACTCCGAGGTGGTCGTCTCTCGAACCGACGAGGGAGCACCCGACCTCGTGCTCCTGCATGGGCAGATGCGCGTGGTCTCCGTGGAGGACGTCCAGGTCGCGCCGCCGATGCGCATCGCGACGCCGGACCTCGAGACGCTCTCCCCGAGCGACGACACCGAGGCGACCGCCCAGCTCGACCCGGCGCGCTCGTCGCTCTGCAGCTGGGGGGGACCGATCCAGGTGCGCCCGCGCACCGGCGGCGCGGCCGTCGATGCGGCGGCCGGACAGTGCGTCGGGGGCGCGCACGGTGTGGCTCCCGTCGCCTCGAGGGGTGGTGCGCTCGCCGTATCGCTTCTGGATGCGGCCCGCTGCGGCGCGGCCCTCGGCGATCTCTCGCCGCTCGACGTCGCCGCCGCCCCGCCTCCCCCCGGCTTCCCGGTGACGCCGTTCAGCATGCCGCCGCGCCCCTACTGCCAGTCCGGGAGCTGCGCTGGGACGCACGGCTCGCCGCCGTCGCACATCCCGGTGGTCGAGTCGCCGGCGGGGAACGCCCCCCCGCCTTAGATCTCGCCTTGGAGGATGCGCTCTTCGTTAGATCTCGCCTTGGAGGATGCGCTCTTCGAGCAGCGCGCGGAGGCGGCGCTTGTCGATCTTGCCGCTGTCAGTGAAGGGCAGGGCGTCGTGTGCCGACACGAGTACGTGTCGGGGCACCTTGTAGGCGGCGAGCTGCGCCTTCACGCGGGCGCGCACCTCGTCGGCCGGTAGCGCGGCACCCGGCTCGAGCACCACCGCCGCGGCGACGTTCTCGCCGCGCTGCGAATCCGGCACGCCGACGACGTACGCCTCCTTCACCTCGGGCAGGGCGGCGAGCGCGCTCTCGACCTCGCTCGGCGTGACGTTGGCGCCGCCCGACTTGATCATGTCGCCGAGCCGCCCCTGGAAGAACAGGACGCCGTTGGCGTCGAAGAAGCCGGCGTCTCCCGTGTGATAGAAGCCGTCGCGGTCGAAGCACTGCTCGCGCTCGACCTTGTAGAGCCCCTGCATCAGGTTCCGGCCGCGCACGCAGATCTCACCCGCCTTGCCGGCTTCGAGCGGCGCTCCGGTGTCCGGGTCGACCACGCGGTGCTCGACCCCTTCGACGGCCTTCCCGAAGGCGCCGCGCAGCGACTCGGGCAGCGCGCCCTCGCCGGTGTAGGTGTGCGGCCCGCAGGTCTCCGTCATGCCGAGGCCGTTCGGTCGCAGCTCCGGGTCGGGTGGACAGATGTCGGGCGGCAGCAGCTTCGGGATGTTGCCCTTGCGCAGCGACGAGAGGTCGCGCGTCGCAAAGTCCGGATGTTCGACGAGCGCCTTGCCGAAGTGCGGCCAGCCCACCGCGGCCGTCACGCGCTCGCGCTCGAGTAGCGCCAGCGTGCGGCCGGGCTCGAAGTGGGACTCGCAGATCAAGCAGGCGCCCGCCTGCATGCCGCCGAGCAGGGCGAAGACCATGCCGCCGACCCAGAAGAACGGCATCGGCGACCACATGCGGTCGTCGGCGCGCACGCCGCGCATCCGGCCGAGCAGCGCCGCGTGTCGGAGCACGGAGCCGTGCGTGTGGACGGCGCCCTTGGGATCCGCGGTGCTCCCGGAGCTGTAGAGGATCAGCATCGGGTCGGCGGGCGAGACGCACGCCTCGACCGCTGCGAGGAAGGCGTCGTCGAGCGCCGGCTCGTCGGGCCCGTCCGCGAGCGACTCGCCCGCGAGCGCCCACGGCTGATCCGCGCCGCCCCACGCGTAGACGGCGCGCAGATAGGGCAGGGCAGGGACGCGCAGGCGGCCGGGGCGCGCGCCTCCGAGCTCGGGCGCGATCTCCTCGAGGCGTGCGAGGTACTCGTTGCCGAGGAGCCGGGACGCGGTGAGCAGCACCGACACGTCGGCGTGGCGCAGGATCCAGCCGAGCTCGCGCGCCTTGAAGAAGGTGTTGAGCGGCACCACCACGGCGCCGATGCGCGCCGCGGCGAGCCAGGCCAGCACCCACTCGGGCCCGTTCGGAAAGCAGACGCCGACCCGCGTCCCCTTGCCGACGCCCGCCGCGAGGAGCGCGCGCGCCATGCGCGCCGACACCGCCTCCGCCTCGCCGTAGCGCAAGCGGCCGCTGTCGCCGACGATCAGCTCGCGGTCGGCGTGGCGCGCCGCGAGCACCCGGATCATCGCCGGCACGACGGGCTCGAAGTCCGGGGTGTTCGGTGCGGCGCTGGGCACTTCGCCACCTCCGTCGGTCTGTTATACCAAAGCGGGGGGAGGCGCCAGATGGCCGCGCTCATCTCGGTCGACCGCCTGCACAAGCACTTCGGCGCGACCGAGGCGCTGCGCGGCGTCAGCTTCGACGTCGAGCCGCGCGCGCTCACTGCGATCATCGGGCCGTCGGGCTGCGGCAAGTCGACGCTCCTGCGCTGCCTGAACGGCCTCGAGCTCTTCGACGCGGGTCGTGTGCGCATCGGCGAGGTGACCCTCGCGCGCGAGAACGGGCTCGCGCCGCGCGACCTGGCCGCGCAGCTCCGGCAGCTCCGCGAGGAGGTCGGGATGGTCTTCCAGGGCTTCAACCTCTTCCCGCACCTCTCGGTGCTCGACAACGTGGCGCTGGCGCCGCGGCTGGTGAAGAAGCTCGAGCGTTCCGAGGCCGAGGCGCGGGCGCTGGCGCTGCTCGAGAAGGTGGGCCTCGGCGACAAGGCGCACCACCATCCGTCGCAGCTCTCCGGCGGGCAGCAGCAGCGCGCGGCGATCGCGCGCTCGCTCGCGATGTCGCCCCAGGTGATGCTCTACGACGAGCCCACCTCGGCGCTCGACCCGAGCCTCGTCGGCGAGGTGCTGGCGATCATGCGGCAGCTCGACGAGGAGGGCATGACGCAGCTCGTCGTCACGCACGAGATGCGCTTCGCGCGCGAGGTCGCCGACCGCGTGCTCTTCCTGTGCGACGGCGAGGTGGTCGAGGAGGCGCCGCCCGAGGCGCTCTTCGGCGCGCCGCGCGACCCGCGCACCCGCGCCTTCCTGCGCGACCTGCGATGACCCGATTCCCGGTCGGACGCGCCGCGCTGCTTGCCGCCGGCCTCGCCCTCGCCGGCGCGGCGACGGCGTCCGCGCAGGAGCCCCTGCGCTGGGGCGGCGACTCCGAGGGCGGCGCGCCCTACGTCTTCCAGGATCCGCAGGACCCGCGCCGCCTGGTCGGCTTCGAGGTCGATCTCGCGGCGGCGCTCGGGCGCCAGCTCGGGCGGCCGGCCGTCTTCGTGCAGAACCAGTGGGACGGCCTGATCCCCGGCCTCGAGCGCGGCAACTACGACGTCGCGCTGAACGGGCTCGAGATCACCGACGACCGCCGCCGCGAGATCGACTTCACGGTCCCCTACTACGCCACCTCGGAGCAGCTCGCGGTGCGCGTCGATGCGCCCGCGCTCGAGTCGCTCGCCGCGCTGCGCGGCCACACCGTCGGCACGCTCAAGTTCTCGCTGGCGGAGAGACTGCTCGAGCGCGCCGGCGGCATCGAGCTCCGCACCTACGACGGGCAGATCAACGCCTACGAGGACCTCGCCAACGGGCGCCTCGACGCCGTGCTGATGGACTGGCCGATCGCGCTCTACTACGCGAAGCCCAACGCGAAGCTCCGCTTGTCGGGCCCACCGATGGAGCACGTCGAGTACGGGATCGGCGTGCGCAAGGACGACCCCGCGCTGCGCGAGCAGCTCGACGCGGCGCTGCGGGAGCTGATGCGCTCCGGCGAGCTGCGCGCCATCTACGAGAAGTGGGGGCTCTGGAACGCGGAGAGCGAGGCGCTCTTCGCGTCGCTCACGGAGGCGCCGGCGGGCGACGCGCTGCGGAGCTACACGGAGACCGTGACCCGCCCGATCGGCTGGGGCGAGCGCCTGCAGCGCTACGCGAGCTACCTGCCGATCCTGCTGCTGCGCGGCGCGCCGATGACGCTCGCGGTCTCGCTGCTCGGCATGTCGGTGGCCGTCACGGTCGGGCTCGCGCTCGCGCTCACCAACCTGTACGGTCCGCGTGCGGCCGCGCTCGCGGCGCGCGCCTACGTCGAGGCGGTGCGCGGGACGCCGCTCCTGATCCAGCTCTATCTGATCTTCTACGGGCTCCCGTCGCTCGGCATCCGGCTCTCGCCGCTCGTCGCAGCGGTGGCCGGCCTCGGCCTCAACTACGCCGCCTACGAGGCGGAGAACTACCGCGCCGGCATCCAGGCGATCCCCGCGAGCCAGATGGAGGCGGCGCTCTCACTCGGCATGAGCCGCGCGCAGGCGGTGCGGCACGTGATCGTGCCGCAGGCGCTGCGGCTCGTGATCCCGCCCGTCACCAACGACTTCATCGCGCTCTTCAAGGACTCGTCGATCGTCTCGGTGATCACGATGGTCGAGCTGACCAAGGTCTACGGGCAGCTCGCCTCCACCTACTACGACTACATCGGCGTCGGCCTCCTCACCGCCGCCATCTACTTCCTGATGGGGCTTCCCTTCGTGCGGCTCGCGCGCTGGGCCGAGGCGCGGACGAGCGTCGGCGCACCGGCCACGCGCTCGGCCGGCCGCCGTTGGTTCGGCGCGCGAGCGGAGCGGGCTTGAGGGGACCGGGGGAGATGACATACCGTCAGCTCCGGCGTCGGCGTGGAGGACGGCATGGAGTTCGGCTGGACGGAGGACGAGATCGCCTTCCGCGCCGAGCTGCGCGCCTTCCTCGACGAGCAGCTCCCCGCCGACTGGAGCGAGGTGTCGAAGGGCGGCCCCGGGAGCGACGCGCAGGTCGCCTTTGCGCGCCGCTTCTGCCCGGCGCTCGCGGCGCGCGGCTGGCTCACCCAGCACTGGCCCGCCGCGTACGGCGGCCGCGAAGCGACGCCGTGGCGCCACTCCATCCTCGGCGAGGAGCTCTGGGCGCGCGGCGAGCCGCGCGGGCCGCAGTACATGAACGTCAACTGGATCGGGCCCGCGATCATGCGCTACGGCAGCGACGCGCAGAAGCGGCTCCACCTGCCGCGGATCTCGCATGGCGACGTCTTCTGGTGTCAGGGCTTCTCGGAGCCGGAGGCGGGCTCGGACCTGGTGGCGCTGCGCACGCTCGCGATCCGCGACGGCGACCACTACGTGGTGAGCGGCTCGAAGATCTGGACCTCCTACGCCAACCACGCCGACTACTGCTTCCTGCTGGTGCGCACCGACCCGGAGTCCAAGCGCCACCGCGGCATCAGCGTGCTGCTGATGCCGATGGGCCTCGCCGGTGTCGAGGTGCGCGAGGTGCCCTCCGTGGTGGGGGAGCGCTACTTCCACGAGGTGTTCCTCTCCGACGTGCGGGTGCCGGTCGACTGCCGGCTCGGGCCCGAGGGCGAGGGCTGGGACGTCGTCGGCTATGCGCTCCAGTACGAGCGCGTCGGCGCCGCGCGCTACGCGCGCGCCGCGCTGACCCTCGACGAGCTGGCGGCGCGCGCGCGCGAGCGCGGCCTCCTCGACGACCCGACCGTGCAGGAGAAGCTCGGCGAGGCGCGGGCCGCCTGCGAGGCTGCGCGCCTCCTCACCTATCGGGTGATCGACCAGCGCGCGCACGGGCTCCCGCCGAGCGCCGACACCAACGTGGCCCGCGTCGCCGGGACCTCTGCGGAGCGCGCGGTCTCCGAGCTCGCGCTCGAGCTCTTCGGCCCGGAGGCGCTCGCGTACGGCTCGTTCGCCGACTCGCACTTCCGGCTGGCGATGACCGCCGGCGTGGCGGTCGGCACCACCGAGATCAATCTGAACCTCGTCGCGGGCCGGGTGCTCGAGCTGCCGCGGGAGTGACCGGCCGGTGGACTTCGAGCCGAGCGACGACCAGCGGGCCATCCTCGATGCCGTCGAGGCGCTGCTGGCGAAGCACGCGGGCCCGGCGCGCGCCATCGAGCTCGCCCGCAAGGGCGAGTACGACCTCGCGCTCGATCGCGCGTTGGCCGACGCGGGCTTCGCCGACGTGGCACTTGGCGACGAGACCGGGCTCCTCGAGGCGGCGCTGGTGGCCGAGGCGGCGGCGCGCGCCGGCTGTGTCGCGGCCGTCGCGGCGCAGATCCTGGTGGCGCCGGCCGTGGCCGGGCGCGCGCTCGAGGGTCCCGTCGCCGTGGTCGAGGTGGGTGCGTCCGGCCCGGTGCGCTTCGCGGCGCACGCGCGCACCGCGCTGGTGCTCGACGGCGACCTCGCGCGCGCCGTCGCGCTCGCTCCGGGCGCTGCGGCTCCCGTGCGCTCCGGCTTCGGCTATCCGATGGGGTGCTTCGCGGCGGGCGCGCTCGATGGCGGCGAATCGCTGGGACCCGGCTCGGGCGAGCGGCTCGCGAGCTGGTGGCGCGTGGCGCTGGCGCTCGAGATGGCGGGCGCCGCCGGGGCGGCCCTCGCGGTCACCGTCGACTACACGAAGAAGAGACGGCAGTTCGGCCGCGCGATCGGCTCGTTCCAGGCGGTCCAGCATCGGCTCGCGGAGTGCAAGGTGCTGGTCGAGGGGGCGCGCTGGCTCGCGCTCGAGACGGCCTGGTGCTCTGCTCCCGCGGAGGCGGCCGCGACCGCGGCGGCGTACGCCTGCAGCGCGGCGCAGCGCGTCTTCGCGGACACTCACCAGCTCTCGGGCGCCATGGGCTACACGCACGAGCACGACCTGCACGTCTGGAGCATGCGGCTGCCCGCGCTTCGCCTCGAGCTCGGCGGCGCGGGGGCGCACCGCCGCGCGGTCGCGGCCTCGCGCTGGGGCTCCTCCAGGTGAGCGCCGGCGGCCTCGATCTGGCCTTCGACGGCGCCGAGCAGGCGGTGTGCGACGCAGTCGCCCAGTTCTGCCGGGACCACTGCGGGGATGCGGTGGTGCGCGCGTCGCCGGAGCGCTTCCCGACGGAGCTCTGGCGCGCGCTCGCCGAGCTCGGCGTCCTCGCGCTCGCGGCACCGGGCGGCGACGGCGGCGCGGTCGAGGTGGTGGCTGCGATGGAGTCGCTCGGGCGCGCCGCGCATCCGGGTCCGCTGGCGGAGACCTTCTTCGCGATGCAGCTCCTGCCCGAGCCGGAGCGCGACGCGGTCGCGGAGGGCCGCGCACGGATCGCCGTTGGCGCCCCGCCGCTCGTGGCCTGGGCACCCGTCGCGCAGCTCTTCGTCGAAGTCGAGGGGGAGCGGGCGTGGCTCGCCGAGCCGCGCGGCGCGATCGAGCCCGTCGCCACGCTCGGCGGCGAGCCCTGGGGTCGCGTCGCGCTGGCGCGCCGGGTCGACCTGGGCGACGCGGGGCGCGCACACGCGCTCGCCGATCTCGCGCTCGGCGCCTGGCTCGCGGCCGCGGGCCGGCGCCTGGTGGACGCCGCCGCCGAGCACGCCCGCACGCGGCGGCAGTTCGGCCGCGCGATCGCCGACTTCCAGGCGGTCTCGCACCCGCTCGCCAGCGCGGCCATCGATCTCGACGCGGCGGCCACGCTCGCCCGCGTCGCGGCCGGCCTCTGGGACGAGATCGACACCGGCGCGCGTCGAATGGCGGGCGCCGCGCGGCTTTCCGCCGCGCGCGCGTCGCTGCGCGCCGCGCACGCCGCGCACCAGGTCTTCGGAGCGCTCGGGATCACCGTCGACGGCCCCGCCTTCCACGTCTCGCGGCGCATCCGGCAGCTCGCCTCTGCGCCTCCGGGTCTCGATGCGGCACGTGCGGCGCTCCTCGAGCCGCTCGGCCTGTAGGAGTCACGCATGGCGATCGACCTCCGCGGTCCGCTTCCCGGCCTGCGCTACGAGCGGAGCGGCGGGGTCGCGTGGATCACGCTCGACCGGCCCGAGCGCGGCAACGCGCTGCTGCCGGGCATGCAGCCGGTGGTGCGCGCCATCTGGTCCGAGGTGCGCGACGATCCAGCGATCCGCGTGGCGGTGGTGACCGGAGCCGGCGAGCGGCACTTCTGCACCGGCTTCGACGTCGGGAGCGACGACGGCTCGGCGGCCGAGACCGTCTTCGCCAACCGCCCGCTCGCCGACGCCGTGCACTGGTCGCCCCAGCAGAATCGGGTCTGGAAGCCGGTGCTGTGCGCCGTCAACGGCCTGTGCGTCGGCGGTGGCCTCCACTTCGTGGTCGACGCCGACATCGTGATCGCCAGCGAGAACGCGAGCTTCATGGACGCGCACGTGAACGTCGG
Source organism: Myxococcota bacterium (assembly GCA_035506135.1). GTDB lineage: Bacteria > Myxococcota_A > UBA9160 > UBA9160 > PR03 > DATJPY01. The sequence goes on along the minus strand of DATJPY010000074.1, from coordinate 8,756 downwards.
CATGGTGGGCGCGCTCGAGAACGTGGGGCTGGCGAAACGCCTTCCGCTCGGCACCGCGCTGCGCATGACGCTCCTCGGCCGACACTACCGGCTGTCGGCTCGCCGCGCCTACGAGCTCGGCCTGGTCGACGAGCTGGTGGCCTCGCCCGCCGAACTGCGGCCGGCCGCCGAAGCGATGGCGCGCGCGCTCCTCGGCAACTCGCCGCAGGCGATGGCGCTCTCGAAACAGGCCGTCTGGGGTGGGCTCGAGCGCGGCTATCGCGACGCGCTCGAGCACGCCTGGGCGCTTTTGCGGCTCCATTGGGGTCATCCCGACTTCCAGGAGGGCGGGCGCGCCTTCGCCGAGAAGCGCGAGCCGCGCTGGAACCCCGATCCCAACGCGCGCGCGGACGGGGGCGAGGACCCGACGTGAGGGTCCGCTTCGCGCCCGAGGAGGAGGCGTTCCGCCGCGAGGTGGCCGACTTCCTCGCCGGCTGGCGCGGCGTCGACGGCTACTTCCGCATGGGCACGCGCTGGGAGCGGGTGCAGGCGCTGTGGCGGGCGATGGGCGAGCGCGGCTGGCTCTCGCTCGCGTGGCCCGCCGCGGACGGGGGCCTCGGCCGCTCGCCCGCCTACGAGTACCTGCTGTGGGACGAGGCCGCGTACGCGCGCGCGGCGCGCGCGCCGCTCGATGCCGGCATCGTCGCCCGGAGCCTGATCCGCCACGGCAGCGCCGCGCAGAAGGCGCGCTGGCTGCCGGCGATCCGGCGCGGCGAGTGCCCGTTCTCGCTCGGCTACTCGGAGCCCGAGGCGGGATCGGATCTGGCGGCCCTTCGCACGCGCGCCGAGCGCGACGGCGACGTCTACGTCGTGTCGGGCGAGAAGTGCTGGACGTCGTACGCGGAGCACGCGGACTGGCTCTGGACGCTGGTTCGCACCGGTGCGCCCGACAGCCGCGCCGACGGGCTCTCGCTCCTCGTCGTCGACCTGCACGCGCCGGGGGTCGCCGTCGAGCCGCTGCCGACGCTCGACGGCGAGCGCCTGAACGCGATCCGCCTCGACGACGTCCGCGTTCCGGTCGACCAGCGCGTCGGGCCCGAGAACGGCGCCTGGAAGATCATGGGCGAGGCGCTGGCCGACGAGCGCCACGTGCAGTTCCCGCCCGGACGCCTGCGCCGCGACCTGGAGGACCTGGCCGCCTTCGCCCGCGCGGGGGGGCTGGCGGCCGATCCCGTCGTCCGCCGCACGCTCGCCGATCTCGCGGTGCGCGCGCTCGAGTGCGAGATGGCGGCGCTGCGCGTGCTCGACGCGGTGCTGCACGGCCGGCCGAGCACCGTGCTCGCGGCGGCCAACAAGGTGCTGCACACGGAGGTGTCGCAGGAGATTGCGCGCGCTGCGCTCGACCTCGGCGGTGCCGAGGCGCTGGTCGTCGGCAGCGGCATCGAGTTCCTGTGGCGGCAGAGCCTGTGGGAGACGATCGGCGGCGGCACCTCCGAGATCATGCGCGGCGTCGTCGCGCGGCAAGGCCTCGGCCTGCGCTGAGCGCGGCGAGAGCGGTGAGCGCGAGCGCAGGCGCCGACGGCTCCGGGACCTCGGCGAAGTCGACGTACGCGCCGGTGAAGCCGGAGACGCAGTCGACCTGGCGATTCGAGTGCGAGACGGTGACGGCTGCGCCGCCGGTCCCGGCAAAGCCGCCCCCGCTGCAGCTCACCGCGTGGTCGCCGCCAGCGACCTGGAGCGCCCAGCCCCCGGCTCCGTTCGTCGCAACGGGCGTCGCGTCGACCATCACCGTGACTCCCCCCAGGCCCTCTCCCAGATCGTAGATCTGGTTGTGGTTGGCATCGTCGAACACGACCCCCGTCAGGAAGGTGTCGGTTTCGTTCACCAGGCCCGTCTGGATCGACCAGTATTCCTGATAGGTCGAGGATGCGTCGTAGCCGTAGCCCACCCCCACCTCGCGGAAGTACCCGGGGAACTCGCCGATGGCGAGCAGCTGGATGCGATGCCCAGGCGGATTGGTCCCCGTGTCGACGATCAGCCCATTGAGGGCGTCGAGCGGTGTCGAGTAGCCGGCCGCGATCGCCTCGATCTCGTTCTGGTCGTCCGGCAGCAGCCAGTAGGTATGGGGCGTGGCGGCGGGAATCTGCTGGGGCAGCGGATAGCCGGCGTCGCGAGCCATCTTGTTCGGACAGCGTCCGTCGATCGGGCTGCAGTGCGCGAAGTAGTCGTGATCCGCCATCTCCTGCGCGTGGCCGCGCGCCGAGGTGACCAGGTATCCGTTGACGGCGAGCGGCATGCTCGGTGCGACGCCTGCGAGCGTGGTCAGCTCTCCGTCGCCTCCCGTCAGCTGATCGAGACCGAACTCGTGCGCCCAGCCGGGCGGATCGTGCCGCGCGCGGTTCAGCAGGTAGATGAAGAGTTGCTCCACGGCGGTCGGCTCCGAAGAGACTGCCGCAGCGGTCTCTGCCGAGAGGCAGACGACGGTTGCCAGCAGGAGACTCGGTGCTCGGCCCACGGTGCTCCCCCAAGTTGCGCGCTGCCGACCCTGCGCTCTTCGCTTCATACTCCGCCGCTGGGGCAGCTGTCCATGCGAATCGCAACCGAAAGCCGCCCCGCCTGTTTCACGAGCTGGACCGCGGCGCTCGGAGGAGCCCAGGCTATGCGCGTTCGCAGGATCGCATGGATCGGAGCCCTGGTTGCCGCCGCCCCGCTGCTCGCGCTCGCCGCGGGCGAGCCCGCCCCGACCGGCCCGCAGGGCCCGGCGCCGGGACGCGGCGCGTGCCGCGCCGACGTGCAGCGCCTGTGCGGCGACGTGCAGCCCGGCAGCGGCGGGCGGCGCGCATGCCTGCGCCAGCATCAGAGCGAGCTGTCGCAGCAGTGCCAGGAGCGCATCGGGCAGATGCGGCAGCGCGTGGCGCAGATGCGCGCGGCCTGCAGCGGCGACGTGCAGCGCCTGTGCAGCGGCGTGCAGCGCGGCCACGGCGCGGTCGCGCAATGCATGCGCCAGCACGAGAGCGAGCTCTCGAGCCAGTGCCGCGAGGCGATGCCCCAGCGCGGCGGGCGGCAGCAGTCCTCAGACTAGCTTCGCAACGTCGATCCCATAGAGCTCGGCGGTGTTGTCGCAGAGGATCGCGCGCCGCTGCTCGGCGGTAAGCCGCGAGGCATGCTCCGCCAGGACGGCCTGCGAATCGGGCCAGGTCGAGTCGCTGTGCGGGAAGTCGTTCGCCCAGAGCAGGCGCCGCCAGTTCATCAGGTCCGCGCTCTGGAAGGCGACCCAGTCGTCCTGGAAGGTGGTGTAGACGTTCTCGCGGAAGTACTCGGAGGGCAGCTTCGACAGCGCCTGGCCGGCGGGCAGCCAGTAGCGGTGGCGCTTGTAGGCGTGGTCCATCCGGTACATGTAGTGCGGCACCCAGCCGGCGTCGGCCTCGACGCACACCACCTTGAGCCTGGGATGGCGCTCGAAGACGCCCCCGAGGATCAGCGTGCCGATGATGTCCTGGCAGCCGCGGATGATGGCGAGGAAGCCGTTCATCGCGGGGCCGCGCGCCCAAGCCGCGTCCGTGCGCGAGGTCAGGATGTGGAACGAGAGCGGCATCTCCATCTCGACCGCCGCGTCCCAGAACCGGTCGTACACCGTCGAGTGATAGTCCTCGACGGCAGGGTTGCCCGGCAGCATCACGCCGCGCAGCCCGAGCGCGCGGATCGCGGCGAGGTCCTCGATCCCCTCCTCGGGGGAGCGCATTGCGGTCTGCCCGCAGCCGAGCAGTCGATCGGGATGCGCGGAGCAGTAGCCGGCGATCCAGCGGTTGTAGGCGTCGAAGCAGGCCTTCTTGTAGTCGAAGTCCGCGTGGTTGCAGAGGGCCATGCCGACGGTCGGGTAGATCACCTCGGCCGCCACGCCGTCGCGCTCCTGGTCCGCGATGCGCGCCTCGGGATCCCAGCCGCCGCGGTGCATCTCCTCGAAGCGCGCGCCCTGCACCCGGATCTCGTGCGCGGGCTTGCCGGCCGCGGCGACGAGCCCCATCGGGATCGGTCGCTTCATGCCGTCGATCACGAAGACGTCGCCGATGCCCTCCACGTGCTCGAGGCGCGGCGCGCGGTCGCGCCAGGCCGGGTCGATGTGATCCAGGTACGTGTTGGCCGGCTCGGTCACGTGCGAGTCGGCGGAGATCACGGGGAAGGCCATGTTCATCCTCCTCGCAGCACGCGGCCCGGGAGCGGCCCGCGCGGGTCGAGCACGTCGCGGCCCTCCTCGCGCACCGGGACGCCTTCGACCAGCACCGCGCGGATGCCGAGCGCGTCGGCGACCAGCCGGTCCGCGCCGGCGGGGAAGTCGCGCACGCGGCGCACCGGCGCGCAGCCGACGGTCGCGGGATCGAAGACCGCGACGTCCGCGGCGAGCCCGACCGCGAGCCGCCCGCGCTCCGGGATCCCGAAGACCTCGGCGGGCTCGCTCGTGAGACGCCGGATCGCCTCCTCGAGCGAGAGCACGCGCTTCTCGCGCACCCACTTGCCGAGCAGCGTGGTCGGCGCGCCTGCGTCGCAGAGCTGGCTCGCGTGCGCGCCTGCGTCGGAGAGCCCGAGCATGGCCGCCGGGCTCGAGAGCAGCTCGGCCACGACGTCGTCGTCGATGTTGAAGATGCCGATGCGGAAGCGCGCCTCGAGGTCGGACGCCAGCGCGAGGTCGAGCACCAGGTCGACGGGATCGACGCCCCGCTCGGCCGCGACGTCCGCCACCGATCGCTCCTCGAGCGCGGGCTCGGTTGGGCAGCTCGAGATCACGGTCTCGCGCCAGCGCCGCGCCTGCTCGCCGAAGGCCTTGCGGAAGGCGGCGTCGGCGTAGAGGCGCTTCTTCCCGGCGCGGTCGGCCTGCGACACCGGCTTGAAGCACGGGAGCGCCTCGTACGGGAAGGGCGCGCTGAACTGGAACTCGAAGAGCAGCGGCCGGCACGACACCTGCGGGATCACGCGCACGCCGGCGGCCTGCGCCTTGGCCGTGCGCTCGAGGACGCCGCGGTGGCCGTTCGGGCCGAGCATGCCGCCGAGCAGCGCCGTCCAGGAGATCGGGCGACCGATCGCACGCTGGATCTCCTCGAGCTCGTCGAGGAAGAGCCCGCTCCCGATCGTGCACTGCATGACGCCGTGTCCGGCCTCGCCCAGGCAGCCGGCGAGCGCGTCGATCTCCACCCGCGCTGCCGCGCGGCTCGGCACGGGCCGCCCGGCGTAGCCGACGTGCGTCGGCGACTTCGACGTGGCGAAGCCGAGCGCGCCGTCGCGCAGCGCGCCCGCGACCAGCGCGCGCATCGCGGCGATCTCCGCCTCGCTCGCCTCGCGCTCGGTCGCCTCGTCGCCCATCACGTAGGTGCGCACCGGCGTGTGGCCGACCAGCGCACCGACGTGGATCGCGCTGCCGCGCGCCTCGATCGCCGACAGGAACTCGCCGAAGCCCTCGAACGGCCACTCCGGGCCGAGCCCCGCGCGAAGCGCCTCCAGCGACATGCCCTCCACGTTCTCGAGCGTGCGCAGGATCAGGTCGCGGTGCTGTACGCGCGTCGGCGCGACGCCGAAGCCGCAGTTGCCGACCACCACGCTGGTGACGCCGTGCCACGACGACGGCGTGAGCAGCCGGTCCCAGAAGACCTGCGCGTCGTAGTGCGTGTGGATGTCGATGAAGCCGGGCGCGACGGCGCCGCCGCGCGCGTCGAGCACGCGCGCCGCGCCGGGCGCGAGCTCCCCCGGCGCGCCGAGGGCCGCGATCCGTCCGCTCCGCACGCCCAGCTCGCCCAGGTGTCCGGGCGCGCCGGTCCCGTCGTAGAGGGTCCCGTTCGCGACGACCAGATCGAAGGCCTCGCCCATGCGCCTCGGTCCTCCTGCGGTACGGCGACGAGTCTAGGGCGCTCGCCGTCGCGATGCTCAGAGCTTGAACACCCGGACCGCGTTCTGGCGCAGGAACTTCGGCCAGACCTCGTCCTTGAGCGGAACGTTCGGCATCTCGCCCATGATGCGGTCGAGCGAGAGGCCCATCGGGAAGTAGCCGGCGTACATCACCTTGTCGGCGCCGCGCGTGTTGGCGTAGTCGAGGATCGCCTTCGGGTAGTACCGAGGCGCGAAGGCGCTCGTCGAGTAGTAGAGGTTCGGCCACTTGAGCATCAGCTTCACGGCGAGCTCGGTCCAAGGCTCGGCGCCGTGGCGCATCACGAACTTGAGCTCCGGGAAGAACCAGCACACCTCGTCGATGCGCGCGACCTCCTGCGGCGCCATCGGGATGCGCGGGCCCGGGACGCCGACGCAGCAGCAGATCGGGACGTCGAGCTCGACGCACTTCGCGTACACCGGATAGAAGCGCTTGTCGTCGATCGGGACCTGCGGGAAGAGGCCGCACGGGAAGGCGCCCACCGCCTTGATGCCGAACTCCTCGTGCAGCCGCACGATGTCGCGCACGTCCTCCATGCCGCGGTTGGGATCGGTGCTGCACGACGGGATGAAGCGGTCGGGGTGCTGTCGCAGCGCGCGCTTGCCGGTCTCGTCCTTGAGCGACGTGCCGATCAGGGCCCGCTCGATGCCGTGCTTGTCCATCTGCTCGAGCGTGTAGCGGATGTAGTCCTCGTGCCGGCCGGTCTTCGGCACGTCCTTGAACATGTACTCGACCGGGAAGTCGAACGAGTCGAGGCTCTCCTTGTCGCGGAACAGCGGCCGCATGAAGTCGTAGCTGCGCTTGGGCTCGGGGCTCGGGATCCCCATCATGAGGTCGATGATCCCGACGTCGCGGGGCATGGGCATGGGTGGGCTCCTCGGGGGCGCGAGGATACCAGGAGAAGCGCGCGCCGGGTCAGCGGAGCCGGGGCGGCCGGCGCCGGTGCGCGCGCGGCGCGCCGCGGAGGGCGAGGCCGGCGAGCGCCGCCAGTGCGAGCGCGCCTTCGCCCGACGAGGACGGCTCGGGCAGCACGAGCGAGAGGTCGTCGGCGTAGCCGTCGTTGTACGGCCCCGCGCTGCTCACTCGCGTCGCCGTGAGCGTCACCTCGATGAGGCGCGTGCCGGACGGCACGAGGCCGGCGGTCGAGGCGGGCAGGAGCTTGGTCGCGTTTCCGCGATCGGCCGCAGTGAACCCGCCGATCATCACGGTCTGGAGAGGGGTCACGGGATCCTGGTCGAACGTGACGGAGAGAGCGGCGTCGTCGTCTTCGGTCCCAAAGCCGCCGAACGCACCCGACGCGCGGAAGCCGATCCCGCCGGCGTCGATCTGCGCCGCGATGGAGGAGACGTCGATCCGTTGGCTGCTGCTCGTGAACGTGAAGGCGTTCGCGCCGCCGGCGAAGAAGTAACTGCCGCTCCCGGCCGGCGCGTCGCTGCGCGTCGGGAACAGCGGCGACCCGTAGACCACCTGCGTCATGCCGCCGATCGGCTGGATCCAATAGGGCGGGTCGGCGGATCCCGCGGCGTCGCCCGCCGCGAGGCCGAGCTCGTTGCCGGCGGCGCCGCCGTTGCGGATCAGCTCGGCGCCGAGAATCGGTGAGGGCGCGTACGCGCCGAAGAGCTGGTCCGCGCCGATGTCGCAGGCGCCGACGCGTGCATTGCCGCGCCCGTCCACCGTGAGCGGCGCCCCGAACGGGTCGACGCAGCTCGCGGGCGGAATCACCTCGGTGGTCGGCCCGAACGTGCTGGAGCGCAGGTCCGGGGCGAAGCCGCCGTTCATGCCGAGCGGGTCGAGCCCCGGATCGAGATCCGACGCGTTCACGTGGTCCGTGTCGCCGGTCAGGGAGCACGTCGCGCGCGCGCCGATGAGATCGTAGTCGCCCGAGACGAGTGGCTGGGACTCCAGGCAATCGCTCGGCCCTTCGTCGACTTCGTCGACGTACCCGACGAAGTTCCCGGCGAGAATCGAGTTGCGGAGGAATGCCGTCGGCGTCGTCTGGATTCCGGCACCGGAGGGCGCCGCATATCGGATGGCTCCGTTGTCCGCGATCGTCACGTTGTAGAGGCGCGCCGAGCCGCCTTCCGAATCCACGCCCCCGCCTCCGCCGGCCGGCTCCAAGCCCTGACCGCTCTGGTTCCGGGCGATCGTATCGTTCACCAGCAAGAGGTCGCCGGAGCCGGAGAAGATCCCGCCGCCGGGGCCATCCGACGTGTTGCGCAGGATCGACGTGCGCTCGATGGTCATCGTGCCTGGGTTGTACACGCCGCCGCCCTCGTGCTTGAGCGGCTTGACCACGTTGTCGGCGATCAGCGAGTCGGCGATGTGCACCGTGCCGCTCACGGAGTTCTCGATCCCACCTTCCATGGTGTTGCGCGCCACGATGCAGTGGCTCAGCGAGAGCAGCCCCGGCCCCGAGTTGTCGATGGCGCGGTTTCCCGACCCACTCGCCTCGACGAGGGCGTCGTTCTCCAGGGTCAGCTCCCCTCCGAAGTTGACGATCATCCCGCCGAAATTCCCACCGCGGCGCACGGTCAGATCCTGGAGGACGACGCCGCCGCCCTGGACGGTGAAGACGGCATCCGCGTCGTTCCCGTCGACGATGGTGGCGCTCGGTCCCTCGCCGACGATGCGCATCGGTGCGACGATGTCGAAGCTGCCGTCGGCGTCGCCGTGCCCGGCGGACGCGATTTCGATCCGGTAGACGCCCTGCGGAAGCACGATGGTCGCGCCGCCGCCGGGGACGTGGTTCGACTCCATGATCGCCGCGCGCAGGGTGCAGATGCCGTTTCCGTGCTGCGTCTCGCAGACGCCGTCACTCAGACTGGCGCCCATCGTGTCGGCGCCGGGCGCGTCGACGGTGCTG
>DATJPY010000073.1:0-9094 GCA_035506135.1 Myxococcota bacterium | reverse complement strand
CTTGCTGATCTCGTCGAGCGTATGGCCGGCGGCATCGACGTCCCCGATCAGGTCGAGCGCGAAGCGCCCGTCCGGCCCCACCTTCACGGTCCGCTCGATCGCGGGCTCCGGCAGCACCCGGATCACGAGCTGATCCGAGGGTCCCACCCGATAGGTTCCGGCGACGGTCGGCGGCGACGCCTCCGGCAGCGGTCCCTTGATCGCGTGCACCGATGGTGTCGGTGCACAGGCGAGCGCCGGAATCGCGAGAGCGAGCGCGAAGGCCGCCGCGTGCAGACGTTCGGCGCGTCGGCTCGCGCGCAGAATGCCGTCCCGAGGTCCCGTCATGGCAATCCCTCCCCCCCAAGGAACACACGAAGACCGGTATCCCTATACCGCAGGGGAGACGGCGCAGCTATGGCACCCTAGCTGGCGCCGCGGCCGCGCAGCACCGCGGGGAGGGTGCGCACCAGGATCTGGAGGTCGCGGCGCAGCGACCAGCTGTCGATGTACTCGAGGTCGAGCTTGACCCACTCCTCGAACTCGATCTCGTTGCGGCCGTGAACCTGCCATAGGCACGTGAGACCCGGGCGCATCGAGAGGCGCCGGCGCTGGGACGTCAGGTACTGGTCCACCTCGCCGGGGATCGGGGGCCGCGGGCCGACCAGGCTCATGTCGCCGCGCAGCACGTTCCAGAGCTGGGGCAGCTCGTCGATGCTCCAGCGCCGCAGCCAGCGCCCGATCGGCGTGATGCGGGGATCGTTGCGGATCTTGAAGACGGGGCCGGTCAGCTCGTTCAGGTGCTCGACCTCGCGCCGGCGCGACTCCGCGTCCTGATACATCGTGCGGAGCTTGAGCATCGCGAAGCGGCGGCCGTAGAGGCCGCAGCGGAGCTGGCGGAAGAACACGGGCCCGGGCGAGCTGAGCTTGATCAGGACGGCTGCCGCGGCCAGGACCGGGCTCACCAGCAGGAGCAGCGCCGAGGCGCCGACCGCGTCGATGGCACGCTTCACCACGAGCTTCGTGTGGCTGTGGTGGACCATGGCGAAGGAGAGCGCGGGGAGGGAGCCGAAGCTCGTGCTGCGCGGCAGCGGCAGGTAGTCGCCGAAGAGGTCGGAGAGGATGGTCACGGGAACCCCGACCGCGGCGCACAATCCGATCACCGAGCCGATCTGGGGCAACAGCGACCGCGGGCAGGCGACGACCACCTCGTCGATCACCTCGTTGCGGAAGAGATCGGGGACCTCGCTGAACTTGTAGATGGGCTCTCCCATGAGGGCGCCGTCGACGGGCGAATCGCAGTCGTCGACGAGCCCGATCAGGCGCAGCCCCCACTCGGGATGCGACTCGATCACGCGACACGCCTGGCGGGCGCGCGGGCCGCTGCCCACCACCAGCACGCTGCGGAAGTTGTGCCCGCGGCGGCGGACCAGGTGCAGCGCCGAGAAGAGCGCCGTCCGGTAGACGGCGAACACGGCGAGCTGCGCGATCCCGCAGGCGACCGGGAAGAGCGGCTCGACCGGCGCGCGGACGGCGACTGCCGTCAGCGCGACCAGCGCCGTCGAGAGAGCCGCAGCGCTGAAGAGCTGCGCGACCATCCGCGACAGTGTGGTACGCCGTTGGGAGACGTAGAGGCCGAGGGACTCGAAGGCAGCGGGAAGCCCGAGCGCAGCGACGAGCGCCATCACGAGGAGGCGCACCGCCGAATCGAGACCGCCACTCGCCTGCAACATTCCGGGAATGGCGAGGACGCCGACGAAGGTCGCAGCGCTCAGCGCGACATCGGCGACGAGGACCAAAGAGTGGAACCGCCCAGCATTCGATCGCAGCATCTGTATTTCGCTCCGCGCGCGCGCAACGGTCAGAAACGCAGCCGGGATGTCCCGGCCCTCCCCCCTCCTTCTCTCCCCGTGTTGGTGCCCGCAGCCTAGCTGCAGGTTTCAGGCCGTCTGGATTGTATACCCAAATGCACGCTCCAGTGTCCGCAAAACTGGGGATACCCAGCAGATCCCAAATGGGAATCCATCTTTCGGGGTCCCTACACCCCGGATCCCGTCTGCCTGTGGTTTGGCCACTCCTTTGCGCATTAACGTCGCATGGCTGCGCCACCGAGTGGCCTCTTGTCTCCAGCCGATCTCGAGCCCTACTCTGCGCGCCGGGTAGGGGGGAAAGTGCCCAGGCCGAAGGCCGCACGAGGGGTTGGGGTCACCCTTGCATTCGTTCTGCCGCTCGCCGTGGGGACCAGCCCCCGCGCGGAGCGCATCGACACGATCTTCTTTCGCCAGCTCTCAGCCGGATCGGTGGCGGGGTACCGCCTCCACTACGGGCCCCGCTCGAGGGTCTACAGCAGCCACATCGACCTCGGAGACCGCGCCCTGGGGAGCGGCGGGCTCGGCTCGTTCCAGCTCCCGCTCGGCGACCACCAGCGCGTCTTCGCTGCGCTGACGGCCTACGACAGCCGCGGCAACGAGAGCGCCTACTCGAACGAGCTCCTGATCGTCCCGCCGGGTGTCCGCGGGCCGGACGACGGCGTCCCCGACGATGGAGACGGGTCCGGCGTGATCGGAGACCACCTCTGCACCAGCGGTCGGACCACCGGCTGCGACGACAACTGTCCGCTGACACCGAACGGTCCCCTGGCCGGCACCTGCATCGCCGGCCAGCCGGGACGCCTCGGCCGTGTCTGCCACTCCAACGCGGACTGCGGAGGCGGCGGCCTCTGCTCGCTCCGTCAGGAGGACCGCGACGGAGACGGCGTGGGCGACGCCTGCGACAACTGCATCGACGTCGCGAATCCGTCGCAGCTCGACACCGACCACGACGGAATCGGTAACGCCTGCGATCCGGACTACGACGAGAATGCGAAGGTCGACCCTTCCGACGCCGCCCTCCTCTCGAGCGCCTACGGAACCAAGCTCGGCGACCCCGGCTACAACTTCAACCTCGACGCCGACGGCGACGGCGTCATCTCGACGGTCGAGTACGCGATGCTGTCGGCCCGGTTCGGGGGCGCGCCCGGCCCGTCCGGCCTCGGCTGCGCCGGACTGCCGGGCTGTACGGCGGCCGCCTGCGCGGCATCGACCGCGGACTCCGACGGCGACGGCATCGGCGACGCCTGCGACAACTGCGTCGACGTGCCGAACGAGCTGCAGACCGACACGGACGGGGACGGCTTCGGCAACGCGTGCGACGGCGACTACGACCAGGACGAGCAGATCAGCCCTGCGGACTGGACCCGCTTCCAGCTCCAGGTCGGCAAGACGGCCGCCACGGCCGGCTTCGACGCCCGCTTCGACGCGAACGGCGACGGCGTCATCGACATGAGCGACGCGATGCTGGCGTTCCGCAACTACGGCGGCCCGCCCGGTCCCTCCGGCCTTGCCTGCGCTGGAACGGCGCCCTGCCCGGCGCTCAGTCCGATCCCCCACTGAGGGCCCTGCCAGGCCACCGCGCGCCCGCCGCCGCCCGCGACCTCGTCCGGCCAGTAGGCCCCGAGCTGCTGGTCGATCTCCGCCGCGAAGCGCAGGAGGCGGCTCCGCGCCGGGATCAGATCGCCGTCGCCGAGCGGGGTGCTGATGCGCACCAGCGAGCCGTCGGCGCGTCCCTGGAGGAGCCGGCCGCGGAGGCGGTCGAAGGTCTGGTCGAACCCGCCGAGCAGGCCCGTCCGGCGGAACGACCGGTACCAGAACTGCACCAGGTGCTGCTCGGGACCGAGCTGCACGAGGTACTCGTTCACGCGGAGTCCCGGATCGACCTCGAGCGTGCGCCGCTCGAGGATCTCCCAGCCGTGCGCCCGATAGCACTCCGCCGGCGTGTGCTCGGGGAGCCCGCCGCGCTCGGTGCCGTAGTAGCCCACGTAGAGCCAGACCAGGTCGCCCAGCGGATGCGAGTACGCCCGCTGCACGTTGAAGTCGGCGCGAAGCATCGACTCGACCGACTGCTCGAGCGGGATGTCGACCGAGTCCCAGTCGCCCACGCGATGCGGGAGCTGCGCCAGCTTCGAGGCATCGACGTGCAGCGGCGGCCGGAGCTCGAGCGCCCAGGCCGCCGCCCCGACGGCGAGGAGCGCCGCGACCAGCACCGCGGTTCCGAGCGTCTCGCGGCTCATCGCGTCCTCATCGAGCCCGGCGCCACCGCGCCCCCGAACCGAGTCGCATCCGCTCGGGGCGTGCCGACCGCCGCCGCCCGCCGATCCATGCGGCGGCCATCGCGGCCATCCACACTCCGTAGTGTAGAAGATCGGCGGCGAGCCCCGAGGCGCCCGCGAGCGCGAGCCCGCAGGCCAGGCAGAGCGCGACGATCTGCACCGGGAGCGCCCAGGGTGCGATGCGGAGCGCCGCGACGGCGGCCGCGCCGATCGATGCGCCGCTCGAGGCGGCGCGGTACCAGCCGAGGCCGCCGAGCAGCGCGGCGAGCGGGAGGCCGCCGTCCGCGGCTCCCAGGACGAGCGCCCCGGCTGGGCCTGCGAGCTGTCCGTCCGTGAAGCTCGCATCGACGCCGAAGCCGCGAGCCAGTGCGACCGCCGCCGCCGCGATCGCGCTCTCGAGCCCGGGCGAGAGCGCGTTCACGAGCGCATCGGGCACAGGGACCATCCAGGCCGCGATGAGCGCACGGGCCGGCGTCGGGCGCCCCAGCACCCGCGAGAGCCCGAGGATGGCGAGCGGAATCCCGGGTCGCCCGAGGCGGGCCATGCCACCCCCGGCGCAGCCGAGCGCAACGACGAGCCCGAGCGCCAGCAGCAGATAGCCGTCGGCGTGGGGCCGGCGGGGCGAGCGATCTCGCAAGGTCGCGAGGAGCCAGAGCGGCGCGAAGATCGCCGAGGCGAGTGCCCATGGCCGCGCCGCCCAGTGACCCCCGAGGTCGACGAGCGACGGCGAGAGCGCCGCGCACAGGGCGATCCAGAGCACCGGCTCGCGCCAGCCGCTCGCTCGCGCGGCGCTCATCGATCGGTCCAACGCTGACCATCCCCCCGGCTCGCCGCTCGCCCCGATCTCGCCCTGCCGGGCGCGGAGTCGCTCGCGCCTGCGCGGCCGGCGTCACGCAGAGCCGCTGTGGCTGTCCTCGCCGTAGTACCCGTAGTGGCCGACGGGCGTCGGGAGCTCGCCCTCGTTCAGGATGCTCCCGAGCAGCCGGCCCGACGGCAAGAGCTCGCGCATGCTCTCGAAGGCCCGGCGCGTGGTCCGGCCCGCCCGCGCCACGGCCACCGCGGCGCCGACGTGCCCGAGGATCACGGCGGCATCGGGCACGAGCAGCACCGGCGGCGTGTCGATCAGCACGATCTCGTAGAGGCGGTCGAGCTCGCGGAGGACCGCCTCGAGGCCAGGCGACGCCAGCAAATCCTGCGGATCGCGATGCGCCATGCGCACCGGATAGACGTCGAGCGGGGGCCGGTCGATCGAGACGCAGACCTCGCGCAGGCTGTGCTCGCCGCGGATCGCACCCTCGATGCCCGCCTCCTGCGGCAGCTCGAGGCTCTTGGCGACCGTCGGGTTGCGGATGTCGAGATCGACCAGCGCCACGGTACGGCCCTGGCCGAACGAAGCGAGCGAGAGCGCGAGGTTGCAGGCGAGCGTGGTCTTGCCTTCCTGCCGCAGCGCGCTCACCACCGCGCAGCTGCGCGAGCGCCGCGCGCTGAGCTCGCGCCGCAGCCGCAGGGCGACGTGGCGACACGACTCGGCGGCGGCGCTGTGCGCATCGACCACGACCAGGCGCGGCGGCCAGACGCCCCGCTTCGTCGTCGAGAGCGACGCCCGGCGCGCGGGCTCCGGCAGCCCGCGCTCGGGCTCCTCGGGAACGGGAGCGAACGGGATGCGGTCGGGCGCATCCGCGGGCGGGCGCGGCCGCTCGGGAACCGGCGATGCGCCGGCCTGCCGCGCGCGTCGCAGCGCGTCGGTGATCTCGCCCATCTAGGTCCCCGTGACCGCAGTCCGGCCGCCGCGGCTCGCGATGATCTGCTGCGCCTTGCGCTCCACCACCGCGCGCGGGACGGGTCGCGACTGCCGCGAGTAGGCGGCGAGCAGCGAGCGGTCGGCGAGCAGGCTGATCAGGCGCGGGCAGCCGAGCGAGGCCGCATAGAAGAGCGGCTCGACGCCGGGCTCGAAGACCTCCTCGTACTTGGCGCCGCCCACCTCGACCCGATGGCGGAGGTACGCCTCGACCTCGTCCGGGTGCAGGAACTCGACGTGGTGCTCGATCGCGATCCGCTGCCGGAGCTGGCGGAGCGAGACGTCGGAGAGCTTGTGCAGCAGCTCCGGCTGCCCGGTGAGCACGATCTGGAGCAGCTTCTGCGTATCCGTCTCGAGGTTCGAGAGCAGGCGCACCTCCTCGAGCGCGGCGGGCCCGAGGTTCTGCGCCTCGTCGATCACCAGCACCGTGTTGAAGCCGCGCTCGAGGCGCCCCAGCAGGAAGCGGTTCAGGGCGATCAGGTAGTCGGCCTTCGAGTGGACCTCGCTCGGCAGCCCGAGCTCGGTCGAGATCAGCTTGAGGAGATCCATCGGCGAGAGGTCGGCGGTGTTCAGGACGAGCGCGGTCTCGGTGTCGGCGGGCAGGCGCTCGAGCACCGCGCGCAGCAGGGTGGTCTTGCCGGCGCCCACCTCGCCGGTGAGCAGCACGAATCCCTTCCGGCGCGTGATGCCGTAGTAGAGGGCCGCCAAGCCCTCCTCGTGAGTCTCCGAGAGCCACAGGAAGCGGGGGTCCGGAGTCAGCGAGAACGGCAGCTCGCGGAAGCCGAAGAACGACTCGTACATAGGCTCCCTGCTCGGCAATCCCGGCGGAAGCAATGAGCGACGAGTCTAGCCGAAGGGCGGTCCCGCTGCGGCGAGCCCCGAGGGGGCGCGACTTCGGAGCCGAGCAGGATCGGGAGCCCGATCAGAACGTCAGCGACGTCGAGGAGAGTGCGGACTCGCCGACCGCGTTGTACGCGCTCGCCTTGTACGATCCCGGCGTACCCTGGAACCGGGTGTACCAGAGCGTGAGCGTGACGGTGTTCGGGTCGGTCGGCTCGGGGTGGATGTATGCGTTCAGGTTGATGTCCGGCTGATTCGTGCATTGCTGCGTGTAGCCAACGTACTCGCCCTTGGAGTTCGCATCGGTCGAGCCGAACGTCACGCGACAGTCCCGCTCGTACTGCCCCGTCGCGTTGTCGTAGCGCCACAGCCAGATCCCAGCGACGCCGCCGTCGCCGAAGCTAGGGATCTCCATCGATACCTGGCTGACCTTGCAGCCGCCGAGCGGTGCGAGGAGCAGCAGGATCGGCAAGAACACGAGCGCCCTTCGCGATCGTCGCATATGGAGCCTCCGGGTCCCCTGCCGCGGCCCACCCAGCGCTCCGGAGCGCCGCCCCTGACTCGGCGGCTCCGGCTGCGCTCGGCTCGGGCCGAGTTCTTCCGGCACTGCGGGGCCTATCGGCCCCAGGCGCGGGCGGCGTGGTGACGGGGGTCACCCGTCGATCTGCGGGCGAGGAATCGCGCGGCGGCGGCCGACTCCGCGCGCCTCGCTGCCGGCGCGAGGATGCGCAGCGCGATGCATACTGGCGGCAGCGGCGGAGGGAGGAAGCGGTGGCGGGTGCGGAAGTCGCGGTAGCGATCGCTCTCGGGGTGGCATTCGCGCCGGCCCTGGTCTCGCTGGCGCGCGTCTGGTCCGGGACCGACTACCTCTCCCACGGCTTCCTGGTGCCCCTGGTCTCGGTCTGGATCGCCTGGGCGACGCGCGGCCGGCGGGCGGCGCTGCCGCGCCGGCGCGACGCATGCGGGGCCGCACTCGTCGCCCTATCGCTCGCGCTCTATGCCGCGAGCCTGCTCGCCGGCTCGCCGAGCGGTCAGGGCCTGGCGCTGGTGGGAGCGCTCGCGGGCGCGGTCTGGTTCCTGCGCGGAACGGCCTGGCTGCGGGCGCTGGCCTTCCCGATCGGCTTCCTGGCCTTCGCCGTCCCGATTCCGCCCGACTGGCTCGCGCCCGTGATCGTGCGCCTCCTGCTCTTCGTGTCGTCGGCCTCGGTCGGAATCCTCCACGCGCTCGGCATCGAGGTGTCGCGCGATGGGAACGTGATCGGGCTCCCGAGCGGCGAATCGCTCTTCGTGGCCGAGGCGTGCAGCGGCCTCACCTCGATCCTGACGCTCGCGCCGATCGCCGCCCTGGTCGCCTACCTGTCGCCGCTCCCGGCGTCGCGCAAGGTCGCGCTGGTGGCGCTCGTCGTCCCGATTGCGATGGCCGCCAACCTGCTGCGCGTGGTCTCCACCGTCGTCGGCGCGCGGCTCTGGGGCGTCGGCGCGGTGACGGGCGATCCCGTCCACGTGCTCCTCGGGCTCGCGGTGTACGCATCCGCGTGTCTCGGATTGCTGGCCATGGCGCGCGCGCTCGGCGGCGGGCGTGGCGCGGGCAGCGGAGCGCGCGCTTCGCGCGGATGACGGCGGCAGCGCCGGCTGGACCGCCGCGCAACCGGCGTCTACGCTCGCGTCGCCAACCGGAAGGAGCAGCCATGGCGAAGAAGAAGGGCGGCGCCGATCCCGTCGTCGAAGCGGCCTCGCGCCTGCTGGCGGACAGCTACACGCTCTACCTGAAGACGCACAACTTCCACTGGAACGTGACCGGGCCGATGTTCACGACCCTGCACACGCTCTTCATGACGCAGTACACGGAGCTCGCCCTCGCGGTCGACGAGATCGCCGAGCGGATCCGCGCGCTCGGTCACCTCGCGCCCGGGTCGTACACCGAGTTCGCGCGCCTCTCGAAGGTGAAGGAGGCGCAGGGCACGCCGTCCGCGAAGGAGATGATCCGCGCGCTGGTCGCCGACAGCGCCACGGTGGCCACCAGCGCGCAGGAGCTCTTCGAGGCGGCCGACGAGGCCGGCGATCAGGCCACCGCCGATCTCGCGACGCAGCGCATCCAGGTCGCCGAGAAGAACGCGTGGATGCTGCGCAGCCACCTCGAGTAGCGACCGCAGAATGCCAAGCGAGCGGCGGACACACGCGTCCGCCGTGACATCGTACGGCTCAGGATCTTTTGGGATCGCGCCTAGCGCTTGCGGCGACGGGCGGACCAGGCGACGACGCCGAGACCGACGCCGAATACCAGCATTGCCGCGGGCTCCGGAGTCGCCGGATCGACGATGCTCGCTGCG
>DATJPY010000072.1:0-1060 GCA_035506135.1 Myxococcota bacterium | reverse complement strand
AGCAGCCGGTCGGCGGCGGCGTTGGAAATGGTGACCTTGCCCTCGTGGTCGACGCCGAGGACGCCGGCCGGGACCCCGGATAGCACCGCCTCGATGAAGGCGCGCCGCTCGTCGTTGAGCGCGTTCGCCTCGATGAGCCGGGTCTGCTGGCGCAAAAGCTCCTCGGTCATCTTGTTGAACGTGTCGCCGAGACGCCCGATGTCGCCATCCGCCGTGCGGGTCGGCACCTGGACATGCAGATTGCCCGAGGCGACTTCGTCGGTCGCGCGGATGAGCCGGCGGATCGGCCCGACGATCCGGTTCGCCCACGAGAGCCCGAGCCAGATCGCGGAGACGAGCATGGTCAGCGCCAGCATCACGAACACGATGGCGAAGCCGAGCTCGAGGCTGTGCCGGTGCGCCTCGAAACGGCCGAAGACGGACGCAACGCTCGCCGCGTCTTCCGCGACCTTGACCGCGAGCGGATCGATGCTGCGCGCGGCATAGAGGAATTCGCCCTCCTCGCCCGGGATCGGACGGATGCCGACGAAAGTTTCCCCCATTGTCCCGAGCATGCCGCAAAGCGCCTCGCCGCGCGCCGCGTCTGCAAAATCGGACGCCTCGGGGCGGGCGATGAGCTTTTCGTTCGACCCGTCGGCGACCTCGAGCCTCGTCCCGTCGCTCTTCATGAGCGCCGCGGCCTGGAAGCCGAGCGTCTTCGCGCGCGAGCTGAAATAGTCTTTGAACTGCTCGGGATCGCCGCGCAGCAGGAGCGCGCTCCGCGCGATGTCGCCTGCAGTGAGCTCGACGTCGCGCAACAGCCCCCGGCACTGCGATTCGCGGTAGAGCTGGCTTGCTTGGTTGGATTCGTTGATGAACGCGGCCACGTCGGCCATGAAGCGGGGATTGATCGCCCATTCGACCGAGACCGTCGCGACGACGGCGGTGACGATGGCGGGGATGGCGGCGACGAGCGCGAAGAGCGCGACGAAGCGGCTGTGGAGGCGGGCGCCGGCCCGCGCCGCCCGTCGGGCGGCGCGCAGCCGCGCGAGCTCGATCCCGATGAGGATGAGGAGGGTGA
>DATJPY010000071.1:0-1163 GCA_035506135.1 Myxococcota bacterium | reverse complement strand
TGCCGTCGCGCAGCGTCGCGCGGTGCACCTGCGCCAACGAAGCGGCGGCGAGGGCCCGGCGGTCGATCGTCGCGAAGACCTCGTCGAGCGGGCGGCCGAGGTCGCGCTCGACGAGCGGCCGCAGCGTCTCGAAGGGCCGCGACGGCACCGCGTCATGGAACTGGCTCAGCTCCTCGATGAAGGGCGCCGGCAAGAAGTCGGCCCGTGCGCCCAGGATCTGGGCGGCCTTCGTGAAGGCGCCGGTCAGCGAGAGCGCGACGCGCTTGATCTCGCGGGCCGCCGCGCGGTGCGCGCGCTGCCAGTCGGCGTCGGTCGTCGACCAGCGAGCGGTGCGATCGCGCGCCAGGAACAGCAGGTAGCGGGGCAGGACGCGCACGACCGCGAGCGCCACGCGCAGGACTCGGACCACTCGGATGTGCCGGATCACGAAGCAGCAGCGCGCCTTTGCTATCGAAGTCGAGATAGGGGGTGCCCTTCGCGATCCCGGCCTCGCGGGCGATCGTCTCGACCGAGGTCTGGGCGAAGCCCCGCTGGGCCCAGAGCTTCAGGGCGACGCGCGGCCAGGTCGGACCGGCGGGCCTCGTAGAACGCGTCGCGCGCGCTTGAGGCGATCGTGGGCACGATGCTATTGTGGCCGGTCAGTCGGTCATTCTCAACACTGCGCTCGCCCAGAGGATCCCGCCATGACGTCTCGTGCCTGGCAGCGCTCCGCGCCCTCCCGCGACCGGTCGTCACCCCATCCTTCTTCTGACGGCTCCGGCGACTTCGACCTACTCCTGCCCCTGCGCAGCGCCGGCTCGCTCGAGAACCCCTACCCGACCTACTCCGTGATCCGCACCGTGCGGCCCGTGCTCGAGGTGCCGGTCTCGAACTACACCGGCCCCGGCATGTGGATGCTCACGCGCTACCGCGACGTCCACTCGGTGTTGCGCGACCCGCGCTTCTCGGTCGAGCGCATCCGCGCGCCGCTCATGCGCGACAACCTCGACCGCATGCCGGAGTTCCTGCGCCAGAGCGCGACTGGCATGCGCTCGATGCTGATCATGGACCCGCCCGACCACACGCGCGTCCGCAAGCTCGTCAACAAGGCCTTCACGCCCAAGCGCATCGCCGCGCTGCGCGGCCACATCGAGGCGATCGTCCGCGAGCTCGCCGACGAGGCG
>DATJPY010000070.1:0-32502 GCA_035506135.1 Myxococcota bacterium | reverse complement strand
GTCGCGCCGCCGCCGGGGACGTGGTTCGACTCCATGATCGCCGCGCGCAGGGTGCAGATGCCGTTTCCGTGCTGCGTCTCGCAGACGCCGTCACTCAGACTGGCGCCCATCGTGTCGGCGCCGGGCGCGTCGACGGTGCTGTTGACCGTGAAGGTCGGCGCAGCCGCCGCGGCGCCGGCGAGGACGAGGGCGGTGAGCGCCAGCCCGGCGACCCGAGACGCGGCGATCGAGCGCATGGATGCTCCCCGGCGTTTCACCCCGCCTCCTTCTATCACGGATCCCGACGCGGCGGAAGCGTTGCTCGAACACGCCGCGTGCAGTCGCTATCGTGCAGACGAGGGAGCGCCCGCATGATCTCGGCGCGAGCCGCCGTCCGGACTGCCTGTGCGCTCGCGCTCGCCGCGCTCGTCTACCGGCCGTCGGTCGTAGGCGCGGCGGATGGGCTCCAGATCCCCCTCGGACCGACCACGCTCCCGCCGTGCACGGGAGATCCCATCTCGCCCACCCGCACGATCGAGGGCAGCATCCCGAGCTCGCTGCAGAGCTCGTACCTCATGGTTCCCTTCGACGTGCCGGAGGGGACGACACAGGTTCGCGTCCGCTACTGCTGGGAGGGCGGCGGCAACGTCGTCGACCTCGGCATCTGGCAGGCGCGCGGCGCGGATCCCGCCTGGGGCGAGTCGGAGTTCCGCGGCTGGGGAGGCTCGAGCCATCCCGACGTCGCCATCTCGGCGCAGGGCTTCTCGACGGAGGACCAGTACCTCGCGAACCCCAAGGGCTACGTGCCCGGCCGCACCACCCGCGGCTTCCTGCCCGGGCCGATCCCGCCGGGCGAGTGGGCCGTCGAGCTCGGCGTGGGCGCGGCGCTGACGCCCGCCGAGGGCAACGCCGACGGGCTCACCGACTTCCGCGTCGAGATCGAGCTCTCGAGCGATCCCACCTTCGCGGCGGACCCCTACGTCCCCGCGCCCTACGACGAGACCCCCGCCCGCGCCGAGCCGGGCTGGTACGCGGGCGACGTCCACGTGCACGCCGAGCACTCGGCGCTCGGGGACGCGACGATGAGCGAGGCGTTCGCCTTCGCCTTCACGCCGCTCGAGCAGGGCGGCGCCGGCCTCGACTTCATCACGCTCTCGGACTACGTCTCGCGCAGCTCGTGGGGCGAGATCGGGCGCTACCAGGGTCTCTATCCCGGCAAGCTGATCGTGCGGAGCGCCGAGATCATCACCTATCGCGGCCACGCGCAGAACCACGCGAGCGGGCGCTACGTCGACCATCGCGCCGGTCCGCTCTACCGGGTCGAGCCGGACGGCAGCCTGGTGTCGCTGCGCGTGGCGAACCCGCCGCGCGAGATGTTCGCCGAGATCCATGAGTCGGGCGGCGTGACGCAGCTCAACCACGTGACCACCTGTCCGTCCAACACCGCGTACTGTCGCCGCACCTGCCGCGGTTGCCCGTGGGACTACTCGGTGGACGAGACCGACTACAGCGCGGTCGACGCCATCGAGGTGCAGTCGGGCTCGGCGTTCAAGGCGGCGTTGTTCGGAGCCACCGCCATCGCGTTCTGGGACGCGGCGCTCGCGCAGGGACACCACATCGCTGCGGTCGGATCCAGCGACTCGCACACGGCGGGGCGGGCGGACGACGCGCAGCTCTCCCCGATCGGACAGGCCACCACGGTGCTCTACGCGCAGGAGCTGTCGGAGTCCGGCGTCAAGGACGCGATCCGCGCCGGCCACACCTACGTGAAGATCTACGGCAACGCCGATCCGGATCTCCGGCTCGACGCGACGAGCGACAGCGGGCCGAGCGGCATCATGGGCGACACGATCCCGGGGCCCGGCGCCGACCTCCACGCCACGGCGCTGAACCTGCCCGACGACGGCTCGAGCTACGCGCTCGACCTGATGCGCGACGGCGTCGAGATCGACTCGGCGCCGGTCGCGACGCCGGGCGGCAGCCA
The DNA here is from genome assembly GCA_035506135.1 of Myxococcota bacterium. Taxonomy (GTDB): domain Bacteria; phylum Myxococcota_A; class UBA9160; order UBA9160; family PR03; genus DATJPY01. Next base: position 30,539 of record DATJPY010000070.1, on the reverse strand, counting down.
CGACTTCCGCGCCGACGGACCCGGCCGCTACCGCGTCCAGCTCGAGCGCGACGGGCTCCTGATCGTGCTGACCTCCCCGGTCTACGTGCCGGAGCCCGGCGCAGGCGCGCTCGGTGTCGCGGCGGCCGCGTCGCTGCTCGCCGCGCGCGCCCCGCGACGCCGGGCGGGAGCCCGGTGATCGAGGGGCGGAGCCGCATCGGCGCGAGAGCGGCGAGCGCGGCGTGTCTGCTCCTCGCGTGCCTCCTCCCGGGCGCGGCGCGAGCGCAGGACGTGCTGCCGCGGCCCGAGCCCCCGTTCGAGGGCGTGGTCGAGCGCACGCTCGCGGGCTCGAAGCCCGAGTGGCGGAAGCCCGTCGCGGCCCCGCGCGGCGCGCCGAACGTCCTGGTCGTCCTGATCGACGATGCCGGCTTCGGCAATCCCTCGACCTTCGGCGGCCCCGTGCATACGCCGACGCTCGACGCCCTCGCCGCGCGCGGGCTGCGCTACAACCGCTTCCACGTCACCGCGCTGTGCTCGCCGACGCGCGCCGCGCTGCTCTCGGGCCGCAACCATCACAGCATCGGCTTCGGCTCGATCGCGGAGGCGCACAGCGGCTTCCCCGGCTACGACGCGCTCTGGCCGCGCAGCGCGGCGTCGCTCGCCGAGATCCTGCGCGACAACGGCTACAGCACGGCGATCTTCGGCAAGTGGCATCTGACGCCCGACGATCAGCAGGGGCCGGCCGGCCCCTTCGACCGCTGGCCCAACGCGATGGGGTTCGACTACTTCTGGGGCTTCCTCGGCGGCGAGGACAGCCACTGGGATCCGCTGCTCGCCGAGAACAACTCGATCCTCGGCGTGCCGAACCAGAAGGGCTTCTACCTGACGACGGCGATGGCCGACCACGCCATCCAGTGGATTCGCGGCCAGAAGGCGCAGGCGCCCGACAAGCCCTTCTTCGTGTACTTCGCCACGGGCGCCAGCCACGCGCCGCACCACGTCGCGAAGGAGTGGGCCGACCGCTACAAGGGCCGCTTCGACGCGGGCTGGGACGCGCTGCGCGAGGAGACGTTCGCGAGGCAGAAGCAGCTCGGCGTGATCCCGTCCGACGCGAAGCTCACCCCCCGCGATCCGGCCTTCCCGGCCTGGGACTCGATCCCGCCCGACGTCCGCAAGCTCTACGCGCGACAGATGGAGGTGTACGCCGGCTTCCAGGAGTGCACCGACTACGAGGTCGGCCGCGTCGTGAAGGCGATCGACGACCTCGGCCTCCGCGACGACACGCTCGTCCTCTACATCTTCGGCGACAACGGGGCGAGCATGGAGGGCACCGAGACTGGCTCGTTCAACGAGCTCACCGCGCTGAACGGCATTCCGCTCACGGCCGAGCAGCAGCTCCAGGCGATCCAGGCGTACGGGGGCCTCGACGTTTGGGGCGGTCCGCGCACCGATCCGCACTACGCGGCGGCGTGGGCGTGGGCGGGGAACACGCCGTTCCAGTGGGGCAAGCAGGTGGCCTCGCACCTCGGAGGCACGCGCGATCCGTTGGTGGTGTCGTGGCCGGCGCGGATCCACGACGCCGGCGGGCTGCGCAGCCAGTTCACCCACGCGATCGACGTCGCGCCGACGATCCTGGAGCTGGCCGGTATTCCCGCGCCCGCCGTCGTCGACGGCGTGCCGCAGATGCCGATGCACGGCACGAGCTTCGCGTACAGCTTCGACGACCCGAGCGCGCCCGAGCGACACACCCGCCAGTACTTCGAGATCCTCGGCAACCGCGCCATGTACGACCAGGGCTGGATGTGGAGCTGCCGACTTCCCCGCATCCCCTGGAAGTTCGACCCCGAGACCATCGCGCGCTTCGCGCCCGGCGCCTGGCACCCCGACCAGGACCCGTGCGAGCTGTACGACCTCGCGCACGACTACTCGCAGAGCGAGAACGTGGCCGCCGCGCACCCGGACAAGATGCGCGAGCTCGAGGCGCTGTTCTGGAGCGAGGCGGAGAAGTACCAGGTGCTGCCGCTGCTCGGCGGGCTGGCCGCGGTGTGGGGCGTGCGCCCGCCCGGCGCGGCGGCGCCGCAGACCGTGCGCTACGGCCCCGGCGTCGAGAACGTGGCCGCGGGCATGATCCCGCCGATCTACAACCGGTCGTTCTCGATCCGCGCCGACCTCGACATCGCGCGCAACTGGTGCGTGCTCTCGCTCTGCTATGGCGCCGAAGGAGTGATCGTCGCGAACGCGAGCTTCCTCGGCGGCTTCGCCCTCTACGTCGAGGCCGGCAAGCTCCACTACACGTACAGCTTCCTCGGCCTCAAGATCGACACGATCGAGGCGGACGAGCGGCTCCCGGAGGGCAGGGTGACCGTCCGCTACGAGTTCACGGCGGACGCGCCGGGCAAGATGGCGACCGGCGGCACCGGCCGCCTCTTCGTGAACGACAAGCAGGTCGCCGAGGGACGGCTCGAGCACACCGTGCCGCTCCGCTTCAGCGGCTACGCGGGCATGGACATCGGGCGCGACAACGGCCTTCCGGTCTCGCCCGACAAGTACTACTACCTGCGCGCGCCGTTCCCGTTCGAGGGGACGATCGAGTCGGTCGAGTTCGCGCTCCAGTGACTCAGCCGGTGAGGTCGTGCCGGGACTCGACCAGCTCGATGCGCGTGCCGTCCGGGTCGGTGACGAAGATCGCGTTCGCTCCGAGCTCCGGGTTGTGCACCCGCGTCGCGCGCAGCACGCGCGCGCCGGCGCGCTCGAGCGTCGCCACCACGGCGTCGAGGTCGTCGACGGCCAGCGACAGGTGGGTGAGGCCGAGCGCGTTCATCGGCCGGGGCTCGCCGGCGCCGCGGTGACCCGGGCTCCGGTAGTGGAGCAGCTCGAGCTGCACGCCGTCGCGCTCGAGGAACACCGCCACGAGGTCGACCCCGCCGACGCCGAGCAGCGTCTCCGTCTCCTCGCCCGAGACCTCGAGCCGGCGGCGCTCGCGAAAGCCGAGGCCGTCGCGGTAGAAGGCGAGCGAGCGCTCGAGCTCCGCGACGCAGACGCCCACGTGCGAGACGCGCCGGATCGCCACTCCCGTCAGCTCCGCGCGCGCGAGAGCACGTAGTCCGAGGCGTCGTCGACGCGGGCCTCCCAGCCCGGGTAGACGGCGATCGTCGTGTAGGTCTCCTCGATGATCGCGGGCGCGGCGAGCGTCGCACCCGGCCCGAGCGCGGCGCCCCGGTAGACCGGCGTCGGCTCGTAGCCGCGCCCCAGGTTGGCCGAGCGGGTCGCGGCGGGCTCGGCGCGCCGCGGCGCCGCCGTGAAGCCGGCGCCGAACGCGGGCTTCGGCGTGGCCACCGACGAAAGCAGCCGCACGCCCGTGAGCTCCGGCTCCTCGCCGGGACGCGCGTGGCCGTACTCCTCCTCGTGTCGGCCGTGGAACGCGGCCACCGCGCGGTCGCGCAGCGCCTCGTCGAGGAACGAGGGGTGGTCTTCCGCCGCGGTGCGCTCCGCGACCTCGATCGCGAGCGACCAGTTCTGACCGGGGTAGCGCAGGCTCATCTGGTAGCGGCAGGTGATCTGGGCCGGGGCGAAGCCGGCGCCGCCGAGCGCCCGCCGTGCGCGCTCGAGAAGCTCGCCGAAGAGCGCGCGCAGCCGCGCGGGGTCGGCGGCGCGCGCCGTCACCAGATGGGAGCGCTCCTCGTCGACCGAGGGCGGCGCGGCCAGCGCGCCGAGCGCGGAGAAGGCGGGCGAGGTGCGCGGCACGAGCACGCGATCGATGCCGAGGTCCTGCGCCTGGATCGCCGCGAAGAGCGGGCCGTTGCCGCCGTAGGCCACCATCGCGAGCTCGCGCGGATCGATCCCGCGCTGCGACGTCCAGCGCCGCACGGCCTGCGTCATGTTCGCGTTCACCACGCGCCAGCAGTCGAAGGCAGCCTGCTCGACGCTGCAGCCGAGCGGGCCGGCCACGTGCGTGCGGAAGGCCTCGTCGACGCCCTTGCGGGAGAGGCGGAAGCTGCCCCCCGCGAACTCCGACTGCTCCGAGAGCAGGCCGAGCACGAGCATCGCGTCGGTGACGGTGGGGTGCGTGCCGCCGCGCCCGTAGCAGACGGGCCCCGGGTCGGCGCCGGCGCTCTCGGGGCCGACGCGCAGCACGCCGTTGCGCGCGCTGCAGAGCGATCCGCCGCCGGCCCCGAGCGTCTCGACGGAGACCATCGGCAGCCCGATCACGTAGCGGTGGTGCCAGTTCCAGCCGGGCTGGGCCGGCGCTTGGCCGCGGCGCACCACGGACACGTCGTAGCTGGTGCCGCCCATGTCGACGCACAGGAGGTCGGGCTCCTGCTTCGACGCGCCGAAGAGCGCCGCGCCGATCACGCCTCCCGCCGGTCCCGATGCCAGCGACCGCACCGGCGCGCCGCGCAGGTACTCGCGCGTCATGACGCCGCCGCTCGACTGCATGACCAGGAGCTCGCGCGCGAAGCCGGCCTGGCGCAGGCGGTCGGTGAGGCGGTCCAGGTAGCCGGCCAGGCGCGGTCCGACGTAGGCGTTCACCACGGTGGTGCTGGTTCGCTCGAACTCGGGCGCCTTCGGCATCACCTCGTGCGAGAGCGAGATGGGGACACCCGGCATCTCCTCGGCGACGAGCGCGGCGAGGCGGCGCTCGTGGGCCGGGTTCACGAACGAGAAGAGCAGCGAGATCGCCACCGACTCGACGCTGTGTCGCGCCAGCCGGCGGATCGCGGCGCGCGCCGCGACCTCGTCGAGCGGCTTCGCGACGGATCCGTCGGCGCGCAGGCGCTCGGGCACGCCGAGCCGGCGCCGGCGCGGCACCAGCGCGGGCGGCGGCGCGAGCCGCACGTCCCAGATGTCCTCCTTGTAGCCTCGCCGCAGCTCGAGCTCGTCGCGGAAGCCCTCCGTGGTGAGGAGGCCCGTGCAGGCGCCCTTGCTCTCGATCAGGGTGTTGTCGGCGATCGTGGTCGCGTGCACCAGCGCCTCGAGACGGCCGAGCAGCTCGCGAAGCGAGAGGCCCTCGCGGGCGGCGAGCTTCTCGAGGCCGGCCATCACCGCGCGCGAGGGATCGTCCGGCGTGGAGAGCGTCTTCTCGAGCACGACCGCGCCCTCGCGCAGGAGCGCGAAGTCGGTGAAGGTGCCGCCGATGTCGATGCCGACGCGCCAGCTCATCGGCGCTCGGTGAGCCGGCGAGCGCGGAGGGCGCGCGTGGCAGCCTCGTCGATCGCCAGGTCTCCGGCCTCGAGCGATCCGCGCAGCACGACGCCGTACTGCTCGCGCGCCGCCTCGACGCTCACGTACTCGTCGAGTGCGTCCTCGAGCACCGCCTGCGGATCTCGCAGCAGCGGGCTCTCGAAGCCGCCGCCGCCTCCGTACTGGTACGCCATCACGGTGCCCGAGGGCAGCTGCGCCACGGCGGTGTTCTCGATCTCGACCTCCTCGGGCGTTCCGACGCCGAAGCGGTTGCGATAGGGCGCCGCGTCCGCCCCGCCGCGGAGGCCGCGCAGCGGATGGCGCCGCGAGACCATCCACGCCATCGCCGTCACCGGCTCGAGCACCTGCTTCACGTTCAGCGTTCCGCACTGGCCGCGCCAGCGCCCGGGCCCTCCGGTGTCGGGCGTGAGCTCGCGGCTCCAGTTGAGCACCGGGAAGCGGCTCTCGGCCTCCTCCGCCGAGGCGAGGATCAGGTTCCCGAGCCCCGAGCACATGGAGCCCCAGCCGTCGATTCCCTGCGTGGCCGACGCATCCGACGCGCGCACGTCGACGCCCTGGTCCATCCACATCTGCTGGCGCGCGTCGAATCCCACCACCGCGTTCGGCATGCCGAGCTTGTAGACCTGCGGCGAGGCGCGCTCGGGCAGGATCTCCGCGAGCGCCAGGCAGATCGCCTCGCCCACCTCCACCGCGGGGTGGAACGCGCCGAGCGCGGCGGGGCGGCCGGGCGGGGGCTGCAGGATCGACCCCTCCGGCACGATCATGCGCACCGCGTCGAACAGGCCCTCGTTCTTCGGGATGGTCGGGTCGACCATCGACGCGAGCTGCGCCATCGCGTAGCCGCGCGTGTTCGAGAAGGTGTTCCACACGCAGACCAGATCGGGGCGGTCGTCGGTGCCCGTGAAGTCGAGGGTGAGCTGGTCACCCTCCACGATGCATGCGACGTGGACGCGTACGTCGGGGTGACCCGCCGTGTCCTGATCGATGAAGACGTCCGCCTCGTAGCGACCGTCGGGCCAGCGCGCGACCTCCTCGCGGAAGCGGCGCTCGGTCTCGGCGATGTTCCAGTTGACTGCCGCGCGCACCCGGTCCGCGCCCCACTTCGCGCAGAGCTCGCCGAGGCTCCGCACGCCGAGTTCCACCGCCGAGATCATCGCGGCGAGGTCGCCCGCGAACGAGGGGAAGCGGTTGTTGCGCGTCAGCAGCTCCAGGATGTCGCGCCGGCGCTGGCCGCGGTGGACGAGCTTGACGCACGGGACGATCAGCCCCTCGGCGAACAGATCGCGCGCGTCGACCGAGAAGCCGCCCGGGTCCTTGCCGCCCGTGTCGCCCTGATGCGCCTGCAGCGCCTGGATCAGCACGATCTCGCCGCGCTCGTCGAAGAGCGGCGCGTAGACGTTGTAGTCCGGCAGGTGGCCGCCGCCGTGCTCGGGGTCGTTGCCGACGAAGACGTCGCCCGGGCCCCAGTCGTCCGCCGCCTGGTGCTCGAGGCCGTAGCGCACCGACAGCGGCGAGATGAAGAGGAGCTGGGGGATCCCGACCGAGATGCCGGCGAGCCGGCCCTGCCCGTCGAGGACGCTCGCGTTGCGCTCGTTCGACTGGTTGATGATCGCCGAGGACGCGCAGCGCCCGAGGTGGGTGGCGACCTCGTAGCAGATCGTCTCGAAGGCGCCGCGGATGATGCCCGCGCCGACCGGGTCGATGTCGGCCGAGGTCGGGAGCGGCGGGCGCGGGGCGGTGAGCCGCCGATTGGTCTCGTAGGACACGGGCCTCCTTCCGGGTGCGACGGGCGGCGCGCCGACCGCGCCGCCCGCACGCTGCTTGCAGTCGGGCCGGTGGATGATAGTCTTGGCCGCGATCTGACGCACCGTCAGACGATCCCGAGGACGCCGCATGCGCGAGTACCGCCTGATCGACGCCGACTGCCACACCCTCGAGCCGCCGCACATCTGGCGCGAGTGGCTTCCCGCGCAGTTCCGCGACCGCGCGCCGCAGCTCGTGAAGGACGAGGACGGGGGCGACGCCTGGAGCTTCGGGCCGGGCAAGCCGCTCATGTACATCGGGCTCGTGGCGACGCCGGGCATGCGCTTCGAGGACATCAAGTGGAAGGGCTACACCTACGAGCACATCCGCAAGGGCTGCTTCGACGGCAAGGCGCGACTCGAGGACATGGACTTCGACGGCGTCGACGCCGAGTTCCTCTACCCGAGCCAGCGCACCATGTACCACTTCATGGGCAACACCGACCGCGACTTCCACCGGGCCGGGGTGCGCGCCTACAACGACTGGCTGTGCAAGGAGTTCTGCGCGCCGGATCCGCAGCGGCTGTTCGGCCTGGCGCAGATGCCGAACCTCGGCGTCGACGAGGCGATCGCCGAGATGAAGCGCTGCAAGGAGATGGGCTTCCGCGGCGTGATCCTGACGGCGTGGCCGAACGGCGGCGACGTGCTCGGCAAGGAGGACGACGCGTTCTTCGCCGCCGCCGAGGCGATGGAGATGCCCATCAGCATCCACATCCGCATCGTGCGACCCAGCCGCAAGTCGACCGGGGCCCTCGAGGGCCCGGCCGCGATCGCGAACATGGCGCTGGCCGGCATGTCGCTGTTCCCCGAGGTGATGTGCGAGATCATGATGGGCGGCGTGCACGACCGCTTCCCCGAGCTCCAGTTCCTCGGCGTGGAGACCGACGTCGGCTGGGTGCCGGCCGCGCTCGAGCAGCTCGACGGCTTCTACTGGCGCAACCGCGCCCACACCGGCGTCGCGATCAAGCGGCTGCCGAGCGAGTACTACCACGAGAACTGGTGCTGTACCTTCATCCACGACCGCATCGGCATCAAGAACCGCTACGACGTCGGCGTGCGCAACATGGCGTGGTCCACCGACTATCCGCACCACGGCAACGACTGGCCCTACAGCCGCAAGGTGGTGAGCGAGATGTTCGACGGCGTTCCGGCCGGCGAGCGCCACGACATCCTGGCCGGGAACATGGTACGCATCTACCAGCTGCCCCAGGCGCTGGAGGGCTCCGCGTGAACGCTGCCGACGTGCGCAAGCGCTGGCCGGACTTCGACACGAGCGACGTGGATCGCTGGATCGGGGTCCCCAGCGGCGGCGGCACCATGAGGGAGCCGGTCACGGTGACCGACATCCGCCGGTGGGTGCAGGGAATGCAGAATCCGAACCCGCTGCACTGGAACGACGACTACGCGGCCGCGAGCCGCTTCGGCAAGCTGGTGGCGCCGCAGTCGTTCGCGGTCTGCACCAGCGACAGCCACGGCGCGGGCCCTGCGATCCAGGGCACCATCCCGGGCACCCACATGCTGTTCGGCGGCGACGAGTGGTGGTTCGAGGGCCCGCGCATCGAGCCCGGCGAGCGGATCACGCTCGAGCGAGCGCTCTACGACTACAAGGTCACCGACACCAAGTTCGCCGGACCGACGATGTTCTCGCGCGGCGACACCACCTACCTGAAGCCGAACGGCGAGGTGGTCGCGAAGCAGCGCTCGACCTCGATCCGCTACCGCGCCGAGGAGGCGCGCAAGCGCGGCCAGTTCGCCGACGCGGCCGAGCCGCGCTGGACCGTCGACCAGGTGATGGCCGCCGAGAAGGAGAAGCAGCAGTACTACAGGACCTTCCTCGAGCTCGGCCACGGCAAGCGCGCCGGCGTCGAGGTCGGGACGAAGCTGCCGACGCGGCCGATCGGCCCGCACACGATCGCGACCTTCACCTGCGAGTGGCGCGCCTTCCTGATGTCGGTGTGGGGGACCTTCCGGGAGGACGGAGGGCGCTCGTCCCTCCACCAGGCGGGCTGGCTGCCCGAGATGTCGCGCGACCTCGAGGGCGCGAAGCTCGACCCCACGCTCGCCGACGGGCTCTACTACGGGCCCTCGCGCGGCCACGTGCAGGCCGAGTACGCCCAGCTCATCGGGATGCCGCGCGGCTACGGCTACGGCGCGTCGATGGGCGCCTGGGTGCTGGACTGGCTCGCCAACTGGGTGGGCGAGTGGGGATTCATCCTCCACAGCGACGTCAAGTACCGCTCGCCGGCGCTGACCGGCGACATGACCTATCTGAACGGCGAGGTGATCGACCTGGTCGACGCCAAGCGCGTGGCCGTCGTGCAGGTCGCGATGACGAACCAGCGCGACGAGACGATGGCGCAGGGCGCGGCCGAGGTCCGCCTGCCCGCTCCCTGAGCCGGGCGAGGAGCCGCCGTGAGCGCTTCGCTCGGTCTGTCGCTCCAGCCCGATCCGAGTCGCTGGACCCTCGCCCGCTTCCTCGAGGACGTCGCCGACCGCCACGGCGAGCGCGTGGCGCTGCGCTTCGAAGGGCGATCGATCTCCTACGCCGAGCTGCGGAGCGAGGCCCGCGCCCTCGCGCGCGGGCTGCTCGGTGCCGGCGTCGGGAAGGGCGCGCACGTCGGGCTGCTCATGACGAACCGGCCGGAGTGGGTGGTCGGGTGCTTCGCCGCGGGCCTGGTCGGGGCGGTCGTGGTGCCGCTCAGCACGCTCGCGACGCCGGAGGAGCGCGACTGGGTGCTTCGACACTCCGACGTGTCGACACTGCTGCTGCAGCGCTCGCTGCGCAGCCGCGACTACCTCGAGGAGCTCCTGGTCGCGCACCCCGAGATCAGCGACGCGCCCCCCGGCCGCTTGCGCTGCCGCCGGCTGCCGCAGCTCCGGCGGCTCGTCGTGACCGGCGGCGATCCCGGCGACGGCGGCGTGCAGGGCTGGTACGAGCTGGCCGCGCAGGCCCGCGACGTCCCGAGCGACCTGCTCGACGCCGCCGCCGCCGACGTGACGCCGGCCGACGACGGCATGCTGATCTACACCTCCGGCACCACCGCGCACCCGAAGGGCGTCCTGCACCTGCAGCGCGCCGCGGTGATCCAGAGCTGGCGCTTCGCGGAGTGGATGCGGCTCTCGCCCGACGACCGCGTGTGGACCGCGCAACCCTTCTTCTGGACGGCCGGCATCGCGATGTCGCTGGGTGCGACGCTGGCGGCCGGCGCCTGCCTGGTGCTGCAGGAGATCTTCGAGCCCGGCCCGGCGCTCGCGATGATCGAGCGCGAGAAGGTGACGGTCGTACACGCGTTCCCGCATCAGGAGAAGGAGCTGGGGGAGCACCCGGACGCCGGGCGGCGCGACCTGTCGCGCATCCGCAAGACGCGCTTCACGTCGCCGCTCGCCCGGCTCGCGGGCATCGAGAAGAACGAGTGGGGCGTCGACGCGTCGTTCGGCCTCTCGGAGACCTTCACGATCGCGTCGATGCTGCCCGCCGACGCGCCCGCCGAGGAGCGTCGCGGCTCGAGCGGACGCGCGCTCCCGGGGATGGAGATCGCGATCGTCGATCCGGAGACGGGGTCGCCGTGCGCAGCGGGCGAGCCGGGCGAGATCGCGGTGCGCGGGGTGACGCTGATGCGCGGCTACTACAAGATGGAGCCGGAGCAGGCGTTCGACCCCGGCGGATTCTTCCGCACCCAGGACGGGGGCTCGCTCGATGCCGAGGGCCATCTGCACTGGACCGGCCGCCTCTCGGGCCTGATCAAGACCGGCGGTGCCAACGTCTCGCCGCTGGAGATCGAGCGCGCGTTGGCCTCGTATCCCGGCCTCCGGATCGCGCAGCCGGTCGGCGTCCCGCATCCGACCCTCGGTGAGGCGCTCGTGCTGTGCGTCGTCCCGGCGCCGGGCGCTGCCGTCGACGAGGCGCGCATCCGCGCGTTCCTGCGCGAGCGGGTGGCGCCCTACAAGGTGCCGCGCCGCGTGCTGCAGCTCACCGAGGACGAGATCACCTACACCGCCAACCAGAAGGTGCAGGTTGGGCCGCTGCGCGAGGCGGCGCTGCGGCGCCTCGCCGCCGAGCACGCCGACATCGCGGGCCACCGTTATGGATGACTTTCAGCTTGCAGCTCCGTAGACGTTGATCTTCTCGCAGGTGATGTAGCTGGCGCGGTCGGAGACGAGCCAGCGCACGGCGTTCGCCACGTCCTCGGGCTGGCAGACGCGGCCGAAGGGCATGGCGGCGTCGAGGGTGCGCAGGTCGTCGACGCCTGCCGTCGCCTTCATCAGGCGGCGCCCCATCTCGGTCTCGACCAGGCCCGGTGCGACGACGTTCACCCGGATGCCGAACTTCTTCACCTCCTTCGCGAGCGTGAAGGCGAGCGCCTCCATGGCGGCCTTGCCCATGTTGTAGGGCGCCCCGGCGGCGGGATGATGCAGCGTCGCGGCGCTCGAGATCATCACGATGTCCCCGCGCGGCCGCCCGCGCATCCCCGGCAGCACGAGCTGGCAGAGGTGGTGCGGCGCGAGCGCGTGGGTTCGCACCACCCGCTCGAGCTCGGCGGGATCGGTCTTCGCGACGGTGTTGCCCCGGCTCGCGATGCCGGCGTTGTTCACCAGGATGTCGATCGGCCCGAGCTCGGCGAGGATCGCCTCGACCATCGCGCGGGCCTCGTCCGGCGCCTCCACCGACGCCCGGTACGCCCGCGCGCGACGCCCGAGCCCCTCGATCGCCGCCACCGTCTCCTTGGCCGCCGCCTCGTCGCGGCGGTAGTTCACCGCCACGTCGGCTCCGTCCTCGGCGAGCGCCAGCGCGATGGCGCGCCCGATTCCGCGGCTCCCACCCGTCACCAGCGCCACGCGTCCCTCGAGCGACATCAGCCTCCTCCGTCTCCGGCCCGATCGATCTCTGCCGTCCGCTGCCGGTGGACCGATCGAGAGCGCCCCGAGCGTACCCCAGCTCGCGGCCACGAGGCCGCGCCAGGCGGGCGGCTCGAAACGGGAGCCGAGAGGCGCAGCGCCACGCCCTTGCGCCTCCGCACTCGGAGCGGGCATCGTCTGGCTCCGCCGATCCGCGACAGGGGGAACTCCATGCCGGACCCGCGTCCCGACCCGCTCGCCCTCCACGCCGCCCGTACGCCGGACAAGCCCGCCGTGATCGACGACCGCCCCGGCCACCGGCCGCTCGTCTGGACCTTCGACGAGCTGAACCGCCAGGCCAACCGGATCGGCAACGCGCTGCTCGGGCTCGGCGTCCGGCCGGGCGAGACGGTGCTCTGGTGCGGCATGAACTCGCCCGGCGTGGTGCGCATCATGCACGGCGCGCGCAAGGCGGGGCTCACCTCGGTGCCGCTCAACTACCGGCTCACCCCCGAGGAAGCGGCCTACATCGTCGACGACTGCGACGCTGCCGCCGTGTACACCGATGCCGAGTTCGCCGAGACCTTTGCCGCGATTCGCGACCGCATCCCGAAGGTTCGACACGTCCTGGTGTTCGGAGGCGCTCCGGGGCCGGGCATGGAGGACGCCGAGGCGCGGGTGGCCGCCGCCAGCGACGCACCGCCGCAGATCGACGCGGCGCGCGCCAGCGACAGCACCATGATCTACACCTCGGGAACCACCGGCCGCCCGAAGGGCGCGGTGCGCGCCGCGCTGGGCGATCCGGAGCTCCTGCGCCTGCTGGTCGCCTTCATCGGCTACGTGCCCGAGGACATCTACCTGACCACCGGGCCGCTCTACCACTCCGGCCCCGGCGGCTTCATGGGGATCGCGCACGCGCTTGGCAACACCGTCGTGCTGCAGCGCAAGTTCGATGCCGAGGACTGGCTGCGCCTGGTCGAGCGCCATCGGGTGTCGACCACCTTCTCGGCGCCGACGCCGATCCGCCTCGTGTGCCAGCTCCCCGAGGCGGTGAAGGCGCGCTACGACCGCAGCTCGATGCGCCGCATGGTCGCGAACGCGGCGCCCTGGTCGTACGCGCTGAAGGAGATGTACCTGCGCGACTTCCCGGAGGACTCGCTGTGGGAGGTCTACGGCTCCACCGAGCTCGGGGTCGACTCGATCCTGCGCCCCGAGGAGCAGCGCCGCAAGCCGGGATCGTGCGGACGGGCGGCGCCGGGCGTCGAGCTCGCGCTCTTCGACGACGAGGGGACCCGCATCGAGGCGCCGAACACGCCCGGCGAGCTCTTCGTTCGCAGCCGCAGCGCTTTCCGCACCTATCACAAGGCGCAGGAGAAGTTCGAGAAGGGGCGGCGCGGAGACTGGCTCACGGTCGGCGACGTCGCCTACCGCGACGAAGAGGGCTTCTACTACATCTGCGATCGCAAGAACGACATGATCATCTCGGGCGGCATGAACATCTATCCGGCCGAGATCGAGGCGGCGCTCGACCAGCACCCGCACGTGATGGACGTCGCGGTGATCGGGATTCCGAGCGACCAGTGGGGCGAGAGCGTGCATGCCGTGGTCGTTCGAGCCCACGACGGCCTCACCGAGGAGGTGCTGATCGCCTGGGCGCGCGACCACCTCGCCGGCTACAAGCTCCCGCGCTCGGTCTCCTTCCTCGACGAGATCCCGCGCAATGCATCGGGCAAGATCCTGAAGAAGACGCTGCGCGAGCCGTTCTGGCAGGGTCGGGAGAGGCGGGTCGGGTAGGTCCGGCTAGCCCCGGCTCGGGTACACCGCCGAGACGCCGCCGTCGACGACGAGCGTCTGGCCGGTGACGAAGCGCGAGGCGTCGCTCGCCAGGAAGACGGCGGCGCCCTTGACGTCGTCCTCGCTGCCGATGCGTCCGAGCGGCACGTGCTCCAGGTATTCGCGCATGCGCTGCGGGTCGTGGCGGATGTGGTTCATCATGTCGGTGTCGAAGGGGCCCGGGACGAGGCAGTTCACGCGGATCCCGTGCGGGGCGAGCTTGACCGCCAGGTCGACCGTGAGCGACGCCACCGCTCCCTTGCTCGCGTTGTAGGCGACGACGGGCTGCTCGGCGTCGGGGGCGCCGCGCCAGGCCGAGATCGAGCCCACGTTCACGATGCTGCCGCCGCCGCGCCCGGCCATGTGCCGCGCGGCGAGCTGCGAGAGCAGGAAGAGGCCGCGCACGTTCAGGTCGAACACGCGGTCCCAGCCCTCGAGCGGATACTCGAGGGTGGGTGCCGCCCACACGCGGGCGGCGTTGTTCACCAGCACGTGCAGGCGATCGGTGGCGGAGAGCACCTCGGCCAAGAGGCGCTCGCAATCCTCGACGCGCCCGAGGTCGGCCTCGAGCGCGACGGCGCGTCCGCCCATGCTCTCGACGTCCGCGGCGACGTCCCTGCATGCGGCGAGCTTGCGCGAGGCCACGAACACCCGCGCGCCCGCCTCGGCGAGTCCGATTGCGATGTGTCGGCCGATGCCGCGGCCGCCCCCGGTCACGAGCGCGCTCCGGCCGGAGAGGTCGTAGAGCTCGGATACCCGCACGGCGGCATAGGGTAGGGCCGGCGCGCGGGATCGCGTAGCCCGAAGCGCCGGAGATCACGTAGCATCGAGCCATGCTGTCCGGGCTGCGGGTGCTGGATCTGACGGACGAGAGCGGGTGGCTGGCCGGCAAGATCCTGGGCGATCTCGGCGCCGACGTGATCAAGATCGAGCCGCCGGGCGGCGATCACGAGGGCCGCCGGCCGCCGTTCCTGCACGGCGTCGCCGACCCGGAGCGCAGCCTCGCCTGGCTCGCGCTCAACACCAGCAAGCGCGGCATCACGCTCGACCCGTCGCACGCCTCGGGGCGCGGCGTCTTCCTGCGCCTCGTGGCGAGCGCCGACGCGGTGCTCGAGTCGTACCCGCCCGGGACGCTGGCCGGCTGGGGGCTCGGCTTCGAGGCGCTGCGGCGCGATCGGCCGGGCCTCGTCCACTGCGCCATCACGCCCTTCGGCGCGACAGGCCCCCACGCCGGCTTCCGCGCCCGCGATCTGGTGGTGGTGGCGATGGGCGGCAATGCGGCGATGACCGGCGACCCCGACCGCCCTCCGGTGCGCTGCAGCCTGCCGACCGCGTACTACCACGCGGCGCCGGAGGCCGTGCTCGGGATCCTGATGGCGCTCCACGCGCGCGAGTCGACCGGTCGGGGCGACTTCGTCGACGTCTCGATGCACGAGTGCCAGCTCGCGACGCTGATCGGCGCGCCGGGGATGTACGCGGGCTCCGAGCGGACGCCCGTGCGAAGCGGCCCGCGCACCGGTCGCACGCGCGAGATCTGGCCCGTGCGCGATGGGCACGTCTCGTTCGGGCTGCGCGGCGGCCCGGCGCGGGTGCCCGGCCTGCGCGCGCTGGTCGCCTGGATGCACGAGCGCGGCATGGCGCCGGGGTGGCTTCGCGACTACGACTGGGAGCGCTTCCGCCCCGAGGCGCTCGACGCCGCCGGGATCGCGCAGCTCGAGGAGGTCTTCGGTGCCTTCTTCGCGGCGCACGGCATGCGCGAGCTGTACGAGGGAGCGCTCGCGCGGCGCGTGCTGCTGGCGCCCTGCAACGACGCGCGCGAGATCGTCGAGCAGCGGCAGCTCCGCGAGCGCGGGCTCTTCGTGTCGATCGACTACCCCCACCTCGGCGCCTCGATCGAGCACCCGGCGTTCTTCGCGCTCTCGAGCGCGCACGGCACGCGGATCCGCCGCCGCGCGCCGCGCATCGGCGAGCACAACGACGAGGTCTACCGCGCGCTCGGGCTCGGGCGCGGCGAGCTCGAGAAGCTCCTGGCCGAGGAGGCGATCTAGTGGCGGGGATCTATGCGGACCTGCGCATCCTCGAGCTGGGCGCCGGCGCCGCGGGACCCGTCGCGACCCGGTACTTCGTCGAGCAGGGCGCCACGGTGGTGCGGCTCGAGTCGACGAAGCGGCCCGACTTCCTCCGGATGCTGCGGATCTCGCCCGACGCCCCGAGCGGTCTCGAGAGCTCGCCGATGTTCGCGCTCCTGAACCCGGGCAAGCGCAGCGTGGCGCTGAACCTGCAGGAGCCGGAGGCGGTCGAGCTGGCGCTCGGGCTGGTGCGCTGGGCCGACGTGGTGCTCGAGAACTTCTCGCCGGGCGTGACCGACCGCCTCGGCCTCGGGGCCGAGCGGCTGCTCGCGGAGAAGCCCGAGCTCATCGTCGTGAGCTCGAGCCTGTTCGGCCAGACGGGACCGCAGCGCAGCTATCCGGGCTTCGGCGGGCAGGGCTCGGCGATCGCCGGCTTCAACGGGCTCACGGGCTGGCCGGATCGCGAGGCGATCGGCCCCTACGCGACGATCACCGACTCGCTCTCGCCCCGCTACGTCGCCGTGCTGATCGCGGCGGCGCTGCTCGTGCGGCGGCGCACCGGACGCGGCCAGCACATCGACCTGTCGCAGATCGAGGCCGGCGTCTACAGCCTGTCGGAGATGATCGTTCGCTACGGAGCCGACGGCGAGATCGTGCGCCGCGCCGGCAACCGCGACGAGCGCGCCGCACCGCACGGCATCTACCCGTGCCTGGGCGACGACGCCTGGATCGCGATCTCGGTCTGGGACGACGCGCAGTGGCGCGGGCTCGTCGCCGCGATGGGCGACCCGCCCTGGGCGCTCACCCCGCGCCTCGCGAGCGCCGCCGGCCGCCGCGAGCGGCAGGAGGAGATCGACGCGCGGCTCGCGGACTGGACGCGGGAGTTCGGCGCCTGGCACCTGATGGGCGGGCTCCAGGAGGCGGGGATTCCCGCCGGCGTCGTGCAGAACGTTCGCGACGTCCTGCACGACCCGCAGCTCGCACACCGACACCATTTCGTGAAGCTCGAGCACCCGGTGCTGAGGTCGCTGGTCCACGAGCGCTCCGGTTTCCGGCTCGCCGCGAGCCCGGGCGGCTTCGACCGCGCGGCGCCTCTCCTCGGCGAGCACAACGAAGACGTGCTCGGCGGGATCCTCGGCCTCTCGCCCGAGCGGGTCCGCGACCTCGTCGCGCGGGGCGTGGCGGTGTAGCGATGGATCTGCGCGACTCCCCGGCGCAGGCGCGCTTCCGGGCCGAGCTCCGGAGCTGGCTCGCTGCGCATCCGGCACCGCCGCTGCCGGCCGCGGGGGCCGATCGGGTCGCCTACGCCAAGGCGTGGCAGCGCGCGCTCTTCGAGGGCGGTTGGGCCGGGCTCGACTGGCCGCGCGCGTACGGCGGCCGCGGCGCGACGCCGATCGAGAGCGTGATCTTCGGCGAGGAGTACGCGCGTGCGGGTGCGCCCGATCTGATCCAGATCTCGGTTGGCACCTCGCTGGTCGGTCCGACGCTGATCGCGCGCGGAGCCGAGTGGCAGAGGCGCCGCTTCCTCGAGCCGATCCTGCGCGGCGACGAGATCTGGTGCCAGGGCTTTTCGGAGCCCAACGCCGGCTCCGACATCGCCTCCCTGCGCACGCGCGGCGAGATCGAAGGGGATTCGATCGTCGTGACCGGCCAGAAGATCTGGACGAGCTTCGCCCGCCACTCCGACTGGTGCATCGCGATCGTCCGCACCGACCCGAGCGGGCCGAAGCATCACGGGCTCACCTTCCTCCTGGTCGACATGCGGACCCAAGGGATCACGATCCGGCCGCTGCGCGAGATGACGGGCGAGGCATGGTTCAACGAGGTCTTCTTCGATCGCGTGCGCGTGCCGCTCTCGAACGTGGTCGGCGAGGTCGACGGGGGCTGGGACGTGGTGCTGACCACGCTCGCGCACGAGCGCGGCTCGAGCGCCGCGCACGCCCGCACCGCGGCTCGGCTCGAGCGGCTGATCGAGCTGGCGCGGCGCACGCCCTGCGCGGCCGGCGGCGGCTCCGCCGCCGCGGATCCGCGCATCCGGCAGAAGCTCGCACAGCACCTGGCCGAGACCGCGGCGCTCCGCATGACCGTGTATCGCGCCGCCAGCGTGCACGAGCGCACCGGTGCGCCGGGCCCCGAGGGCTCGACCATCAAGCTCGCGTGGAGCGAGCTCGAGCAGCGCATCGGCGACACGGCCATCGAGATCCTCGGCCTGGCCGGCCTGGTCCCCGAAGGCGACGCCGCGGCCGTCGACGGGGGCTCGTGGTGTCACGAGCTCCTCTGGTCGCGCGCCGCCACCATCTACGCCGGCACCTCGGAGGTGCAGCGCAACATCCTGGCGCGGCGCGTGCTCGGCCTCCCGCGCTGATGCGGCCGGCCCTGGCTCCCGCGCCCGCGCTGGTGCAGACTGGCGCCGTCGGCGGAGGCTCCCGATGCCGGGCGTCATAGACTCCGACCAGCACCTGTACGAGTACCGCGGGCTCTGGGCCGAGCACATCGAGCCCGCGCTGCGCGGCGACGCGATCCGCTTCGTCGACGATCCCCTCGGCCACGTGCGGGTCGTCTGGCGCGACGAGGTTCTTGCGGTCGCCGACGTGCAGGTGCCCGGCGAGACCGACGCGATCGGCGAGCGCCGCCGCCGCGAGCGCGAGGGCCTCGCGCCGCTGGCGCTCTACGACGAGGCGCTCCCGCGCGACTACTGGGAGCCGGCGGCGCGCGTCGAGCGCCTGGCCGGCATGGGCATCGACGAGGCCGTGGCGTTCCCGAACTACGGCCTGATCTGGGAGCGCACGCTCTCGCGCGACCTGCGCGCGCTGCTCGGCAACATGGCGGCGTGGAACCGCTGGTGCGAGGCCGTCGTCGCCGACGGGAAGGGGCGGCTGCATCCAGTGGCGCACCTCTCGCTGCGCGACCTCGACTGGCTCGAGCGCGAGCTCGCCCGCCTCGCCGCGGCCGGCGTGCGGCTCGCGATGATTGCGCCGGCGCTGGTCGACGGGCGCCGGCTCTCGCATCCCGACCTCGAACGCGCGTGGTCTGCCTTCGAGCACCAGGGCGTGTCGCCGGTGTTCCACGTCGCGGACCAGCCGAAGGTCTTCGACGAGGCGTGGTACAGCGACCGCGGCGAGCTCGGCAACTTCGCGGTCGACACCGTCTTCCTCTACGTGCCCGCCGCGCTGGCGTGCACCGACCTGATCCTGAACGGCGTCTTCGAGCGCCACCCGGACCTGCGGCTCGGCATCGTCGAGCTCTCCGCCGTCTGGGTTCCGCTCTACCTGATGATGCTGGACGGAGGAATGCAGTTCATCGAGCGGCTGAACGGCCGCAGCTCGCCGCTCCCGCTGCGGCCGAGTGACTACTTCCGGCGCCAGGTGCGCGTCTCCTCGTTCGCGTACGAGATGCCGCGCAACCTGCAGCGCATGCTCGGCGGCTCCGACCTGCTGATGGCGTGCAGCGACTACCCGCACTCGGAGGGCACCGGCCAGCCGCTCCAGGACTACGCGGCGACGGGTCGCTTCAGCGTGCGGCCCGACGAGGCGCCTGGATTGTTCCGCGACAATGCCGCGTTCCTGCTGCACAGGGCGTGAGCGGAGGACTGGCGATGAGCGAGCGCGCTCCCGAAATCCCGCGCTTCAACCACGTTGCGCTCACGGTGCCGGCAGAGATGCTCGACGCGGCGGGCCGCGCCGACCTGCTGCGATTCCACGAGCAGGTCTTCGGCTGGACCGAGATGCCCACCCTGACCCGCGACCGCGAGCTCCTGGTGCTGCGCGCCTGGAGCAACGAGCAGTTCGTCTACCTGCACGCGAGCCCGGAGCCGATGCAGGCCGGCGCCGAGGAGCACTTCGGCCTCTCGGTCCCGACGCACGCCCAGATCGAGGAGATGTACGAGCGCGCGGTGAAGTTCCGCGAGCAGGACCCGCGCGTCGTGATCGAGCCGCTCCAGTGCGACGACTTCACCGTCCTCAAGCTCTACGCGTTCTACGTGCGCTACCTGCTGCCCGTGAAGATCGAGGTGCAGCACTTCGACTGGGCGCCGGGCTTCCACGCGCAGCGCACCGCATAGCTGTCGACTTCGCTCGGCTCCGAAGACTTCGCCTCGCTGCGCGCCGCCTTCGGCGGCTTGCGCAGGCGCTGGCCGATACCCTGGGCCACCCTGGGCGCATCGGCGCAACCGGGCTAGATTCTGACGCGCCATCAGATCCGAGGTCCGCGTGAGCGATCGCTTTCCGTTCCCGGCCTTTCCCAACGGGTGGTTCCGCGCGTGCTACGCCGACGAGCTCGCTCCCGGCGACGTGCGCCGCCTCCACCGGCTGGGCCGCGAGCTGGTGGTGTTCCGCGACGGGAGCGGCCGCGCGCGGGTCCTCGACGCCTACTGTCCGCACCTCGGCGCACACCTGGGCGTGGGCGGCAAGGTCGAGGGCGACGCGCTGCGCTGCCCCTTCCACGGCTGGCTCTGGGACGGCGAGGGGCACTGCGTCGAGATCCCCTACGCGAAGAGGATCCCGCCCAAGGCGCGCCTCCGGAGCTGGCCCGTGGTCGAGCGCAACGGCATCGTGTTCCTGTACCACGATGCGGACGGGCGGCCGCCGGCCTACGCGATCCCCGAGCTCGCCGAGTACGGCTCGCCCGACTGGAGCCCTTGCGAGATCCGGCGCTGGACCGTGAAGAGCCGCTGGCTCGACATGAACGAGAACGCGGTCGACCAGGTGCACTTCCGCTACGTGCATGGCACCCACACCATTCCGCAGACCGAGGTCGAGCAGGACGGCCTGGTGCTGCGCTGCCGGTCGCGCATGAAGATGGGAACGCCGCGCGGAGAGGTGATGGGCGGCATCGACACCGACGACTACGGTCCGGGCTTCCAGACCGTTCGCGTCTCGGGCATCGCGGACACGCTGATGATCAACACGGCGACGCCGATCGACGAGGAGACCACGGACGTCTCCTTCGCCTACAGCGTGAAGCGGAGCGCGGGAGACGCGCACGTCGGCGTCGGCGCGGCGCTGATCCGGGACCTCGAGAAGCAGATGGCGCAGGACATCGCGATCTGGGAGAACAAGCGGCACCACGAGCGGCCGCTGCTCTGCGACGGCGACGGCCCGGTGGGCGTCTACCGTCGCTGGATGCGGCAGTTCTTCTCCGAATCGAGCCGCTGAGCCGCCCATGACGCGCGCCATCGACACCTGGGTCAACGTCAACATGGCCGAGCTCGGCCAGCCGAGCTGGCTCCGCGCCGTGGCGCGCGACTACTTCAAGCGCGGTGAGGACTTCTTCCGCAACTACTCGATCGACGAGACGGTCGAGATGATGGATCGGCTCGAGATCGAGAAGGCGATCCTGACGACCGACGCCGAGCGCCCCTCGGAGCACGTGCTCTCGTTCCCCAAGGCCCGTCCCGACCGCTTCTTCCTCGGCGTGCAGCTCGATCCGCGCCGCCTCATGCGCGCGACGCGAGCCCTCGCCGCGATCGCAGCGGACCAGCCCGTCGTCCTGGCGCGCATCACGCCTTTCTCGATCGACCTCGCGCCGAGCGATCGCGCCTACTATCCGATCTACGCCAAGTGCATCGAGCTCGGCCTGCCGCTCACCATCAACACGGGCATCCCAGGGCCGCCCGCGCCGGCGGCGTGCCAGGACCCGTTGCACCTCGACCGCGTCTGCCTCGACTTCCCCGAGCTCGTGCTGGTGATGGCGCACGGCGCCGACCCGTGGTGGAACGTCGCGATCCGGCTGATGCTCAAGTACCGGAACCTGTATCTCAAGACGTCGGCCTACTCGCCCCGCTACTTCCCGCCCGAGCTGCTGCACTTCATGAACACGCGCGGCCGCGACAAGGTGATCTTCGCCTCCGACCACCCGGCGCTCTCGATGGAGCGCGCCGTGCAGGAGGCGCGCGCGCTGGAGCTGCGCCCCGGCGTGCTCGAGAAGTTCCTGTACGAGACGGCGCAGCGCGTCTTCTTCCGCGCCTCGGTCTGAGGCCTCATGCCTCGGCCGCGCGCAACGCGAGCCCGCTCGCCACCGAGCCCAGCTCGTCGCCGCCGCGCAGGCGCTCGGCGCCGAAGCGGCGGGCGAAGATCGCGCGCACCGCGGGCACGAACGAGGAGCCGCCCGTCAGGAAGACGCGGTCGACGGCGCGGCCCTCGATCCCCGCGCGCGCCATCACCTCGTCGACGCAGGCCTCGATCTTCGCCAGCTCCGACGCGATCCAGCGCTCGAACTCGCCGCGCGTCACCTCGGCGTCGATCCCGACCGCGCGGTCGCGATAGGCGACGCGGCTCGCCGGCGCCGACGAGAGCGCGTGCTTGGCGCGCTCGACACTGCGGTAGACGTGGAAGCCGAGGTCCTCGCGCACCAGGTGCGAGAACGCACGGATGCGCTCGGGCTCGAGCGCCTCCCGCTCGAGATCGCCGAGCAGCGACAGCGTGCGCGGCGACTTGAGGAACGAGAGGTGATGCCAGCGCTCGAGGTGCGCGTAGAGCCAGCGCGGCACCGGCAGCACCTGGCCGAACGGGTTCTTGTAGCTCGTGCCGCGGCCGAGGAGCGGCGCCACCTTGTGCCGCACCAGCTTCGCGTCGAAGGCGTCGCCGGCGACGCCGACGCCCGCGGTCGCGAGGATCTCGTGGCGCGCGCGCCCGACCGCGAGAGGCGCCAGCCGCAGCAGCGAGAAGTCGCTCGTGCCGCCGCCGAAGTCGCCGATCATCACGACCTCGGGCTCGCGCAGGCGGAGCCCGTAGTGGTACGCCGCGGCGACCGGCTCGTACTCGAAGACGACCTCCTCGAAGCCGGCGCGGGTCAGCGCCGAGCGCAGGCGCGAGAGCGCGAGGCGCTCGTCGGTCGTGCCCTCGCCGGCGAAGCGCACCGGGCGGCCCACCACGACGCGCGGGCCGAGCGGTCCGAGCTCCGCCTCGGCGGCGGTGCGCAGCTCGGCGAGGAGGGCCCCGATCAGGTCCTCGAGCTGATAGATTGCGCCGAACACCTCGGTCGCCTCGAAGAGTGGGCTCGCCAGGAACGACTTGATCGACTGCACCAGGCGGCCCTCGCCCGCCGTGGCGAGGTAGCGCTCGAGCGCGGCGGGACCGGCGCGAACGCGGGGCGTGCGCCGCTCGCTCTCGTCTTCGGGCTCGAAGTGCAGGATCGAGCGGAAGGCGAGCGTGCGCTCCCCTCCGTCGCCCGCCGCATACGACGCCAGGCGCGGCGCGTCATCGCCTTCCGCGACCGCGACGGCGCTGTTGGTCGTGCCGAAATCGATGCCCACCGCGCGCATGATCCGCCTCCCCGATGGCTCACTCGATCCCGGAAATGCACGACGCCCCGCCCCGCGCGAGGCGGGGTGGGGTGTCGTCGATCTCCGGACGCACGAAGCCCGCTCCGCGTTTCGCGGGGCGGGCCCTCTCGTCGCGCGGGAGGATGGGGCGGGTCGCCTCGGCGCGCAAGAGCGCGGTCATGCGCCGGGATGGGCTGGCGAGCCGAAGATCGCTCGGGGCGCCGCGCTGGCTCTCGGCTAGCGCGCGTCGATCCGCGCGCGGGCCAGGAGCTCCCGGTTCCAGCCGGCGTCTCCGAACAGGCGCTCCGACACCTTCGCGCGTCGATAGTAGAGGTGCAGGTCCTGCTCCCAGGTGAAGCCGAGCCCGCCGTGGATCTGGATGCCGTCGCCCGTGACCCTCACGTAGGCGTCCGACGCGAGCGCCTTGGCCGTGCAGGCAGCGGCGTGCGCGCCGGGCTCCTCCGCGTCCACCGCCCAGGCGGCGTACCAGGTGGCGGAGCGCGCGCCCTCGATGGCGAGCAGCATGTCGGCCAGCCGGTGCTGGATCGCCTGGAAGCTCCCGATCGGACGTCCGAACTGCTCGCGGGTCGACGCGAACGCGACGCTCATCTCGAGCACGCGCTGCGCGCCGCCGAGCATCTCCGCGCAGAGGGCCACCTTGGCGCGGTCCGCGACGCGCCGGCAGGCGTCCTCGCCTCGCGCCACGAGCGCGTCGGCCGGCACCGCGACGTCGTCGAGGCGGACCGTTGCCGCCCTGCGCGTCGCGTCGAGCAGTGCGGTCGGCGCAACCGCGAGCCCGCGCGCCCGCGCGTCGACGAGCAGCAAGGCGGGCTCGCCCGACTCGAGACGGGCAGCGACCACCAGCCAGTCGGCGTCCTGTGCGTCCAGCACGAAGCGCTTGGAGCCCGAGAGCCGCAAGCCCCCGCCGGCGCGCCGCGCCGCGAGGTGCACGCCGCCGGCGTCCCAGCGCTCGGGCTCCTCGATCCACGCGAGCGCGGCGCGCTCGTCGCCGCGCGCGATCGCGCCGAAGTGACGGCGCCTCTGATCCTCGTCGGCGCTGAGCTCGATCGCGGCACCCGCGAGCGCGACGGTCGAGAGCAGCGGCCCCGGCAGCAACGCGCGTCCGGTCTCCTCGAGGAGCACCGCCAGCTCGAGCAGGCCGAGGCCGGCGCCGCCGTGGGCCTCGGGAACGCAGAGCCCGAGCCAGCCGAGCTCCGCCATCCGCTTCCACAGCGCGTCGGGCAGGCGGCGCGGCTCCTCGATCTGCTCGCGCACGAACGACATCGGGCACTCGCGCGCGAGGAAGTCGCGTGCGCTGGCGCGCAGCAGCTCCTGCTCCTCGCTGAGCCGGGCGTCCATTCCGGTCGGCCGACCTCCCCGCCAGCAATCTCGCGGCCCTGCTCGCGGCCGGCGCGACTCTGAGGCATCGTCGATTCGATGGCAAGCCCGCGCCCGAGCTGCCGCCCCGGATGACGAAGCCGTTCCGCGTCCTGCCCCAGGTCGGGGCCGGCAACGAGCACTTCTGGACCGGTGGCGCGCAGGGCGAGCTCCGCCTGCTGCGCTGCGCCGCGTGCCGCCATTGGATCCATCCGCCGGCGCCGATCTGTCCGCGCTGTCTGTCGCGCGACGTCCGGCCCGAAGCCGCGAGCGGGCGCGCGCGGCTCGCGACCTACACGGTGAACCATCAGCCCTGGATCCCCGGCTTCCCGCCGCCGTACGTGATCGCGATCGTCGAGCTCGAGGAGCAGCCGGGGCTGCGCCTCACCACCAACGTGGTGGACTGCGCAGTCCCGGAGCTTCGGATCGGGATGCCGCTCCGCGTCGTCTTCGAGCAACACGATGATGTGTGGATTCCGCTGTTCGCGCCGACGGCGGGCGGCTGATGGAGAGCCCGGAGCGGCGCGCCGCGATCACCGGGATCGGGCAGTCGGCGGTGGGACGGCGCCTCGGCCGCGACCCGATGGAGCTCACTCTCGACGCGTGCCTCGCCGCGATCGCCGACGCGGGCCTCGAGCGGGGCGACATCGACGGCCTGGCGAGCTACCCCGGCGGCTGGTTCGGCCCGCGTGGCTTCGCGGGACCGAGCATTCCCGAGCTGCAGGACGCGCTGCGCCTCGAGCTCTCCTGGTATGCGGGCGGACCCGAGCTGCCCGGCCAGCTCGGCTCGGTGATCGAGGCCGTGACGGCCGTCGCCTGCGGCCTCGCCAACCACGTGCTCTGCTACCGGACGGTCTGGGAGGCGACGGCGCAGGGCAAGGGCGGGCGCGCCGGCATCGGGCTGGACGGCGGAGGCGGCGGCGGGGGCAAGAGCTTCCGCGCCGGCGGCTCGCTCCAGTGGACGCTGCCGTTCGGCGCGGCCTCCGCCGCCAACTGGATCGCGATGTTCGCCCAGCGACACTTCTACGAGTATGGCACGACCCGCGAGCAGCTCGGCTGGATCGCCGTGAACGCGCGGCGCAACGCGGCCGGCAATCCGAACGCCGTCTACCGCGACCCGCTCTCGCTCGACGACTACCTCTCCGCGCGCCTGATCTCGACGCCGTTCTGTCTCTACGACTGCGACGTGCCGGCAGACGGCGCGACCGCGGTGATCGTGTCGCGCGCCGAGCGGGCGCGCGGCGGGCGCCGGCCTCCGCTGCGCGTCGAGGCGGTGGGCTCCGCGCTGCGCGGGCGCCCATCCTGGGACCAGTTCGACGACCTCACCACGATGGCGATGCGCGACGCGGGCGCGATGCTCTGGTCGCGCACCGACCTGCGCCCGGCCGACGTCGACGTGGCGGAGCTCTACGACGGCTTCTCGTTCCTCGCGCTCGCCTGGCTCGAGGCGCTCGGCTTCTGCAAGAAGGGCGAGGGCGGGCCGTTCGTCGAGGGCGGCCGTCGCATCGCGCTCGACGGCGAGCTGCCGCTCAACACGCAGGGCGGTCAGCTCTCGGGCGGACGGCTGCACGGCTACGGCTTCCTGCACGAGGCGGCCGTCCAGCTCTGGGGCGAAGGAGGAGCGCGCCAGGTCCCGGGCACGCCGCGCGTGGCGGTCGCTGCGGCCGGCGGCGGGCCGCTCGCAGGCTGCCTCCTGCTCGCGCGGGAGTGAGCGCACGGCGGGCGAGCGGTTGATCGACGCAGTCCGGCGCGGGTAGTGTCCCGCCTCGGAGGAACCCCGATGCCTGCCCTCGAGTTCTGTCGTGCCGAGCGCGACGGCCACGCGCTGCTCGTCACCATCGCCCGGCCCGAGGTGATGAACGCCATCCACCCGCCCGCGAGCTTCGAGCTCTCGCGGGTGTTCGACGACTTCGAGGCCGACCCGGAGCTCTGGGTCGCGATCGTCACTGGCGAGGGCGACAAGGCCTTCTGCGCGGGCAACGACCTCAAGTACCAGGCGGCCGGCCACAAGCTCGAGTGGCCCACGTCGGGCTTCGGGGGCCTCACCTCGCGCTTCGACGGCCGAAAGCCCGTGATCGCGGCGGTGAACGGGCTGGCGATGGGGGGAGGCTTCGAGATCGTGCTGGCGTGCGACGTCGCGATTGCCTCCGAGCGCGCGGTGTTCGCGCTGCCGGAGCCGCGCGTCGGCCTCGCGGCGCTCGCGGGGGGGCTCCACCGGCTGCCGCGTCAGATCGGCTACAAGGCCGCCATGGGGATGCTGCTGACCGGCCGGCGCGTCGACGCCGCCGAGGCGCTGCGCCTCGGCATCGTGAACGAGGTCGTGCCGCCGGGCGAGCTGCTCGCCGCGGCGCGGCGCTGGGTCGCGGCGATCCTCGAGTGCTCGCCGGTCTCGGTGCGCGCCACGCGGCAGGTGGCGCTGGAGGGGCTCGAGCACGCGTCGCTCGAGGAGGCGATGAGCGCGCGCTACGACGCCATCGGCGAGCTCGTCCGCAGCGAGGACTTCCGCGAGGGTCCGCTCGCCTTCGCCCAGAAGCGCAAGCCGAGCTGGAAGGGACGCTAACGCGAACGCATTCCAGCCGGCGTGCCCGGCAGCAGGCCGAGATTGCGGCCGACCCGGACCGGGACGTCGGCGCGACGCGGGTCGTAGATCGCGAAGTCGGGCAGGCCGTCGCCGTCGAGGTCGCCGAGGCTGATGCGCCCGCCGGTGTCGAGCTCCTGGCGCGCCTGGCGTTGCGCGAAGCGGTAGTCGGGACCGCCCAGATACACCTCCAGCGCGGAGCCGTCGCCCGACGCCAGGAGGTCGCGCTGGCCGTCGCCGTTCGCGTCGGCCTCGAGCGTCGGCACGAAGCCGCGGAAGCGGAGCGTCTCGAAGTTCATGCCGAGGCTGAACTCGCGCTCGTAGAGCGGCTTCGCGGCGAACCGCCCCTCCCCGTCGGCGCGGTAGATCGACGCGTCGGCGCCGATCGCCCGCTGCAGGAAGAACTGGGCCAGATCGACGAGGCCGAGCGGCGTCACCACGCGCACGAGCTCGGCGCGGCCGTCGCCGTCGAGGTCGATCAGCTGGTCGATCACCACGCCGCCGCGGTTCTCGAAGATCTGGTCGGGATGCGCCAGGTCCCAGCCGCCGTCGCGATTGCGGTGGATGCGGGTCTGCGTGGTGGCGCGCAGGAGGCCGCCGCTCGAGCGCGTGACGAGGAGGTCGGCGCGGTGGTCGCCGTCGATGTCGGCCACGGCGACGCGCACCAGGCCGGAGTTGCGCACGTGGTCGTCGGCGGAGATCAGGCGCAGCGGGAGCTGGCGGTCGGGGTCGTCCGGAAAGCGGCCGTCGGCGCGCTGCCGGAACACGCGCAGCTCGTGGCGCGTGGAGGCGACGACGTCGGCGCGCCCGTCGCCATCGACGTCGGCGACGTCGAGATGGGGCACGTCGAAGTAGATGTCGATCTCGCTCTCGCTGGCGAGCGGCCCGGGGCGGGGCGCTGCGAAGTAGTTGGCGCGGCCTCCGACGCGCAGCCGTCCGAGCACCTCGCCGTCGGGCCCGAGCACCACGGCCTCGCCGAGCGCGGGGACCAGGAAGCGCACGCCGCCGAGCTCGGGCCGCACGAGCCGCAATCGCTCGATGCCACGCTCGTCGGGCAGGATGGCGGCGGTCGGGGTCACCGGCGATGCGAGCGTGCGCCAGGTCGGCGTGCGCCCCGCGAGCGAGAGCACGCTGAGCCCCTCGCGCTCGAGCAGCACGAGCTCGCTGCCCCGCTGCGCGTCGACGTCGGCGACATCGTAGACGGCGGCGCCGCGCGGCAGCGGCGCCTCGAAGTCGGGCGCGTCCGGAAGCGAGCCGTCGGCAGCCTGATAGCGCACGCGGATGGTGCGCGTCTCGTCCGGGGGCACACCGGCCACGGCGATCACCAGGAGATCGGCGCGCCCATCACCGTCGAAGTCGGCGATCTCGGCGGCGACCGCACGGCCCGCGTTCGGGATCGCCTGCACTGCGAACGGCGCGGCGGACTCTGCCCCCGCGGAGAGGCTCGCAGCGCACGAGAGCAGAATCAGCGCCGCGGGCCGGATCGCCATCGGGCGCGTAGGGTAACGGCGCCGCGCCGATCCGGCTTCCGGCGCAGCGGGCCGCACATCTGGTACGATCGCCGCCGATGAGCGAGCCGGGCGCGCCCCTCGATCCGTTCGACGCTGCAGCGATCGAGCCGGAGACCGCGCAGCTCAACGCCGCGATCGAGGCGGTGCTCGCCCGGACCAAGTCGCTCCACCTGCGCGCGGCGGCGGAGATCCGCGCGGAGCGCGAGCGCGGCGAGGGCATCTGGGGACCGATCGAGAAGGTGGAGGAGGCCCGCGTCCGCGCGCTCCCCGGTCCCGTCGGCGAGGTGCCCGTGCGCGTGATCGCGCCGGATGCGCCGCGCGCGGTCTACCTGCACCTGCACGGCGGCGGCTGGACGCTCGGTGCCGCCCATCATCTCGATGTCTTCAACCTCCGCCTCGCGCAGGAGTGCGGTCTCGCCGTGGTGAGCGTCGACTACCGGCTCGCGCCCGAGCATCCGTATCCCGCCGGGCCCGACGACTGCGAGGCGGCCGCCCTCTGGCTCGCCGAGCACGCCAAGCGCGAGTTCGGCACCGAGCGGCTCCTGATCGGCGGCGAGTCGGCGGGCGCGCACCTCGCGGTCGTGACGCTGCTCCGGCTGCGCGACCGCCACGGCTTCACCGGCTTCACGGGCGCCAACCTGTCGTTCGGCGCCTATGACCTCTCGCTCACCCCGAGCGCACGGCGCTGGGGCGAGCGCAACATCATCCTCTCGACGCCGATCATCGAGTGGTGCACGTCGAACTTCGTCCCGCCCGAGCTGCGCCGGCACCCGGACGTATCGCCTCTCTACGCCGATCTCGCCGGCCTGCCGCACGCGCTCTTCACGGTCGGCACCCTCGATCCGCTGCTCGACGACTCGCTCTTCATGCACGCGCGCTGGCGGGCGGCCGGCAGCCCGGCGGAGCTCGCGGTCTACCCGGGCGGCGTGCACGGCTTCAACGCCTTCCCGATCCCGGTCGCGGCGCGCGCCAACAAGCGCATCGAGCGCTTCCTCCGCATCGCGGCCGGGAGCGTCTGCGGCTGACGTTCTACGGCCGTCGCCTCGAGGCGATCGGCTCCACGCCCGCTCCCGACGCGAGCTCCGCGATCTCCTCGGCCAGCCGCTCGGGCTGCGCGAGGAAGGGCGAGTGGCTGCCCGGGATCTCGACGACGCGGCCGGTCCGCTCGGCCATGCGCCGCTGGGCATCGGGATGGATGGCGCGATCGTCGCGGCAGACGATGTAGCTCGACGGGATCTCGCGCCAACCCACGCGGTCGACCGGTGTCTGGAAGCAGGCGGCGCTGTACGCGCGCAGGCGGTGGATCGCATCGCGCGCGAGCGCTTCGCTGCAGTCGTGGTAGAAGACGTCCGTCGCCTGCGCCGGATCGATGGTGCTCGTCTCCCCGCTGCCGAACACCACGGCCGAAGCGAGCGCCGTCTGCGGGCCCTGCACGATCAGCGAGCCCAGGCTCTCGCCCCGGTCGGGAACGAAGGCGGCGAGATAGACGAGCTGCGCGGCGCCGGCGGCCTCGGCGCTCGCCTGCGTGATCACGACGCCGCCGTACGAGTGACCGCACACGAGGAGCGGTCCGCTGGCGTGGCGGCGGATCGCGGCCGACACGCAGTCGACGTCGGCGCGCAGCGACGTCATCGGGAGATCGGGCGCGACCGCGCGCAGCCCGCGGGCTTCGAGCGCCCGCACCGCCGGCTCCCAGCACCAGGCGCCGTGCCAGGCGCCGTGTACGAGCAACACCGTCGTCATGTCGGCCTCCATCCTAGCGCGCGAGCGGCGCTTGACTCGGAATCGTTTCGGAGCGCATGATGGAGCGCAGGAGGGCTCGCTCCGTGCGCATCTCCCTCTCCTCGACGTGCCTGGCCGGCTGCACGACGACCGGCGACGCGGCCGCAGGCCTCGGCCTCCCGGCCGCCTCGACTGCTAGACTGCCGAGATCCAACGAGCCGGAGCCACCGACGATGGGCGAGCCGCTGAACCGCATCTCGCGACGCATCACCCAGCCGAAGAGCCAGGGCGCCTCGCAGGCGATGCTCTACGCCACCGGGCTCTCGGAAGCCGACATGGACAAGGCGCAGGTCGGCATCGCGAGCTGCT
>DATJPY010000069.1:0-1706 GCA_035506135.1 Myxococcota bacterium | reverse complement strand
GCCGAGCCGAGCACGTCGCCGAACAATTCCCGCAGGCTCGCGTTCGAGCGAAGGATGGTCATGAGTTCCACGGCCGCGGGCATGCGCGCGAGAGCCTCGTCGAAGGCGGCGAGCGCTGCGTCGGCGTCGCCCGAGCCGGCGAAGGCTTCGAGCAGCGCGGGGATGAGCTCCGTCAGGACCTCGCGCGCTCGGGCGCTGCGAACGGCCGCGCGGCGGCCGAAATGCCAGCCACGGATCGTCTCGGCGGCGACCGCCGCATCCTGGAAGCCGAGCGCGCGGAGAGTGGCGAGCGTCTCAGGATCGTCGGCGACGCCGGTGAAGACGAGATTGCCGGCGGAGGCGCTCAGCGAGGGCGCGTCCTCAAACAGTCGCGCATAGTGGCGCTCAACCGCAGTCAGGCGCCGGATGAGCTCTTTCTCGAACGATTCGATCCGGCCGTATCCACAGAATTTGGCGAAGCGCGTGAGTTCCGCCGCCTCGAACGGCAGGCGCTGCGTCTGCTCGTCGGCGATCATTTGCAGCCGGTGCTCGATGCGGCGAAGGAAAAGGTAGGCTTCGCTTAGCTCCTCCTCGGCTTCCGCCGTCACCCACCCATCGGCGCGAAGCTGGCGGAGCATGTCGAGGGTGCGCGACCCGCGCATTTGCGGCCGTCTTCCGCCAAAGATGAGCTGCTGGGTCTGGACGAAAAACTCGATCTCGCGGATGCCGCCGCGGCCGAGCTTCAGGTCGTGACCCGCCATGACGACCCTCTCGTGGCCGCGAACCGCGTGGATCTGACGCTTCATGGCGTGGATGTCGGCGATGGCGGCGTAGTCGAAGTACTTGCGCCAAATGAACGGCGCGAGATCGGCGAGGAATCTCTGGCCGAGCTTGAGGTCTCCAGCAGCCGGCCTCGCCTTGATCAGCGCGGCGCGCTCCCAGTTCTGGCCGACAGTCTCGTAGTAAGCATAGGCGCTCGTGGTCGAGATCGCGACGGGGGTGGAAGCGGGGTCGGGTCGCAAGCGCAAGTCTACGCGCAGCACATAGCCGTCGCTCGTGCGCGCCTGCAGGATCTTCGTGAGCGCCTGCGTTATCCGGACGAAGAGCGGCGCAGGCTCCGCGCCCGATGGGATCGACGCGGCCGCCGGATCGTAGAGCACGATGAGATCGACGTCGCTCGAATAGTTGAGCTCGCGCGCGCCGTGCTTGCCAAGCGCGAGCACGATCATGCCGCAGGCCTGCTGCGGGTCCTGCGAGTCGGGGTCGAGCGAAAGGCGTCCGGCGAGCGCGTTTTGGCGCAGGACGAACGCGAGCGCCGCGCCGACGGCGGCGTCGGCGAAGCGGGTCAGCGCCTCGGTCGCGGCGACAACGTCCCATGCCCCGCCGAGATCGGCAAGGGCGACAACGAGCGCAGCCTCGCGCTTGGCGATGCGCAGCGCCTGCATGATCTGCGCTTCGTCGTCGTAGCGCCGCGCAGCCAGCGTCGCGACAAGCGTCTCTAGCGACTCCTCCGGCGACGCGCGCAAGAGGCGGACGAGGCGCGCTGGATCTTGCGTCGCCAGCGACCAGAGGTAGGGCGAATGGTCGGCGACGCCGGCGAGAAGGGCGCGCGTCGGTTCCCGAGAAAGCTCGGCCGCGAACGCGCCCGCGGAGTCGAAGAGCGCCGCGAGCAGTCGCTTCGCCTCGGCGGGCGCCGCGAGGCGGGGCGCGTCAGTAAGGCGCTCAGC
>DATJPY010000068.1:0-29575 GCA_035506135.1 Myxococcota bacterium | reverse complement strand
GAAGCGCGACCCGGATCCGGGCGCGGCCGCCACGGTGAAGCTGACGCGCGCGTTCCTGGTGCGCCTCGCCACCGGCCAGGCCGGCCTCCGCGAGATGATCTTCTCACCCGACCTCCACGTCGACGGCAGCCGCCTGGCGCTGCTCTCGTTCTTCTCGCTGCTCGACAACCCCGACGGGAGGTTCCCGATCGTCACGCCGTGAGGCGAGGCGGCGACGTCAGCGCTCCGTCGAGCCGCCGGGCCCCAGGGCCGACAGAAACACCGGGCGCTCGCCGCCGCCGTGCACCAGGATCGCTGCGCCCGAGACGTAGCGCGCCAGCGGCGAGGCCAGGAAGACGCACGCGTCGCCGACGTCGCGCGGCGTTCCGAGGCGCCCCAGCGGCACGCTCGCAGCGACTCGCGCGCGAGCCTCGCCGTCGCCGTAGTGAAGATGCGCGAGCTCCGTCTCGATCATCCCGGCCGCGACGGCGTTCACGCGCACCTTCGGCGCCCACTCGACCGCGAGCGTCTGGGTGAGCGAGAGGAGCCCCGCCTTGGCCGCGCCGTAGGCCGCCGTGCCCGGCGAGGCGCGCAGTCCCGAGACGCTCGCGATGTTGATGATGGCGCCGCCCTCGGGCTGCCGCTGCATCGCGACGTTGGCCTGCTGCGCGAAGTGGAGCGGCGCGATCAGGTTGAGCTGGATGATCTTCTCGGAGAAGCGCGGCGACGCGGTCGCGGCCGGGGCGGCCGGCGATCCGCCGGCGTTGTTCACGAGCACGTCGAGCCGGCCGAAGCGGTCGAGCGCGGTGCGGAGCACGCGCTCGATCGCCTCGAGCTCGCGCACGTCGCCCTCGGCGAAGATGGCCTCGCGCCCGGCCGCGCGCGGCAGCGACTCCGGCTGCTTGCGCCCACAGACCAGCACCTCGGCGCCCGCCTCGAGCAGGCGCTCCGCGACGCCGCGCCCGACGCCGCGGCTCCCGCCCGTCACGATTGCAACCCGCCCGGCGAGGTCGATCGCGATCACAGGCCGAGGCTCCGCGCGACGCGCTCGCGGTGCCACGCGGGCAAGCCGAGGAAGCTCTCGCCGGCGCGCGCGCGCTTCAGGTGCAGGTGCACGTCGTACTCCCAGGTGAAGCCGACGCCGCCGTGGACCTGGAGCGCGTCGGCCGCGCAGCGAAAGTAGGCCTCCGAGCACCACGCCTTGGCAAGCGAGGCGACGCGCGCCAGATCGTCGCCGCCCTCCGCCGCGACGCAGCCGGCATAGTACGCGGCCGAGCGCGCCGATTCGACCGCGACCATCATGTCGGCGCAGGTGTGCTTGATCGCCTGGAACGACCCGATCGGGCGCCCGAACTGGATGCGCTCCTTGGCGTGACCCACCGCCATGTCGAGGCAGCGCTGCGCGCCGCCCACCTGCTCGGCGGCCAGCGCGACCGCGGCGAGGTCGAGCGCGCGCGCGAGCGCCGCGGCACCCGAGCCCTCGTCGCCGAGGCGCGCCGACACCGGCACGCGCACGTCCCGGAGCTCCACGTCCGCGAGGCGCCGCGTCGAGTCCATCGTCGGGAGCGCGCGGCGCTCGAGGCCGGCGGCCGCCGCGGGGACCGCAAACAGCGAGACGCCGTCCTGACCACGGCTCCCGGGGCTCCGCGCCGCGACTACCAGGAGCTCGGCGCAGTGGCCGTCGAGCACGAAGCGCTTGCGCCCCGCGAGCACGTAGTCGCCGCCGTCGCGGCGCGCCGTCGCCTCGCACGCGAAGCGCGCGCCGTGCGGAGCCGCCTCGTCGAACGCGAGCGCGGCGATCGTGCGGCCGGCCGCGATACCCGGCAGCCACTCGCTCTTTTGCGACTCGCCGGCAGCCGCGAGGATCGCGTTGGCGGCGAGGCACACGCTCGAGAAGAACGGCGCGCACAGGAGCCACTCGCCCATCACCTCGAGCAGCGCCACCAGCTCGACGTAGCCGAGCCCGGATCCGCCGTACGCCTCGGGGATGTGCACCGACGTCCAGCCGAGGTCGTGGCCGATGCGCTTCCACAGCTCGGCGTCGAAGCCGAGATCGCTGGCCATGGCGCGCCGCACGGCCTCCGAGGAGGAGTGGTCGGAGAGGAAGGCGCGCGCCGCGGCGCGCAGCTCCTCCTGCTCCGCCGTGAAGGCGAAGTCCACTAGGTGCCGTAGACCTTCTGCGGCGGGACGGCCTTGCGCAGCAGGTCGTGGACGGCAGCGCCGATCTCGTCCGTCTCGAAGCGCGCGCCGCGGTCGACCTCGGGCCCGCTGCGCCAGCCATCGGCCAGACCGAGCTTGCCGCCGGAGATCTCGAACACGCGGCCGGTCACCTCGCTTGACTCCGCCGAGCCCAGCCACACCACGAGCGGCGACACGTTGGCGGGGTCCATCGCGTCGAAGCCGCTCTCCGGCTTGCGCATCATGTCGGCGAAGACCGTCTCGGTCATGCGCGTACGCGCCGACGGCGCGATCGCGTTGGCGGTGATGCCGTAGCGCGCGAGCTCGGCCGCCTGGATCAGGGTCAGCGCGGCGATCCCCGCCTTGGCCACGCCGTACGCGCTCTGTCCGACGCTTCCCTGGAGCCCGGCGCCCGAGCTGGTGTTGATGATGCGCGCGTCGACCGCGCGGCCCGCCTTCGACTCCGCGCGCCAGTGGTCACAGGCGCGCCGGGTGACGCAGAAGTGCCCGCGCAGGTGGACGCGGATCACGGCGTCCCACTCGTCGGGCGAGGTCGACACGAACATGCGATCGCGCACGAACCCGGCGTTGTTCACCACCACGTCGAGCCGGCCGAAGGCGTCGAGCGCAGCCTGGACGAGGCGCGCGGCCTGGTCCCAGTCGGCGACGTCGGAGCCGTCGGCGACGGCCTGGCCGCCGAGCGCGCGGATCTCCTCCACCACCTCCTTCGCGGGGCTCGACGAGCCGCCGCGCCCGTCCGCCTCTACGCCGAGGTCGTTGACCACGACGCGGGCGCCCTCGCGCGCGAAGGCGAGCGCGTGGGCCCGGCCGAGGCCGCGGCCCGCGCCCGTCACGATCGCCACGCGCCCCGCGCAGATCCCCGCCATCGCTACAGCCGCTCGAGGATGGTGACGTTCGCCTGGCCGCCGCCCTCGCACATGGTCTGCAGCCCGTAGCGGCCGCCGCTGCGCTCGAGCTCGTTCAGGAGCGTCGACATGAGCCGCGTCCCGGTCGCGCCGATCGGATGGCCGAGCGCGATGGCGCCGCCGTTCGGGTTGACCCGCGCGGGATCGGCGCCGAGCTCCTTCAGCCACGCCAGCACCACCGACGCGAAGGCCTCGTTGATCTCGATCGCGGAGAGGTCCGAGAGCTTGAGGCCCGCCTTGTCGAGCGCGAAGCGCGTGGCGGGGATCGGCGCCGTCAGCATGTAGATGGGATCGTCGCCGCGCACGGAGAGGTGGTGGACGCGCGCGCGCGGCGAGAGGTCGTGGTCCTTGAGCGCGCGCTCGGAGACCACCAGCACGCACGAGGCACCGTCGGAGATCTGGCTCGCGACGGCCGCCGTGAGCCGGCCGCCCGGCGAGAGCGGCGGCAGCTTCGCCATCTTCTCGAGGCTCGTGTCGCGCCGCGGCCCCTCGTCGCTGCGCACCGCGTCGAACGGCACGATCTCGTTCTCGAAGTGACCCTCGTCGATGGCGCGGACCGCGCGCCGGTGGCTCTCGAGCGCGAAGGCCTCCATGTCGGCGCGCGAGATCTCCCACTTCTCCGCGATCATCTCGGCGCCGCGGAATTGCGACACCTCCTGCGTCCCGTAGCGCTCGACCCAGCGCTTCGAGGTCGAGAACGGGTCGGGGAAGCCGAGCGGCTGCGCCAGCGTCATCGCCGAGGAGATCGGGAT
The DNA here is from genome assembly GCA_035506135.1 of Myxococcota bacterium. Lineage (GTDB taxonomy): Bacteria > Myxococcota_A > UBA9160 > UBA9160 > PR03 > DATJPY01. The sequence continues at coordinate 25,740 of DATJPY010000068.1, read as the reverse complement.
CGCGCTCATGTTCTGCACGCCGCCGGCGACGATCACGTCGGCCGTGCCGCTCATCACCGCCTGCGCCGCGAAGTGCACCGACTGCTGCGACGACCCGCACTGGCGGTCGATGGTGACGCCCGGCACGTGCTCCGGCAGCCCGGCCGCGAGCCAGCAGGTGCGCGCGACGTCGCCGGCCTGGGGCCCGATCGTGTCACAGCAGCCGAAGATCACGTCCTCGACCGCGCCGGGATCGATGCCGGTGCGCTCGACGAGCGCGCGGATCACGTGCGCGCCGAGGTCGGCCGGGTGGACCTGCGAGAGCCCTCCGCCGCGCTTGCCCACGGGCGTCCGCACGGCGTCGACGATGTAGGCCTCGGGCATCTCAGTCGCCTCCTTGGAAGGTGTAGCCGGGTCCGATCGACGCATCCGGCGCGAGCACCGCGTCGGCGACCCGACCGCGGTGGAAGGCGCCGCTGCCCCAGTCGAGCTCGAGCGACCAGGCGCGCCGCATCCAGATGTGCAGATCCTGCTCCCAGGTGTAGCCGATCGCGCCGTGGACCTGCAGCGCCGCCCGGGCGGCATGCGCGGCGGCCTCGCCGGCGGCCAGCTTGGCGTGCGAGACGTCGACCGCTCGCGTCGGCGTCGCGTGGGCCACCGAGTGCGCGGCGCGGTACACGACCGGACGGGCGTACTCGAGGCGCAGCTTCGCGTTCGCCAGGAGATGCTGGACCGCCTGGAAGCCGCCGATCGGCCGCCCGAACTGCTCGCGCTGGCAGGCGTGCGCGACGCCGAGCTCGATCAGCTGGTCGGCCACGCCGACGAGCTGGGCGGCGCTGGCGAGCGCTCCGCGGTCGAGGACGGCGTCGAGCAAGCGGCGCGCGGTCGCGCCCTCGGCCACGCGGGTCGCCGGCGACGGCGTCCACGAGATGGTGTATAGGCGACGAGCCGGGTCGTTGGCGGGCTGGCGCGTGAGCGAGATCGAGACCGGATCGCGCGGATCGGTCGCGAGGGCGTGCAGCTCGTCGCCACTCGCGAGGAGCAGCAGGTGCGCCACGTGTGCGTCGGCGACGAACGGCGAGACGGGATGACCCACGGCGATGCGCGCCTCGCCCGACGCCGCGCGCTCGAGCCACCCCCCGAAGCGCCCGCCGAGCGCCGCCAGCAGCGGCACGCCGACCGCGGCCGTCGCGACGAGCGGCTCCGGCACCGCCGCGCGGCCGAGCTCCTCCATCGGGAGCACGAGGTCGACCTCGTCCATCCCGAGGCCGCCCCGCGCCGCGGGAGCCAGGATCCCCGGGAGGCCGAGCTCGGCGAGCCGCCGCCAGAGCGCGTCGGACCGCCCGCTCTCGGATTCCCAGAGAGCGCGCACTGCGTCGGGCGGGCACTCCTTCCGCAGGAAGTCGCGCAGCGTGGTCTGGAACAAGCGCTGGTCGTCGCTGAACTCGAAGTGCATCAGCCGCTCCTCGGCAGGCCGAGGATGCGCTCCGCGATCACGTTGCGCTGGATCTCGTTGGTGCCGGCATAGATCGGTCCCGAGAGCGAGAACAGGTAGCCGTCCAACCACTCGCCCACGCCGCGCGCCGCAGGCGCCTCCGCCAGGAGGTCGGCGCGGTGTCCGAGCAGGCGCAGCGCGGTCTCGTGCATGCGGAGGTCGAGCTCCGACCAGAACACCTTGTTGAGGCTGGCCTCGAAGCCGATCCGGCCGCCGGCGCGGATCCGACACACCGTGCGGTAGGTTTCGAGCGCGTAGGCCTCCGCGTCCATCCAGCAGCGCACCACCGCCTCGCGCAGCACCGGATCGGCGTCGGCCTCGTTCTCGCGGTAGAGCTCGATCAGGCGCCTGGCCGTGGCCTGGAAGCGCGCCGGGCTGCGAAGCATGAGCCCGCGCTCGAAGCCGGCCGTCGCCATCGCCACCTTCCAGCCCTGGTGCTCGTCGCCGAGCCGGTTGGCGACGGGCACGCGCGCGTCGTCGAAGAAGACCTCGGCGAAGCCCGCCTCGCCGTCGAGCTGCGCGATCGGCCGCACCGTCACGCCGGGCGCGTCGAGCGGGACGAGCAGGAACGAGAGACCCTTGTGCCGCTCCGAGGCCGGATCGCTGCGGAAGAGGCCGAAGAGCCAGTCGGCGAAGGCGCCGCGTGAGGCCCAGGTCTTCTGGCCGCGCAGGACGTAGTGGTCGCCGTCGCGCCGCGCGCTCGCCTGGATCGCGGCCATGTCGCTGCCGGCGTTCGGCTCGGACCAGCCCTGCGCCCAGACCTCCTCGCTCGAGGCGATCTTCGGCAGGTAGCGCGCCTTCTGCTCCGGCGTTCCGAACTCCATGATGGTCGGGCCGAGCAGGAAGATGCCGTTCTGGTTGACCCGCCGGGGCGCGCCCGCGCGGTAGTACTCCTCCTCGAAGATCAGCCAGTCGACGAGGTCCGCGCCGCGCCCGCCGTACTCGACCGGCCACGGCACCATCGCGAAGCCGCCGGCGTGCAGCACGCGCTCCCAGGCGCGGTGCTCGGCGCAGCCCTCCGCGGTGTCGAAGGAGCGCAGCGGCCGGCGCGGCACGTTCGCCTCGAGCCAGCCGCGCGCCTCGGCGCGGAAGGCCCGCTGGGCCGGGGTGTAGCGGAGGTCCATCGCGGGCCCGAAGGTAAACGATACGGCGCGTCTCGTAAAGCGTGCGGTTTGACATCGCGCCGCCGCCCGAGCCACCGTCTTCCCCATGCCCGAGAGCCCGCCGCCCCCGAGCCCGCCTCCCGACCCTCCCGAGTCCGGGACCCTGGTGATCGCCGCCCTGCTGGTCCTGGCACTGGTCTTCGCCGGCTCGTGGGTCGTCGCCTACGTGACGCCCGGACGGGACCCCACCGTGCTGATCCCGCGCTTCATCGCGGCGGCCGTGGTGCTGGTCGCGCTGGCGATCTTCTTCTACGTCCGCCGCGGACGCTGACCCGCAGATTCAGCGCGCCCCCGCTCCCGGCGCGTAGGGCGTGGCCAGCGCAATCTTCACCAGCTCGCCGCCCGCGAAGCGGTGGTCGGAGAAGATCCCGTTGTAGACGGCCGTCGTGGTGGCATCCCAGGCGTTGCCGGTCCGCTGGCCGAGGGCGGCCACGTCCTCGCCGGCCCGCGCCGTGACGACGTGCAGGCGGGTCGATCGGATCCCGCGGCGATCGTCGTCGGAGAGCGGCGCGAAGCTGCGCGCCGTGCTCAGCGTCGTTCCGAGCGTGTCGTCCGCGCGCATCGTCGGCGCGGCGCCCGTGACGCGGAAGGTGCTCGGACCGAAGGGGATGAAGGTCAGGTAGGAGGTGATCGACCCGCCGGCGCCGCTCTGGACGACGCGCAGCCGCCAGGCGTCCATGTGCCCCACCTTGACCGGAACCGACTCCTTCACCTCGACGCGCTGCTTCTCCTGCTTGGCCTTTGCGAGCCACGCGTCGGCCGCCTCCTGGCCCGTCACCGTCGGCGGGTCGCCCGTCAGGTACACGACCCCGTCGCGCTGCGGAGAGATCGCGCCGACCGCGAGGTTGGTGTTGTTGGTGATCCAGCCGGATGGAAAGCGGATCTGGAAGCCGAGCGCGGGATGCAGGAAGCGGCTCCCCTCGAAGATGCCGGTCTCCGGGCGCTGACCCACCGCGAGGCCCTCGAGCCGGTGCAGCAGCGCGGCGCGCGTGTCGCCCAGCTCCGGATCGCGCTTCCAGCGCAGCTCGGTGGCTCGCATCGAGGCCTCCGCCGCGCGCTGCTGCGAGCCGGGATGCGAGTCGAAGAAGCCCGGCGTACGCGAGGTCCCCGCTCGCAGCCGCTCGGACTGGAGCAGCGTCACCAGGAACGTCGCGAGCGCGTTCGGGTCGTAGCCCGCCGCCGCGCACAGGATCTGCCCGCCCTGGTCCGCCGTGCGCTCCATGTCGCGGTCGTAGGCGGCGTTGCGCGCCGCGCCCCACGGCGAGATCACCGGCCCCTGTCCCTGCTGCGCCGCCGCGTGGTGTCGCGCGACGTGGGTGATCTCGTGACCGATCACGCACGCCAGCTCGTCCTCGTCGTTCGCGAGCAGCAGGAGGCCGCGCGAGACGAAGATGTAGCCGCCCGGCAGCGCGAAGGCGTTCGGCTCGACCTGGTCGACGACGCGGAACTGGTAGTCGAAGCCGCGGTACGGGAGGCCGCGCAGGAGCTTCCGGCCGATGCCGCCGACGTAGTCGTCGAGCGCCGCGTCGCCGAGCAGGCCCATCTGCGCCGCGACCGCGGCCGCGCCCTGCTTGCCGGCGCGCGCCTCGTCCTCCTCCGTCATCAGGACGGTGACCTTGCCGCCGCCCTCCTCGGAGCTGCCACTGCCGGCGCACGCCAGCATCGAGGCGAGCAGCGGCGCCGCGGTGACGGAGCCGAGGAGCGCGCGCCGGAGCGTCGCCGACCGGGCGCTCAGGGAAGCTCGGAGACCCAGGCGCCCTCCGCGAGCCAGCGCGTCTTGAACTGCGCGAGCAGACCGGTGTACTCGAGGGTGGTCAGGTAGTTCTGCACGAGGTTCACGAAGAGCGGATCGTCGGCGGGCAGCGCGATGCCGAGCGGCTCGGCCGTGAGCGGCACCTTCGACGTCGAGAGCGCGGCGTTCGGGTTTCGCCAGACCGACAGCATGCAGATCAGGAGATCGGCGACCATGCCGTCGGCCTTGCCGTCGATCACCATGCGGACGCCGGCGTCGTAGTCCGGCGCCGGGACGACCTTGGCGCGAGGCAGGTTCTCGCGCACGAAGGCCTCGCTGGTCGAGCCGGCCAGCGCAACGTAGGTGCGGCCGGGCACGTTCAGGGCCGCCACGTCCGCCGCGTCGGAGATCGCCTGCGACCGGCTCAGCACCGCCTTGCCGGAGATGAAGTAGGGGCCCGCGAAGGCGACCTTGGCGTTGCGCTCGGGCGTGATCGTGAGCCCCGAGATCACCAGGTCGACGTCGCCCTTCTCGAGCGCCGGAAGGAGATCTGCAAAGGGCTTCTCGACGAGCCTCAGCTTCACGCCCATCGCCTGGGCCAGCGCGCGCACGATGTCGACGTCCAGGCCGACGATCTCGCCGCTCTTGTTCTTCATGTTGAAGGGCGGCTGGGAGGCCGAGAGGCCGGCGCGCAGCTCGCCGCTCGCGAGGATGCGGTCGATGCGGCCGGGGCCGCTCGCAGCGGCGGGGCGGACGGGAGCGGGCTGGCAGGCGCCGAGTCCGACGGCGAGCAGTCCGAGCGCGACGAGACGGGTGACACGCGTCATGAAGGACTCTTCTCCTCGAGGAAGCGGACGATCGCGCGCGCGAAGCCCGGATGCGCGACGGCCGAGAGGTGATCGCCCGGCACCCGTTCGAGCCACGCGTCGGGCAGGCGCGCGACCAGATCCTCGGGCGGGCCGACGAGCGCGTCGGCCTCGCCCACGAGCACGAGCGTCGGGACCTTGACGGCATCGAAGAGGACCGGGCCTCGGAGCGCGGCGGAGCGCTCGAGGGCCGCGAGCGCCTGGCGATCGGCCTTCGTGCGCTCGGCGAAGCGGCGGAACGCCTTCGCCGTGGGATCGCGGATCGCCGCCGGATCCTCGGTGAGCAGCGCGTCGGCGAGCGGGCGGCGCGTGCCCGCCCCGCGGCGCGGGGTCGCATCGCCGCCGATGCCCCCGAGCACCAGCGCGCGCATGCGGGGCTCATCGGGCGCGAGCCGCACCGCGACCATCGCGCCCATCGAGTACCCGACCACGTCGACGTCGCCGACCCCGAGGTGGTCGAGCACGGCGCGCGCGTCGCGCAGCATGGCGCCGCCCTCGTAGGCGGCCGGCTCGTGGGGCTTCCCCGAGGCGCCGTGCCCGCGCGCATCGGTCGCGATCACGCGACGGCCGGCGGCTACGAGCGCGGCGACCACGCCGGGCGCGACCCAGTTGGCGCGGTGGTCCGCCGCGAAGCCGTGCAGCAGCAGCACCGCCGGGCCCTGGCCCTCGACTGCGAAGGCGATCGGCGTGCCGTCGAACGAGCGGACGTGATCCACCGCGCGCATGCTACGCGATGCCGGGCGTCCCGGCAGGCGCCCTGAGCCGATTCGTCAATGGAGCACGCTGACGTCGATGGCGCTCGAGTCGACCGGCAGCTCCACCAGCAGGCCGTCCTCGGCGAGCCGCCAGCCGCTCGGCCGGACCGCGTCGACACCGCGCGTGAACGCGGGCTCGACGACACGCATCGGCGGCGCCGGCGTCAGGTGCGACAGCACCAGCAGCTTCACGCCCGCCTCGTTCGCCACCTCGGCCGCCTCGACGGGCGTCGTGTGGTAGGAGGGGATGTCGTGCATCACCTTCGCCACCCGGCTCCGGCCCATCTCGGCGGCGACCTCGCCGATCATCGCGACGAGGTTCGGTGCGAGCGCCTCGTGGACCAGGACGTCGGCCCCCTTCGCGGCCACGACCACGGCGGCGTCCTTCGCCGTGTCGCCGCTCACCACCGCCGAGCGGCCCCGATAGTCGAATCGGTACCCATAGGCCGGCCGGACGGGCGCGTGGTTCACGGCGAAGGCGCGGATCTCGAGCCCACCCTCTTGGACCGCGAGGGTGGGGCCGGACGGGATGGGGATGACGTGTGCCTCCATCCGGGCGGCGGCGGGGGGCAGGAAGTCGGCGCCGTGGTGCGCGATCCGGTACTGCGAGTCCAGGGCGTACGCCTCGGAGAAGCCGGCGACGACCTGCTCGACGCCGGGCGGGCCGAACACGCGCAGCGGATCGCTGCGGCCCAGCACCCAGGTGTTCATGTTGAGCTCGCCGAGGTCGCCGATGTGGTCGGAGTGGAAGTGCGTGAGCAGGACCCCGGCGAGGCGGCTCCCATCGATGCGCAGCAGACCGAGCCGGTTCCAGGAGCCGGGTCCGGTATCGACGACCCAGAAGTGGCCGCCGGCGAAGACCGCGACGCAGGCCTTCGCGCGGCTCGCGTCGGGCGGCGGTGAGCCGCTGCCACAGATGAGGATGCGGAGCGCGTCGTCTCGGAAGAGCGCGTCGGGTCGGCTCCCGAGCGCCCGCGCCGCGGCCATCCGGACCATCCGATCCTGGACCGATGGCATCCGGAGCGCGACGGCCGCCGCCACCAGCAGGACCGCCACCGCACCGGCCCATCGCAGGGATCTTCCACTCATGACAGTACCTCCACCTTCTCTTCGCGCGAGCCGCGGCGCGGAGCCTACCCTGTGCCGCTGCGAGGCGGTTGCCGGCCGCAGAGAGGTCTCTCCCTGCGGGCCGCAACTCGCCGAGAAGGACCGGGTTGAAGGGGTGTCCAGAGCATCCTGGAAAGTTGGGAGGTCCCATGCGTCGCTCGCGAACCGTCTACACCTCGCTCGCCGCCCTCGCGATGGTCGCCCTGCTCGCCGTCCCGGCGCACGCGCGCCGCCGGCACGTCCCGCCGAACGGCACCGAGCAGCGCACCGTGACCCGCACCGGCCAGAACGGCCAATCGCGTACCTGGACCCGCGACAGCACCTTCCAGCACGGGAACGGCACCTGGTCCCGTGACACCTCGACGACCAACCCGCAGGGCAAGACCTGGAGCACCCAGGTGACGGGCTCCAAGACGGCGGATGGCTACGTCCGCGACAAGACGGTGACCGGCCCCAACGGCAAGACGACGACCTCGGTGACCGACCTCGACCGCAACGCCAACGGCTACACCAAGGACACCACGACCACCGGCCCGAACGGCAAGGTCTCGACCCAGGACGTGACGGTGCAGAAGACCGCCGAAGGCTTTGACCGCACCGCGGTCACGACCGGCCCGAACGGCAAGACCACGACCTCGGTGACCGACTTCGACCGCAACGCCAACGGCTACACCAAGGACACCACGATCACGGGCCCGAACGGCGGCGTGACCACGCGCGACTCGACGGGCAGCTTCAACCCCTCGACAGACACCTTCACGCGCGACACCACGGTGACGCATCCGGACGGGAAGACCTCGTCCGTCGTCGACACGCGGACGTTCGAGCCCGCACCGGGCCCGACGCCGGCTCCGGCCGTGGTCCCGGCTCCGGCCCCCGCGCCGGCGACCCCTCCGATCCAGGGCGTGACGGGCCAGTAGCCATCGACTGCGAGCGCGTGCACTTCCGGTGCGCCCGCTCGCCGCTCAGCGTCCCTCGGGCTCGTCCCCGAACCGCGCGCCGCGCTTCTCGACGAAGGCGTCGCGCGCCTCCTGCGAGTCGGGCGAGCTGTAGAGCTCGAGCGTGAAGCCCTGCTCGAATCGGTAGCTCTTCTTCACGTCGAGCAGCTCGATCCCGTTCAGCGACCACTTGGCCAGACGCACCGCGCGCGGGCTCTTGGCGGCGATCTTCGCGGCCAGCTCGCGCGCGGCCGCGCGCAGGCGATCGCGGGGCACGACCGAGTCCAGCGCCCCGAGCCGGTAGGCCTCGGCGGCGGAGATCGGCTCGCCCGTGTAGAGCATGCGCCGCGTCTTCTGCATGCCGAACAGGCGCAGCAGGTGCGTAGCGGCGCCGAGCGCGCCGCGGTCGATCTCGGGCAGACCGAAGCTCGCGTCCTCCGCGGCGATCACCACGTCCGAGGCACCCGCAATCCCGATGCCGCCGCCCAGGCAGAAGCCGTGGACCGCGGCGACGACCGGCACCGGGCAGTCGTAGATCGCCGCGAACGCGTCGTAGCAGCCGCGGTTCACCGCGACGATCTTCGTCGCATCGCTGGCCAGCTCCTTGATGTCGACGCCCGCGCAGAACCCTCGTCCCTCCGCGGCGATCACGACGACCCGGGCAGCGGGGTCGCGCCCGAGCCCGGCCATCAGCTCGGCCAGCCGCGCCCACCCCCGCGCGTCGAGCGCGTTCACCGGCGGGTGATTCAGGAGGACCTCCGCGATCCCGTCGGAGATCCGCACGTCGACCGACATCAGGCCTCCTACTTCGCGAGCGCGGCGAGCGTCTGCTCGGCCTCACGGATGATGCGATCGATCAGCTCGGCGCAGCGCGGCACGTCGTCGATCACGCCGGAGACGCTTCCACCCGGGAGATAGCCGTGCACCGGGTCGCCGTCGCGCATCGCCTTCCTCGCCAGGATCGGCGCGTTCGCCGCCATCAGCATCTGCGCGCGCGTCAGCCGCTCGTGGCGGCGCATCGCGAATCCAGCGGCCAGGATCTCGCGCAGCGACGCGCCGGTCTCGCGTCGGAACGCCAGGGCGCTCTGGAGTGCGAGCCAGAGCCCTCCCGCCCGACCGGTCCGCTCGAGCGTCCGCACCAGCTCGTTCGCGACCACGCGCTGCGGGAGCCCGTCGACCTGCCGGGTCACGAGCACGTCGTCCACGCCGGCGTCGAGGTAGCGCCGCCGGGTGGCGTCCGGCACGGGGCTCTCCGCGGTCAGCAGGAAGCGGGTTCCCATCGCGATGCCCGCGGCTCCGAACGCGAGCGCCGCGACCAGCCCGCGTCCGTCGCGGAAGCCGCCGGCGGCGACCACCGGCACGCCCACGCGATCGGCCACCTGCGACACCAGGAGCGAGGTCGGCACCGAGCCGGTGTGCCCGCCGCCCTCCGCGCCCTGCACCACGATCACGTCCGCGCCGAGCTTCTCGGCCTTCTCGGCGTGCTTCGCCGCGCCGCAGGTCGGGACGCACACGACACCCGCCTCCTTCAGCCGCGCGATCAGCGCCGCGTCGGGCGCGCGGTTGTAGCCGGCGGCGCGCACCCCGTGGCGCACGACCGCGTCGACGATCACGTCGGCGCCCGGCGCGTCCATCAGGAAGTTCACGCCGAAGGGGCGATCGGTCCGCTCCCGCACCCGCTCGATCGCGCCGGCGACCTGCGCGGGCGGGATCGTCGCCGCGGCGAGGAAGCCGAAGGCGCCCGCGTTGCAGACGGCGGCGACGAGCTCCGGCGTCGCCACCCAGCCCATGCCGGTCTGGACGATCGGGTACGCCATCCCGAGCTTGTCGCAGATCGGCGTATGGAGCGCGGGGTGCATCAGGTCGCGAGCTCGCGCTCGCGGGCCCCGGCGGGGTCGAGCACCTCGCGGATCAGGCGCAGCTCGAGCTCGGTGGGGCGCCGCGTCTCCGCGAGGTCGTCGGCGACGGCGAGCTCGAAGCCGGTGGCGGCGACGACCTCGTCGAGCGACACGCCGGGGTGCAGGGAGCGGAGCCGCATGCGCCGGTCGGGGGTCGCGAAGTCGAAGACGCCGAGGTTCGACACGACGCAGCGGATCTCGTGGAAGCGCGAGGTCCGCGGGCCCAGCGCGGCCGCGCGGTCGTAGCCGACGCCGGAGCACACGTCGACCGACTCGACGAAGACGCGGGGCGAGTGGCTCGGCACCCAGTAGCTCGTGGTGTGGTTCAGCGTGTTGCCGGGCGCGCCCCGCATCCCGAGGAGCTGCGCCTTCGGCTTCGCATGCGGGCCGATGCAGGCGAAGTTGTGGTTGCCGAAGCGGTCGATCTGGCTCGCCACCATCACCACGTGCCGGCGGCCCGACCAGAGCAGGTCGAAGACGCTTCGGAACGGGAGCCAGCCCTCGACGACCGGGTCCGGCTTCGGCTCGCCCGAGACCGGCTGCACGTCGGCGAGCAGCATCGCGATGCCGTCGGTGAGGAGCAGGTCCGGCGCGAAGGTGAGCTTCGCCAGGCGCGCGCCGATCGCGGGCACGGTGCCGAACGAGCTGGCGAGCCGCTCGCCGTCGCCGCGGAAGGCGTCGGCAACCGCGGCGGCGCACACCTCCGCGCGAGTCGCGCCGCTCATCGCGCGGCACCGCGCCAGGCGCGCACGGCGTCCTGGTAGGCGTCCTCGCTCTCGAGCTCGAGGAAGCGCTCGCGGAAGCCGCGCCACGCGTCGTCGTCGCGCGCGCTCGCGGCGTACTCCTTCTGGAACGCCTCGTCGCGCCCGTAGTCCGGCGGGCACTCGGTGAAGTGCGCCCCCCCTGGGGTCTCGACCACGCCGTCCACCATCGCGCGGTGGATCTTGAGCGTGTGGAAGGAGCCGTGCTTCGAGAAGTCGCGGGTGTCGACGATCTTCTCGCACGACAGGAAGCGGCGCCGGGCGGCCGTGCAGAACAGGTCGTCGAAGTAGGGGTCGGGGCCGAGGAACTGGCCGTTGCCGTGGACGTCGGCGCGATTCATGTGCACCAGCGCGACGTCGAGCTCGATGGCCGGCATCGCGACCAGCTCCTCGCCATCCGCGTAGGGCGAGCGGACGAGCTTGAGATCCGGGTTGATGCGCATCACGTCGGAGCCGAGGCCCGCCCGCGTCGGCAGGAACGGCAAGCGACACGCGGCCGCGTAGAGCCCCCACTGCAGCATGCCCTCGTCCAGCTCGGAGGCCTCGAAGGCGCCGGCCTGGCGCGCCCTGCGGAAGTGCGGCTCGAGCGGGATCGAGTCGAGCGACACGAAGCCGTAGATCAGGCGCTTCACCTTGCCGGCCGCGCACAGGAGCCCGACGTCGGGACCGCCATAGCTCACCACGGTGAGGTCGCGGACGGGCGAGCGGAGGATCTCGCGCACCAGCGCCATCGGCTTGCGCCGCGAGCCCCAGCCGCCGATGCCGAGCGTCATGCCGTCGCGCAGCTCGGCGACCACAGCGGCCGCGGTCGTGCGCTTGTCCATCGGGCCTCCCGGGCGGCGGCGGCGCGCGCGGGGCGCGGCCGATCTCCGCCGGACGCGTATAATATCGAGACGTATCGTTCTGTAAAAGAGATCGCCGCATGCCCCTGGTCTCATGCCCCTGATCTCGTACGGGCGCGCCATGGCCCGGCACGCCGAGCGCCATCCCGAGCGCGTCGCCATCGTGCACGAGGACCGCGCGATCGCGTTCGGCGAGCTCGCGCGGCGCGCGGATCGGCTCGCGCGCGCCTATCGCGCGCTCGGCGTCGGGCCGGGCGACCTCGTGACCCTCGCGCTGCCGAACTCCATCGAGTTCTTCGAGGCCGCCCTCGCGACCTGGAAGCTCGGCGCGACGCCTCAGCCGGTCTCGTCGCGGCTGCCCGAGCTCGAGCGGCGGGCGATCGTCGAGCTGGCGAAGCCGGCCCTCGTGGTCGGCGCGCCCGAGGGAGAGCGCTACGCGTACCCGTCGGTGCCCGTGGGCTTCGACCCGGGCGAGCCCGGCGCGGAGGACGAGCCGCTCGAAGACGTCGTGCCGCCCTGCGTGCGCGCGATGACCTCCGGCGGCAGCACCGGCCGGCCCAAGCTGATCGTCGACCTGGTGCCGGCGCAATGCGACCCCGACGCGGGCGAGAACGGCATGGCGCCCGACGGCACGACGCTGGTGCCCGGGCCGCTGTATCACGCGGGGCCGTTCATGACCTCGTGGTCGCAGCTCCTGTGCGGCGGGCGGGTCGTCCTGATGACGCGCTTCGACCCGCGCGAGAGCCTCGCCCTGATCGAGCGCCATCGCGTCGACTGGGTGCTCTTCGTCCCCACGATGATGCAGCGCATCTGGCGGCTCCCCGCCGCCGAGCGCGAGCGCTTCGACCTCTCGTCGCTCCGTCGTGTCATGTGCACCGGCGCGCCGAGCCCGGCGTGGCTCAAGCGCGGCTGGATCGAGTGGCTCGGGCCCGAGCGGATCTACGAGGCCTACGGCGGGACCGAGCGCACCGGCGGGACGATGATCTCGGGCACCGAGTGGCTCGCGCATCCCGGCTCGGTCGGCCGTCCCACCGCCGGCCGCAAGATCCGCGTGCTGCGCCCGGACGGGAGCGAGTGCGACCCCGGCGAGGTGGGCGAGGTCTTCATGATGCCGCCCGGCGGGCAGGGATCCACCTATCGCTACGTCGGTGCCGAGCCCACCGCGACCTCCGACGGCTGGGAGACGCTCGGCGACATGGGCTGGCTCGACGCGGAGGGCTTCCTCTACCTGGCCGACCGCAAGACGGACATGATCGTGACGGGGGGAGCCAACGTGTATCCCGCCGAGGTCGAGGCCGCGCTCGATGCGCACCCCGCCGTGCGCTCGAGCGCGGTGATCGGGCTCCCCGACGACGACCTCGGCCTGCGCGTGCATGCCCTCGTCGACGCGCCGCGCGCGGTCAGCGAGTCGGAGCTGCGCGAGCACCTCGCGAAGCACCTGGTGCGCTACAAGATCCCGCGCAGCTTCGAGTTCGTCTCCGAGCCGCTGCGAGACGACGCCGGCAAGGTGCGCCGATCGGCGCTGCGCGATGCGCGCGTCAAGCCGGCGTGAGCGGTGCGGGACCGGCGTCGGCCGGGATTTCGCGCCGCGGCTGTGATAGAACACGATCGAGCCGAGGAACCCCGATGCCCCCCGAGAGAACGCGCAAGCCGGCCGTCGAGGGCTGGTTCACGTTGGACGAGCAGGACCCGCACCTGCTCGGCACCCGCTGCAAGGCGTGCGGCACGTACCACTTCCCGAGGGAGAGCTTCTTCTGCCGCAACCCGGGCTGCGCCGGGAGCGAGTTCGACGAGGTTCCGCTCTCGAGCCGCGGCCGGCTGTGGTCGTTCACCGACAACCGCTACCCGCCGCCTCCGCCGTACGTCGCCTCCGACCCGTTCGTGCCGTACGCGATCGCCGCGGTCGAGCTCGAGCGCGAGAAGCTCGTGGTGCTCGGACAGGTCGCGTCCGGCATCGGCACCGACCGCCTGGCCGCCGGCATGGAGATGGAGCTCGCGCTCGAGCCGCTCTACCGGGACGACACCGGCGAGTACCTCGTGTGGAAGTGGAGGCCGCAAGCGGCCGAAGGCCGCGCGCAGTGAGCCGAAGGCGAACGAAGTCATGAGTTGCGTCCCGTCGTGGCAGCGAGGGTCTTGATGGCGAACGAGGTCGCGATTCTCGGCGTCGGCATGCACCCCTGGGGCAAGTGGGGCCGAAACTTCGTCGAGTACGGCGTCCACGCCGCACGCGCGGCGCTGGCGGACGCGGGCCTCGACTGGACCGACGTCGACTTCGTCGCCGGCGGCGACACGATGCGCAACGGCTATCCCGGCTACGTGGCGGGCGCGAGCGTGGCACAGGCGCTCGGCTGGAACGGCGCGCAGGTGGCAAGCACCTACGGCGCCTGCGCCACCGGCGCGCAGGCGATCGACGTGGCGCGCGCGCGCATCCTGGCGGGCTTGTGCGAGGTGGCGCTGGTGGTCGGCGCCGACACCACGCCGAAGGGCTTCTTCGCGCCGACCGGCGGAGAGCGACGGCAGGACCCGGACTGGCTTCGCTTCCACGTGCTCGGCGCGACCAACCCGGTGTACTTCGGCCTCTACGCGCGCCGACGCATGGAGCTCTACGGGGCGACGCCGCGCGACTTCGCGCTGGTCAAGGTGAAGAACAGCCGCCACGGCCTCGGCAACCCGAACGCGCGCTACAAGAAGATCTACGACCTCGACGAGGTGATGGCGTCGCCGATCGTCTCGGATCCCCTTCGGCTCCTCGACATCTGCGCCACCAGCGACGGCGGCGCCGCCCTGGTGCTCGCGAGCGCGGAGTTCGCGCGCCGCCGCACCGCCCGGCCCGTCACCATCGCGGCCGTCTCGACCGTGACGCCGCGCTTCCCCAATACCGTGATCGAGATGCCGAACTTCGCGACCGACTCGGCCGTCGCCGTCGCGGCGCCCGACACGCCCTTCCGCGACTCGATCGCGCGCGGCGCGTACGAGCAGGCCGGCCTCGGCCCCGAGGACCTCGACCTGGCCGAGGTCTACGACCTCTCCTCGGCGCTCGAGCTCGACTGGTACGAGAACGTCGGCCTGTGCAAGCCGGGGGACGCCGAGACGCTGATCCGCGACGGCGCGACCGCGCTCGGCGGCCGCATCCCGGTGAACCCGAGCGGTGGGCTCGCGTGCTTCGGCGAGGCGGTCCCGGCCCAGGCGATCGCGCAGGTCTGCGAGCTCACCTGGCAGCTCCGCGGTCAGGCCGGCGAGCGGCAGGTCGAAGGCGCGCGCGTGGGCCTCACGGTGAATCAGGGGCTCTTCGGTCACGGCTCGTCGGTGATCGTCCGAGCCCATTGAGGGAGGAAGCAATGGCTGCCCGCGACCTGTCGATCCGCGAGATCTCCGACCGCATCCGCATCCAGGACCTGCTCGTCCGCTACACGCGCGCGATCGACACCAAGGACTGGAACCTCCTCGACACCTGCTTCACACCCGACGCCGACGTCGACTACACCGCGAGCGGCGGCGCCGCGGGCAAGTACCCGGAGGTGCGCGCCTGGCTCGCCAAGGCGCTGGCGCCCTTCCCGATCACCGCGCACTACATCACCAACTCGATGGTCGACCTGCGCGGCGACCGCGCCTCGGCCCGCACGCTGGTGTACAACCCGATGTTCTTCGCCAATCCGGACGGGTCGCTCCACGACTTCACGGTGGGCGCCACCTACGTCGACGAGCTCGTGTGGACCGACGCGGGCTGGCGCATCGCAAGGCGGGTCGAGGAGGCGGGCTACATGCAGGGCACGCTGCCCGGCGCGCTCCAGATCCCGAAGTAGTCGGTGCGCATCGGCGAGGTCCGGCACGCGGAGCGCGCGGGATGGGGCAAGCCGCTCGACGGCGTGCGAGTCCTCGCGGTCGAGCAGATGCAGGCGTTGCCCTACGCGACCCAGCTCCTCGCGCAGCTCGGCGCCGACGTCGTCAAGGTCGAGCCGCCCGAGGCGGGCGACTCGGGCCGCGCGTCGAGCCCGGCGCTGGTCGACCGCGACGGGCGGCGCGTCGGCGCCACCTATCTTCGCAACAACCTCTCGAAGCGCAGCATTGCGATCGACCTGCGCCAGCCCGCCGGACGCGCGCTCTTCGAGCGCCTGGTGCCGGGCTTCGACGTGATCGCCGAGAACATGCGGCCGGGCGCGATGGATCGCCTCGGCCTCGGTCCCGAGCGCATCGCGGAGCTCGCGCCGCGGGCCGTGTACGTCTCGGTCTCGGGCTTCGGGCGCGCGTCGGGGAGCCCCTACGCCGCGTGGCCCGCCTATGCGCCCGTCGCGGAGGCGATGGCCGGGCTCTACGAGCCGAACCGCCGGGGCGACGCGCCGCCGCCCGTGGTCGTGGCGGGCGCGCTCGGCGACATCGCGAGCGCGCTCTTCGCGGTGATCGGCGTGCTCTGCGCGCTGCGCCACCGCGAGCGCACCGCCCTCGGGCAGACGGTCGACGTCGCCATGCTCGACGCGATGCTCGCGGTGTCCGACATGCCGCCCTTCCTGTGGTCGATGGGCGCGCCCGAGCGGTGGGCCGCGTCGGGCTCGATCGGCATCTGCGCAGCCTTCCGCGCCCGGGACGGACACTTCGTGGTGGCGATCTTCCGCGAGCACCAGTTCGAGCGGCTGGCGCGCGCGGTCGGCCATCCCGAGTGGGTCGGGGATCCGCGCTTCGCGAGCCGCGAGGGCTGGGCGTCGCACACGGACGGCGTGGTGCGGCCCGCGCTCGAGGACTGGGCGCGCGAGCGCAGCAAGCTCGAGGCCGCGCGCGCCCTCTGCGAGCTCGGCATCGCGGCAGGCCCGAGCCAGACCGCAGCCGATCTGGCCGCGGACCCGCACGTCGCTCTGCGCGACATGCTGATCGAGGTGCCGCGCCCCGACGGCGGGCGCGACATGCTGGTGGTCGGCAATCCCGTGAAGCTATCGCGCGTGGCCGAGGGGCCGGTCGAGCGCTTTCCGGCGCTCGGCGAGCACACCGACCAGGTGCTGCGCGAGCTCGGCGTCGCGACCGACGAGCTCGAGGCGCTGCGCGGCCAGCGCGTCATCGCGTGAGTGCACATCCCTTCGACCTGGCGGGGCGCGCCGCGGTGGTGACGGGTGCCGCGAGCGGGATCGGGCGGGCCGCCGCGCTCGTGCTCGCGTCCGCCGGTGCATCGGTGGCGGTGGCCGACGTCGACGAGGCGGGCCTCCGCGAGACGGCCGCGGCGATCGGCCGCGGCGCGCTCGCCGTACGCACTGACGTGTCGAAGCGCAGCGAGGTGGAGGCGCTCGTCGCGCGCGCAGCCGCGGCCTTCGGGCGCCTCGACGTGATGGCGAACGTCGCGGGCATCCTTCACGAGCGCGCCGTGGTCGACACGAACGAGGCCGACCTCGACCGCGTGCTGGCCGTGAACCTGAAGGGCGTCTTCTTCGGCTGTCAGGCCGCCGCGCGCGCGATGGCGCGGCAGCGCAGCGGCAGCATCGTCAACGTCTCCTCGAGCGCGGCCTTCGAGCCCTATCCGACGCTGTCCGCCTACAGCATGTCGAAGGCGGGCGTCGTGGCGCTGACGCGCGTGCTCGCCGCGGAGCTCGGCGGCGCGGGTGTGCGCGTGAACGCGGTCGCGCCGGGCGCCGTCGAGACGCCGATGGGCCTCGCACGCGCCCGCCGGCCGGACGGCAGCTTCGATCCCGCCGAGCGCGACAAGATGCTGGCGTTCATGCGCAGCCGATGCCCGCTCGGCATCACGGGAGCGCCCGAGGACGTGGCCGCCGCGATCCTCTTCCTCGCCTCCGACGGCGCCCGCTACATGACCGGCCAGGTGCTGCACCCGAACGGCGGCCGGCCGATGGTCTGAGGAATCTCGTGGCGCTCGACCTGCCGAAGCTCGTCGACCCGGCTCACACCGCGCTCGTCACGCAGGAGATCCAGCGCGGCGTGATCGGCGACCAGTCGCAGCTGCCCGAGCTCGCCGCCGCGGCGCGCGAGGCGCTGCCGCGGATCGCCGCGCTCGTCGCCGCCGCGCGCGCTGCCGGTGCGCCCGTGATCCACTGCACCGCCCTCCGGCGGCCGGACGGGCGCGGCGCCAACGCGAACGCGCGCATCTTCCAGTACATGGCGCGGGCGCCCGTCAAGCTGCTCCCCGGCTCGGCGGCGGCCGAGATCGTTCCCGAGGTGCCGGTGGCGGAGGGCGACCTCGTGCTCCCGCGCTTCCACGGGCTCTCCCCCTTCCAGGGCACCGAGCTCGACTTCGTGCTGCGCAACCTCGGCGTCCGCACGGTCGTCGGCGTCGGCGTCTCGGTGAACGTCGCGATCCAGAATCTCGCCTTCGACGCCGTGAACGCGTCCTACCAGGTGGTCATCCCTCGCGACGCAGTTGCCGGCTTTCCGCGTGCCTACGTGGAGGCGGTCTTCGAGCACACCCTCGGGGCGGTGGTGACGCTGGTCTCGACGGACGACCTGCTGCGAGCCTGGCCGGCGCATCGCTGATCACTCAGCCCGGCGCCGCTCCCGCCGATGAGACCGCCATGGACCGGAGGCGTCTCCTCGCCGTCGCCCTGCTCTCGCTGCTCGCCGCCCCGACCGCGGGCGCGCAGGTCGGCGCGTGCACGCCGCCGATGGCCCTCGTCGACACCAGCCACCCCGACGCGGTGGTCGGCAACGGGACGCCGGCGAGCTGCACCGACGCGGCGCTCGCCAGCGCAATCGCCGGCGGCGGCATCGTGGTCTTCGACTGCGGCCCGGCGCCGGTGACGATCTCCGTCACCTCGGCGAAGTCGATCACGAGCAACACCGTGATCGACGGGGGCGGCCTGGTGACGCTCGACGGCGGCGGTACCACCCGGATCCTCTCGATGCCCTCGGTGTTCACGTTCAAGTCGCCGACGCTCACCGTGCAACGGCTCGCCTTCCAGCGCGGCAACAGCTCCGGCGTCACGGGTGACGACACGGTCCGCGGCGGCGGGGCGATCTGGACCAACGGCGGCAACGTCCACGCGATCGACTGCACCTTCACGGACAACCACGGACCCGCGACCGGCCAGGACGTGGCCGGCGGCGCGATCTACGACGTCGGGCTCGGCGAGGTCACCGTCATCGGGAGCGAGCTCAGCGGCAACAGCGCCTCGAACGGCGGCGCGATCGGCGTGCTGCACGCCGGCCTCACGCTGGTGAATACATCGATCTCCGGCAACACCGCGAGCGGCAGCGGCGGCAACCCGGGCAACGGCGGCAACGGCGGCGGCATCTACAGCGACGGGACGAACCAGGTCGAGTCGCTGTGCGGCGTCGAGATCGAGGGCAACGACGCCAACGCCTACGGCGGCGGCTTCTTCCGCGTCTCGAACAACGGCATCGGGCCGATGGCGATCGACCGCACCAGCGTGCTCTCGAACGCGATCCCGAACCAGTCGACGAGCATGGCGGGCGGCCTCTACCTGCAGGGCGTGCAGATCCGGCTCTCGAGCTCGACGATCGCCTGGAACCAGGCCAGCTTCGCGGCCGGCATGTTCCTCGGCCCGCAGTCGACGACGGTCGCGATGACCAACGTCACCGTGGCGGAGAACACGGCGCTCTCGAGCCTGGCGGGCGGGATCGCGATCGACAGCTCGGTCACGGGATCGATCGTGAACTCGACGATCGCCCGCAACGCCGCGCCCGGCCCCGTGGCGTTCGATGCCGGCACCACGGGCGGGAGCCAGGTGCGGCTGCAGAACACGATCTTCGACGGCCAGACCGTCGGCAACGGCTACAACCCGATCTCGTGCGGGTCGACGTTCCAGGAGGGCGGCGGGAACATGCAGTGGCCGGTGACGCGCACGGGCGGCGGCTCCGACAGCCCGGGCTCGCTGTGCAGCCCCTCGGTGGCGCTCGAGTCGGCGGACCTAGGCCCGCTCGGCTACCACGGGAGCCCGCTGCTCACGATCCTCCCGGCCGCGGGCTCGCCCGCCGCCGGCATGGGCGTCGACTGTCCGGACACCGACGCGCGCGGCGTCGCGCGCTCTGCCGACCACTGCACGGCCGGAGCGGTCGAACTCGCGCCGGAGCCGACGACGGCATGGCTCGAGGGCGCGGCGCTGGCCGCGCTGCTGCCCGGTCTGCGCACGCGGCGCCGGCTCAGCCCTCGGGCGTGAAGCGCACCTTCATGTGCACGCACGAGCGCACCAGCGCCGACGGACGGAGCACGGGTCCACCGTCGGCGTAGTCCATGTCCGGCAGCCGCCGCAGCAGCTCCTCGAAGGCGACGCGCATCTCCATCCGCGCCAGATTGGCGCCCAGGCAGTAGTGCGTGCCGACGCCGAATGCCAGGTGGTGCGGATTGCGCTCCACGCGGAAGCTGTCGGGATCGTCGTACACCGCCGCGTCGCGGTTCGCGGACGGATAGAGCATCAGCACCTGCTGGCCGGCGAGCAGCTTGCGCCCGCGCAGCTCGGTGTCCCGGGTGACGGTGCGCGAGAAGGAGAACACCGGGGAGACCAGCCGCAGCATCTCCTCGACGGCGGCCGGGATCCGCGAGGGATCGTCGATCAGCCTCTTCCGCTCGCCTGGATTCTCGATCAGGAGCTGCATGCCGCCGGAGATGCCGTTGCGCGTGGTCTCGTTGCCGGCCACGAGCAGGATCACCAGCATCATGGTGAGCTCGTCGTTGGCGAGCGACAGGTGCTCGGGATCCTGGTGGGGGAGATCGCGCACGTCGAAGCGCCCGAGCACCCCCTCGTCCTTCGCGCCCACCAGCACGCTCACCAGGTCGTCGCGCGGGTGGGCGCGGCGGTCCTCGATGATCTCCTTCACGTAGGTCGAGTACTCCATGAACGCCGCGCCGGCCCGCGCGACCACCTCGGGGTTCCCGAAGTTTCCCTCCGCGGCGATCATCGCGTCGGACCAGCGGTGGAAGCGATCGCGATCCTGGCGGCGGATCCCGATCATCTCCGCGATCAGCAGCAGCGGCAGCGGCACCGCGATGTCGTCGACGAAGTCGCACTCGCCGCGCGGCGCGATCGCGTCGATCTCCTCGGTGACGATCCCGCGGAAGACCACCTCGAGCTTCCTCACCATGCGCGGGGTGAAGCCGCGGTTGATCAGGTTGCGGAGCTGCGTGTGACGCGGCTCGCCCTCGTCCACGAGCCCGATCTTGGCCGGATTGCCCGGCCGCACCCCGTTGCCCGAGGTGAAGAGCTGCTGGTCCTTCGAGACGTAGGCGACGTCCTCGTACCTCGACACGATCCAGAGGTTGTCGCGCGCCGACCAGTACACGGGATCGTTCTCGCGCAGCCAGCGCATCCGCTCGCCCATCGAGTCGTCCCAGCTCTGTGCATCCAGGAAGGCCACGTCCACATCGATGTCCGATCCCATGTCCCGTCTCCTCATCCGTCCTCGGGGAACAGCGCCGCGACGATCTCGCGCAGCAAGGCCGATTGATGCTCGAGCATCTTCGGAGCCAGCAGGTCGAGGCCGTTCAGGCCCCGGTAGAACGGTGCGATCGCGAAGTAGCCGACCAGCGCGTGGAAGACGGCCAGCACGAGGAGCGGGATCTGATCGCGCTCCCAGCGCCGAGCGCCCCGGGTGGCCTCGACCATCTCGTGCGCGCGCGCGAAGGCCGGGGTGATCCAGCCGCGAAGCATCGGGGTGAGGCGCTGGCCGCCCGACAGCATTTCGTGCTGGACGAGGCGCGGCAGGTTCGGGCGGCGCGCGAGCAGGGCCATCACCCGCTCGATCACGCGGCCGGTGTCCCGCGAGCGCGCTTCGCCGCCGGCGACGAACTCCGAGAGCACTTCGAGCACGGGGCCGAAGCCGCGTTCGAGCACCGCGCCGTAGAGGGATTCCTTGCTGGCGAAGTGGTTGTAGAGGCTCGGGATGCGAAGGCCTGCGCGCGTCGCGACGTCGCGCAGGGTGGTGCCGTCGTAGCCGCGCTCGGCGAAGAGCGCCTCGGCGACGTCGAGGATCCGCTCTGCCGTGCGCTCGCCCTTGCTACGGGCGCCGGAGGTGATCGGAATCGCAGGCGAGCCGGGCATTCGGGCTCCCGAGGCAAAAACTAACGAGCGCTAGTTTGTAAGATTTCGACCGGTCGGTCAAGAGCCGTGCGACGAGACGGCGTGATAGCGTGGCCTCCCGGAGGGAGGTGGGATGACGTGGCTTCCGGAGCAGGCGGCTGGGACCGGGAGCTTCGAGCGCGCCTTCGGGCTGCGGCCCAACCTGTTCGCCGCCTGGCGCGCGTTCGCGGCGCTCTTCTGGGACGCCGGGCTCGTCGACCCGATCGTCCTCGAGCTCTGCCGGCTGCGGATCGGCCAGATGCACGGCGCCGCTTGCCCGCGCCCCACCGAACGCCCGGTGTCCCTCCCGGCGCGCCAGGCGGACGAGCTCGCGACCTGGTGGCGGAGCGACGCCTACGGCGAGACCGAGCGCGCCTGCCTGCGCTTCGCCGAGCAGTTCGCGCTCGATCCGAAGGGCATCACGGACCCCGAGGCCGGGGCCGTGACCGACGCGCTCGGCGACGCCGGCACGGTCGCCTTCGTCGAGGCGCTCGCGATCTTCGACGGCTTCGCCCGCTTCGCGCGGATCCTCGAGCTGGGAGAGACGGAATGATCGCCGCCCGCGTGAAGCCGCCCGCGACCCGCAGCGCCGATCCGATCCAGTCGAGCCCGCTGGCGCTGCAGCCGGCGCTGCTCGACGCGTTCCTGCGCCTCTACGGGACGCTCTGGAGCCACGGCGAGCTCGACCTCGCCACCAAGGAGCTCGCGCGCATCCGCAACGCGCGCATCATCGACTGCCCGATCTGCAAGGCGATCCGCTTCGCGGGCGCGCGCCGCGAGGGGCTGACGGAGGACGTGGTCGACGAGATCCGCGACGGATACCAGGACGGCTCCCTGTCGCCGCGCCAGAAGGCCGTCCTCCGCTACACGGATGTGTTCCTGTCGACGCCGGGGGAGCTCCCGGACGATCTCGAGCGCGAGCTGCTCGCCCACATGAGCTCCGCCGAGATCGTCGAGCTCACCGCCGCGCTCGCCCTGTTCATGGGCTTCTCGAAGATCGCGGTCGCGCTCGGCGGCCTGCCGGACGAGATCCCGGTGCACGAGCAGCCGACGCCCGATCTGCCGGCGCCGATACCTGCGTGACGGCCTGCGCGGGGAACAGTCCGCTCTGCGCCGCATGCAGGAGCAGGATCCGGCGGACCTCGTTGATGCCGCGCTCGGTCTGCTGCACCGAGTGACCGGAGTCCACCACCAGCTCCGACTCCGCATCCGGCAGGTGGGCGCTCTCGAAGCGCACCACGCCGTCCGCGCCGCCGGTGAAGGGCGGCTCCCGCGCGCCGCGCACCGCGACGATCGAGTTGACGGCGACGCCCGGCGCGACCGGCATCTCCGACAGGGTCTGCAGGAAGCGATTGCGCGACGACATGTTGTCGAGGCTCGTCGGGGGTCGCTGGAGCGGCACCAGGAAGGCTCCCTCGCCTCCCTGCACGGCCAGCTCGCCGAGCAGCTTGGTGATGCGCACCGGCATCTTGACCAGGCGGGAGATCCACCCGGCCGGACCGAAGTCCGCGAGATAGCTCCCTCGATGGGGGGTCGACATGAACACCACGCGGGTCACGAAGGGGAGCCGCTCGTAGAAGAACGAGCGGCGCAGCAGCGCGGCGGTGGCGGGCGAGAGGGGGATCTCGTCGAGCGGCTTGCGGGCGACGTTCTCCCAGAACCTGTCGCCGCTGTCGACCACGGTGAGCTTGGTGAGGAGGCCGCCCTGGCTGTGCCCGACCACCACCATGTGCCGGAGCGCCGGATCCCGGTTGTCGGGATCGAGCTCGGCGACGACGTCCTTCAGCGACTTGACGAGGAGGCCGCCGGAGTACGGGATCGGGTTCCCCGTGTTGTAGATGAAGAGCCAGATCTGGTAGCGGCGCGAGAGGACGGGGTCGTTGTCGAGCTCGTTCACCATCTCGGCCCAGGTCGCAGGGCTCGAGAAGGTGCCGTGGACGAGCACCACCGGGATGCGCCCCGGCCGATAGGGCGTCATGAAGATGAGCCGCTCGGTCTGGCCGCCGGGCACGAAGTCGCCGAGGCGGAACCCCGCGAAGCCGAAGTCCCAGATCGGCGAGCCCTCGAGGGTGTAGGCGAGCGAGGAGCTCTTCTCGGTCTCGAGCGGCACCGTGCGCCCGTCGACGAGCAGCTCGCTGCGCCCGTCCTCCGAGTAGAGCTCGAGGTCGCCGCGCAGGTGACCCGAAGCGATTCCGGCGCGCACGTCCGCGAGCCGGAGGAACGCCGTCACGGGCACCTTGAGCCGCGCGGGGATCCGGTCGTGGCCGGGCGGCAGAGGCCCGCCGGCCGGGCCGCCGAGCGAGGCCGAGAGCGGCGCGCCGACCCCCGCCGTGCGGTAGCGGTTCTGGAGGCCGCGCACCTGGAGGTCCGCCGCCGAGACGAATCGATCGAGCCGGAATCCCGCCCACGTCTCCTCGGCGGGATCGAGGGCCACGGCGAGGTCGCCGAAGGGGAGCGAATAGGTGCGGCTCGCGAGCGCGACCTCGCGGCCGTCGTCCGAGCGCAGTCCGAGGGCGAGACCGCGGTTGTAGAGGTGGCGCGCCGTCTGGAGGCGTGGGTCGAAGGGGTCCGGCGGCGCGTCCGGTGCGCTCGGGAACAGGAAGGCGTAGGCATAGACCGCCGACGCGAGCGCCAGGTCGCGGCGGCCCGTGCGCGCCGCTTGCAGGAACGAGAGCTCGGCCAGCGCGAAGAGGAGACCCGCGTCGTCGGACTGCGAGAGGCCGGCGTGCAGGCTTGCAAGCGTCGCGTCGGGCCTCGTGCGATAGGCCTCGAGCAGGCTGAGCCGGGTCAGGAGCTCGTGCGTCGGGGCGCTCATCTCGTTGGTGGAGAGCGCGTTCGCCACGAGCTCGCGGTGCACCTGCCGCGGGTCCGTGCGATTCACGCCGACGGGCGTGGCGGTGGCGCAGGCCGTCGCGAGGACCGCGGCGGTGGCGGCGAGCGCAAGCCGCTGCGCGCGGCGCATCACGCCTCGAATTGCCCGTAGCGGAGCGCGAGCGTCGGGAGCACCAGCAGGTTCAGCGCGGTCGAGGTCGCGAGCCCGCCGAGGATCACGATCGCCATCGGACCCTCGACCTCGCGCCCGGCGTCGGCGCTGCCGAGCGCGAGCGGCAGCAGGCCGAGCCCGGTGACGAGCGCCGTCATCAGGATCGGCACCAGGCGCTGCGCAGCGCCACGCACCGCGGCCTCGAGTCCCCAGCTCATCCCCTCGACCTGCACCAGGTGCTCGTAGTGCGAGACTAGCATGATCGAGTTGCGGGTCGTGATTCCGAAGAGCGTCACGAAGCCGACCAGGGAGCCGAGCGACAGGCTCGCGCCGGTCACCAGCACGGCGAGCACGCCGCCGACCAGCGCGAACGGGAGGTTGGCCAGCACGAGGAGCAGGTGGCGCGGGCGCCGGAACGGGATCGAGAGCAGCAGCACGATGCCGAGCCCGGCCAGCGCCGCGTGCAGCAGGAGCTCGCGGCGCGCCCGCGAGGCGGTATCCGCGGCGCCCCCGACCACGGCGAAGACGCCGGGAGGAAAGGCCACCTGCTTCGCGATGCGGGAGCGCGCCTGCTTCGCGAACGAGGCGAGGTCGCGCCCCCTCACGTTGCAGGTGACGGCAACGCGGCGGCGCGTGGCCTCGTGGAAGATCGAGTAGCGCCCCGTGGCGGTGGTGATCTCGGCGAGCTCGCCGAGCCGCACGCGTGCGCCGGAGGGGCTGCGGAGCAGGAGCGCGTCGACGCCCTCGGGATCCCGGCGCGCCGCCGGGTCGAGGATCACCGCGACGTCGAGCACGCGGTTCCCCTCATGCGTCTCGGCCACCGACGCGCCCTCGTAGGCCGCCTGGACCGCGTCGAGCACGTCGACCGGGCGGAAGCCGAAGCGCGCCAGGCGCTCCGGTCGCAGCCGCACCACCCGCTCCGGGAGACCCGGTGGCGGGTCGGCCTGCACGTCGGTGGCGCCCCGGATCCCCGACAGCACGTGCGCCACCTCGGCAGCCTTCTCGTCGAGCACGTCGAGGTCGTCGCCGTAGACCTGCACGACCACGTCCGCCGTGCTGCCGGAGATGGTCTCCTCGATGCGCTCGGTGAGGAACGGCGTCACGGCGAACGAGACGCCGGGGAAGCGGGCGAGCACCGCACGCAGCTCGGCCTGCGTGCGCAGCGCCACCCGGCCGGGGAGGTCCGCCAGGTCGACGTTGAACTCGCTGTAGTG
>DATJPY010000067.1:0-68345 GCA_035506135.1 Myxococcota bacterium | reverse complement strand
ACGATCGCGGACGTGATGAAGGTCCAGCGCGTCACGAGCTGGGAGACGTTCTGCGCGGTCACCGTCGACTCGTCGGGATTGAAGTAGAGCCGCTTCTCGCTCCCGCCGAGCGTGGGCCACGGGGTGGCCTGGATGTTCCCGGGCAGCACCGAGACGCCGTCGGGGAAGCCCAGGCCCGCCCGCACCACCTCGGGCGTCTGGGGAACGCCCTGGTCGTCGAAGCGCACGCGCCAGATCTTGCCGTCCGGCCCCGTGTCCGGGTCGAAGATGTTGTCGCCCACCAGGTCGAGGTCCGCGTAGTAGAGGGTGCCCTTCGAGTCGAGGGCGATGCCCTGCGGGTTGCCGTACGTGGTCGGGAGCCCGCTGAAGGTTCCGGGGTCGACGACCAGGCGCACGAAGTGCCCGTTCGCGTCGAACTCCCCGATGCGCCCGAAGAGCACGTCGCCGACGAACCAGTCGCCGCTGGGTCCCCGAGCGAGGCCGGAGGGCGTGGCGATGTGGCCGTCGTGGATGAAGTTCTGGCGCGTGAGGCGGCCCGCGTCGACGAGCGGCGCGCCCGTCGAGTCGAAGCGGCCGCAGCCGCCCGCCGCGTTCGGCGCAGTCGGCAGCGGGCCGGTGAAGCGATAGACCACGCCGCTCGGCGGCGAGGTCACGAGCAGGCGGCCGACCTCGTCGATCTGGATGTTGGTCGCCGTCCCGATGTCCTCGGCGAGCACGCAGAAGTTCGTGCTGATCTCGTTGTTGGGATAGGGCTCTGGACCGGGGAACTGATCGTACGGCGGGAACCACAGGTAGAGCTCGCCATTGGAGGTGCCGAGCCCCTCGTCCCCCGCCACCAGCGTCAGCAGGAGTCCGTCGGCGGTGACCGCGCAGCCCGTCGGATCCGCGAAGCTCGCGAGGTAGGTGGGGACGAGCTTGCCGATCATCGGCCCGTTCGGGTCGAAGACGGCGTAGCCCGCCTGATAGCGGGGCTGCTCGGCGTCCTCGCTCATGACGAATCGATTCGTGCCGTCGGGGATCACGCAGATCTGCCCATTGACGTTGCCGCCGCCACGCGGTCCCGCCAGCGCGTGGCGGTCGTCGCCGGTGCTCCCGATCAGGATGTCCTCGACGATCGGCCCGTGATCGATCGAGTCGATGTCGATGCGCCGGAGCTTCTCGTCGTCGGGGAAGTAGAGCAGCTCGCCCGAGTCGGCGGCTCGCGCCCCTCTTGCCGCGAGCAAGCCGAGCAGCGCCACTCCCACCCAAGCCTTCCGCCGCATCCGTTCCATCACGCGCTCCACTCCTCTCCGTTCAGTCGCCCGGACCGCCCGGCCCGTCGTCGTCGCCCAGCCGGCTGCCTCGGCGCGCGCGTTCGCGCGCCTCTGTTAGCGCCTCCGGGGGAACCGGATCCATGCGCCGCACGCCCGCCCGCAGGAGCCCCGGCGCCACCAGGCGCAGGAAGCGCGCGGCCAGGAGCTGGAGGTTGCGACGGGGCACGGTGACCTCGTAGCGGCGGCGCTCGACCGCCTCGACGATCGCGTCGGCCACCATCGACGGCGGGAACTTGCGGCCCTGGTAGCCGTCCGGGTGCTCGCCCTTGTCCCAGATCTCCGTGTCGATCGGGCCGGGATGGATCAGCGCGACGTGGATGTTCGAGCCGTGGAGCTCGTTCCAGAGCCCCTCGGTGAATCCATTCAAGGCGCACTTCGAGGCCGCGTAGAGCGTCTCGTGCGTCGGAACGACCTTCGAGGCGAACGACGACACGTTGACGATCGCGCCGCCGCCGGTGCGCAGCATGTGCGGAATCGCCGCGTAGCAGGTCCACACGCTCGAGAGGAAGTTGACGCGCAGGGCGTCCTCGACGTCCTCGACCGAGGTCCGGTAGAAGAGCTTGCGGACCGGGATCGCCGCGTTGTTCACGAGGAGGTCGACGCGGCCGTGGCGCGCCGCGGTCTCCTCGATCACCCCTTCCGCAAAAGCGCGGTCGCCGAGATCACCGGCGAGGTAGCTCGACTTCGGCGCGTCGCTCTGGCACTCGGCGATCACCTCGCGCAGGAGCGCCTCGCGGCGCGCGACCGCGACCACGGTGTTGCCGCGCCGCGCCAGCTCGCGCGCGGTGGCGCGGCCGATGCCCGACGAGGCGCCGGTCACCACCGCGATCTGGCCGCGAAGCTCCACGGGCGCTCGCTCCCCCTTCCCCCGGAATCTGACTCTCTATCAGGTTCGGGGCACGGGGGGAAGCCCCTTTCCGCAGCCGCCGGCCGCCCGGGCCCGCACGCGGGCCCTGCGACTTCGCCAAGCGTGGCGCCGGAGGAGGAAGACGTAGCGGATGCCGGCCTGGCGGTGCTCGAGAGGGCGGCGGGCCTGCTGCGCCTCCCCGGCTCCGATGCCGCGCCCGCGGTCGACCCCACCCTTCCCGGCCTGCGCCTTCCCGACGGTGGCCGCGCGGTGCCGCTGCGCGCGGGCGTGCTGGACCTGCTCGGCGAAGACTTCGCTCCGACCCCGACGCAGCGCGCGCTCGACACGCCGCTCGCCGCCGGGCTGTACGACAGGATCCGCGACGCGGCCGCACCGTGGATCGGCATGCCGCGGTTCCCGGACGAGGTCGACGAGGTGGTCGAGCGCCTCGCGCTCGAGCGCGGGGACACGGTGCTCGATCTCGCGTGCGGGCACCGCCGCGCTGGCGCACCGCGTCGGCGCCGACGGGCTGGTCGTCGGCATCGACATCGCGCGCTCGATGCTCCAGCGCGCGGCCGGGCGCGCGCGCTCGAGGCGAAGGGCTTCGCGGATGCGGCGTGGCGCATGTCCGGTCCGCTCTTCGGCCGCGCGTGGGCGCGGGATCCGAGCTGACTGCAAGTCCGTTTGTGTCGCCCTAACTCGCGGGTTAGCTTGCGGTTTCCGTGAGGCGGACGGCATGAGCGACGAGCCCGAGAGCCGGTTCGGGACGAGCCCCCGATCGGGGGCCCGCTATCCGGCCGTCGACCAGAAGCCGAGCCTGCCCGCGCTCGAGCGCGCGCTGATCGCGTACTGGGAGCGCGAGGGGATCTTCCGCGAGTCGGTGGAGCACCGCCCTGCGCGGCGGCCGGCCGGCGGCACGAACGAGTACGTCTTCTACGACGGACCGCCCTTCGCGAACGGGCTCCCGCACTACGGGCACCTGCTCACGGGCTACGTCAAGGACATCGTCCCCCGCTACCAGACCATGCGCGGGCGGCGCGTCGAGCGGCGCTTCGGCTGGGACTGCCACGGGCTGCCGGCCGAGATGGAGGCGGAGAAGGAGCTCGGCGTCGCCGGCCGCGCGCAGATCCTGCGCTATGGGATCGCGCGCTTCAACGAGCACTGCCGCCGGTCGGTGATGCGTTACACGCAGGAGTGGCAGCGCTACGTCGCCCGCCAGGCCCGCTGGGTCGACTTCGACAACGCCTACCGGACCATGGACCTCTCCTACATGGAGAGCGTGATGTGGGCCTTCAAGCGCCTCCACGAGAAGGGGCTGGTGTACGAGGGCGAGCGCGTGCTGCCCTACTCGTGGGCGGCCGAGACGCCGCTCTCGAACTTCGAGACGCGCCTCGACGACGCCACGCGCGAGCGCCAGGACCCGGCCGTCACCGTGCGCTTCCACGTAGACGGCCCCAGCTCCGACCAGCCGACCGAGATCTGGGCCTGGACCACGACGCCCTGGACGCTGCCCTCGAACCTGGCGCTCGCGGTGGGCCCCGAGATCGACTACGTGTTGCTCGGGCTCGGCGAGCGCCGCGTGCTCGTCGCCGAGGCCGCGCGCGAGCGCTTCGCCAACGAGCTCGGCGAGGCCGAGGTCGTCCGCCGGGGCCTGGGCGCGGCGTTCGCGGGCCTGCGCTACCGGCCGCTCTTCCCGTTCTTCGCCGACGCGCCGAACGCCTTCCGCGTGCTGGCCGCCGACTTCGTCTCGACCGAGGAGGGCACCGGCATCGTGCACATGGCGCCCGGCCACGGCGAGGACGACCTCGAGGTCGGGCGCGCGGCGGGCCTCCCCGTCGTGATGCCGGTCGACGACACCGGCCGCTTCACCCACGCCGTGCCGGACTGGGCGGGCCAACTCGTCTTCGACGCGAACCCCTCGATCATCCGCGCCCTCCGCGAGCGCGGTGAGCTGGTGCGGCACGAGACCATCGTCCACAACTACCCGCACTGCTGGCGCACCGACACGCCGCTGATCTACCGCGCGATGTCATCGTGGTACGTGCGCGTGTCGTCGTTCGCCGAGCGCATGGTCGAGCTGAACCGGCAGATCCACTGGATCCCCGCGAACGTGCGCGACGGCCAGATGGGCCGATGGCTCGAGGGCGCCAAGGACTGGTCGATCAGCCGCAACCGCTTCTGGGGCTCGCCGATCCCCGTCTGGAAGAGCGACGACCCTGCCATCCCGCGCATCGACGTGTACGGCAGCCTCGACGAGCTCGAGCGCGACTTCGGCGTGCGGCCGGCGGACCTCCACCGGCCGCACATCGACGACCTGGTGCGCCCGAATCCCGACGACCCGACCGGCCGCAGCACCATGCGTCGCGTCTCGGACGTGCTCGACTGCTGGTTCGAGTCCGGGTCGATGCCGTTCGCCCAGGTGCACTACCCCTTCGAGAATCGCGAGCGGTTCGAGAGCCACTTCCCCGGCGACTTCATCGTCGAGTATGTCGCCCAGACGCGCGGCTGGTTCTACACGCTGATGGTGCTCGGCACCGCGCTGTTCGACCGCCCGCCCTTCAAGACCTGCATGTGCCACGGCGTGATCCTCTCCGAGAGCGGACAGAAGCTCTCGAAGCGGCTGCGCAACTACACCGATCCGCTCGAGGTGATGGACACGCAGGGATCCGACGCGCTGCGCTGGTACCTCGTGTCGTCGCCGGTGCTGCGCGGGCTCGACCTGCGCCTCGACGAGAAGGCGATCGGAGACGCGGTCCGCGGCGTGGTGCTGCCCTTCTGGAACGCCTACGCCTTCTTCTGCCTGTACGCGAACACGGACGGCATCGAGGCGCGCGGGCGCGCCGACGCGACGGGGCTCCTCGACCGCTACGTGCTGGCGAAGACGCACCAGCTCGTCGAGGGCATGACCGCGAGCCTCGACGCCTACGACCTCGCGGGCGCGTGCGCGCGGGTCACGGACCTTCTCGACGCGCTCACCAACTGGTACATCCGCCGCAGCCGCGAGCGCTTCTGGCGCAGCGGGATGGATGCCGACAAGCGCGACGCCTATGACACGCTCTACACCGTCCTGGTGACGCTGGCCCGCGCGGCCGCGCCGCTCCTTCCCTTCGTCGCCGAGGAGATCTACCGCGGCCTCACCCGCGAGCTGAGCGTCCACCTGGCCGACTGGCCGGATGCCGCCGCGCTGCCGGCCGACAGCGCGCTCGTCGCCGACATGGACCGGGTGCGGGACGCGGCGAGCGCCGCGCGCACGCTGCGCGAGAAGTCGGGGGTACGGGTGCGACAGCCGCTCGCCGCGCTCACGCTCGCGGGCGCCGGGGTCGAGCGCCTGGCGCCCTACGCGGACCTCCTGCGCGAGGAGGTCAACGTCAAGGAGGTGCGGCTGGCATCCTCGATCGACGAGTGGGCGCGCTTCCAGCTCGCCGTGAACGCGCGCGCGCTCGGGCCGCGCCTCGGGCCGGCGATGAAGGACGTGCTGGCGGCCGCGAAGGGCGGGCGCTTCGAGCGCCTGGCCGACGGCGGCATCGAGGTCGCCGGGCAGCGCCTCGAGCCGGGCGAGTACCAGCTCCGCCTCGAGCCGCACGCGGGCATCGCCTGCGAGCCGCTCGCGTCCCGCGATGCGATCGCGGTGCTCGACACGGAGCTCACCGACGAGCTCGTGGCCGAGGGCGTGGCGCGCGACGTCGTGCGCGGCGTACAGCAGGCGCGCAAGGAGGCGGGCCTGCACGTGGCCGATCGCATCCGCCTCTCGCTCGCGCTGCCCGAGGACTGGCGCGGCGCGGTCGAGCGGCACCGCGACTGGATCGCCGAGCAGACGCTGGCGCGCGCCGTCGAGCTGGTCGAGACGCTGGAGCCCGGCGCGGGCTCGCGCCACGAGGCGCGCTTCGGCGAGCGCTCGGTGCAGATCGGTCTCTCGCGCGCGAGCGAGTGACCCGATCGCAGCCGGGAGGTGCCATGCAGAGCTACTACACCCCGACCATGCGCCTGTACGTCGACGACCTGGTCGACTGGGAGCGGCTCCTGGAGCTCCGCCGCGGCGGTTCGCCCGACGTCGCCTCGGAGGTGGGCGCGTACCGCAGCGTGCTCGAGACCGCGGCGCAGCTCGCCGAGAGCTTCGAGCGCGGGGCGCGCGAGCACTGGCAGGAAGAGGCGGAGCGCACCGCAGACGGCGGCGCGCAGCCGCCGCGGCACATCCGCGATGCGTACCAGACGCTGCGCGAGGCGGGGCTGGTGTCGCTCATCGTCTCCGAGGCCTACGGCGGCGCCGCTCTGCCCGGGCTGCTCTCCGGCTTCTACATGGAGATGCTCTCCCGCGCGGACGCGAGCCTGATGACGGTGGTCGGGCTCCAGGCGGGCGTCGCCGGCGACATCGAGAGATACGGCGACGAGGCGATCAAGAGCCGCTGGCTGCCGCGCTTCACGGCCGGCGAGGTGCAGGGCGCCATGGACCTGACCGAGCCCAAGGCCGGGAGCGACCTCGGCGGCATCACCACGCGGGCCGTCGAGCAGCCCGACGGCACGCTGCGCGTGAGCGGCTCGAAGATCTTCATCACCAACGGCGGCGCCGAGGTCCACCTGGTCCTCGCGCGCGACGGCGACACCTACGAGCAGTCGAAGGGCACGACGAACGGCCTCTCGCTGGTACTGGTGCCGCGGCACCTCGAGGACGGCTCGCGCAACGGCATCCGCGTGGCGCGGCTCGAGCGCAAGCTCGGCATCCACGGCTCGCCCACCTGCGAGGTCGTCTTCGAGGACGCGGTCGGCTGGCGCCTCGGGCAGAAGGGCAACGGCTTCCGCGCCATGCTCGATCTCATGAACAACGCGCGGCTCGGGGTGGCGGCGCAGGCGATCGGCGTCGCCGCCGCCGCGCTACACGACGCCAACCGATACGCGCACGAGCGCCAGCAGTTCGGCCAGCCGATCGCGAAGCAGCCGCTCGTGCTCGCGATGCTCGCCAAGATGACCACCAACGTCGAGGCCGCGCGTGCGATCCTGTACCACACCTTCGAGCTGGTCGACCTGTGCGCGGCCCGCGAGGCGGCGCTCCGGCGCGGCGGGCTCGCGGCCGGCGAGGAGAACGAGCTGCGCCAGGCCCTCGAGCGCGAGGTGGCGCGGGTGCGGCTGCTGACGCCGCTCTGCAAGTACTTCGCCACCGAGATCTGCCACGACATCACGCGCGACGCGATGCAGGTCTTCGGCGGCATCGGCTACACGATGGACGCCGACGTCGCGAAGCTGCACGCCGACAGCCTCATCATGACCGTGTACGAGGGCACCAGCGAGATCCAGGCCTCGTTCGCGCTGCGGGAGATGGGCAAGGGCGCGCTCGGCGTCGTGGTGGCCGACCTGCGGACGCAGCTCGGCACGATGATGGGAGACGCCGCGCGCGCCGAGCTGGCCAAGCAGGTCGAGGCGACCGTCGGCCGCATCGAGGAGTGCGCGCTGGTGCTCTTCGCCGACGTCGGCTACGCGCTCCTGCGCGCCAAGCTGATCGCCGAGATGGTGATCAGCGTGATCGCCGCCGCGGAGCTGCTGCGACAGGTCGGCGCCGACCCGGCGCGCCTCGATCTCGCCGAGGCGTTCGTGCGCCGCCGGATGCTAGAGACCGAGACCATGGCGCGCCGCATCCGCGAGAACCACAAGGGCCGCCTCGAGCGCGACGAGCGCATCCTCGCCGAGTACGCCAAGCAGGAGGGGTGACGCCGGGGCGGCGGATCGTCCGCGCCCGCCGGCGAACCGTCTCGAAGAGCACGAAGGAGGCCGAGTGTCGAAGCAGATCGTGAATCCGGCCGCAATGGCGCCGCCGAGCGGCTACTCCTACGCCGTCCGCAAGACGGGCGCGCCCGTCTTCATCTCGGGCCAGGTTGCGCTCGACGGCCAGGGCAAGGTGGTGGGCGAGGGCGACGCCGCGGCGCAAACCGAGCAGGTGTTCCGCAATCTGCGCACGGTGGTCGAGGCCTGCGGCGGTACGCTCGACGACATCGTCAAGATCAACGTCTACGTGACGGACGCCGCCTACCGCCCCGCCATCGCCGCAGCGCGCCAGCGCCACTGGAAGGAGGGCCAGTACCCGGCCAGCACCTACGTAGTCGTCTCGGCGCTCGCGGTCCCGCAGCTCCTGGTCGAGATCGAGGCCGTCGCGATGATCGGCTGAGCGGGCGGACGCCCCCGTCCTTCAGGGCGCCGTCCTGGGCGCGGCCAGCGCCTCGATCTCCGCCGCGTGCGCGGCGATCGACACCCGGAAGTGCTCGACCGATCGCGGGTGCGAGGTCACGTCGCCGCTGGTTCGGCCCGGCGACAGGTTGAGCAGCGAGCACGCCAGGCCGAGCGCCGTCGCGCCGGTCCAGCGCGTCTCGATCGCGATCGAACGCGCGGGATTCCGCGGCGACGCGAGCTCGAACTTCTCGCCCCAGGTCTCGTCGGCGAAGGTGGGAATGATGCCGAGCGTGATCAGCGTCAGCGCCGGGATCACCGCCGCGCCCTCGGACGGGCCCGTCACGCGGGCGATCAGGTCGGGCGGTGCGCCGAGCTTGTCGAGTGCATCGACCGAGTCGAAGAGCCCGGTGCTCCGCAGGATCCCGATCAGCCGGTCCGAGTAGGCGGGGAGCGGGTACCGCTCGACGCCGACCCGGATGGGGAAGTGGAGCGCGTCGGCCTGCGCCCGCTCGGCGGCGGTGTGCGCCGGCGCGAGCACCGCGCTGTTGCAGGACCCGAAGTACATCGCGACGACGTACCCGACGGCGACGAGGATCAGGATCTTCGTCCTGCGCTTCATGAGGGTCTCCGGCGCGGCCATCGTCCGGATGCGCGCAGAGCTTGAGCGCGGGTGCGCGGCGGGCCTCCGCGGCGAGGCGTATCCTCCTGCGGTCGATGGGCTCGTCTGCCGACCGGATGCGCGTGCGCGTGCTCGGGTCCGCCGCCGGCGGCGGGCTGCCGCAGTGGAACTGCGGCTGCTCCCGGTGCGCGGGCGCCCGCACGGGCGAGCTCGCGCCGCGCTCGCAACCCGGAATCGCCGTCTCGGCCGACGGCAGGCGCTGGTCGCTGGTGAACGCGAGCCCCGACGTGCGCGACCAGCTCGCGCGCTTCCCGGCGCTGCACCCCCGCCCGGGCACCCGCGACCTCCCGCTCGACACGGTGGTCCTGACCAACGCCGACCTCGACCACGTCCTCGGCCTCCTGGTGCTGCGCGAGTCGCTGCCACACCGGATCGTGTCGACCCCGTGGGTGCGCGACGCGCTGCTCGAGCACGGCGCGCCCTGGCGGCTGCTCGCACCCGCCTGGGGCATCGCGAAGCTCGACCAGCCGGTCGCGCTCGACCGCGACGGGCACCTGGAGGCGCGGCTCTTCCCGGTGCCGGGGAAGGTGCCGGGCTGGCTCTCGGGCCTCGCCTCGAACCATCCGGAGACGACCACCGCGCTGCGCGTCACCGACGCGCGGACAGGACGCCGCCTGGT
Organism: Myxococcota bacterium; assembly: GCA_035506135.1. GTDB lineage: Bacteria > Myxococcota_A > UBA9160 > UBA9160 > PR03 > DATJPY01. The sequence continues at coordinate 58,731 of DATJPY010000067.1, read as the reverse complement.
GTATGCCCCCGGCGTCGCGCGGCTGGACGACGGGACCCTCGCGGAGCTCGCGGCCGCCGATCTGTGCTTCTTCGACGGCACCTTCTTCGCAGCCGACGAGCTCACGCGCATGCGCCCCGGCGCCCCGGACGCCCACGCGATGGGCCATGTGCCGATCGCCGAGAGCCTGCCGCGGCTCGCGGAGCTGGCGCGCCCCGTGTCCTCCGGCGGCCGGCGCGTCCTCTACATCCACGTGAACAACACCAACCCCGTCCTCGACCCGGGCTCGCCCGAGGCGTCGGTGGTGCGGCGCGCCGGGCTCGAGATCGCGATGGACGGACAGGAGCTCGCGCTGTGACCTGGAGCCGCGCCGAGCTCGAGGCACGCCTGCGCCAGGTCGGCGCCGAGCGCTACCACGACAAGCACCCCTTCAACCTGCGCATGCACGAGGGTGCGCTCGCGCCGGGCGAGATCCGCTGCTGGGTGCGCAACCGCTACTACTACCAGACGCGCATCCCGGTGAAGGACGCGTCGATCCTGGCCAAGTCGCCCGACGCGCAGTTCCGCCGCGCGTGGATCGGACGGATCCACGACCACGACGGCCGCGCGCCGGGCGAGGGGGGCCTCGAGCTCTGGCTGCGGCTGGCGGAGGCGGTCGGGCTCGAGCGCGCCGACGTGGCGAGCCTGCGCCGCGTGCTGCCGGGCGTGCAGCGCGCCTGCGACGCCTACGTGACCTTCGTCGAGTCGAACGACCTGCTCGCGTCGGTGGCCTCGTCACTGACCGAGCTCTTCGCCGGCGACATCATGCGCGATCGCATCGCCGCCTTCGAGAAGCACTACCCGTGGGTCGACGCCGAAGGGCTCGCGTACTTCCGCTCGCGCACGAGCCAGGCCCCGCGCGACGCCGCGTACGGCCTCGACTTCGTGCTCGATCGCGCGGCGAGCCGCGAGGACCAGGAGCGCTGCGTCGCGGCGCTCGAGCGCAAGTGCGACATCCTGTGGTCGCTGCTCGACGCGATCGAGGAGGCGCAGCGCCGCCCGCGGCTCTCGCCCCACGTCGCGCTCCGCGACGACGACGAGCGACCCGGCGGCGCCCTCGCCGTCCTCTCCGAGCGGGCCGTGCGCGTGAACCCGGCCGGGCGCGAGATCCTCGCGCTGTGCGACGGCGCGCGCACCGCCGAGGCGCTGGCGGCCGAGCTCGCCGCGCGCCATCCCGAGGAGACGCACGCCTTCGAGGACGTGCACGAGTTCCTCGCGAGCATGGCGCGCCTGGGCGTCGTCGAGATCCTCTGATGGGGGCCCCGCGTCCCTGGAACCTGATCGCCGAGCTCACCTACCGCTGCCCGCTGCGCTGCCCGTACTGCTCGAATCCGCTCGACCACGCGGCGATCCGGGACGGCCTCGACGCCGACGCCTGGGCCCGGGTGTTCCGCGAGGCGGCGGCGCTCGGCGTCGTGCACGTGGGGCTCACCGGCGGCGAGCCGTCGGTGCGACGCGACCTCGAGGCGATCGTCTGCGCCGCGGCCGCGTCGAACCTGTACCCGCACCTGGTGACGGCCGCCGTTCCGCTCGATCCCGACCGGCTCGCGCGTCTCGCCGCGGTGGGGCTCCGCAGCGTCCAGATCTCGGTGCAGGATGCGGCTGCGGAGCCGTCCGACGCGATCGCCGGGACGCCGTGCTTCGACCGCAAGCTCGCCCTCGCGCGCGCCGCACGCGCGCTCGGGCTCTCGCTCACGCTGAACGTCGTGCTGCACCGCCGCAACCTGCCGCGGGTCGCAGAGCTGGTGGCGCTCGCGCGCTCGCTCGACGCGGACCGCGTCGAGCTCGCGAACGCGCAGTACGACGGCTGGGCGCTGCGCAATCGCGACGCGCTCCTGCCCTCGCGAGAGCAGCTCGCGGCTGCCGCAGCGGCGGTGCGCGCCGAGCAGGCGCGCGCGCCGCGCCCGGAGATCCTGTGGGTGCTCCCGGACTACTTCGGCGAGCGCCCGAAGCCCTGCATGGGTGGCTGGGGCCGGCGACTCCTGGTCGTCGCACCGGACGGACTGGTGCTCCCCTGTCACGCCGCGCGCGACCTGCCGGGCCTCGAGTTCTGGAGCGCGGCCGAGCGCGCGCTCGGCGCCTGCTGGGCGGACGCGCCCGGCATGAACGCGTTCCGCGGCGAGGCGTGGATGCGCGAGCCCTGCCGCTCGTGTCCGGATCGCGCGCGCGACTTCGGCGGCTGCCGCTGCCAGGCCTTCCGGCTGACGGGTGACGCCGCCAACACCGACCCGGCCTGCGCGCTCGCCCCGCGACACGCGCTGGTGGAGGCGGCGCGCGGCCGCGCAGACGATCTTCCGCTCGTCTACCGCGGAGGCTCTTCCCCAGGAGATCCTGCGTGAAGCGCGCGACGCTGAACGGATGGGTGGACGCGGTCGCCTTCGTCGCACTGGTGCTGCTCGTCGCGACCGGAGTCCTGCTCGACTGGACGCTGCCCCCGGGCAGCGGCCACCGCGTCACGGTGTTCGGCCTCGACCGCCACCAGTGGGGCGACCTGCATCTGTGGATCGCGATCTCCTTCTGCGCGGCGCTCTCCGTCCATCTCGCCCTGCACTGGCGCTTCGCCGCGGGCGTGTTGCGCGGCTCCTCACGAGAGGGCTCGGGGAAGCGGCTCCTGCTGGGCCTGCTCGGCCTTGCGGCGCTCGTGGCCCTGCTGCTCGCCCCGCTCACCGTACCGGTCGAGCGCAGCGCGGGCGGCGCCGGCGGACGCGGAAGACCCCCCTGGGCGCAGCCGCCGCCCTGAGGCGCCGACGGCGACTACTGCCCGTGCCCCATCAGGTAGGTGTCGGCCATGGCACCCACCGGATCCCGCGTGAGGACGCGCGCCAGGAGGTCGCCCTCGCACAGCAGCGGCTGGCGGCGGATTCCCGCGAGCAGGCCGGAGTGCGGCGAGCGCACCTCGGCGCGCAGATCGCCGCGGAAGCCGTCGTAGACGTAGCCGACCAGCTCGCCGGCCTGGATCCACTGGCCGACCTCGAGGCGCGAGACGAACCAGCCGGCGTGCTCGGAGATCATCGGGAAGCTCTGCCGCACCCCGAAGGCGTGCACGTCGCCCTCCGGCTCGGCGAGGCGCACCCCCACCAGGAGGCCGCTGCCCTCGAGGAAGTCGACGAGCGCGCGGAAGAGCCGCTCGCAGTGCGCCGCCTGGAGCCCGCCGGCATAGCCGGCCTGGATCACCAGGCTGTGTCCGCCGCGCTCGCGCCAGGCGTTGGCGAGCGTCGCGCTGAAGGTGGCGTTCACCGGGCGCTCGACGACGGCCGGCAAGCCGAGCCAGCGCGCCGCCTCGCGCTCCTCGTCGCCCGGCTCGTAGAGCCGCACCTGCGGCAGCTCCTCGAAGTCGACGTTCGAGCTGTGGATGTCGATGCGCCAGCGCGCGGGCTCCGTCAGGCGCAGCAGCGCGGCCGCGATGCGCTGCGTCGTCTCGCCGGCGTCGTAGCCGGGGAACATGCGATTCAGATCGGTGCCATCGAAGGGCCAGACGCGGCTCCGCGCGTTCAGGCCGAGCACGTTCACGGCGGGGATCACGAGCACGCGCGCGAGCAGGCGCGCCTCCGGCCGATCGCCGGAGGCCACCTGCGCCAGGAAGTTGGCCAGGCGCGCCAGCACGAAGACGCCGTTCAGCTCGTTGCCGTGCAGCCCCGCCACCAGCGCCAGGCGCGGCCGCTCCTCGCGCGGCCCGAGGTCGTGGTACGGAATCGCGAAGTCCTCGCGCATCGGCGCGGTCATGTGGAGCAGGACGGACTCGCGCGCGCTCATCGGGCGCTCCCGGTCCGCATGATGCGGGCGAGCAGCGAGCCCTCGTAGACGAGCGGGTACTCGCGCAGCGTGAAGACCACGCCGTCGACCGGCGAGCGCACCTCGGCGAGCACCTCGCCCGAGAGCGCGCTCACGATGCGCCCGAGCAGCTCGTCGCGCCCGACCGCCATCCAGTGCTCGGTGGTGGGGACGAAGATCCCCGAGACCTCCGCGTTCAGGTAGTGCACGTTGCCGTCGTCGGCGATCGCTGGCGCGTGGGTGGCGGGCTCGAGCTCGAGGTCGGGTGCGAGCGCCCCGACCCGCTGCCAGACGTTCAGGATGCCGGTCACCACCTGCTCGGCGAACGCGGGGGTGATGCGCATCCCGACCCCCATCTCGACCACCAGGCATGGCGTGTCGCGCTCGTTCAGGCTGTGCGCGATCGTGTTCTCGAGCACGGTCACCGCCTCGTGGATCCAGATCAGGTCGAGGTTCATCTGGCGGGCGAGCGGAACGAGCTGGCGTTCGAAGGCGCGCGCGATGCGCACCTGCGGGATCTCGCGCAGGTAGATGTTGCTGGCGTGGATGTCGATCACCAGCGCGGCATCGAGCAGGTGTCGGAGCGCGGCGTGCGCGAGCCGGTGCGGGAAGAGCCCCTCCGGATGGCCCGGGAAGACGCGGTTCAGGTCCACCTCGTGGATCGGCACGCGGCGCTGGAGCGTGTCGAGGCCGAGCGGGTTGAGGGCGGGATAGAGCTCCACGCGGCCGCGCAGCGCATCCGGGCACCGCGCCGCGAGGTCCTCGAGCCAGGCCGCGAGGCGATGGCAGACGTAGAGCCCCTCGAGCTCGTCGCCGTGCACGCCCGCCACCACCGCGACGCGCGGGCCGCCTCCGCCCTGGAAGACGGCGCGCTCGAGGGCGATCCGCTCCCGATAGGGCAGCTCGAGCGCGAAGAAGGTCTCGCGGCTCATCTTGACCGCGCCCGCCGTCACTGCGCCTGCCGCCGCACCGACAGCTCGACCTGCGGCGGCTCGCTGCCGGCGTCGCCCTTGAAGGTTCCGCGGATCGGGGCGGCATCCCGCGAGTCTCGCCCGACGGCGACCGGGATGAAGGCGTCGTTCGCGACCAGACCGCGGGTCGCGTCGAAGCCGCGCCAGCCCGCACCCGGAATCAGCACCTCGGCCCAGGCATGCGTCGCCTGTGCCGGGAGCGTCCCCGGATCGACGTAGCCGGCCACGTAGCGCGCCGCGAATCCCCAGGAGCGCACCAGCGCGACCAGGAGGTGCGCGAAGTCCTGGCAGACGCCCGCGCGCCGCTCGACGAAGCTGCCGAGCGGCTCGTGCACCTCGCTGGCCGCCGGGTCGTAGGCGAAGGTCTCGGCCATCCACGCCATCGCCTGCTGCACCGCGTCGATCAGGGGCTCGCGGTCGGACGCGGGCGGCAGCTCGAGGTGGGCGCGGAGCGGCGAGAGCTCCGGCACCGAGGGGCTCCGGTGCAGCACGAAGTCGTGCAGCGCGGGCTCCTCGCGCAGCCGGCCCGCCATCCAACCGGCCTCTTCGGCGGGGGCCAGCGGCGTGAAGTCGAAGGGATTCTCCAAGCGGGTCTCCACCTCGGCGCGCAACGTCGCCGAGATCGACTCGTGCGGCGCTACCAGCGAGACCCGGTGCACGCGGTTGCCGAAGCAGTCGACGTGCTCGCGCAGCGCCACCTCGGGTGACACCTCGATGTGACAGCTCACGACCCGCTGGTGCTCCCCCGCGCGCGGCGCCAGGCGCAGCTCGCACTGATGCTCGCGCACCGGCACGGGGAAGGCGAGCCGCGTGGTGTGCTCGATCAGGAAGCGCACGCACGCTCTCCGAGGTGGGCCTCGAAGTACTCGTCCTGCAGCGTGCCGTGCAGCACGGACACCTTCTGCAGAAAGACGCCGAGGAACTCGTGCAGGCCCTGGTCGAAGAGACTCTCGGCGGTGTTCTTTTCCAGCAGCTCGCGGAGCACGCCGATCGCGCGGACCGCGCCCGAGTCGGGCCGCATCGACCCGATCGACGCCAACGCCTGCTCCATGCGGTCCACCGCGAAGCGCAGCGAGCGCGGGAAGTCGGCGTCGAGGATCACGAACTCCGCGACGTCGATCGGCTGCAGCAAGTGGTGCTTGCGCCGGTAGGGCTCGAAGCCCGATAGCGACTTGAGCAGCGCCGCCCACTGGTAGTAGTCGAGCGCCGAGCCCACCTGCGAGAGATCCGGGAGGAGCAGGTGGTACTTCACGTCGACGATGCGCGCCGTCATGTCGGCGCGCTCGAGGAAGAAGCCGAGCAGGTAGAAGCCGAAGGCCTCGCCGCGCATCATCGTGCTCGCGGTCTGGCCGTGGAAGCGCGCGACCTCGTCGCGCAGCAGCCGGTAGTAGTCCGCGGCGAGCGGCCGCTCGAGGCGGCTCTCCGAGCGCAGCCAGACCTCGTTCACGCACTCCCACATCTCCTTGGAGATGCGGTCGCGCACCACGCGGGCGTTCTCGCGCGCGAGGCGCAGGCTGTTGCGGATCGAGCCGGGGTTGCGCCGCTCGACCGTCATGAACTGGATGGCGCGCTGGCCCGTGATCTCCGCGGCGCCGTAGCATCCCGCGTAGGCGCTCTCGTGCCCGCAGATGGCGAGCAGCGGGCGCCACTCGGCCGCCTCGGGGAGCGCGCTCTCCGCCTCGATCAGGTGCAGCAGGTTGATGTCGATGAGCCGCGCCGTGCTGTCGACCCGCTCCAGGTAGCGGGACATCCAATACAGCGACTCAGCGATTCGACTGAGCATCGGTCAGCACCCAGGTGTCCTTGCTGCCACCCCCCTGCGACGAGTTCACCACCAGCGAGCCCTTGGTCAGCGCGACCCGGGTGAGACCGCCCGGAACCACGTGGATCTCCTCACCGTGGATCACGAAGGGACGCAGGTCGATGTGGCGCGACTCGAGCTCGCCGTCGAGGTAGCAGAGGTGACGCGACAGCGGGATCACCGGCTGCGCGATGTAGTTGCGCGGCTGCTCCTGGATGCGCTTGGCAAAGTCCGCGCGCATCGCCTGGGTCGCCACCGGCCCCATCATCATGCCGTAGCCGCCCGACTCCGAGACCGCCTTCACCACCACGCGGTCGAGGTGATCGAGCACGAAGGCGCGCTCGTCGGCGACCGTCATGCGGTAGGTCGGCACGTTCTCGAGCTCCGGCGCCTCGCCCAGGTAGTAGCGGATGATGTCGGGCACGTACGGATAGATCGCCTTGTCGTCCGCGATCCCGGTGCCCGGCGCGTTCACGATGGCGACGTTGCCCGCGCGCCAGGCGTTGATCGCGCCCGCCACGCCGAGCGTCGAGTCGGGCCGGAAGCAGAGCGGGTCGAGATAGTCGTCGTCGATGCGGCGGTAGATCACGTCGACGCGCTGCAGCCCGAGGGTCGTCTTCAGGTACACGACGTCGTCCTTGGCGACGAGGTCGCGGCCCTCGGCCAGCTCGATCCCCATCTCGCGCGCCAGGAAGGTGTGCTCGAAGTACGCCGAGTTGTAGATGCCCGGCGTCAGCAGCACGACGACGGCGTCGTCCTTGCCGCGCGGCGAGAGCTCGCGCAGCGCCTGGAGCAGCAGCGCGGGATAGTGCTCGACGCGGCGCACTCGGTAGCGGGCGAAGAAGTCCGGCAGCGTGCGCCGCTCGACGATGCGGTTCTCGATCATGTAAGACACCCCGGACGGCGTCCGCAGGTTGTCCTCGAGCACCAGGTAGCGGCCGTCGGCGTCGCGCACGATGTCGATGCCGGAGATGTGGACGTAGATGCCGAGCGGCGGCTCGATGCCCGCGATCTCGCGCCGGAAGTCCTTGCCGCGGTAGACGAGGTCGGCGGGGATCACGCCGTCGCGCAGGATGCGCTGCGGCCCGTAGAGATCCTGGAGCAGGCAGTTGAGCGCGCGCACGCGCTGCTTGAGCCCCGACTCGATCGGCGCCCACTCGGCGGCCGGGATGATGCGCGGCAGGAGGTCGAGCGGCCAGACGCGCTCGATCCCCTCCTCGGTGTCGCCGTACACCGTGAAGGTCACGCCCTCGCTGTGGAGCGCCAGGTGCGCTTCGCGGTCCTTGTCCGAGAGGAGGCTCTGGCCGGCCTTGCGGATGTGCTCCCAGAGCGGCCGGTAGTGGCCGCGCGGCTCGAAGTCGTCGAGGTAGAACTCGTGGTAGGCGGCCTGGCCGTAGCTCGGCCGCGCGGCGTAGCTCGACATCGGGGCGGCGCTCCCGGCGGACCCCAGAGCAAGGCGCGTGCCGCGCGCGGCGCGCGCGCGCGGTGCGCCGACCCCGGCGCTGCCTAGCGCTTCGGCAGCCGGGCCGGAGCGCGCTCAACCGCTGGGCGCGGGCGGCCCCGCGGCGCTGGGCGGAAGTCGGCCCACACAGGCTCCGTCAGGGCGTCCGCGTCACCAGCATGCGGATCTCGGTCATGTCCTCGATGGCGAAGCGCACGCCTTCGCGCCCGAGCCCGCTCTGCTTGACCCCGCCGTAGGGCATGTGGTCGACGCGCCAGGAGGGGACGTCGCCGATCACGACGCCGCCGACCTCGAGCTCGTCCCAGGCGCGCTGCGCCCGATAGAGGTCGCGGGTGAAGACGCCCGCCTGCAGGCCGAATTCCGAGTCGTTCACCTCGCGCAGCGCGGCCTCGAAGTCGGCGAACCGCGCCAGCACGGCGACGGGGCCGAAGGCCTCCCGGGCACACACGTCGGCGTCGCGCGGAACGTCCTCGAGCAGCGTGGCCTCGAGCATCGCGCCCGTGCGCTTCCCGCCGCAGAGCAGCCGGGCACCGCGCCGCACCGCGGCCTGGATCCAGCCGTCGAGCCGCTCGGCCTCCTTCTCCGAGATCATCGGCCCGAGGAAGGTCTCCGGATCGAGCGGGTCGCCCATGCGCAGCGCCGACGCGGCGGCGACGAGCTTCGCGCGGAACGCGTCGTAGACGGCCTCGTGCACCAGGACGCGCTGCACGCTGATGCAGCTCTGCCCCGACTGGTAGAAGGCACCGAAGGCGATGCGGGCCACCGCGTCGTCGAGGTTCCAGTCGGCATCGACGATCACCGCGGCGTTGCCGCCGAGCTCGAGCACGACCTTCTTGCGCCCGGCGCGCGCCTTCAGATCCCAGCCCACCTCGGGCGAGCCGGTGAACGAGAGCAGCCGGAGCCGCTCGTCGGTGGTGAAGAGATCGGCGCCGTCGCGCCGCGCCGGCAGGATCGAGAAGGCGCCGGGCGGCAGGTCCGTCTCCGCGAGCACCTCGCCGATCAGCAGCGCGCCCACGGGGGTCAGGCTCGCCGGCTTCAGCACGAAGGGGCAGCCCGCCGCCACGGCGGGGGCGATCTTGTGGGCGGCCAGGTTCAGCGGGAAGTTGAAGGGCGAGATGAACGAGCAGGGCCCGATCGGGACCCGCTTCCACATCCCCGTGTATCCCCGCGCGCGCGGCGCGATGTCGAGCGGCAGCACCTCGCCGGTGATGCGCACCGACTCCTCGGCCGCGACGCGGAAGGTATCGATCAGCCGGCCGACCTCGCCGCGCGCGTCGCGGATCGGCTTGCCGGCCTCGACGGCGAGCGCGTGCGCCAGCTCCTCCGCCCGCTCGCCGAAGCGGCGGACGCAGTGCGCCAGCGCCGCCTGGCGCTCGTAGGCCGCGAGCCGGCGCATCGGCTCCGCCGCGGACGCGGCGAGCGCGATGGCGCGCTCGATCACCGCCGCGTCGGCGAGCGGCACGCGCGTGGCGAGCGAGCCGTCGTACTTGTTGCGCACCTCGAGATCGAGGTTCGGCTGCTCGGGACGGCTCCCGAGCCACAGGGGATACGACGGGCGGAGCGCCACCGCTCCCAGTCTACACGGCCTCGAAGCGGGCCAGCGTCTCGACGTGCTCGGTGTTCGGGAAGAGGTCGTAGGCGGCGAGCTCGGCGAGCCGCAGCCGACCGCCGGAGAGGAGCGCCGCCGCGTCGCGCTCGAACGAGTCGAGGTCGCACGAGACGTAGGCGAGCATCGCGGGCGGCGCGGCGGAGAGCGCCGCGAGCGCCGCCGCGTCGAGCCCCTTGCGCGGCGGATCGACGATCGCGACGTCCGCTCCGGCGAGCAGCTCCGCCGCGACCTCGCCGGCCGCCCCCGGTGCGATCCGCGCGCGGGCGCGCTCCGCGGCGGGACGCGCGGCGAGCCCGAGCGCGAGGCCGCGGAGGCCCCCCTCGGACTGCTCGTTCAGCGCGACGGCCGACGAGCGCGCGAGCAGGCCGAGACCGATCGGCCCGCAGCCGGCATAGAGCTCGGCGACGCGCCGGCCGGAGGGAACCCAGCCGTGGATCCGCTCGACGATGGAATCGGCCAGAGCGAGGTGGCTCTGCCCGAAGGCACCGGGCGGGAAGAAGACGTCGGCCCCGCCGATCGCCTCGCGCACCGCCTCGGGCCCGCGCCAGCGGTGCCAGTGCGGTCCCAGGATCGCGTTGCTGCGCGCCGGCTGGCCGTTCCACCAGAGGCTGTGCAGGGCGGCGCCGAGCGAGGCAACGAGCGCGTCGGCCAGCGGCTCGAGGGCTCGCGGCTCGGCCGCGTTGCCGACGAGCACGACCTGCGCAGTCTGGCTCGCGCGCTCGACGACGACCTGGATCGCGCGCAGGTCGCCCGCGTGCGTGCGCTCCGCGTAGGGGCGCGTTCGCGCCGCGCGGATCGCGTCGCGCGCGGCGGCCGCCACCCGGTTCACCAGCGGGTGGTGCACCCGGCAGCGGGGGATGTCGACCACGCGATGCGTCCCGGCCTCGAAGATGCCGAGCTTGGGCGAGCTCGCCCGCCCGCGCACGACGAGCCGCGCGCGCACGCGGTAGCCGAAGGGGGCACCCTGCGTCGCGGAGGGAGGGGGAAGGCCCGCGCCCGAAGCCAACGCGGCGAGCCGCGCGAGCGCCGTCCCCGCCACGCCGGGCTCGCCGTAGCGCGGACACCCGGGACACGGCGGGCGGTGCGGACACGGCTCGACGACCTGGAGCTTCACCCGCCTCCCCTGCCCCACCCCGTCGCCTCCGAGGCAGCCGGGTCGTCCGAAGTATCCCGCAAGCGGCGCCGCAGGCGCCGCGCGCAGCGAGCCGCAGGCGAGCGAAGTCAATCAGGACGGGCTGCAGCTCAGCACCCCAATCGGCCGCAGGCCGATCCGCGCGCAGCGAGCCGCAGGCGAGCGACGTCGATCAGGACGTGCTGCAGCTCAGCACTCAACCTCGCCACGGCCCTCAGGATTCCCGGCCGCATGCCGAAGAGAGCCGAAGCCGGGGAGGGCGCGCCGTGCTCGAAGCGATCAGCGGCCTGGTCGAGCTGGGACTGCTCGGGCTCAGCTTCGCCATCGGCGTGCGGCTCCTGCGGATGGCGCCGGCCGGCGCGCGCGGTCCGGAGCGCTGGCTCGGACTCTACTTCGTGGTCTACTCGGGGATCGCGACCGCGCTCAGCGTCGGGACCTACGTCGGCTGGTCGTCTGCCTCGATCACGTTGCCCGACGCCGCCGTGCGCTCGATGAACGCGGGCTTCTTCGCGACGTCCACGTTCGGCCTCACCTGCCTCCTGCTCTTCACGCAGCGCACGTTCCGGCCCGCGTCGCGCGGGGCTGCAACCGGCATCGGTGTCACCATCGGCATCATGGTGTCGATGGGGATCTGGCTCGGCGTCGACGACGGCTTCGCGATCCGCCTGCTGCCCGGGCTGGCCTACTGGATCCACTGGACGGCGCGGCTCTCCGCGTGGATCTGGGTCGCCGGCGAGTCCTTCGCCTACTGGGCGAAGCAGCGGCGCCGCCTCGCGCTCGGCCTGGCCGATCCCGTCGTCACCAACCGGTTCCTGCTCTGGGGCGTGTGGGGCGCGCTCACCACCGTGATGGCCTTCGCCGACCCGCTCGCGCGCGTCTGGTACTTCCGGCTCTCGGGCAGCACGTCGCAGTGGGTCGTCGAGGTGGGGCGGCCGATCATCCAGGTCGTGGTGTCGCTCACGTGCGGGCTCAACATCGGCGCGGTTGCCCTGCTCTTCCTCACCTTCTTCCCGACGGCCGGCTACAAGCGCTGGCTCACCGCGCGCCATCCGGCGCGCGCCTAGAAGCGTCCCGAGCGCAGGAATCCGAACGCCAGCAGCAGCCAGCTCGAGCCGGCGAGGCCGAGGCCGCCGAGGCCGAGCCAGGTGCCGAGGGGGAGGCCGAGCACCACCGGGCCGACCGCGCCGCCGAGGAGCATCGCCGAGCCGACCAGCGTCGCCGCCAGCACGAGCGCGAGCGCCACCCGGTTCGCGCCGCGCGCCTGCTCGCGCACCAGGGTCTCCAGCCCCTCGGCGCGCATGCCGAGCCGCAGCTCGCCGCGGCGCAGGTCCCGGGCGATGGCGCGCAGGTCGCCGGGCAGCGAGGTCGCGGCGTCGGCCCACTCGCGCGCCAGCTCGAGGGCGTCGCGCGCCACGAAGCGCGGATCGGCGAGGCGGCGCAGGTAGACGCGCAGCACGTAGGGGCGGATCGCCCGGATGGGATCCAGAGCGGGGTCGAGCTCGCGCGCCATGCCCTCGATCGTCGCCAGCGCCTTCCCGATCAGCAGCAGCTCGGAGGGCACCACCACCCGGTGTCGCTGCAGCACCTCGAAGAGCTGGCCGATCAGCACCGCCACGTCCACCGAGGCGATCGGCACGGCGTAGTAGCGGTCGACCAGCTCGCGTACGTCGCGGCGCATCCGCTGCACGTCGACCCGGTCGTCCACCAGCCGCAGGCGCTGGAGCAGCGCGATGATCTTGTCGGGGTCGCGCATCAGGATGCCGACCAGCAGCTCCAGCAGCGCGTCGATCGTCTCCGCGTCGAGCGAGCCCATCATTCCCATGTCGATCGGCGCGATCACGGGACCGGGCAGCACGAAGAGATTCCCCGGGTGCGGATCGGCGTGGAAGAAGCCGTGCTCGAAGACCTGCTTCAGGCAGAACTCGACGCCGAGCGCGGCGAGCCGCTTGCGGTCGATGCCGGCGCGATCGAGCGCGGCGAGATTCGAGGCCTTGATGCCGTCGACGTACTCCATCACGAGCACCGTCTCGCTGGACAGGTCGAGATGGACGCGGGGCACGTGCACGTGGGCGTCGCCGGCGAAGTTGGCGGCGAAGCGCAGCAGGTTGTAGGCCTCGTTGCGCAGATCGAGCTCGCGGCCGATGGCGTGCGCGAACTCCTCCACGATCGCCTCCGGCTGCACCTGTCGCAGCTCCGGCGCGTTCTCCTCGAGCACCGACGCCAGGGCGCGCAGGATCTCGACGTCGGTCCGCACGGTGCTCTCGAGATTCGGCCGGCGCACCTTGACGACCACGGGCTCCCCGCCGGGCAGCCATGCCCGGTGCACCTGCGCGATCGAGGCGGCGGCGAGCGGCGCGTCCTCGAAGCGTGCGAACACCTCGTCGATCGGGCGGCCGAGCGCGCGCTGGATCTCGCGGCGCGCCTCCTCGGAGGGGAACGGCGGCACGGCGTCCTGCAGCTTGCGCAGCTCCTGCACCAGGGTCATCGGAACCAGGTCGGGCCGCGTGGCGAGGATCTGGCCGAGCTTCACGAACGTCGGACCGAGCTCCTCGAAGGCGAGCCGGATGCGTTCCTCCGTGGTGTAGCGGATCAGGTCGCGCCGGTTGCGGCGCGACCGCAGCAGATTGCGGGCGCGCTCGAGCGCGCTCTCGAGATCGAGGCGCGCCACCAGGTCGCCGAAGCCGTACTTGGCGACCACGGCCAGGATCTCGCGCACGCGAGCCAGGCTCCGGTAGGTCTGGGGGAGCTTGACGAGGGTGTCGAGCCGCACGCAGGCCTCCCGCTCAGCCGTCGGCGGGGGCGCCGGTTCGCGCGAGGCGTGCCTCGACGCGGGCCAGCCGCTCCTCGAGCGCCGCGAAGCGCGCGAGCAGCGCGTCCTCGCGCGGGCCTCCATCGCGCGGCGCCTCGTCGAGCGCCCGCCGCAGCGCACCGCCGGCACCGCGCAGCGCGTCGCGCAGCGGCGCGACCACCCGCTCGTCGAGCCAGCGCCGGTTGGCCTCGACCGCCTCGCGCACGCGCTCGAGCGCAAGGTCGGCCTCCGCGCGCGACAGGTCGCCGCGCGCCACCAGCTCGTCGAGGATCCGGCTCGCCTCGCCGCGCGCCGCCTCGGCGCCGCGCGTGAGCAGGCGCACCAGTGCCTCGAGGTCCGCCATGCGGCTAGCATCCCACAACGCCGGAAGGCGGGCCAACGGGAGGGCGACATGGCGTACCGGGTGATCCAGTGGAGCACGGGGAACGTGGGTCGCTTCGCGCTGAGCGCCATCCTCGACCATCCGGAGCTCGAGCTCGCGGGCGTCTTCGTGCACGGGCCGGAGAAGGCCGGGCGCGATGCCGGCGAGCTCGCCGGCACCGCGCCGGTCGGTGTCGCGGCGACCCACGACGCCGATGCGATCCTCGCGCTCGACGCCGACTGCGTCTGCTACACCGCGACCGCGGACCGCCGCCCGTTCGAGGCCGTCGCCGACATGGCGCGCATCCTCGCGTCGGGCAAGAACGTGGTGTCGAGCTCCGTCGTCGGCCTGGTGCACCCGGCGACGCTGCTGCCGCAGTTCACCGAGCAGCTCGAGGAGGCGTGCCGCAAGGGCGGCAGCTCCTTCTTCACCTCGGGGATCGATCCCGGCTTCGCGAACGACGTGCTCCCGCTGGTGCTCACGGGCCTGTGCCAGCGCTGGGACGAGGTGCGCGTGCAGGAGATCATCAACTACGCCACCTACGACCAGCCGGCAGTGCTGTTCGACATCATGGGCTTCGGCAAGCCGCTCGATCACGTGCCCATGCTGCTCCAGCCCGGCGTCCTCGGCTTCGGCTGGGGCGGGACGGTGCGGCTCCTGGCCGAGGGCCTCGGCGTCCAGATCGAGTCGCTGCGCGAGCTGCACGAGCGGCGCCCTGCGACGCGCCCGATCCAGATCGGCGCGCATCGGGTCGAGGTCGGCACGATGGCGGCGCTGCGCTTCGAGCTGCAGGGCATCGTGCGCGGCCGGCCCGCGCTCGTGGTCGAGCACGTGACCCGCCTCGACGACGACCTCGCGCCGGAGTGGCCGAGCGGCAAGGGAAGCTATCGGGTGCTGATCGCGGGGACGCCGGGGATGAGATGCGAGTTCGAGTTCTGGGACGAGCGCGGCGATCACGCGGTCGGCGGCGTGCTGCTCACGGCGACGCGCCTGGTGAACGCGATCCCGGCCGTCTGCGAGGCGCGGCCGGGACTGCTCTCGGCGCTCGACCTGCCGCTCATCACCGGTCGCGGACTGATGCGCGGCTGACCCGCGCCATCGCCAAGGAGGGACACATGGCTACGAAGGGCAAGAAGAAGACCCGGCGCAAGCCGGCCCGCAAGGCCGCGGCCAGGCGGAGCGCCAAGAAGCCCGGCAGCTCGCTCGATGCGTTCGCGCGCCGGATCGTGAAGCTCACCAACCAGCCGCACGCAGCCCTGCGTGAGCTCTATGCCGAGAACTGCACGTCGATCGAGGCCAGCGGCAACACGGTGACCGGCATGGCGGGACTCGAGGCCAAGCTCGAGCAGTGGGAGCAGATGCAGTCCGGCACCACCTGGAAGGCGCGCAACGTCTGGACCGGGAAGAACAAGATCTGCATCGAGTGGGACGCCGTGGTGCACCTGCGCGATGGACGGACGGTGAAGCTGAGCGAGATCGCCATCCACGAGCTGAAGGGCGGCAAGATCGCGGCCGAGCGCTTCTACTACAACCCGGGAGCGTTCGCGCCTCCCGCGGGAGGCGCGAGCTAGCCCCTGGGCGACCCGGGTGCCGACGCGGCGATGGCGCAGCGGCTGCTCGCGTGGCTGCGGCGCGAGCTCGCCGCGCCGGCGCTCGCGTTCGCCGAGGCGCCGGTGCGCATCCACGGCGGCTTCGACACCGCGATCTTCGCGTTCCGGCTCACAGAGGCGAAGCCCCCGTTCGATGCGCCGCTGGTGCTCCGCCTCTACCGCGCCGAGCAGGGCGCTGCGCAGGCGCGCTTCGAGGGCGCCGTCCACGAGGCGGTTGCGGCGCGCGGGTTCCCCACGCCGCGTGCGCTCGCCGTCGGGGACGAGTCGAGCGGGCTCCCGGGCGCGTTCCTGATCCTCGAGCGCGTCGCGGGGCGGAACGCCCTGCGGGCGCTCGCCTCGACGGTGCTTCCGCGCATTCCGGCGCTCCTCGCCGACGCCCAGGCACAGCTCCATTCGCTGGATGCGGTCGCCGTGCTGCGCGACCTCGCGGCGGCCGGCGTGCCGGCCGATCGGCTCGCCGCCGGCCGCGACCTCGACTTCGCGACCGGCGAGGTCGAGCGCCTCGCGCTCGACGGCCTGCGCCCCGCCCTCGACTGGCTGCGGGCCGGGCCACCCACTTCGACGTCCGTGATATGTCACGGCGACTTCCATCCTCTCAACGTGATGATCGACGGGCGCGCCGTCTCGGGGGTGATCGACTGGACGCGCGTGCGGGAGGCGCCGCCGGAGTACGACGTCGGCGCCTCGATCGCGCTCATGACCCAGGGCGAGATCCGGCTGCCCCCCGGCTCCGCGCCGCTCGCCGACGCCGCGCGCCGCGTGCTCGTCGCGCTCTACCTGCGCGCCTACCGGCGGCGACGCGCGCTCGACCCGCGCGCGCTCCGCCACTTCGAGGCGCTGCGCTGCGTGCTCTTCCTGGTCGAGGCGGGCGAGCACCGGCGCGCCGACGCCGGAGAGATCCCGCGGCCCTCGAAGGCGACGGCGTTCGCAGGAGACCGCACGGTGCGGCGCATCGCGGCGCGCCTGCGCCAGATCGCCGGCGTCGCGGTCGCGATCCCGCCTGGGGCGAAGCCGGGCGCTGGGCGTGCAGCCGCGCAGAAGGGAGGATCCGGATGACCCCGATCGACCGCGATCGGATCGCGCGCGCCGCGTCGGCCCTGGCCGGCGGCCCCCTCGACCCCACGCCGGCACGGCTCGACGCATGGCGCCAGCTCCACTACGCCGCGCAGGTCGCGAGCGAGGTCGGCAAGGCGTGGGGCGCGGTCCAGGCCGACGACTCGCACTCGAGCTTCGGTTGGGAGGGCGAGGGCCTGGTGGGAGCCTGGATCCCCGCGGCCCGCAGATTCCGCGCCGCGCTGCGCGCGCGCGACCTCGAGCTATCGCTGGTCGACGAGCGCGGCACCGCGCTCGCGCGCCGCGCGCTCGACGGCGTGAAGCTCGACCCGGCGATGGCGTGGGTGCGCGACGCCGCGCAACGCGCCGCCGGCGAGCCGCCCCGGCAGGCGGCGGTGCCGGCTCCAGATCTTCCGCCGCACGCCGTCGCGGGCGGCGCCCCCTTCTCCGTCGATCCCTCCGCGTTCGATGCGCTCGCGCAGATGCTCGCGGGAGCCAGCGCCGTGCTCGCCGACGCGGCCGCGCAGCTCGGCGCCGGACCGGTGCGCGTCTGGCCGCATCACTTCGACATGGCGACGCTCGCGGCGATCGAGGAGCGCGCGGGGTCGGCGGTGAAGACGATCGGCGTCGGCCTCGCGCCGCCCGACCCGACCGCCGCCGCGGGCTACTGGTACGTCTCGCCCTGGGCGCAGCGCGAGCCCGCGGCGCCCCCGCGCTGGCCCGCGCTCGCGCACGGCCGCTGGGTCGAGCGCGGGGGCGCGTTGCGCATGGCGGCGCTGCCGCTCGACGAGCTCGCCGCGCTCCGCGGCGGCTCCCCGCGCGCGGACGCCATCGCCGGCTTCCTCGCCGGCGCGATCGACGCGGGCCGGGCAGGCCTGGACGGCCCACCGGGCGAGTCCGCCTACTCCCCCTCGATGCGGTGATTGATCCACCACATCAGGCCGGGCGCGAAGCGGCGGATGCGCCACCCCAGCGCGGACTGCCAGTTGGCGAAGACGTAGAAGCGGCCGCGCTCGAGGCAGCGCTCGATGTCGTCGAGCACGCGCTCGGGCGGGATGCGCGTTCCGGCGCGCACGATCCGGGTCCGCGGATTCGCCTGGTCGAGCAGCGGCGTGTCGACGGGCCCGGGACACACGCACGCGACGCGAAGACCCTTGCCGCGCGTCTCCTGCCAGAGCACCTCGGTGAACGCCGCGATCGCGAACTTCGAGGCGTTGTACGCGGCGTAGTGCAGGTTCGGGATCAGCCCGGCCGCCGACGCGAACTGGACGAAGTCGCCGCTGCGGCGCTCGACCATGCGCGGCACGATCGCCATCGCGACGTTGACCGAGCCGCTGTAGTTGATCGCCATGACGCGGTGGATGCGGTCGACGTCCTCCTCGAGGAGCGGACAGGTCGGCATCACGCCGGCCGCGCTCATCACGCGGTCGATCGGGCCGAGCTCCGCCTCGACCCGCAGCACGGCGGCCTCCACCGCCTTGCGGTCGGTGACGTCGAGCACGCCGGTGCGGACGCCTGCGAGCCCGCGCGCGGTCTCCTCGAGTCCGGCCTCGTTCACGTCGAAGGCCGCTACCGCCGCGCCTGCCTGGGCCAGGCGCTGCACGGCGCGCCGCCCCATCCCGCTCGCGGCGCCCGTGACGAATGCGACCCGGCCGCGGAACGCCATGCTCGGCTCCTCTCGCCCGGCTCCGGGGCACGGAGCTGACGGGGCGTCAGAATCTACGGCGGGACGGCGCCGCGCTCAAGGGAGCTCGTCGGCGGCGCCCGGGCCCGGCGGCCGCTGCGGCATCCCGAGCCCGTGCTTCTGCATCCGGTAGCGCAGCGTCTGGCGCGAGAGGCCGAGCGAGCGCGCCGCCGCCGAGACGTTGCCGGCGAAGCGCTCGAGCGCGCGCTCGAGCACGAAGCGCTCGACCTCGTCGAGGCTCATGCTCCCGTCGAGCGGCACGCGCACGGCGTCCGGGTCGGCCTGCGGCGCGGTCTCCCGGCGCGCGGCCTGGCGGAGCTGCAGCCACTGCGACGGGAAGCGGTCGTCCTCGGCGAAGAGCACGCAGCGCTCCACGACGTTGCGCAGCTCGCGCACGTTGCCGGGCCAGGCGTGCCCGCGCAGGGCCGACCACACCTCCGGCGGGATCACGCGCACGTGCTTGCCCGACTTTCCGTTGTACTCGGCGACGAACAGCGTGACGAGGCGCTCGAGGTCCTCGTAGCGCTCGCGCAGCGGCGGGAGGTCGAGGCGGAAGACGCAGAGCCGGTGGTAGAGGTCGTGGCGGAAGGTGCCCTGCTCCACGGCGGCGGCGAGGTCGCGGTTGCTGGCCGCGAGGATCTGCACGTCGACCTCGATCTCGCGCTCCCCGCCGAGCCGCCGGATGCGGCGGTCCTCCAGCGCCCGCAGCAGCTTCGCCTGGAGGCCGAGCGAGACCTCGCCGATCTCGTCGAGGAAGAGCGTGCCGCCGTGCGCCTGCTCGATCAGGCCTCGGTGTCGCCCCTTGGCCCCGGTGAACGAGCCGGCCTCGTGCCCGAACAGCTCCGACTCGAGCAGATCGCTCGGCAGCGCGGCGCAGTTCACCTCCACGAGCGGCCCCGCCGCGCGGGTCCCGCTGTGATGGAGGATGCGCGCGGCGAGCCCCTTGCCGGTGCCCGTCTCGCCGCCGATCACCAGCGCCGAGATCGGCACCGCCGCCAGCTTGTGCAGCAGCTCGCGCACGCGCTGGCTGGCTGCGCTCGGCCCGACGAAGGACTCCGGCGCGTAGCGCCGGTTCTGCTCGACCGCCTGATCGCGCAGGCGGCGCTGCGCCTGCGAGCTGCGCGCCGCGCCCGCGACGATCAGGTCGAGGCGCTCGGTGGGACACGGCTTCTCGACGAAGTCGTAGGCCCCGAGGCGCAGCGCGCGCACCGAATCGGGCACCGTGCCGTAGCCGGTCAGCAGGATCCACTCCGCCGTGCGCGCGTCGCGGCGCACCGACTCGAGGAGGTCGAGCGCGTTGCCGTCGGGCAGGCTCATGTCGGACAGCACCACCAGCGGATCGAGCTCCTGGTCGAAGAGCAGCGCGCGGGCGGCCTGCAGCGTGGGCGTGCGCACGGCGTCCCAGCCGTGGTCGCGGTAATGGCGGACGAGCTCGTCGCCGAGCAGGTCCTCGTCCTCGATCACCAGCAGCGTCTCGGGCAAGGCGAAGGCTCAGGCGAGGCCGCAGGGAAGCGAGAGATGCACGCAGGCGCCCCCGGGTTCGCGATTCTCGAAGCGTAGCTCTCCCCCGAGATCGAGGACCACCCGGCGCACCATCGCGAGCCCGAGCCCGGTTCCCGCATCGCGCTGCGTGGCGAACGGCTGGACGCCGTTGGCGAGGAGCTCCGGCGGCAGGCCGGGGCCCGTGTCGCAGACCGAGAGGACCACGCGATCCCGATCGCGCGCGCCCGCGATCGCGATGGCGCCCGGCGAGTCGCGCAGCGCCTGCACCGAGTTCAACACCAGGTTCAAGAGCGCCTGCCGGACCCGGTCGCGGGGAAGCTGCGCAGCGAGATCGCGCGGCACGCGGCTCTCGAGCTGGACCTGCTCGGGCACCTGGTAGCGCAAGAGCGAGATCAGGTCGGCCACCAGCGCGTGCAGGTCCACGCGCCGCGGCGGCTCGGGCGCGTGGCGCGCGGCCGAGAGATAGCCGCTCAGCATGCGCGCCAGGCGTTCGACCTCGGCCGCCGCCAGGTCGATGCGCTCGACCAGGTCGGGTCGGCCTACGTCGCGGCGCAGGTTCGCGAGGCTCATCTGGATGCCGGCCAGCGGATTGCGCAGCTCGTGCGCCAGCGATCCCGCCATCTCGCCGACCGCGGCGAGGCGCTCGGTGCGGGCGAGCGTCCGCTGCTGCGCCAGCAGCGTGTGCGTCGCGGTGCGGACCTCCGCCTCGAGCGTCCGCGCCCGCGTCCGGTGCTCGTCCTCCAGCGCGGCGAGTCGCATCACCAGGAAGTTGTAGTTGCGGAAGAGCGGCAGCAGGAACGGCTGCACGCTGTCGACGTGGACCGCCTCGAACTCGCCCTCCGCCAGCCGCGTGAGGAGCCCGCCGAGATCGGCGAGCGGGCCCACGATGCGGCGCCGCAGCGTCCACCAGCCCAGGACGCCGATCACGAGGAGCGCACCCACCACCGCGAGCGCGAGCTCGAGCTCGATGTGCGCGCGCCGGTCGATGCGCGCCTGGAGACCCGCCTCGGCGCGTCCCTCGGCGTCGAGGATCGCGCGCACCAGGTCGAGCGCGATCAGCTGCCGGTCGGGCTGCAGCGGCTCGGGCTCGGCGAGGAAGGCGTGGAGCTGGTCGAGGCGCCCGCTGGTGGCCGCGTCGAGGTAGAGGCCCTCGCCGCGGATCTGGTCGACCTCGCGCCGCAGGTCGTCGAGCACCCAAGGATCCGTCGAGGGCTGACCCGCGAGCTCGGCGAGGATCGAGTGCTGCAGGCGCAGGCTCGTGGCCTCGATGCGCGCGCGATTGTTCGCGAGCAGCGCGATCTGGTCGAGGCGCATCGCGCTGCGCCACGCCAGAGAGACGAGACCAGCGGAGGCGGCGACGAAGATCCCGGCGAGGCACAGCGCCGCGATCCGACTCGGCCGTACGACGATCCGTCGCCACGGGTTCGTGGAGGCGACCTCCGCGGCGGCCGCGCGCGGCGGCGCCGACGGAGTCTCCAACTCCCGCGGGCGGGGTGCAAGCATGGCCGAGCGCTGGGCCAGGGCTCGCCTCCGCCGCGATCAGGGGCCGGCGCGCAGCGCCGCGAGCGTCTCTTCGACGCCGGCGCCGAGCTTGTCGAGATCCGGGAGCAGATCGGCATCCGCGTGCAGGCTGAAGTGCAGCCAGCCCGCGTAGGAGAACACGGCGACGGAGAGCCCCATGCCATCGGTGATCGGCGCGATCGCGTGGATCGCCTTCACCGCGCGCCCGGCCAGGTAGCGCCGCTCGCGCGGGCCGGGCACGTTGGTCGCGACGAGGTGCGCCACCATGGCGAGCGGCGCGCTGCTCGCGCCGAGCGCGAGCAGCGGCGCCGGCAGGAGTTCGATCGCGCCGACGAGGAGCGCGATCCCGTCGAACGCGCGGCGCGCCTTCAGCGCCTCCATCGCCGCGCACGTCGCCGCCAGGCGGTCGAGCTCGCTCTCCGGCGTGACCGCGAGCGGTACGCGCACGGCCGAGAGCCGATTGCCGAGCGTGCCCTCGGCGCCGGGCTCGCGAATGCTCACCGGGACGAGCGCGTGAAGCGCCGCATCGCGGAGCGGCGCGCCGGTCGCCTGCAGGTATCGCCGCAGGCCGCCGGCGAGCGCGGTGAGCACGACGTCGTTGATGGTTCCGCCGTAGGCGGACCGGATCCAGCGCGCGTCGGCGAGCGAGAAGCGCAGGAAGGCGAGGCGCCGCCGGCGCCCGACCGGCGCGTTCCACGGCAGGCGCGCCTCGCTGCCGAGCGCGGTCGAGAGCGCGAGCGAGGCCGCATCGCGGAGCGCGTCGCGGGATCGGCGCATCGCGGCGGGCTCGCGAAGGACGCCGAGCGCGCGCGCCGCGAGGCGCGCGGGATCGACCAGCGCGGACGCGGCGGCGGACGCGGCGCGGGACGGAATGCCCGGCTCCTTGCGGGGCAGCGGCGGCGCCGCGTGCCGTGGGGTGGAGCGCGGCGTCGCCTCGAGCAGCCCGTCCAGCAGCGCCGCGCCCGACACGCCGTCGATCACGCAGTGGTGGACCTTGATCAGCAGCGCCGACGAGCCGTCCCTCAGCTCGTCGAGGAGGTGCGCCTCCCACATCGGCCGCGCGAGGTCGAGCGGGCGCGCCATCAGCGTGGCGACGAGCTCGCCGAGCTCGCGCTCGCCACCCGGGCGGCACACGGTCCAGCGCTCGACGTGGTCGGAGACGTCGAAGTCGGGCGCGTCCTCCCACGTCGGGTGCGCCAGCGAGAGCGGCGCTGGGACGGCGCGCTGCTGGAGGCGCGCGAGCTGCGGCAGCCGCGATCCGAGATGCCGCAGCAGGCCGTCGAGCGAGAGGGGCCGGTCGAGCCGGATCACGCAGCCGACGTGGAGCGGGGCGTGGCGTCGCTCGAGGTAGAGGAACGCGGCATCGAGCGAGGTCATACGCCGGATCGGAACCGGAAGCGCCATGGGAAGAGCTCCTTGGACGGATGCGGATCGGGCAGAAGAAGGGAGGCGCGGGGAGAGGGAGTGCCTGCTGGGCCGCGCCCCGAAACCCGGCCCCAGCACCGGGATGTCGCGCCCCGGGGAAGGGCGGAGGATCGGTCCTATGTCATCGGGTCTCCTTGTTGCGGCAGAACGGACGCAAGGAGTCGCAAGACGCGTGCCACAGCGCGGAAGATCGAGCGCGCGTCCGGCGCCCGTCGGAGCGCCCGATGCGGCGCAGGCCTTGCGCCACCTGGCGGATTTCGACCAGCGCCGCCGTGTCCTCGAGCCTCGCCGGGCGGACCGCCCGCTACCTTCCCGCGGATGCCCCGCCCGCCGCGCACCGCCGCCGAGGTCGCCGCCATGCCCGGTGCGGTCTACTCGCCCCTCGGCGACCGCATCCGCGCCCGCCGCGGGCCCGTCTATCCCCTTCACGTGGGCGACACGTGGCGCGAGCCGTTCCCGGGCGCGCGGATGCAGGACCTGGCGCAGTCGGTCCACCCCGACCTCAACCGCTACACGGCGACCCAGGGCATCCCCGAGCTGGTCGACGCGATCGTCGAGAAGCTGCGCGCGCGAAACCGGATCGCGGCCGAGCGCGACTCGGTGCTCGTCACCGGCGGCGCGACGGCCGGGCTCGCCAACGCGGTCGGCGCGCTGGTCGACCCCGGCGACGAGGTTTTGATCCTCGCTCCGTTCTGGCCGCTCATCCGCGGCATCGTGCAGAGCTGGCGCGCGCGTCCGGTCGAGGTGCCGTTCTTCGATCGCGTCTTCTCGTGCGACGACGCGCTCGCCGCTCTCGACGCGCGCCGCACCGCGCGCACCGTCGCCCTCTACGTCTCGACGCCCTCGAATCCGACCGGGCGCGTGCTGCCGGAGGCGTGGCTCGCCGCGCTCGCGGAGTGGGCGCGGCGCCAGGACGTCTGGCTGATTGCCGACGAGGTCTACGAGGAGATCGTCTACCGCGGCGCGCACGCCTCGCTCGCGCGCTTCGCCCCCGAGCGCACCGTGACCGCGTACTCGTTCTCGAAGACCTACGGCATGGCGGGCTATCGGGCCGGCTACCTGACCGGTCCGCCCGCGGTGATCGCCGAGGCCGCAAAGCTCCACACGCACTCGACCTACTGCTGCGCAACGCCTTCGCAGCGCGCCGCGCTCGTCGCGCTGCGCGACGGCGACGGCTGGGTCGCCGAGACGCGCGCGCTCTACCGGCGCGCCGGCGACGACACGGCCCGCGTGCTCGGCCTCGCGCCGCCCGAGGGATCGACCTTCCTCTTCCTCGACGTCGCCGACCGCCTCGACGACCGCGGCATGCTGGGCTTTCTCGAGGACGCGTTCGAGGACGGCGTCGTGCTCGCGCCGGGAGCCTCGAGCGGATCCGACTACGCCGGCTGGGTGCGGCTCTGCTACTCGGCGCTGCCGCCGGAGCGCGTGGCGGAGGCCTCCCGCCTGCTCGCGAAGCGGCTCGGCGTCGGCGTGCCGTCCGACCCCGGGACGGACGGTTGACCGTCGCCCCGAGCCGCGTCGCCGAGTTGCTCGCGCGCGAGGCGCCCGGCGGGGCCGTCGCCGTGCAGGGTTGGCTCAAGACGGCGCGACACGCCAAGGGCGTCTCGTTCCTCGAGGTGACGGACGGCTCGTGCCTTTCCGGAATCCAAGTGGTGGCCGAGCCCGGGCTCGCGAACTACGAGAGCGAGGTCCTGCCGCTGCGCACCGGCTGCGCCATCCGCGCGGCCGGCGAGCTGGTGGCCTCGCCGGGCGCCGGCCAGCGCTTCGAGATCCGCGCCGCGCGCGTCGAGCCGATCGGCGGCGTCGGCGACGACTACCCGCTCCAGAAGAAGCGCCACACGCTCGAGTTCCTGCGCACGCTCGGGCACCTGCGCCTGCGCTCGAACACGCTCGGCGCAGTCGCCCGCGTGCGCCACGCGGCCGCGCGCGCGATCCGCCGCTTCTTCGACGAGCGCGGCTTCCTCGAGCTGCACGCCCCGGTGATCACCACCTCCGACGCGGAGGGCGCGGGCGCGCAGTTCCGGGTCAGCACGCTCGACCCCGGCGCCCCGCCGCGCACGCGCGAGGGTGCGGTGGACTTCGGGCAGGACTTCTTCGGCCGGCCGACCTATCTCACGGTGTCGGGCCAGCTCGAGGCCGAGATCGGCGCGCTCGCCCTCTCGCGCGTCTACACCTTCGGCCCCACCTTCCGCGCCGAGAACTCGAACACGAGCCGGCACCTCGCCGAGTTCTGGATGGTCGAGCCGGAGGTCGCCTTCCTGGACCTGGCCGGCGACGCCGACCTCGCCGAGGAGTTCCTGCGCCAGGTGATCGACGAGCTGCTCGCGCGCTGCGGCGAGGAGCTCCGCTTCTTCGACGACCGCGTCGAGAAGGGCGTCGTCGCGGCGCTCGAGCACGTGGCGGCGACGCCCTTCGAGCGGCTCTCCTACGCCGACGCGATCCGCGCGCTGGAGGCGAGCTCGAAGCGCTTCGAGTTCCCGGTCCGCTGGGGGGCCGACCTCCAGAGCGAGCACGAGCGCTGGCTCACCGAGGAGCACGTCGGGCGGCCCCTGGTGGTCACCGACTACCCGCGCGAGATCAAGGCGTTCTACATGTACCTCAACGACGACGAGCGCACGGTGCGCGCGATGGACGTGCTGGTGCCGCGCGTCGGGGAGATGATCGGCGGCTCGCAGCGCGAGCACCGCGGCGACGTCCTCGAGCGTCGCATCGCGGAGGCCGGCCTCGACCCGCGGACCTACTGGTGGTACCTCGACCTGCGCCGACACGGATCGGTGCCCCACGCGGGGTTCGGGCTGGGCTTCGAGCGCCTGCTGCTGTTCGCCACCGGGATCGCCAACATCCGCGACGTGATTCCCTTCCCGCGCACGCCGGGCTCCGCGGAGTTCTAGCGGGAGCTTCGCGCGTAGCGCTCGAGCCGGTCGGCCAGCCGGCCGCTGAACGCGGTGAAGCGCTCGAGCTCGTCGGCCGCGAAGCCGCCCCAGACCGCCCGGATGGCGCGCAGCCGCTCGCGCCGGAGCCGCTCGAGCCGCTGCCGCCCGCGGGTCGTGAGCCGGTACTGGCGCCTGCGGCCGTCCTGCGGCGAGAGGGCCGCCGCCACCAGGCCGTCGTCCTGGAGCTGACGCAGCGTGCGCGAGACGGCGGCGGCGTGCGTCGCCCGGCTGCGCGCGAAGAGCGAGGGCATGAAGCGTTCCCGGCCGATCTCCTCGAGCACGCGCCACTGGGCGTCCGAGAGACCCGCCGCGCGGCCGAGCTGCTGGCGGCGCCGCTCGAACAGCTCGGCCAGGCGCTGGAGCGCCTCGATGGCGGGATAGAGGGCGTCGGGTCGGGACACGCTCGCTCCACTTTACTTAACTTTTGATAATAGTATCATATTGCTCAGTATGGCGGAAGGCGGCGCCCGCGCCCGAGGGAGCAATCGGAATGGACCGGAACGAATCGATCCAGGGGCAGTTCTCGGCCGCGGCGGCGCGCTACGCCGTGAGTCCCGTGCACGCCGCGCACGGCGACCTCGACGCGCTGGTGGAGGCGGCGGAGCTCTGCGGCGGCGAGCGGGTCCTCGACCTCGGCTGCGGCACGGGGCACAGCACGCTCGCGCTGGCGGCGCGCGCGGGCTCCGTCGTCGGCCTCGACCTCACCGAGGCGATGCTGGCCGAGGCGCGGCGCCTGGCGGAGGAGCGCGGCTCCGAAAACGTCCGCTTCGAGCGCGGAGACGCCGAGGCGCTCCCGTACCCCGACGCGAGCTTCGACGTCGTGACCTCGCGCGTCTCGGCGCACCACTACGCCCATCCCGAGCGCGCAGTGCGCGAGGCCTCGCGCGTGCTCCGGCCCGGCGGCCGGCTGGTCGTCTCCGACAGCGTGGCGCCGGAGGATTCCGCGCAGGACACCTTCCTGAATGCAATCGAGCTGCTGCGCGACCCGTCGCACGTGCGCAACCACCGGCTGAGCGAGTGGTGCGCGTGGCTGCGCGCCACCGGGCTCGTCCCGGAGGTCATCGGGCGCTACGACATGGAGCTCGACTTCGCGTCGTGGTTCGCGCGGATGGGCACGAACGCGGGCTGCGCCGCGAGCGTCCGGCGGCTCTTCGCGACCGCGCCGGCCGAGGTCCAGCGCGCCTTCGCCTTCGAGCCGGCCGACGGGTCGACCTGGCGCATCCCCATCGCGGTGCTGCGAGGGCGCTGCGCGGGCCCTGGGCAGACCGCGGCCTAGGGCGCGCTCGCGTTCTCGATGAGCTGCGTGTAGAAGCGGACCGCGTCGGCGAAGCCGTCCACGGCTGCGCGCTCGTCGATGCCGTGGATGCGCTTCAGCTCCGACGGCCCGGCGACGAACGGCGCGAAGCGATACAGGTGCGTCGAGACGTCGGCGTAGTAGCGCGCGTCGGTCCCGCCGAGCGTGAGCATCGGCACCACGATGGCGTCCGGAAAGATCTCGCCGATGCTGCGCTGCACGAGCGCGAACTCGCCGTCGATGGGCGAGACGGCGCTCGGCTCGCGCGCGCTGGGCTCCACGACGATCTCCACGCGCGGATCGCCGATGGCGCTCCGCGCGTGCTCGACCACCGCCGCGACGCTGTCGCCAGGCGCGATTCGGAAGTTCACCGCGGCGCTCGCCCGCGTCGGCAGCACGTTGTCCTTGGCGCTGCCGGAGAGCATGGTTGCCGCGGTGGTGGTGCGCAGGAGCGCGTTCAGCGCCGGCTCCTCCGAGAGGCGCGGGGCGAGGATGGGGACGAACAGGTTGGCGTTGGCGAGCGGGACGCGCATCCAGATCGGCAGCTCGGGCGCCAGATACCCCAGGAAGCCGCCCGCCACGTCGCCCAGGCGCGCCGGCATGGGATCGCCCTCGAGCTTCGTCACGGCGCTGGCGACGATGCCGGCCGCCGTGTGGCGCGGCGGCGTCGAGGAGTGCCCCCCCTCGCTCGCCACGCGCAGATCGAGCGTCAGGTAGCCCTTCTCGGCGATGGCGATGCCGGCGACGGGCCGCGCGACCCCGGGGATCACGCCGTTCGCCATCACGCCCATGCCCTCGTCGATCGCGAACCGCGCGTGCACCCCGCGCGACGCCAGCCGCTCCGCCAGGCGATGAGCCCCCGCGTCGCCTCCGACCTCCTCGTCCTGGCCGAATGCGAGCAGCACGCCGCGTTCCGGTGCGAAGCCGCGCGCGGCGAGGCCCTCCACCGCCTCGCAGATCGCAATCAGCGGCCCCTTGTCGTCGACCGCGCCGCGACCCCAGACGAAGCCGTCGGCGATCTCCCCGGCGAAGGGCGGATGGGTCCAGCCGGCGGCATCGGCGGGCACCACGTCCTGGTGCGCCAGCAGCAGGACCGGCTCGAGATCCGCGCGCCGACCCTCCCACGTGTAGAGGAGCGCTCCGCCGTCGAGGCGCTCGCGCGAGAGCGCGGCGTGCATGGCGGGATAGGTCGCCTCGAGCCACTGCTGGAGCCCGACGAGGGCGGCGGGATCGTCCTCGGCCGGGTCCTGGTGGGAGACGGTCGGGAACTGGATCGCGCGCGCCAGACGCCCGGCCGCGGCCGGCGCGTCGACTGCGAGCCGGGGGGCGGGCTCGACGCGGAGCTGGCGGCTCGGCAGCGCGAGAGCGCGCGCGAGCAGCAGGACGAGCCCAACCGCGAGCAAGGCGACCACGGCGAGAGCCGCCCGCACGAACAGACGCATCGAGATGGATCCCCCTCCGCTCCGGCCACATCGGGCCCGATCAGGCGCGCCACGCGAACACAGCCAGCGCGCGCGGTCCGTGCGCGCCGTGCACCAGCGTCTGCTCGATGTCGGCCGTCTTCGAGGGACCGCTGATCCAGGTCAGATGATGGAAGCGCAGCGCGTCCGGCGCCAGCGCCCGGAAGGCGCTCCCGAGGTCGCCCGCGATGCGGGCCGCGTCGAGCAGCAGGATCACGCGCTCGGCGAGGAACAGGAGCGCGCGGTCAGGCGCCTCGCGCCCGGTCAGCGCGACGGAGCCGCTCTCGGCCGCGGCGACCGCGCCCCGCGCGATGGCCACCCCGACGTCCGTGAAGTCGTGCGGCCGCGCGCCCGGCGCGGCCACCTCGTAGCCGCCGGGGCCGAGGAGCGGTGCGGCGTCGGGCTCGACGACGATGCGACCACCGGCGCTCCACGTGCGCGCGTGCGCGAGCACGGCGGCGCCGAGCGCGTCGGGCGCGAATGGGCCGTGCGCCTCGCCGCCGGCCTCGGCGAGGCGCGCGGCGAACGTCGGGAAGCTCCCGTCGAGCGCGGGGGCCGGATGGGCGCCAGGCATCGACACCGAATGGCGTACGGCGCTCCGCACCGCGTCCAGCACCCGCTCGCGTCCGGTCACCGGCGCCCCTCGCGCGCGCGCCGGGCGAAGAGCGCCCCGAAGCGCGCGCCCGGGTGGGGAGGCAGCTCGCGGGCGCGCAGCCACGCCGCCGCGGGCCCGCGCCGGCCAGCGCGGCGCAGGAGCGGCCAGAGGAGGCGCGCGGCACGGCCGGCCGCGCGATAGAGCCGCGGCCGCTCCATCAGCGCCGCCGCCACGCGCGCGCCGTGCAGCAGGCCGGGCGGCGCCGCGGGCGCCTCACGGCGCCACGCCAGGAGCTGCTCGTGGAGATCGATGCGCACGGGGCACACGGCGGTGCAGCTCCCGCACAGCGACGACGCGTACGGGAGCGCGCTCGCCTCGCGCAGCGGCGCGAGCACCGAGCCGATCGGCCCGCCCACCGCGCCGCCGTAGGCGTGCCCGCCCGCGCGCCGGTACACCGGACACGTGTTGAGGCAGGCACCGCAGCGGATGCAGCGCAGCGCCCGGCGGTGGCCCGGGCTCGCGAGGAGCCGGCTCCGCCCGTTGTCGACCAGGATCACGTGCAGCTCGCCGCCCGGGCGCGGCCCGGTGAGCACGCTGGTGTAGGCGCTCGCCGCCTGCCCGGTGGCGCTGCGCGCCAGGAGCCGCAGCAGCACCGCCGCATCGTCGAGCGTCGGCACGAGCTTCTCGATCCCGACGCAGGCCACGTGGAGCGGCGGCAGGCTGGTACCGAGGTCCGCGTTGCCCTCGTTCGTGACGATCACGAGCGAGCCCGTCTCGGCGACCGCGAAGTTGACGCCGGTGATCCCCGCCTGCGCGCGGAGGAAGCGCCGGCGAAGGTCGCCGCGCGCGTGCGCCATGAGCCGCTCCGGGTCGGTCTCTCCCTCCGGGCTCCCCATCCGGTGGTGGAACAGCGCGCCGATCTCCGCGCGCGTCCTGTGGATGGCGGGCACGATCAGGTGCGACGGGGGCTCCCCCCCGAGCTGCACGATGCGCTCGCCGAGGTCGGTGTCCACCACCTCGATGCCGCGCGCCTCGAGGTGCGGATTGAGCGCGCACTCCTCGGTCAGCATCGACTTGCTCTTCACGACGCGCTCCACCCGGCGCTCGGCGAGCAGGCGTGATGCGATCCCGCGCAGGGCCGCCGCGTCCTCGGCCCAGTGCACCACGGCGCCGGCCTCGCGGGCGCGCGCCTCGAAGCGCTCGAGGTACACGTCGAGGTGATCGAGCGCGTGGTCCTTGATCGCGGCGGCTCGCTCCCGCAGCGCCTCGAAGTCGGGGACCGCGGCGGCGGCCGCGTCGCGCTTCCGGCGGAGCGCCCAGACCGACGCATCGTGGCGGGCCACGGCCTCGTCGTCGGGCAGTACGGCGCGCGCCTGCAGGTCGAGCGGGAGCACCACGGGGCGGCATGATAGGATGGCGCGAATGCGATTCGCGAACCGAGTCACCGAGCTGCTCGGCGTCGAGCTCCCGATCATCCAGGCTCCGATGGGTTGGATCGCGCGCGCTCAGCTCGCGTCGGCCGTTTCGAACGCGGGCGGCCTCGGCATCATCGAGACCTCCTCGGGCGAGCTGGACGCGGTGAAGGACGAGATCCGCAAGATGCGCGATCTCACCGACAAGCCGTTCGGCGTCAACATCGCGCAGGCCTTCGTGCGCGACCCGAACATCGTCGACTTCGTCGCCGGGCAGGGCGTCCGGTTCGTCACCACCTCCGCGGGCGACCCGACGCGCTACACCGCGTCGCTGAAGGCCGCGGGCCTCATCGTCTTCCACGTGGTGCCGACGCTGCGCGGCGCGCTGAAGGCGGTGGCCGCCGGCGTCGACGGCCTGGTGGTCGAGGGCGGCGAGGGCGGCGGCTTCAAGAACCCGCGCGACGTGTCGAGCCTGGTGCTGCTGCCGCTCGTGGCCTCCCGGGTCTCGGTCCCGATCGTCGCGGCGGGCGGCATGCTCGACGGCGCCACCATGGCCGCGGCGTTCGCGCTCGGCGCAGAGGGCATCCAGATGGGCACCCGCATGGTCTCGTCGCGGGAGTCGCCGGTCCACGAGAACTGGAAGCGCGCGATCGTCGCGGCCGCCGAGACCGACACCATCTTCCTGAACCGCCGCTTCGGGCCGGGCCTGCGCGCGCTGCGCACGGCGCGCTCCGAGTCGCTCGAGCACGCCGAGCACAACGCGATGAGCGAGTTCGGCGATCGCGAGCGCGTGATGAAGCTCTACTTCGGCGGCGACATGGAGGCGAGCATCGCGCTCGCGGGACAGGTGGCGGGGCGCATCGACGCGGTGCGGCCGGTGGCCGAGATCCTGCGGGAGACGGCTTCGGAGTGCCTCGCGGTGCTCGAGCGACTCCACGCCCGCTACCCCGCCGCGCCCTGACCCGGTCCGCGCCTGCGGACCGGGTCATCGACTCGCCAGGATCTCCGCCAGGTGGATCGCCTCGGGCCCCCTGCCCTGCCGCCGCCGGATCCCGTCGAGGTGCAGCAGACAGCCCGCGTCGGTGGCGGTGACGTACGCGGCGCCGGTGGCGGCGAGATCGGCGAGGCGGGCGCGCCCGATCCGCCCCGAGACCTCGGGGAACTCGACCGAGAAGGCGCCGCCGAAGCCGCAGCACTCGTCGGGCCGCGACGCGAAGACGAGCTCCAGGCCCTCGACCGCGCGCAGCAGCCGCTCGGTGGCGCCGATCTGCGGCGGCCCGCCCACCGCCTCGCTCGGCCGGCCGAGGCCGAGCTCGCGCAGCCCGTGACAGCTCGGGAGCAGCGCCACGCGGTGGGGGAAGCGAGCGGCGAGGTCGATGCGGCCCAGCACGTCGACCAGGTACTCGGAGAGCTCGAACGTGCGAGCGCGGGTGCGCCGGCCCGCGTCGTCCTCCCCGACCTCGAGCGCCCCGTAGTGGCGTCGCACCGTCGCGACGCAGCTCGCCGATGGACACACGACGGCGTCATGGCGGGCGAAGCGCTCGAGGTGGCGGCGCGCGAGGCGGGCGGCCTCGTCGGCGAGCCCCAGGTTCAGGAAGGGCTGCCCGCAGCAGGTCTGGTCCGGGTCGTAGTCGACCTCGCACCCTGCGCGCTCGAGCACGTCCACCGTGGCGACGCCCACCCCGGGAGCGAGCTGATCGACGTAGCAGGGGATGAAGAGGCCGACCCTCGGCACGCGCCGACTCTACCGCGTGACGGCTTCAGCCCGGGTGCCGTCGGCCCGATCCGTACGCCGGGCGCGCAGCGCCTGGCCCTCCAGTTCATCGAGCGGGCGGGTCGGCCCCTGGGGATGGAGGGAGGACCGTGGACTCGGGCAGCAGGCGCGCAGCCGCTCTCGTCCAGGTGTTGCTCCTCGCAGCGCTCGCGCTGCCTCCGGATGCGCGCGGCGACGACTGGTATCCGCGCAGGCTCTACCCCGTGCTGCGCGAGCTCGGCATCACCCGCGGGCGCGCCGCGCGCCCGGCGCGACGCCCCGACGACCCGCCGCAGGACCCGCAGCAGAGTCCGCAGACGAGCCCGGATGAGCCGCAGGGCGAGGCGCTCTCGCAGCTCCCGTCGGAGCCGTCCGAGCCCCGGCCGAGCGCCGCTCCCGAGGCGCCGCTCAGCCCCGCGCCGAACGCGCCGGCCGAGGCCGCGCCCGCGGAGCCCACTCCCGCGCAGGCATCGGGATCCACGGCCGCAGCGACCCCCGCAGCCAGCTCCGCGCACCCGCTCGCGCGCAAGCTCGCGAACCTGGCCGCGCTCCTTGCCCTCGCGATCGGGGCCGCCCGGCTCTGGGCGCGGATGCGCCGGCGCGGCGACCTCGTGGTGGTGATCGACTATCCGCCCGACCAGCGCGGCAACTTCCGCGTGCGGGTGGCGCGGAGCGCCGAGCCGAAGCCGTCGGAGCGCCGCGCCGGGGTGCCCAGCGCGACCGCGACGGCTCCCGCGCTCGCGCCCAAGTCGACGCGCACGGAGCGCTTCCTCGTCACTCGCGAGGCCCAGTTCTCGAAGCTCGCAGCCCGTCGCTACTGGATCGTCGTCGAGGGCGAGCTGCGCGACCCGGGCGGCGACCGCGTCCTGCCCTGCTTCGCGCAGCGCGCCGCGCGCGTCGAGCCCGGCCGCACCCTGCGCCTCGACTTCGCCTTCGCGCCCACCGCGCCGGATCCCCTCGAGGCGGCGGAGGCGCTGGTCGAGGAGGGACGCGCCGATCTCGCGCTGGAGGCGCTCGAGGCGGCGCGGCTGCGCGAGCCGGCGGTCCCGCACCTCGCTACGCGCATCGAGGAGCTGCGCAAGCGGATCGAGGCCGACGCCGCCGCCGAGGCGCGGCCGCACGCGCCGGCGAAGCACCCCGTGGCGAGCCGCTACGAGATCCTCGAGGAGGTGGGCCGCGGCGGCATGGCGGTGGTGTATCGCGCGCGCGACACGCGGCTCGATCGCATCGTCGCGCTGAAGCGCATCTCCGACAGCCTGCGCGAGCACCCGCGCGCGGTCGATCTGCTGCTGCGCGAGGCGCGCAGCGCGGCGCGCCTCAACCATCCGCACATCGTTACCGTGTTCGACGTCGACCAGGAGGCGGGCAGCTACTTCATCACGATGGAGTTCCTCGAGGGCAAGCCGCTGCTCGGCCTCCTTCAGCGCCGCGGCCGCTTCGCGGCGAAGCCGGTCGCCTGGCTGGGCCAGCAGGTCGCGGCCGGCCTCGCCTACGCGCACGAGCGCGGCGTCGTGCATCGCGACATCAAGACCGCCAACCTGTTCGTGCTGCGCAGCCACTCGCTCAAGATCATGGACTTCGGCCTCGCCAAGATGCTCGAAGAGGTCCGCCGGCGCGCGA
The DNA here is from genome assembly GCA_035506135.1 of Myxococcota bacterium. Taxonomy (GTDB): domain Bacteria; phylum Myxococcota_A; class UBA9160; order UBA9160; family PR03; genus DATJPY01. The sequence goes on along the minus strand of DATJPY010000067.1, from coordinate 24,934 downwards.
CACTGATCGGCGGCACGCCGTCGTACATGGCGCCCGAGCAGTCCCAGGGCCTCGAGGTCGACGGGCGCGCCGATCTCTACGCCTTCGGCGTCACGCTCTTCGAGCTGCTGACGGGCGCGCTTCCGTTCCAGGACGGCGACCTGGCCGACCAGCATCGCCGCGCGCCTCCGCCCGACCCGCGCGGGCTCGCGAAGGGGATCCCGGACGCGATGGCCGAGCTGGTGCTTCAGCTCCTCGCCAAGCGGCCCGAGGACCGCCCCGCCTCGGCGGGCGACGTCGAGGCCCGGCTGCGGGCGATCGAGTCCTCGGTCTCCTAGTCAGCGGGCTCGACCTCGTGGAGCCGCGCGTAGTTCACGCGACGGCCCTCCGGCGTCTCCTCGAAGACGTCGGCGAAGCGGGCGCCCCAGACGATCTCGGCGGGCACGTAGGCGGTGCGCGCGTGGACCGTCTGCCCGAAGGTCTCCTCGGTGCCGGTGAAGCTCACGATCAGCTCCGCGCGCGACGCCTCGAGCGAGGCCTGGCTGGCGCCGTGGAGCGGGCTCCCCTCGTCGATGGAGTGCATCGCGCTCCACGTCAGGCCGAAGAGCGGCGTGTTCGGGCGCACCAGCCGCAGATCGTGGAAGCGCCGCCAGGCGCGGCCCTCGAGGGTGGTCTCGTCGACCGCCAGCGAGAGCCGCACGTTCGCCTCGACGATCTGGCTCTCGCGGGCGTTGGCCATGCGGATCATCAGCATGCAGACGCCGTCGTGCGTCGACACGACGGCGCGATCGCTGAAGATGACGCGCGCCGTGGGGCGCGAGAACTTGGCGAAGGTGAGCCCCGTGGCGACCGCGATCGCCAGCATGCCGAGGAACGCCTCGATCGTGACGAGCACGTGGCCGTAGAAGCTGTGCGGCGCGGCGTAGCCGTAGCCGATCGTGGCGAGCGTCTCGACACTGAAGAACAGCACGTCGCCGAAGTGGCCGGGGCGCACGCCCGCGACGGAGTCGGGGTCGAGCCAGAAGAGGACGGCGAAGACGGCGATGATGGCGAGCCAGGCGCCGAACATCAGCGGGACGAGCCAGCGCCACGGCATGCGCAGCAGCCAGTAGTAGGCATCGTCGCGGAGCCGGGTGCGCACGCCGACCCGGATCACCATCGCGCGCCCGCTGCGGTCGATCAGGCGCTTCGGCGCACCGGCCATCGAGGGTCAGCCCTGCCGCGCTGCGCGCGGCCGGCGCAGGAGCCCTTCCTGCGTCACCGTCGCGAGGCGCTCGCCGCGGCGCGAGAGCATGCGCCCGACGACCCAGGCGCGCCCGCCGGAGGCGATCGGCGACTCCGTCGCGTAGAGGATCCAGTCGTCGAAGCGCGCCGGCCGGTGCAGCCAGACGGCGTGGTCGAGGCTCGCGGGAAGCCTCTCGCGCAGCGCGCCGTGCAGCCGCGCCGCGGTGCGCAGCAGCGTGCGGTCGCTGGCATAGACGAGCAGCGCCGCGTGCGCGGTGGGATCCTCCGGCGGCGTCCCGCGCGGGCGCATCCACACCGTCCGGTGTGGCGGCGGCCGCGCCCCCGGGCGGTCGTCCGCCGGCTCGCAGACGCGCACCTCGATGGCATCGGGCGGCCGCGGCCCCTCGCCCGTCTCGAGCGGGCGCAGCGTCTCCCAGTCCGGCAATCCCTCGGGCGCGGGCACGGCCTCGGGCGGCGGTTCGAAGGCGTGCGCCACCCCCTCCTCGTGCGCGGTGAAGCTCGCGGCCAGCTCGAAGATCGCCTCGCCGTGCTGGAGCGCCACCACCCGCCGCGTCGCGAAGCTTCGCCCGTCGCGCAGCCGCACGACCTCGAAGCGCAGCGGCACGCCGGGGCGGCCCGGGCGCAGGAAGTAGCCGTGCAGCGAGTGCAGGCGCGGACCCTCGACGGTGTGCGCGGCGGCCACGGCCGACTGCGCCGCGATCAGCCCGCCGAACAGCCGCCGCATCCCCCCGCCGGCCCGCGCCTCGAAGCGGTCGCCGCCGAGCGGCGCGAGATCGAGGTGGTCGAGTAGGCTTCGCAGCGGATCTCCGTGATGTGCCTCGGCCGCCGTCACAGGAATACGAATAGCAACCAAGCGAGGACGCGGTCACCGCGCGTCAGTGCGTCACCGAGCCGGTCGTGGTAGTCGGCCCCTGGAGATCGAGCTCCCGATATCGACCTTCGGTGTTGCGGAGTATGCGCACTGGTTCGCCCGCCCGGATCGCCTCGGTGATCTCGATCGGCGTGGAGCTCGTGCATGACTTCCCCCACCTGAGCGCCTCGATCTGGCGCTCGTCCAAGTGGCTGCCATTGTCCACGTGAGGCGCAAAGATATCTCCCGGGAGCAAGCCCATCCGCTCTGCGGGCGTGCCGGGGAGAACCCGGATGACTTCTACCAGCGGGGGAAGATCGGTCGGGAAAATGAGGACACCGACCTGTCGAGCGACTGCATAGTCCACGCCGAGAAACCTGACGGTGCTGCTCTCCTTCCGGATCCAAAGGCGTCTGCGCGCATAGTCGATGCGAACGCGAAGAGAGGAGATCAGGTCGTATCCAATGCCCGAGTCGCTCGCGTGGCCGCCCACGAAATACAGGTCATGAGGCGCGACGATCCCCGGAACTGATTCGAAGCCCAAGCCGCCGATGCGGAGAGTCGTCACTTCCAGGGGTCTGACGCGTGCTGTGTTGCGGCCGACCAACTTCGAGTCGAGCCCGCGCGGGAGAGCGTCCGTGTCGATCCCGATCCGCGCGGCCGACCTGTTCGAAAGCGCCACGGCAGGGAACGCTTCGGTGGCAAGGAAGACATCGACCGGCTTCCTGTCGATCTCGATCGTGATCGACGGAACGTCACTGTGCATTTGGATCGGAATCACCGCCTCTTGCGGATCCTGGGTCGACTCCGCAGTCGCGAATTTCAGCGGATCGAGAAATCGAACGCGCTTCGCAGCGAAGTCGAGGTCGACAACGTAGTCGCGCAGCAAACTGCCACCGATTACCCCAGAGCACTCCTTGTCATTGAACTGGTGGAAGATCCTCTCATGAAGGTTGAGCCAACCACTCTGCAACGCAGTCGCTGCGCTGAAGGGAACGCGGCCGATACGACCGAGGGCCTCGTTCAGGCGCGAGATTGCCCGCCCGGATGCAGCGGAATAGCTCGAGCCAGTCGCGACGAGCAGCTCGCAGGGAGGGGTCCCGTCAGCCGCGATATTCAGCACAATCTGGCTGGCCCGATCGCCGGTCCCGAACGGAAATATCGCGACCACCGCCTCCGGCGGCACGTCGTCGGCCCTGGCACCCAGGCCGAATGCCAGCAGAGCGCAGCTGGAGAGGCATGCCCACCGCGCCGCTCGCGACGCGTTCACTTCCCCTGCCCCTGGAGCATCGGGTCGTCCGGCAGGTCGAGGTCGACCCAGGTGTCGTTCATCTTGCGCGCGACGCGGATGCGCTGGCCCGTGCGGATCGCTTCGATGAGCTGCGCGTCCGTACGCACCTCTCCATCCGCCGTCTGCGGCATCACCACGTCGCTCGACTTGAGGCCCAGGTGGACAGCGGGCGAATCCGGGAAGAGGTACATCACGCGATAGCGCCCGCCGCCGATCGGATAGAGCAGGGCGCCGCCTGCCCGGGTCGCGGCGTAATCGACGCCGTAGTAGGGGACGATCTTCTGCTCGCGCTTCAACCACATCCGCGCGTGCGGATAGTCGATCCGCGTGCGGAAGCGCGAGAGGAGGTCATAGCCGATGACCGAGTCCTTGGTCTCACCGCTCATTCCGTACCAGCCGTGCGGCGCCACCTTGATCGGCACGTCGGTGAAATGCATCCCGCCGATCTCGACCTCCGCCGCCTCGAGGAATCGAAGCTTCATCGGGCCCACCGCGGTCCCGCCCTGGCCGTAGTCCGGAAGCGTCTCGGGATCGATGCCGATCTCGCGCGCAGCCTCGCCCGAGAGGATTGCTGGAGCCTGGCATCCGGTGTCGACGAGCACGCTCAGCGGCCGACCATTGATGCGGATCTCCACGACCGGCCGGTTGGCCCCCGCGCGAATCGGTACAACGGCCGCTTCGGGCTCGGCCGTCGAGCCGGGCACCGCGTACTTCTTCGGATCGAGGAATCGGATCTGGCGCCCCCGGAAGTCGAAGTCGACGACGTAGTTGTGCAGCAGGTTCCCACCGAGGAGCCCGTACTCCCAGCCTGTCCTCGCGCCGGTGTCGCTCCTCCTCGTGTCGACATAGAACTGCAGGTCGACGCCGAGCCGCGTGGCGCGTCGGTACGCATCGTCCTTCGTGCGCGAGACGACCACGCCGAGCCGGCGCGCGGCGAGCGGCGTCAGGACCGAGTACTCGGCGCCGGTGTCGAGCCAGAGCTCGAACGGAGGAGCGCCATCCTGTGCGAGGTTCAAGCGGATCCGATTGGGCTCGTGGCTCACCTCGAACGGGATCGTCGCGATCACCGCCTCCGGCGGCACGTCGTCGGCGCGAGCGACGCTCGCGAGCACGAGCGAGGCGAGAAGGAAGGCCAGATACCCGACGCCCCGGGTCACGCGGCCACTCTACACCCGCGGCAGATCGCTCGTCGATCCCGGACTTCGTGGTACCGTCGGGGCTCGCGCGCCCCAGAGGAGCCCCGATGATCCGCCTCCATACGGCCCAGACCCCGAACGGCCGCAAGGTCTCGATCGCGCTCGAGGAGCTCGGCGTCCCCTACGAGGTGCGTTGGGTGCACCTCGACAAGAACGAGCAGACGACCCCCGAGTTCCTGCGGCTCAACCCCAACAACAAGATCCCCGTGCTCGAGGACGACGGGCTCGTCGTGTGGGAATCGGGCGCGATCCTGCTCCACCTCGCCGAGAAGTTCGGCAAGCTCCTTCCCGCCGACCCGGCCGGCCGCATCCACGCGATCCAGTACGCCTTCTTCCAGACCGGCGGCATCGGCCCGAACCTGGGGCGGCTCGGCGCGCAGCTCCGCAAGCCCGCGAACGAGCGCAACGCCGAGATGATGCAGGTCTTCGGCGACGAGGTGTCGCGGCTGATCGGCGTGCTCGACCGCATCCTCGCCGACGGGCGCCCGTATCTCGCCGGCGAGTACTCGATCGGGGACATCATGCACTACCCGTGGCTCGCCGCGATGCTGATGCTGAAGGCGCCGCCGCTGCTCGAGCGCCCGCGCGTGGTGGCATGGCTCGAGCGCATCCGCGAGCGGCCGGCGGTGCAGCGCGGCATGAAGGTCCCGGAGTAGCCATCGACGCGATCCGCCACCGCCGCGACCGGCGCGCGATCCTGTCGGACGGCGTCGCGTTCAGCGTGATGGTGGGGATCGGCGAGTCGTACCTCGCCGCCTTCGTGCTGGCGGCCGGGCTCGGCGAGATCTCCGCGGGCCTGGTCGCCACGGTCCCGCTCCTCGCCGGCGCGGTGCTGCAGCTCGTCTCGCCCGCGGCCGTTCGCCGGCTGCGGTCGCACCGTCGCTGGGTCGTGACGTGCGCGCTCCTGCAGGCGGCGAGCTTCGCACCGCTCATCGTGCAGGCGCTCCGCGGCGACGTGTCGCGCACCTGGGTGTTCGCGGCGGCGGCCGCCTACTGGGGCTTCGGGATGGGGACGGGGCCGGCCTGGAACACCTGGGTCGGGACGCTGATCCCGAGCGAGGAGCGCGCGCGCTTCTTCGCCCTGCGCTCGCGCTGGTGCCAGGTGGCGGTGCTCGCCGGCGTGCTCGGCGGCGGCGCGTGGCTCGAGCTCGGCGGCGGGCGGAGCGGGCACCTCGGGTTCTTCGCAGGCCTGTTCGCGATCGCCGCCGCCGCTCGCCTCGCCTCGGCCGGCTTCCTCGCGAGCCAGAGCGAGCCCGTCCCGTACTCCGACGAGCACCGGCACGTGTCGTTCGTCGACTTCGCGCGCCGCTTCCGCACCCGCGACGGCAGCCTGCTCGGCTACCTGCTCTCGATGCAGATCGCCGTGAACCTCTCGGCGCCCTTCTTCGCGCCCTACCTGCTCGGACCGCTCGCGCTCTCCTATGGGCGCTTCACGGTGCTGATCGCGACCGTCTTCGCGGCCCGCATCGCGGCGCTCCCCGCGCTCGGCCGGCTCGCGCACCGGCACGGAGCCCGCTGGCTCCTGTGGGCCGGCGGCCTCGGCATCGTGCCGCTCCCGCTGCTCTGGATGCTCACCGACTGGTTCCCGGCGCTCGTGGCCATGCAGGTGGCCTCCGGCGTGGCCTGGGGCGCGCTCGAGCTCGCGATCCTGCTCTCGTACTTCGAGCACATCCCCGAGGCCGAACGCACCGGCGTGCTGACGATCTTCAACCTCGCGAACGCGGCCGCGATCGCGGGCGGCGCGAGCCTCGGGAGCGTGCTCTTCGCCCACCTGGGTCCCAGCCGCGCCAGCTACTTCGGCCTCTTCGCCCTCTCGGCGGGAATGCGGGCGCTCTCGCTCGGGGTCCTGCGCGGGGTCGCCGACGTCGCGGCGCCGGAGGCGCCGCTCGAGCTGCGCACCGTCGCGGTGAGCCCGACCGAAGGGGCGCTCCAGGGCCCGGTGCTCCCCACGGCGCAAGCCGACCCGGAGCCGTAGTCTTCCGGCGGAGGGTGTTCGGTGCGCATCTCGGGGACGTCGGACCTCTTTGCGCGGCGCGCGCCGCCGCCGGGCTCGCGGCCCGGCGCCATCGTGCTGCCGCCCGACACCGTCCCGACTCGCGTCCGCGCGATGGTCTACGACGCAGCGCACTGCGAGGAGCACGAGATCGCGAGCGCCGAAGAGCTGGTCGCGGCGGCCTACGCGCCCGGCATCACGTGGATCGACGTGCAGGGCCTCGGCGACGGCGCGGTGCTCGAGTGGATCCGCGACGGCCTCGAGGTGCACCCGCTCGCGGTCGCAGACGCGGCCAACGTGCCACAGCGCCCGAAGTTCGAGGACTATGGCGACCGACACCTGATCGTGACGCAGATGGCGGAGTTCTGCGAGGACAACAGCCTCGAGCTCGAGCAGCTCACGCTGATCCTCGGGCCGGCCTGGGTCGTGAGCATCCAGGAGCATCCGGGCGACTGCTTCGATCCGCTGCGGGAGCGCCTGCGCGCCGGCGCGGGGCAGATCCGGCGGCTCGGCGTCGACTTCCTCGCCTATGCGCTGGTCGACGAGGTCATCGACAGCTACTTCCCGGCGATCGAGGAGATCGCGGGCGTGCTCGAGGACCTCGAGGAGGAGGTGATCCAGCGGCCGCGGCGCGCGACGCTCTCGCGCGTGCACGCGGTGCGCCGGACGCTGATCGCGATGCACCGAATGCTGTGGCGCCAGCGCGACGCGCTCGCGCAGATGATGCGCTCCGAGGAGGGGCCCTTCACCGCCCCGGTGCGCGTCTACCTGCGCGACGCGCACGACCACTCGCTCCAAGCGCTCGACACGATCGAGAGCTACCGCGAGCTCTCGGTCGGGCTGATGGACGTCTACCTCTCGAGCGTGAGCAACCGGCTCAACGAGGTGATGAAAACACTCACCGTGATGGGCACGATCTTCCTGCCGCTCTCCTTCATCGTGGGCGTCTACGGCATGAACTTCGAGTACATGCCCGAGCTGCACTGGCACTACGGCTACTACGCCGTCTGGGCGGTGATGCTCCTGATCGCCGGAGGGCTCGTCACCTGGTTCTGGCGGCGCGGCTGGCTCGAGCGCGATCCGGCGGACCCGACGGAGGACGACGAGCCCGAGGCTACCCCCGCCGGCGCTCCAGCTCCGCTGCCAGGTCCCGCACGCTCCGCTGCAGCACCACCATCTCCTCCCGCAGCCTGACGATCACCGCGGCGCCGGCGAGATTCACGTCGAGGTCGTGGACCAGGTGGTAGGCGACGCGCGCTCGCTCGAGCATGCGCGCCGAGTAGCGCACCGCGCCGCCGGCGGGCTCGTCGGCGGCGATGATCGCCTCGCGCTCGAGCTCGGATCCGAAGGACTCGTCGATCTCGAGGATCTGGCAGATCTCACGGAGCGTGTAGACCGTCATGCCTTCCCCTTGAGGCGCGCGCGGACGTCGCGGTCGGCGTAGAGCGGCTCCATCCGCTTCGCGATCTCGTCGAGCTCGCCCCCCGTCGCGTCGGGGAGCTCGGGCGCGAGCCGCAGGTAGAGATCGCCGCGCTCGCCGCCGCGCCGGGCGGCGCCCTTTCCGCGCAGCCGCAGGCGCTGGCCCGCCTTCGAGTGCGGCGGGATGCGCACCGACGCGGTGCCGTCGAGCGTCGGCACCTCGATCTCCGCGCCGAGCACGAGCTCCGGAATGGTGACCGGGAGCTGGAGCGCGAGGTCGTCGCCGTCGCGCGTGAAGAAGGGATGCGGCCGCACCCGCAGCGTGACGTACAGATCCCCGGCGGCGCCGCCCTCGGCGCCCGGCTCGCCCTGCCCCGCCAGCCGGATGCGCGTGCCGTCGTGGGCGCCCGCCGGCACCCGCACGCGCAGTCCGCTCCGCCCCTCGATCTGGACGCGCACTTCGCGCGCGAGCGCCGCGTCGGCGAAGTCGACCTCGATCTCGGCGTGCGCGTCGCGGCCGGAGCGGGTCCGCCACTGGCCGCGCGCGAAGCCCGAGCCGCCGAGCCGCGACAGCAGGTCCTCGAGGTCGATCGCCTCGGCGAACTCCTCGTGCTCGGGGCTGCGCCGCGCGCCCTCGGACCAGCGCCGGTAGGCGCGTGCCTGCTCGGGGTCGAAGCCCGGCGCGAGGCCCTGCGTTCCGAACTCGTCGTAGCGCGCGCGCTTCTCCGGATCCGAGAGCACGTCGTACGCGAAGGAGATCTCCTTGAAGCGCTCCTCGGCCTTCTTGTCGTTGGGATTCACGTCGGGGTGGTAGCGCCGAGCGAGCTTGCGGTAGGCCTTGCGGATCTGATCCTCGTCGGCGTCGCGCGGCACGCCGAGCGCCGCGTAGAGGTCCGTCTCCTCCATGGCGGCGGAGGGTATCCGAGCGCAACCCGGCGAGGTACCCTGACTCACCCCATGCACTGGCTGCCCTGGGTCGTCTTCGTCCTGCTCGTCTGTGCGCTGCTCGCGCTCGACCTCGGGGTCTTCCGCCGCGACGCCCGCGCGGTCCGCATGGGCGAGGCCCTGGGCTGGACCGCCTTCTACGTCACGCTCGGGCTCACCTTCAACGTGCTGGTGTACTTCCTCTACGAGCACCATCTCTGGGGCGTGGGGACACACTTCGGCCACGCACTCGACGGCCGCAGCGCGGCGCTGCAGTTCTTCACCGGCTACCTGCTCGAGTACAGCCTCTCGCTCGACAACGTCTTCGTGATCGCGCTGATCTTCGCGCACTTCCGCATCCCGCTGGCATACCAGCACCGCGTGCTGTTCTGGGGCGTGCTCGGGGCGCTCCTGCTGCGCGGCGTGATGATCGGCCTCGGCGCGGCGCTGATCGCGCGCTTCGCGTGGATCGTCTACGTCTTCGGCGGCATCCTGATCCTGACGGCGGTGCGCCTCCTGATGGCGGGGCAGGAGGACCTCGATCCCGAGCGCCACTTCGTGGTGCGCATCGCCCACAAGCTCTATCCGGTGACCACCGATCTGCACAACCAGCACTTCTTCGTCGAGGTAGCCGGCCGCCGCGCCGTGACTCCGCTCTTTCTGGTGCTCCTGATGGTGGAGAGCTCGGACGTGCTCTTCGCCGTCGACTCGATCCCGGCGATCTTCGCCGTCACGCAGGATCCGTTCCTGGTGTTCACCTCGAACGTCTTTGCGATCCTCGGGCTGCGGAGCCTGTACTTCGCGATCGCGCCGCTGATGGAGCGCTTCCGCTACCTCAAGTTCTCGCTCGTGTTCATCCTCTTCTTCGTCGGCGTGAAGATGATCCTCGCGCACTTCGAGCCGATCCCGATCGACGTCTCGCTCTGGGTGATCATCGGAATCCTGTCGATCGGCGTGCTGCTGTCCGTCTTCGCCGCCGGCCGCGAGGTCGCGCCCCCGTCGATGTCGGTCGAGACCGACGCGGAGACGCTGCTCCGGACGACCCACAAGACGGCGCGCAACCTCCTCCTCCTGGCGGTGGGCTCGACCTTCCTGGTCGTGTGCGCCTCGATGGTCCTGCTTCCAGGACCCGGCCTGATCGCGATCCCGTTCGGTGTCGCGATGCTCGGGGTCGAGCTGGTCTGGTGGTGGCGCATCCGGCGCCGCCTGCACGACGAGGTCCGCTCGATCACCGACGGCAACGGCGCCGCGAGCGCGCCTCCGAGCCGCGGCGACGTCGGCTCGTCGCGGACCTGACGCCGAGGCTCAGTTCTCGGCGGTAGGCGGCTTGTCGGGCGCCGGCTTGTCGGTGGAGCCCCCGTTCTTCGCGACGATCGACAGCTTGATGCGGCCCGGCTCGACGTGCACCGGCGTCCAGGCGTCCGGGTGGCGCACCTGGTCGGGCCCGACCTCGAAGGTGCGGCGCCCGAGCTGCGCCAGGAGCGCGTCGACGTGCGCCTCGGCCTTCGCCTTGGCGCCGACCAGGTACACGCTGCGCCGCGAGCCGCGGAAGACGACCTGCACCTCGGGCGGGTCGACCGCCGCGAGCTCGTAGCCGGCGGGAAGGTTCTCGACCACGACCGGGATGGTGCGCTCGAACTCCGAGACGGTCGAGCCGGGCACCAGCAGGAACCAGAGCGCGCCAGAGGCGCCCACCGCGGCGAGCGCCTCGGGCCAGCGCGTGACGAGGATGCGCAGTCGGGCGCGCGGGTCGCGCTCCGACGGCCCGCGCGCCGCCAGGAAGCGGCGCATCTCGCCCACCAGCGCCTCGGGACCGGGAAGGCGGGCGAGGCGCCCGTCGCGCGCGACGGAGACCGTCCCGCGCTCCTCCGAGACCACCACGCAGAGCGCGTCGGTGCGCTCGGCGAGACCGAGCGCGGCGGCGTGCCGAGTGCCGCCGACGCCGATCTGGGTCGAGTCGGTGGAGAGCGGGAGATGCAGGGCGAAGCGCGCCACGCGATCGCCCTCGATCACCACCGCACCGTCGTGGCCCGGCGAGTGCTTGTCGAAGAGCGACAGGAGGAGCGGCTCGGAGAGCCGGCCGTCGAGCGGGATGCCGCCCGCTACGTGGCGGTCGATCGGCTCGCGGCCCGGGATCACGATCAGCGCGCCGCTGCGGTCCGCGACGAGCCGGCGCACGCTGCCGACGAGCGCGTCCACCACGTCGGGCGGCGCCGCGCCGGAGCTGCGCCGCAGGCTCCACACAGCGATCTGCTCGAAGAACCGCCGCAGGTCCTCCTGGAACACGACCACGAGCACCAGCACGAGGACGGCGAAGAATCCCTGCAGGATCCACACCGTGAGCTGGAGCTGGAGCTCTCGCGCGAGCACGTAGAGGGCGCCTGCGATGCCGACGCCCGCGAGCGCGATGCGGCCGCGCGCACGGCGCACGAAGGAGAGGGTCCCCCAGAGAAGCAGGGCGACGAAGAGCACGTCGATCAGATCGTTGATGCGGAACTCGGGCACGGCGCCTCGCGCGGCAGTCGGCGGACGAGTGACGGCGGATCTAGCACCGTGGTAGCGTTGCCACAATGGCGAAGCAGCGGGTCCCGGAGGCTGCCCGCGGAGCCGCCGGCGACTCCCGCCTCGAGGGCGAGGCCGCGCTGCTCGCGGGCCTGCGCGCAGGTCGCGACGAGGCCTACGAGGAGCTCGTGCGCACGCATGCCGGCCGCATGCTCGCCGTCGCGCGACGCCTGCTCGGCGACGGCGAGGACGCGCGCGACGCCGTGCAGGAGGCATTCGTCTCGGCGTTCCGCTCGATCGACCGCTTCGCCGGCGGCGCGCGCCTCTCGACCTGGCTGCACCGGATCGTGGTGAACGCGGCGCTGATGAAGCTGCGCACGCGGCGCCGCAAGCCCGAGGAGCCGCTCGACGACCTGCTTCCCGCCTTCCTGGCCGACGGCCACCGCAGCGAGCCGCGCGGGCCGTGGCAGCCGGCGTCCGCGCTCGAGCGGAGCGAGGTCCGCGCCCTCGTGCGGCGCTCGATCGAACGCCTGCCGGAGAGCTACCGAACCGTCCTGCTGCTCCGCGACATCGAAGAGCTCGACACCGCGGAGGTCGCGGAGCGGCTCGGAGTCGGTCCGGGCGTGGTGAAGACGCGCCTCCACCGGGCGCGTCAGGCGCTGCGAGGGCTGCTCGACCCGGAGCTGCTGGCCACGGCGGCCGGCGCGGGCCGGACGGGGGCGGGTGCACCATGAGCGGAGAGCGGCTGACCTGCCGCGAGTTCATCGACTTCATCATGAGCTGGCTCGACGGTGAGCTCGAGCCGGCCGTGCGCCGCAGCTTCGCCGAGCACCTCGAGATGTGCCCGGACTGCGTCGACTATCTCGACTCGTACGAGCGCACCGTGGCGCTCGGCAAGGCGGCGTGGGATGCGCCGGGCGACGCCGAGGTGCCCGACGAGGTTCCCGAGGAGCTGGTCCAGGCGGTGCTCGCGGCCCGCCGGCGCGCGTGACGAGCGCGGCGCCGGCTGCCGCGGGTGCGCGGGCGTCACTCGCCCGTGTCGCGCTCGTCGCGGTGGGCATCGCCGCCCTCTGGGCACTCGGGCGCCTCTCGGGCGGCGCGGTCCCTGCCTTTGCCGCATGGGTCGAGCGGCAGGGCGCGTGGGGCGCAGCGGGATTCGTCGCCGGCTACGCCGCGGCGACGGTCGCCTTCGTACCCGGCTCGCTGCTCACGCTGGCCGCGGGGGCGATCTTCGGCCTCGCGCGCGGCACGCTCTACGTCCTGGTTGCCGCGACGCTCGGCGCCGCGCTCGCGTTCCTGGTCGCGCGCTACGCGGCGCGCCCCTGGGTCGAGCGGCGGATCGCCTCGAATCCGCGCTTCGCGGCGATCGATCGCGCCGTCGGCCGGCAGGGGCGCTGGATCGTCTTCCTGCTGCGGCTCTCGCCGGTCGTCCCGTTCAACCTGCTCAACTACGCGCTCGGCCTGACGCGGGTGCGCTTCGCCGACTATCTGGTCGCCTCGATCGGCATGCTGCCGGGCACGCTGCTCTACGTCTACTACGGGAAGCTCGCGGGCGAGGTGACCGCGCTTGCGGGCGGGGCGCCGGCGGCCGCGAAGGGCGCCGGCTACTACGCGTGGCTGGGATTCGGCCTCGCGGCCACCATCGCGGTGACGGCCATCGTGGCCCGCATCGCGCGGCGCGCCCTCGACGAGGCCGCCGTCGCCGACTCTGTGAAGCCCGGGGGCACCGCATGATCTCCGCGCCTCCCGCTCCGATCGATCCGTCCGACGAGGCGCTGCTCGCCGCGGTCCACCCGAGCGGATGGCGAAACCCCGAGCCGGCCGACCGCTACAACCTGGTCGTGATCGGCGCCGGCAGTGGCGGCCTGGTGACGGCCGCGGTGGCGGCCGGCCTCGGCGCGCGCGTGGCGCTCGTCGAGCGCGACCGCATGGGTGGCGACTGCCTCAACACGGGCTGCGTGCCGTCGAAGGCCGTGATCCGCGCCGGCCGCCTCGCCGCCGAGGCGCACGCGGCCGGGCTGATCGCGCTCGGCCCCGCCCCGGGCGCGCGCCCCGACTTCGCGACCGCGATGCGCCGCATGCGCGCCGTGCGCGCCGACATCGCGCCGCACGACTCCGCCGAGCGCTTCCGCGACCAGCTCGGTGTCGACGTCTTCTTCGGCGACGCCCGCTTCGTGTCGAGCGACGCGATCGAGGTGGACGGCCGGCGACTGCGCTTCCGCCGCGCGGTGATCGCAACCGGCGCGCGTCCCGGCGCTCCGCCGGTGCCCGGCCTCGCCGAGGCCGGCTTCCTGACCAACGAGACCGTCTTCTCGCTGCGCGAGCGCCCGGCCCGGCTCGCGGTGATCGGCGGCGGCCCGGTCGGCTGCGAGCTGGCACAGGCGTTCCAGCGCCTGGGCGTCGACGTGACTCTCGTCGAGATGGGCGCGCAGCTCCTCGAGCGCGAGGACCCGGACGCGGCGGCGATCGTCGCGCGCGCGCTCGTGCGCGACGGCGTGCGCGTCCTGCTCTCCCATCGGCTCGACAAGGTCGAGACGGACGCGGGCGGCAAGACGCTTCACTGCGCGTCCGCGAGCGGCTCGGAGGCGATCGCGGTCGACGAGATCCTGGTCGCGGCGGGCCGCGTCCCGAACGTCGAGGGGCTCGGCCTCGAGGCGGCCGGCGTCGAGTTCGACCCGCGGCTCGGCGTCCGCATCGACGACTTCCTGCGCACCACGAACCGACGCGTCCTGGCCGTCGGAGACTGCGCGCTGGCGTGGAAGTTCACGCACGCGGCGGACGCCGCGGCCAAGCTCGCGGTGCAGAACGCGCTGTTCCTCGGTCGCAAGCGGCTCTCGGCCCTGGTGATGCCGTGGTGCACCTACACCGATCCGGAGCTCGCGCACGTCGGGCTCCATGAGCACGAGGCGCGCGAGCGAGGCATGGCGACCGACACCTACGAGGTGCCGCTCGAGGGCAACGACCGCGCCCGCTGCGACGGCGAGACCGAGGGCTTCGCGCGCATCCACACCCGCAAGGGCAGCGATCGGATCGTGGGCGCGACGATCGTCGCGGCGCACGCCGGCGAGATGATCTCGCTGGTCACGACGGCGATCACCGGCGGGCTCGGTCTCGGACAGCTGAGCGGCGTGATCTTCCCGTATCCGACGCAGGCGGAGGTCCTGAAGGCGGCCTCCGGCCTCTACATGCGCACGCGCCTCACGCCGCGCGTCAAGCGGCTGTTCGAGCGCTGGATGCGGCTCACGCGCTGAGCCATCCTCTTCGCGTGTCGCCCGCCGTCCCCGAGCCGATCGTCGAGTCCTTCCGGCGCGACGGCTTCGTCGTGGTGCCGGACCTGCTGACGGAGGAAGAGCTCGAGCGCTTCGGCGCCTGGGTCGACCGCGCCGTGGCGACGCGCACCGCGCACGACCGGCGCCGGCTCGAGGAGAAGTCGCTCTACGAGCAGTCCTTCCTGCAGTGCATCAACCTGTGGGAGGACCATCCGGAGCTCCGCGCCCTCACCTTCCACCCGCGCATCGCCGGCTGCGCGGCCGCGCTGATCGGCGTCGAGCGGCTGCGGCTGTGGCACGACCAGGCCCTCTACAAGGAGCCCGGCGGCCGCGAGACCGACGCGCACCAGGACCAGCCGTACTGGCCGATCGAGGAGACCGACACGGTGACGGCGTGGATCCCGTTCGACGGGTCCACCGAGGAGACGGGCTGCATGGGCTACGTGCCGGGCTCGCACCGCGCCGGTCTCCGCCGCTTCGTGAACATCTTCCTCGGCGCGCCGGAGGACGTGCTCGCGCGCCCCGAGCTCGCCGGCACGAACCCGGTCTTCGTCGAGGTGCCGCGCGGCTCGGTCGCCTTTCACCACGGCCTCACGGTGCATCTCGCGCGGCCCAACCGCTCGGCGCGCGTGCGGCGGGTGCACACGGCGATCTACTTCCGCGACGGCCTCACGCGCGCGAAGGTCGGCATCCACCAGTCCGTCGACCGCGCCGCGATCCGGCCGGGCGAGCCCATCGCGAGCGATGCCACCCCGATCGCGTGGCCGCTCCCGCGGGGCGAATATCCGCCGACGCCAACCTCGCGCATCCCGCGGACCTTCGGGCACCACGTCTGGCCGCCGAGCGCGGTCGAGTGACCGAGGCCCCCGGCGCTCCGCCTAGTGGAAGAGCGGCCCGTGCAGCAGCCGGAAGCCGACGGCGAGCGCCACGCCGATCGCGATCGGGAGCAGCCCCATCTCGCGCACGCCGCGCGCCGTCTCGCCGCCCGTGAAGGGCAGGAACGGCGTCGCCTCGCACCAGGCGCGATACGGCTCGCCCTGCGTGACGCGCTTGCGCCGGTCCTGGTGCGCGCTGCCGATCAGCGCGAAGAGCGGAAAGCCCGCCCAGAAGACCGCATCCGACGCGAAGCCGTTCGCGACGAGGTGCAACGCACCGAAGAGCCCGAGGCCCATGAAGACGGGGTGCCGCGTGATCCGCTGCGCCCCGCGCGGCTCCTTCGGACGACGCTCCTCGGGAACCCCCATCGCCGCCGGGCTCGGCTGCGCGAGGCCCGCGGCGACCATCGTCCACGCCACGGCCTGGAGCAGATAGATCGCCGCGAGGCCTGCGTGTCCGTTCGCGGGAGTCCAGAGCAACGCGCCCTGGTGGCGATGCGCGAGGTAGAACCAGAAGAGCGCCGTGAAGACGCCGAGCGCGACGAGCGAGTAGACGCCGAGGTAGGAGCGCTCGCCGAACGCCTCCACCAGCCGCGGGCGCAGGCGCAGGCTCGAGAGGCCCATGTGCGTCGCAGCGAACAGGAGCCAGAGGGCCAGGATCACGACCGGAGCGGACATCGCGGGACCTCCGGGCGCGCGTGACGGCGCCGAGTGTACCACCGCCTCGGCTACCAGCCCTGCAGCCTCGCCGCCTCCTCGCGCAGCACGTCCGGGCCCCCGAGCAGCTGCCGGTCGAGCCCCACCCGCTTGAACCAGAGGTGCAGGTCGTGCTCGTCGGTGAAGCCGATGCCGCCGTGCACCTCGGTGGCGGTGCGCACGATGCGCGTCCCGATCTCGGCGAGGTGCGCCTTGGCGTGCGCCGCGAGGAGCGGCGCCTCGTCGGGCCGCTCGTCGAACGCATGGGCCGCGTACCAGACGAGCGAGCGCGCCGGCTCCAGCTCCGCCACCATCTCGGCGCACAGGTGCTTCACCGCCTGGAACGATCCGATCGGGCGCCCGAACTGCTGTCGCTGTCCGGCGTAGTCGACCGCCATCGCGAGGGCGCGCTCGCAGCAGCCGAGGAGATCCGCGGCCAGCGCGACGCGGCCCGCGTCGAGCATGCGGCGCGCGGCACCTGCCCCCTCGATCCACGCCGTGGGCGAGACTCCGTCGAGGCGGAGCTCCGCGACCCGGCGCGTGCGGTCGATGGTCGGGAGCAGCGTCACCCCGAGCCCGCGCGCGCCGCGCGGCACGAGCGCGACGCGGTCGGCGTCGAGCGCGACCAGGAAGGCGTCGGCCACGCCGGCCTCGAGCGCGAACAGCGACGTCCCGGCGAGGCGCCCGCCGCGCTCCTCGACGCCCGCGCCCGCGCGGCGCGACGCCAGCTCGGTCGCGGCGACGCCGAGGCAGGCCGAGCCGGCGGCGATGCGCGGCAGCCACTCTCGCTGCTGCGCCTCCGCGCCCGCCGCAGCGAGCGCGACCACGGCCATCACCGAGGTGCCGAGGAAGGGCGTCGGCGCCGCGGCGTGGGCCAGCGCCTGCGCCGCGACCGCCGCGTCGAGCAGGCGCTGCCCGCCGCCGCCGTGCGCCTCGGGCACCAGCATGCCCGCGACGCCCAGCTCGGCGAGCGCGCGCCAGACCTTCGGGTCGTGTCCCGTCTCGGTCGCCATGAGCTCGCGCGCGCGCGCGATCGGCATCGCCTCCGCGAGGTAGCGGCGCAGCGTCTGCTCGAAGAGTCTTTGCTCCTCCGATAGTCCGAAGTCTATGGCTCGATCCTCGCCGCCCTCGGCTCCCGAGGCATGCCGAGCCCGCGCTCCGCGATGATGTTCTTCTGGATCTGCGCAGTGCCGCCGCCGATGATGAGGCCGAGCGAGAACATGTACTGGAGCTGCCAGAGGCCACCGGCGCGCTCGTGCCGGGCGCCACCGTAGAGCACGCCGAGCTCCCCCATCGCGTCGATCGCGAGCTCGGCGATCTGATGCGCGAGCTCGCAGCCCGCGAGCTTCGTCACCAGACCCGCCGCGCCGGGCGACTCCTTGCGGAGGCTGGCCGTCAGCATGCGGAGGCCGTGATACTTCATCGCGAGCACGCGCGCCTGCAGCCGCAGCAGCCGGTCGCGCAGCGCAGGATCGTCGAGCGCGCGGCGCCCGTCGCGCGTCTCCTGCCTCATCAGCTCGACGAGTCGTGCGAGCGCCGCCTCGAGCTGGCCGACCGTCGCCAGTGCGTTGCGCTCGTGCTTCAGCGTCGTGTTGGCGATCTTCCAGCCCTCGCCGCGCCGCCCGACGACGTTCGACTGTGGCACGCGCGCGTCGGTGAAGAACACCTGGTTGAACTCGGCGTGCCCTGTCATGGTGCCGAGCGGGCGGACCTCGATGCCGGGCGTGTGCATCGGGATCAGCAGGTAGCTGAGCCCGCCGTGCTTGCCGGCACCGGGCTCGGTGCGCACGAGCCCGAACATCATGTCGGCGAGATGCGCGGTCGTGGTCCAGATCTTCTGGCCGTTGATCACGAAGTCGGCGCCGTCCTCGACCGCGCGCGTCTGCACGTTGGCGAGGTCGCTGCCGGCGCCCGGCTCCGAGTAGCCCTGACACCAGACCACCTCGCCGCGGATCGTCGGACCGATCCAGCGCTCCCGCTGCGCCTCGCTCCCATGCTCGAGCAGCGTCGGCACGAGCATCTGCGGGCCCTGCCCCGCGAGCCCCGGCGAGACGCCGGCGCGCGCGAACTCCTCGTCGAGGATGATGCGCACCAGCAGATCCGGCTCGGCACCGAAGCCGCCGTACTGCTTCGGCACGGTGCGGGCGGCGTAGCCGTGCTCGATCAGCAGGCGCTGCCAGGCCAGCAGCGCGGGGTCCCGGCTCCCGGCCGCGGCCACCACGCCGCCGCGCGGCGCGCGCTCGCGGTTGCGCTCGAGGAAGGCGCGCAGCTCGCGGCGGAAGGCGTCGTACTCGGGGCCGTAGCTGAGGTCCATGCCGAGCGCTCCGGCGTGTACGCTAGTCGAAGCGGGCGTGAGCTGCCGCGCTCGGCGGCGTTCGGCTCTGGTACCATGCGTCGTCGCCCCGGCGTCTGGAGGGCTCGATGCGGTCCCGTACGATCCTTCTCGCGGCCGGCGCGCTCGTCGCGCTCTCCTGCTCCGCGCCGGAGCGGGCCGCGGCGCCGGCGCCTCCGGAGACGGCACCTTCCGCGACGCCGCCGGCGGCGGCCGAGGTGCCCGCGCCGCCGGACGCGCCCCCTGCGGCCCCGCCGACGGGTACCCGGCACGGCAGGACGGTCACCGCCGACGGCCGCGTCTTCGAGGCGGAGTACGGGGGCGAGTCTCAGCTCCCGTCGGACTTCCCGACCGACGTGCCGATCTACGCCGCCGCGCAGCCGATGTCGTCCATATCGTCGGCGGGGCACGGCACCATCGTCAACCTGCGAACCCGCGTGGCGCCGGATCTCGTCTTCGACTGGTACAAGGAGCAGATGCCCGCCGCCGGCTGGACCATCGAGAGCGAGATGAACGAGAACGGCCGCGGTCTGCTCGGCCTGCGCAAGGGCAACCGCGTCGCGTCGCTCGTGATCACGGGCGCGCCCGACTCCACCACGATCCTGCTCAGTCTGCGGGACGACCACTGAGCGGCGCGCGTGTCGCCCGAGAGCCTCATCTACGAGTACGGATACGCAGCGGTCCTGCTCGGCAGCTTCCTCGAAGGCGAGACGATCGTGGTGCTCGGGGGCTTCGCGGCGCATCGGGGCTACCTGAGCCTCCCCGGTGTGATCGCCGCTGCCTTCTTCGGGACGCTCTTCGGCGACCAGCTCTACTTCTTCCTCGGCCGCCGCCAGGGCCCGGCGATGCTGGCGCGCCGCCCATCGTGGGAGGCCCGCATCGCGCGCGTGCGCGAGCTCCTGCGCCGGCACGAGGTGCCACTGATCCTCGGCTTCCGATTCCTCTACGGGCTCCGCACCGTGACGCCCTTCGCGCTCGGCATGAGCGGCGTGCCGCCCCTGCGCTTCGCGCTCCTGAACGTGCCGGCCGCGCTCGCGTGGTCGATCCTGATCGGTACGCTCGGCTACCAGATTGGCGCCGCCTTCCAGGGCATGCTGGGGGACCTGAAGCGCTTCGAGCGCGGGCTCTTCGTCGCGATCGCCGCCGCGGGAGCCGCGCTCTGGATCGCGCAGTGGATCCGCCGGCGGCGCGCCGTCAGTGCTGCATGAAGCCGCGCGTGAGCGTGCTCAGCAGGTAGTAGAGGACGATGATGCAGACGGCGCCGATGGCGATGCGGACGGGGAGCCTCACGGTCGATCCTTCGCGGCCGAGGCCTCAGGGCCTGGCCCGGTATGGGGCGGTCGGGACAGCCTTCGGACGTGTACGCTATCACGTCCCGGATCGGTCCAGCGCGGAGAGGGTGGCACCGCATGGGTTGCCCCACCCGCCTCTGCAACATGAACGAAAGATGACAGACCCCTGAATACACGAATGCTCTCACCGTCCCGAGCCATCATGCTGCGCTGCCTGCCGAGGCAGTTGTCCACCGTGGCTTGCTCGCTGCTCCTGTGCGGATGTCTGCTCGGGCCTGACTACGTCCGTCCGCGGACGCCGGAGCCGCCGGCGTGGCACGAGCCGCTCGGGCCGAGCCTGACCAACGCCCCGCCCGAGAAGGCGCAGCTCGCGACCTGGTGGAAGGTCCTCGATGACCCCATCCTCTCCGAGCTCGTCGACCGGGCGGTCGCCGAGAACCTCGACATCCGCGCCGCGAAGGCGCGCCTGCGCCAGGTGCGCGCGCGCCGGGACATCGCCCGAGCCGGGCTGTATCCGACGATCCGGGCAGAGCTCCTCGGCCTCGATGCGCTCTGGAACATCGACGTGTTCGGAGGCCAGCGCCGCGCCATCCAGGGCGCCGTCGGCGACATGGGCGCGAGCCGCGAGGACCTCCGCGACGTCCTCGTGACCATCGTCGCCGGGACCGTCCAGAGCTACGTCGACCTCCGATCCTACGAGACGCGCCTCCTGATCGCCGACAAGAACCTCGACGCCCAGACCCAGACGCTCCAGATCGCGAGCTGGCGGGCGCAGGCGGGCCTCACGACCGTCCTCGACGTCGAGCAGGCGCGCGCCAACGTGGAGCAGACGCGCGCCCAGATCCCGACCCTGCGGGCGGGGCTCGAGGACTCGCGCAACCGCCTCTCGACCCTGGTCGCGGTGCCCCCGGGAACGCTCGCGGAGGCCCTCGCGGTACACAAGCCGATCCCCTCGGCGCCCAAGGAGGTGGCCGTCGGGGTCCCCGCGGACGCGCTCGCGCAGCGGCCGGACGTGCGCCGCGCCGAGCGGCAGCTCGCCGCCGAGACGGCGCGGGTGGGCAGCGTCCGCGCGGAGGGCTATCCGAGCTTCTCGATGTTCGGCTCGATCGGTATCCTGCCCTCCAAGTTCTCGGACTACCAGTTCCAGGCCGTCGGCGGGGTGAACATCATCCAAGTACTCTTCGACGGCGGCGCCATCCGGGCCAAGATCGCGGCGCAGCAGGGGATTCGCGAGGAGGCGCTCGACCGCTACCAGTCCACCGTCCTCCGGGCCCTCGAAGACGTCGAGGATGGGATCGTCCACTACAGCGAGGAGCAGAATCGGCGGGAGAGCCTGACGGCGGCGGCCGACTCGGCAGAGCGGGCGGCGGACCTCCTCCGGGAGCGCTACGCATCCGGCCTGGTCGACTTCCTGTCCGTGCTCGACGCCAGCCGTTCGCTCTACCAGCTCCAGGATCAGCTCGCGATGAGCCAGAGTCAGGTCGTCTCCAATCTGATCCGCCTCTATCGCTCGCTCGGCGGGGGCTGGGCTCCGCAGAAGAAGACCTGATCGAATGACCGAGCAAGCCCCTTCGGAACCGCCCGACATCGCGATGGTGCTGGGCCTCGAAAAGACGGCCCAGCCGCAGCCTCGCCGGCGGATCGCTGTCGTCGCCGGCGTCGCGGTCGTGCTCCTGCTCGCGCTCGTCGCCCGGCCCCTGCTCACCCGATCGCACACCGGCTACGGGACGCAGCAGGTGCGCCGCGGCGACCTCCTCGTCACCGCGACGGCGACGGGCACGCTGCGCCCCATCGACCAGGTCGACATCGGGACGGAGCTCTCGGGGACGATCCGCACCGTCGACGTCGGCTTCAACGACGCGGTGCACGCGGGCCAGCTCCTGGCGCGCCTCGACACGACCCGGCTCGAGGCGCAGGTCCTGCAGTCCAAGGCCTCGCTCGACTCGGCGCAGGCCAACGTCGCGCAAGCCAAGGCGAACCTCTCCGAGACGCAGAGCCAGCTCGGCCGCCTCCGCCAGGTCCACGAGATCAGCGGCGGGAAGATCCCCTCCGCCCAGGAGCTCATGGGAGGCCAATCGGCGGTCGCGCGCGCCGAGGCGGCGCTCGCGAGCGCTCAGGCCGCCGTCGCCCAGGCCAAGGCGACGCTCGACGTCCAGCAGACCGACCTCTCCAAGGCGACGATCCGCTCGCCGATCGACGGCATCGTGCTCACCGCCTCGATCCGCCCGGGCCAGACCGTCGCCGCCTCGCTGCAGGCGCCGCTCCTCTTCACGCTCGCGAAGGACCTGCGCCGGCTCGAGCTCGACCTGAGCGTGGACGAGGCGGACATCGGCAGGGTGAAGGAAGGCCAGACGGCGAGCTTCACGGTCGACGCCTGGCCGGGCCGGACGTTCGCGGGGAAGGTCACGCAGGTCCGCTTCGATGCACGGACGCTCGGCGGCGTCGTGACCTACGAGACGATCCTCGAGGTGGACAACCCGGATCTGGCGCTGCGGCCGGGGATGACGGCCACCGCGAGCATCGAGGTCGCGCGGGTCGAGCACGCGCTCCTGGTCCCCAACGCCGCGCTCCGCTTCGTCCCGCCGAGCCAGGACGAGCGGCACAAGAAGGGGCCGCTGGCCGGCCTGATCCCCAACAAGGACGACTTCGACGTGGGCTCCGGCGGCCCGACGGTCGAGAGCGGCGCATCGCGCGTGTGGACCGTGCACGGCGGGAGCCTCACCGCGGTCCCGGTCGAGATCGGGGCGACCGACGGGCGCTGGACCCAGCTTCTCGGCGGCAGCCTCGAGGAGGGCACGGAGCTCGCCGTCGACGCCTCCGCGGCTCGCAGCTAGTGGCGTCGCCGGCGCCGCTCGTGGCGCTCGACCGCGTGACCAAGGTCTACGGAACCGGCTCGGCGACGGTGCGCGCCCTGCGCGGCGTCGACCTTCGGGTCGACGCGGACGACTTCGTGGCCGTGATGGGCCCGAGCGGATCCGGCAAGTCGACCGCGATGCACATCATCGGCTGCCTCGACGTTCCCACCTCGGGCTCCTATCGCTTCAAGGGCGTCGACGTGGGCTCGCTCTCGCGCGACCAGCGCGCCATGCTGCGGCGCCGCTACGTCGGCTTCGTCTTCCAGCAGTTCCACCTGCTGCCCCGCACCAGCGCGCTCGAGAACGTCGAGCTGCCGCTCCTCTATCGCTCGGTGGACGGAGCCGAGCGCCGCGAGCGCGCCCGGCGCGCGCTCGCGGCGGTGGGTCTCGCGGGCCGCGAGGAACACACCCCGGCGGAGCTCTCCGGCGGCGAGCAGCAGCGGGTGGCCATCGCGCGGGCGATCGTGAGCGATCCGGTCGTGCTGCTCGCCGACGAGCCGACCGGCAACCTCGACTCCCAGAGCGGGCGCGCGGTGATGGAGTGGCTGGTCGCGCTCAAGAAGGAGCGCGGGTTCGCGGTCGTGATGGTGACGCACGACGCCGCGATCGCCGGCTGGGCCGAGCGCACGATCCACTTCGCCGACGGCCGCATCCAGTCCGACGGAGCCTCCGCGTGATCACGGCGCTGATCCGACCCTCGCTGCGGGCGATCCGCCGCAACGCGCTGCGCTCGGCGCTCACGATGCTCGGCATCGTGATCGGCGTCGCGGCCGTGATCGCCATGGTGACGATGGGCGCCGGGGTGACCGCGCAGGTAGGCTCGAACCTGTCGAAGCTCGGTACCCGGCTTCTGCTGGTGCGCCCCGGGCAGGCGCAGCGCTCGGGCGGCGCGCGCTCGGACGCCGCCCCATTCTCGCTCGCCGACGTCCAGGCGATCGAGCGCGAGATTCCCGGCATCGCCGCGGTAGCGCCGCTGAACTCGCGAACGGTGCAGGCGATCGCGGGCAGCCGCAACCGGCTGACCACCGTGTTCGGCAGCTCGGACTCCTTCCTGCGCGCGCGCTCCTGGGAGGTCGCGAGCGGCCGAAGCTTCAGCGACGGCGAGGAGCGGGCCGGGGCCGACCTCTGCGTGCTCGGGGCGACGGTGCGCACCGACCTGTTCGGCGCGCTCGACCCGATCGGCCAGCGCATCCGCCTGGGCCAGCTCTCCTGCCTCGTGATCGGCGCGCTCGAGTCGAAGGGAGCCGCGAGCTTCGGCTCCGACCAGGACGACTTCGTGCTGGTTCCGCTGCGCTGGTACCAGCGCGAGCTGGCGGGCGATGCCGAGGTGAAGTCGATCTACGTGGCGGCGAGCGAGGGCGAGCCGACCGCGAAGCTGACGGCCGACCTGGAGCAGCTGCTGCGCCAGCGGCGCCGCGTCCAGCACAGCACGAACGACTTCTCGATCCGCGACATGACCGAGATCGAGACCGCCGCGGTCGCCACGACCCGAGCGCTCACGGAGTTCCTCGGCGCGCTCGCGGCGGTGAGCATGCTGGTCGGCGGCATCGGGATCATGAACATCATGCTGGTCTCGGTGACCGAGCGGACGGCGGAGATCGGCCTCCGGCTCGCGGTCGGCGCGCTCGAGCGCGACGTGCAGCGCCAGTTCCTGACGGAGGCCGCGGTGCTGGCGGCGACCGGTGGGCTCATCGGCATCGTGCTCGGGCTCGCGGCCGGCGCCATCGGCGTGCGCGCGCTCGCCGTCCCGTTCGTGCTGCAGCCCGGGATCATCGTGATGGCGTTCGCCGTGTCGGCGGCGGTCGGCCTCGCCTTCGGCTACTACCCGGCCCGCCGCGCCGCCCGGCTCGACCCGATCGAGGCGCTCCGGCACGAGTGACGCAGAAACGAGACGGCCTCCCGGCCAGAGGCCGGGAGGCCGTCGATCTGCGCGGTCCGGGGCTGCGGACTAGAAGTCCATGTCCTCGCCCATGCCGCCGCCCATGCCACCCATGCCGCCGCCCGGCATGCCGCCGCCGGCCTTCTTCTTCTCGGGCTTCTCGGCGACCATGGCCTCCGTGGTGAGCAGCAGGGCCGCCACCGACGCCGCGTTCTGCAGCGCCGTGCGCACCACCTTGGTCGGGTCGATCACGCCCGCCTTCACCAGGTCCTCGTACTCCTCGGTCGCCGCGTTGAAGCCGAAGGCGCCCTTGCCGCCCTTCACCCGCTCCACCACG
>DATJPY010000066.1:0-4240 GCA_035506135.1 Myxococcota bacterium | reverse complement strand
CGTCGAGGGCGCGGACCAGTCCGTCGACCAGGTCGTCGACGTAGGTGAAGTCGCGGACGCTCGAGCCGTCGCCGTACACCGGGACCGGCTCGCCGCGCAGCATGCGCTCGGCGAACTTGCGGATCGCGAGATCGGGGCGCTGCCGCGGCCCGTAGGCGGTGAAGATGCGCGCGCAGGTCACGGCCACGCCGTGCGCGTGATGGATCGCGTGCAGCAGGAGCTCGCCGGCTCGCTTGGTCGCCGCGTACGGCGAGATGGGATGGTCGACCGGGTCGCCTTCCGCGAAGGGCCCGCCCTCGCGCTCGCCGTAGACCGACGAAGACGAGGCGAACACCAGCCGCGCGACGTCGTGTCGAACCGCGGCCTCGGCCACGACCGCCGTGCCGCGCACGTTGACGTCGGCATAGAGCGCGGGGCGCTCCAGGCTCGGCCGCACGCCGGCGAGCGCGGCGAGGTGCACGATGCCGTCGAAGCGAGCGCTCCCGACGACGCGGGCCACCGCGTCCACGTCGCGCACGTCCGCCACCACCAGGCGGAAGCGCGGCGAGGCGAGCGCGCGCACGAGATTCGCCCGCTTGAGCGCTTCCGGGTAGAAGGGATCGAACGAGTCGACCCCGATCACCTCGCGCCCGTCGGCGAGCAGCCGCTCCGCCAGGTGCGAGCCGACGAAGCCGGCTGCGCCGGTCACCAGGATACGCGCCGCCTTCATCGCGCCCCCGGCCCCCGCCGCCGCCGCCCGCTGGCCCGCTCCTGCGCCTCGAGGTCGGCCTCCACCATGATCTGCACCAGCTCTCCGAAGGAGGTGCGCGACTCCCAGCCCAGCTCCTGCTTGGCACGGCCCGGGTCGGCCAGCAGCGTGTCGACCTCCGCCGGGCGCAGCCGGGCGGGGTCGACGCGGACGAAGTCGGCCGGGTCGAGCCCGACGTGGGCGAAGGCGGCCTCGATGAAGTCGCGCACCGAGCTCTGGCGCCCGGTTCCGATCACGTAGTCGCGCGCCTCGGGCCGCTGCAGCATGCGCCACATCGCGTCGACGTACTCGGGCGCGTAGCCCCAGTCGCGGTGCGCCTCGACGTTCCCGATCGGCAGCTCCTTGGCGAGGCCGAGCTTGATCCGCGCCACCCCCTCGGAGATGTGGCGCGACACGAACTCGCGCCCACGGCGCGGCGACTCGTGGTTGAACAGGATCCCGGAGACGGCGAACAGACCGAAGCTCTCGCGGTAGTTCACCGTGATCCAGTGGCCGAAGAGCTTCGCGACGGCGTAGGGACTGCGCGGGTAGAACGGAGTCCGCTCCGACTGCGGAACCTCCTGCACCTTCCCGAACATCTCGGAGCTCGACGCCTGGTAGAAGCGGATCTCGGGGTCCACCAGGCGGATCGCGTCCAGCACGCGCGTGACGCCGAGCGCGGTGAACTCTCCGGTCAGCGAGGGCTGCACCCAGGAGGTCGGGACGAACGATTGCGCCGCCAGGTTGTACAGCTCGTGCGGCCGCACCTCGCGCACCACCGCGGTCAGCGAGCTCGGATCGAGCAGGTCGGCCTGGTGCAGGGTCAGCCGGCTGCGGAGATCCGCGATTCGCTCGTACGGCTCGGTGCTCGCCCTGCGCACCATGCCGTGCACCTCGTAGCCCTTGTCGAGCAGCAGCTCGGCGAGGTACGAGCCGTCCTGACCGGTGATGCCGGTGATCAACGCGCGCCGTCCGCTCACCAGCGCTCCTCGTCGGCGGGGCCCCGCACGGGCGCCGGCGACTCGCCCACGTCGAAGAAGCCGAGATTCCGGAGCAGCCGCAGCGTCAGCACGATGACGAGCACGAGGAACAGCAGGGCCGCCCAGCCCTCGAGGTTGGTGAACGAGACGGCGATCACGCAGAAGCACACCGTCAGGAAGTAGATCGAGAGCACGGCGGCCCGGTGCGAGCCCTCGGATTCGAGCAGGCGGTGGTGTATGTGCTGGCGATCCGCCGACAGGATCGACCGGCGCCGGCGGATGCGCCGGTAGATCGAGAGCGTCGTGTCGAGCAGCGGGACCGCGAGCGCGAGCAGCGGCACCACGAAGGTGAGGACCGCGAGCTTCTGGTAGCCCTCGAGCGCCAGCAGCGAGAGGTTGAAGCCGATGAACAGCGCGCCGGTGTCGCCCAGGAAGATGCGCGCGGGCGGGAAGTTGAAGGGCAGGAAGCCCAGCAGGGAGCCGACGAAGGCGAGACCGGCGAACACGCCCACCCATTGCTGGGCCTGGAAGCAGATGTAGGTGAGCGTCGCCCCGATGATGGCGCCGACGCCGGCGGCCAGCCCGTCGAGCCCGTCCATCAGGTTCATGGCATTGGTGATGCCGACGATCCAGAGGCCGGTCATCAGCCAGACCACGGGCGCCGGCAGATACCAGACGTTCCACGCGATCGGATCGCTGATGTGGTCCACGCGATAGCCGTACAGGATCGCGACCGCGGCCGCGACGATCTCGACCGTCAGCTTGGAGCGCGCGCCCAGCGGCCAGCGGTCATCCACGATGCCGAGCGTGATCAGGATCAGGCTGCCGAGGATCTGGCCCTCGATGTGGTTCCGGTACTCGGCGTGCTCGCCGGTCAGCAGCTTGGCGACCGCGAGCCCGACGTAGAAGCCGAGGGCGACGGCGAGGCCGCCGAGCAGGGGGATGTCCTGCCGGCGGTTCACCTTGCGCTCGTCGGGCCGGTCGATCACGCCGACCGCCCGCGCGAGCTGCCCCACCATGGGGGTGGCGAGCGCGGTGACGGCCGCCGCCACCAGCGGCGGCGCGAGCCAGCTCGCGGGGGTCACGGCCGAACCTCCGCGCCGCCGGGCGGATCTCCGCGGAGCGTCCGTCGAGAAGCGATGGACCGGGCGCGCTCGAACAACTCGTTCCCTCGAAGATGGCTCAGTAGCCGTAGCGCCCCGGATTGGTGTCGGCCCCGTTCAGCACGACCCCCAGCACGCGGCGGCGGTCGAGCACGTCGAGCGCAGCCTGCACATCTTCCTCGGGGGTCACATCGGCGCGCACCACCAGCACCAGTCCGTCGGTGAGCTCGCTCACGGTCTTCGCGTCGGGCAGCGCGAGCGTGGGCGGCGTGTCGAAGATCACCTGATCGTAGCTCCGTGCCAGCTCCTCCACGAGGGCGCGCATCCGCTCGGAGGCCAGCAGCTCGGAGGGATTCTTCGGCGTCGCGCGCACCGGGAGCACCTCGAGGCTCGTTCCCTCCACCTTGAGCAGCGCGCGGTCGAGCGGGCACTGATCGGTGAGCACCTCGGCCAGCCCGAACTCCGGGCGCAGCCCCAGCGCCTGGTGGACCTTGGGACGGCGCAGGTCGCAGTCGACCAGGAGGATGCGCCGGCCCACGCTCATGGCGGTCACCAGCGCGAGGTTCACCGCCGCGGTGGTCTTTCCCTCGCCCGGCATCGCGCTCGCCACGGCGAGGGTGCGCACCGGCCGCTCGCTGGCCAGCGAGTCGAGCCGCACGCGAAGCGTGCGGAACTGCTCGGCGACGAAGCAGTCGGGCTGCAGCAGGGAGATGCGGCGCTTGTTGATCGCGGTGGCGTCGTCGGGCACGCCGGGCTCGCGTGCGAGGCGCAGCCAGCGGGCCAGCGCGCGCAGGCGGCCCCGCTCGGCGCCCGCGGCGTCGGGCGCGCGCCCGAGCGCGGCGTCGAGCGAAGGCGCGACCGCGGAACTCGTCGCCCCGCGCTGGCGCTGCGCCTCGGCTCGCCGGAGCGCGTCGTAGACCTTTCCCATGGCTTCGTCTCTCCTGTCGCCGCTTCAGCGGAACATGTCGCGCAGTCGGCTCCGCCAGCCGCCGCGGCGCGCTCCGGCCCGCGAGACGGCTGCTGTCTCTTCGTTCCTGCCGGCGCTCTCGTCGACGAGAGCGAGGTCCCGCGCGACCTCGTCGATGACCCCCTCGTCCAGCACCGCGAGGTCCCGCGAGTAGCCGGCGAGCAGGGCGCCGTCGCAGACGGTATTGATCAGCCGCGGTACGCCGCCGGTCACGGCCTGGAGGCGCCGCAGCGCCCCGCGGCGAAACAGACCTTTTCCGGTGTAGCCGGCCAGGCGGAGCCGCTCCTCGATATAGCTCGCCGTCTCGTCGGCGTCGAAGGGACGCAGCCGGAAGCGCAGCACGATGCGCTGTCGCAGCTGGCGCAGCTCGGGCCGGGCGAGCAGGTCCTCGAGCTCGGGCTGGCCGACCAGCATGATCTGGATCAGCTTGGAGGTGGGCGTCTCGAGGTTGGAGAGGAGTCGG
>DATJPY010000065.1:0-16229 GCA_035506135.1 Myxococcota bacterium | reverse complement strand
GCATCTGGAATCCTCCTGACTCGTCGACGACAGCGGTCCACACGCTATTCGCCGTCGTCGAGTGAGTACCGCGCACGGTCGTCGAAGTGACGAGAATCGTCGCGGCTCGCGCGCGCGCATCGCGGGCGCAGGTCGAGGGGCTCGCGGCGCGCGGGATCAGGCGCCGAGCGACGGATCGGTCACCGCGGCGAGCCGCTCGTGCGGCGACACCGGCTCGTAATCCCGGCGGCCGATGTCTGCGAGCGCGACCGCCACGTCGAGCCGCGGCACCGGCTGCGGCTCGCGGCAGTACACGAACGCGGTGGCGCAATAGTCGTCGACGCGCTCCGCGAGCCCCCAGGCGAGCAGCCCGGGTCCGACGTCGCGCACCCAGCCCGCGCCGGCCGGCGGGTTGGTGCGCGCGTAGCGCTCCAACGCCTCCTCCTCGCCCGCGCGGAAGAACATCGCGCCGATCTGCTGGATCGTGACCCGAAGATCGCGCGCGTACATGATCGGGTCGGGGAGATGCCAGCGGTAGAAGCCCACGAACTCCGGGCTCGCGGCGCGCGGTCCGACGACCAGCGGCGCTCCGCCGTACGGCGCAGCGTGCGCGCCGAGGCCCCACGCGCTCCCGACGTAGTCCTCGAGGCCGGTGCCGCAGATCGTCGGCAGCTCGCGGTCACCGTCGCGGTAGACCTTCACCTCGCCCTCGCCGTACCACGCCGCGGGGTCGATCACGCGCACCCCGACGTTGCATCCGAGGAAGCGGCCGGGCCCGCGCAGTCCGTCGGCGATCACGAAGTCGCGGCGCAGCGCGGTCGGATTCTCGCGGCGGAACGAGACGTGGAGCAGGCCGAGATCGGCCGGCAGCTCGCGCTGCAGCGTGTAGTCGATCTGGTAGTAGAGGATCGTGCGGCGGCTGCCGGCGTTCCAGAGCTCGACCCGCGCGCCGCGCCGGAACGGCAGCGGGACGAAGCTGTTGAAGCCGCGGCCCTCGTTCGCAGCGCCGAGCGCGGAGTGGTACGCGACCGGCCGCCCGTGGGGCATGCCAAAGAAATCGAGCGCCGGCACCGACACGCTCGGGGCGTCGGCGCCGTCGTAGAACACCTCGAGCACCAGCGATCGCATGCGCTCGGGAGGCGCGGCGGGGAACGTCATCCAGATGTGTCGGATCACGCCCGCGCCGGCGAGATCGGCGAGCACCACCCGCTCGCCTGGCTCGAGGCGCCGGCTGGGCGCGCCCTTCCGGCCGCCGTGTGCCGTGCCGCCCGCGCCGCGCGCGCCCGTCGGATTCTCGAAGGTCGCGGCGCGCGCGTCGAGCGCGGGGTCGACGTGGGCCGGATTCCAGATCGGATCCCAGATCGGGTCGCTCAAGCCGGGCTCCGGTCGGCCGAAGCGCGTGCGCCGCGCGATCGGGACCCATACAGTACTCGGGCGCGCCGGCCTGTCGAGCGGCGGGGAGAGCGGCGATGCGCGAGCGGCGGATCGAGGTGCAGCCGATGGCCGGGGCGCTCGGCGTCGAGCTCTCGGGTGTCGACGTCTCGAACCCGCTCGAGCCCGCGCGCGTCGCCGAGATCCGCGACGCCCTGGTCCGGAACGGCGTCGTCGTGCTGCGCGACCAGAAGCTCTCCCGCGAGGCGCAGCTCCGCTTCGCGCGCCAGCTCGGCGAGCCCGAGGTGCACCCGATCGCCAACGGGATGGCCGAGCATCCCGAGATCATCCGCGTGCTGAAGCCGGCCGGCGAGCGCGCGTTCTTCGGGACCTCCTGGCACACCGACAACAGCTTCTTCGAGAAGCCCACCTCGTTCACGATCCTCTACGCCGAGGCGGTTCCTCCGGTCGGCGGCGACACGCTGTTCGCCTCGATGGAGAAGGCGTACGAGGTGCTCTCGCCGCCGATCCAGCGCCTGCTCGAGCCGCTGCGCGCCGTCCACAGCGCGTCGAGCGCGTACGATCCGCGCACCACCGGCGATGCGAAGTACCGCGGCGAGACGCCGATCACCTATCGCTACAGCGACGCCATCTACGACGAGGTCGAGCATCCGGTCGTGCGCACGCATCCCGAGACGGGGCGCCGCAGCTTGTACGTGAACGCGATGTTCACCCAGCGCATCGTCGGGCTCGCGCCGCATGAGAGCCGCGCCCTGCTCGAGATGCTCTACGCACACGCGGCCCGCCCGGAGTTCAGCTGCCGGCTGCGCTGGACCGCGGGTGCGCTCGCGCTCTGGGACAACCGCTCGGTGCAGCACTACGCGATCGACGACTACGCCGCCTTCGAGCGGGTGATGTACCGGGTGACGCTGGCGGGGACGCGGCCGGTCGGAGCAGCCAGCGAGCCCGCTTCGCGCGCGTGATGCCGCTGCGCCTGCTCGTGCTCGACGCGTACGCGGCCGAAGGTCGCGCGGCGCTGCGCGCGGCGGGAGGCACCGAGGCCGGCCGCCTCTACGAGCGCATGCTGCGCCGCCACGCGCCGGATGCCGCGATCGACGTCGCCCATCCCGCCGACCCCGACCCGCAGCTCGTGCCGGGCGTGGCGCTCGAGGACTACGACGGCGTCGCATGGACGGGCTCCAGCCTCACGATCCACGACGGCAGCGACCCGCGCGTGCGGCGCCAGATCGAGCTCGCTCGCGCAATCTACGCGGCGGGCGTCCCGAGCTTCGGGAGCTGCTGGGCCGCGCAGCTCTCGGTGGCCGCCGCGGGCGGCCGCTGCGCGGCGAATCCGCGGGGACGCGAGTTCGGAGTGGCGCGCGGGATCGCGCTCTCCGAGGCCGGGCGCGCCCATCCGATGTACCGCGACAAGCCGCCGCGCTTCGATGCCTTCACCAGTCATGCGGACGAGGTGGTCGACCTCTGCACAGGCTCCGTGCTGCTCGCGTCGAACGACTGGAGCCGCGTCCAGGCCGTCAGCGTCGAGCGGGGAGCCGGCCGCTTCTGGGCGCTCCAGTATCACCCGGAGTACGACCCGCACGAAATCGCCGCGCTGTGCCGGCTGCGCAGGGGCGAGCTCGTCGCGCAGGGCAGCTTCGCCGACCTCGAGGCGGCGGACCGCACCATCGGCCAGCTCGAGGCGCTGCACGCAGATCCGACGCGCGCCGACCTCGCCGCCGCGCTCGGCATCGGGTCGGACCTGCTCGACCGCGAGCAGCGCGAGATCGAGGTGCGCAACTGGCTCGAGAGCGTCGGGCCCCGCGCTGGGCTCAGCGCCGGATCGCGAAGCCCGCGCGCCGCGCATCCCAGGTCTCCGGGGTGACGCCGCGCTCGCGCAGCTGGTACTTCTGGACGCGGCCGGTCGGCGTCGCCGGGAGCTCCGTCAGGAACTCGATGTAGCGCGGCACGAAGTAGTAGGGGGCGCGCTCGTTCACGAACCGCGCCAGCTCCTCGGCCTCGAGCGCGGCGCCCGCCTTGCGCACGACACAGACCTTGAGCTCGGCCTCGGACTCGAGCTCGGCGGCGCGGATGCCGTGCGCGGCGGCCTGGGCCACAGCGGGGTGCGACGCCACCACCGCCTCGACCTCGATCGAGGCGATGTTGCGGCCCTTGTAGCGGATGAAGTCCGCCTTGCGATCCACGAAGAAGTACTCGCCGTCGGCGTCGCGCCGCGCGAGGTCGCCGGTGTGGTACCAGAGGTTGCGGAAGGCGCGCAGCGTCAGCTCCGGCGCGTGGAAGTAGCCGTTGAAGATCGCGAACGGCTCGAGCGGCCGGACGCAGAGCTCGCCCGTCTCGCCGATGGCCATCGGGCGGTCGGCGTCGTCGAGCAGCGCGAGCTCGATGCCGGGCGCCGCCTCGCCGAGCGAGTTCGGCTTGTAGCGGCGTCCCGGCCGGCGGGCGAGCACCGACATCACCTCGCTCTGCCCGTATCCCTGGTGGATCTCCTCGATGCCGAAGCGCCGCTTGAAGGGCTCGATCAGCGCGTCCGGCATCGGCACCATGCCGGCCGAGCGCACCGGGTTGTCCGCGTCGTCGGGCCGCTCCGGCTGCTGCCAGAGGAAGATGTGCATGGCGCCGAGCGTGAACACCATCGTCGCGCCGTAGTGTCGGCAGCGATCCCAGAAGTCGCGCACGGAGAAGTGCGGGTCGACGGCGCAGGGAACGCCGCACACCAGGGCGCGGAACACGCTCGCCACCCACGCCGCCGACTGGTACATCGGCAGGCACGAGTAGATCCGCTCGCCTTCGCGGAGACCGGCGTTGCGGGCGCCGTCGAGGGCCGCGCGGATCCAGACGTTGTGGCTCTGCATCACGCCCTTGGAGCGACCGGTGGTACCCGACGTCCAGAGGATCGCGGCGGTGTCGCCGAGCGAGAGGGCGCTGTCGTCGGGCTCGCGCGGGGGCGCGCCCTCGAGCTCGGCCAGCGAGACCGCCGGGAGGCCGAGCGGCGCGGCGGCTGCCGCGCTTCCGCGCACCACGACCCGCTCGAACGGGAGCGGACCGCCGCACTCGGTCACGCGCGCGATCGACGCCTCGTCCACCACCAGCACGCGGGCGCGGCCGTCCTGGAGTCGGTCGCGCAGCCACGCGCCCTTGTAGTCGGTGCTGACCGGGATCCAGACCGCCCCGAGCTTGTTGAGCGCCAGCGCGCTCCAGACGTAGGCCGGGCTGCTCTCCATGAGCAGCGACACGGTGTCGCCGGGCGCGACGCCGAGCTCCCGGAAGCCCGAAGCCGTCGCGTTGGCCAGCTCGTTCACGCGGCCGTACGACCAGCACTCGTCGTCGGCGAGCAGGAAGTCGCGCTCCGGGATCGCCTCGGCCTGACGCCGGAGGCAGCGGCCCAGCAGTCGGTCGCCGGCGGCGTCGAGATCCAGCCAGTGCAAGGCGCCTCCCCCGATGGCGGTTCGAAGCTATCATGACCGACATTGCATCTGCAATGTAAACAGCGCGGAGGCGGGCCATGGCGATCGGCGGACCGGCGTTCGACGAGCTCGCGCGCGATCGGCTGCTCGCGGTCGCGCTCGAGACCATGCACGTGGGTCATCTTCTCGATCGCGCGCTGATGCCGCACGTGGCCCTCGCTGCGGGCGACGTCGGCGTCGTCGACCGGGTCGCGATCGACGAGTGGATGGGCGCGAGCCCCGTCTACACCGGCCGCATGCGGCGGCTGATGGGCATCGAGGGCGACGGCGTCGACGCCATCATGAAGGCGCTCCAGCTCGACGTCGGCTTTCCCCATCAGTACATGGATGTCGGCTGGAAGCTCTCGGACGCGCAGCACGGCGAGTTCTGGCTCCGACACTGCGGAGCGCTGATGGACGTGGAGCCGTACGGCGAGAAGCGCGTCGTCGGGATGTGTCACACGATCGAGGACCCGACGTTCGACGCCACGGCGTACGCCACCAATCCGCGCGCCCGGATCCGGCCGATCCACCGGCCGCCGCGCGTCCCCGCCGACCGGCATCCGCACTGCCACTGGACCATCGCCATCGACCCCGCGAACGAGCCGGTCGCCGCGGCGCCGCAGACGCAGGCGGTGTCGGTGCTCCCGCTCGCGGATCTCCCGAACGAGCGCGCGCCCGAGCGCGAGCCGCGCGGTCGGATCGACTACCGTGGCGCGTTCGACCCCGACTTCCGGCTGGCCGCGCTCTCGACCGCCACGCTGGCCGCCGTGGCGCGCGAGTTCCACATCCAGTCGCATCTGCTCGCGAGCTCCGCGGAGCTCGCGCTCGCGGCGCGCTTCGGTGCCGACAAGGCGCGCGAGCTCGTGACCGCGCAGTGGATCGCGGTCGCCTGGGTCGCGGGCGAGCGGCTCGTCCGCGCGCTCGGGCCGGCGCGGGATCCGATCGAGCGGCTCGCCGAGGTGCTGCGGCTCCACGCCGCGCTGCCGCCGGGCTTCGCGCGCGCGACCGAGTGCGCGCGCGGTCGGGTACGCCTCCGGCTCGTGCCCTCGCGCGCCGAGCTGCTCGACCCCGCCAACCCGGGATGGCTCGGCGTGCTGGTGCGCGGGGGCGGCCGAGGCCTCGAAGCCCTCGCCGGGGCGGTGGAGCCGCGCGCGCGCCTCGCCGGGCTCGAGGTCGGCGCGGATGGGATCGCCGCCGACCTGGAGGTCGACGCGTCCCGCGCGCCGGTCCAGCCGCCGAAGGAGGCCGGCTTCATGAAGCTCAGCACCGCGACCACCTGGACCTTCGATGTCCAGTAGGGCCCCACCAGACAGCGCCCGGGCGCAAGCCGCCGCAGGCGGCGCGCAGCGAGGCGAAGCCGAGCGAAGTTCATCGGACGCGGGCGCGCGCAGCGAGCCGCAGGCGAGCGAAGTCAACAGACGGCTCAGGCCCTCGCGCCGCTCGGCCGATCAGCGGCCGATCGCGGTGACGAAGCACGAGGGCCGCAATGCGCGAACGGCTGCGCGAGCTGGCGATCGGCGCCGCGGTGGCCGCGGCGGCCGCGCTGGCGATCCACGCCCACGCGCTGGCGCCGCTCCAGCGTCCTACCGCCGACGCACTGCTGCGTCTCGCGGGCGAGCACCCTCCGGCGCCGCCGTCGGGCCTTCCCGACGTCGCGGTGGTCGCCATCGACGCGCAGAGCCTGCGCCGATTCGAGGCGTGGCCGTGGCCCCGGCGCCTCTATGCCGACGCCCTGGCGAACCTCGACGCAGCGGGCGCGAAGGTCGTGGCGTTCGACATCGACTTCTCGACTCCGCGCGATCGCGAGGGCGACGAGCGCTTCGCGCGCGCGCTCGCGCACTCGCGGCGCGCCGTGCTCGCGGCCTACCGCCAGCTCGTTCCGGCGGCCGGCGGCGCGGAGCTCGAGGTCACCAGCCTTCCGTGCGAGCCGCTGCGGCGCGAGGCCGCCGGCATCGGCAGCGTGCTCATCCCCGTCGACCCCGACGGCATCGTGCGACGCGCCCCGGTGTCGAGCTCGCTCGGCGGCCGTCCGACGCCGTCCCTCGCCCTCGCAGCGCTCGCGCTCGCGCTGGGCGAGGAGCCGGTCGCGGGCGACCCGGGGCCCATCGAGATCGATTACCGGCGCGCCTCGCCGCGGTTCCCGGTGCTGCCGATCGGCGACGTGATCGACGGTCGCTTCGACCCGCGCGACGTGGCGGGTCGCATCGTCCTGGTCGGAGCGACGGCCGCCGAGTTCCAGGACGTCTGGTCGACGCCGCTCGGTCCGGCGCGGCCGGGCGTGTTCATCCAGGCGCTGGCGACGCGAACGCTCGCCGCGCGGCGCGCCGGCGCGGCGACGCTGCGGACGGCGGGCGAGGGCACCCAGGTCGCAGTCGCGGCGCTCGTGTCGCTCGCGGCCGCGCTCGCCGGGCTCGGCTCGCACCGGGCGCGGCTGCTCGGCCTCGGGAGCCTGACGGCCGGGGTCGGAGCCGGTGCGGCGCTCGTCCTCGTGCGCTCCGGCGTCCGGCTCGATCCGGTGGCGCCGATCCTCGTGCTCGGGGCGCACTACGTGCTCGGCCTCGAGGGCCTGCGCACGCGCTTCGGCCGCCGCCTCGCCGAGCGCGAGCTCTCGCTCTCGACGCTCTTCCGCGTCGGCGAGATGAGCGTGGGCCCGCCCGCAGCCAGTGCGCTCGAGGTGGCGCTCGCGCTGCTCGGCGACGTGATCGAGGCGCGCGCCCTGGCGCTGCTGCGGGCGAGCCCGCCCGGCACCGGCAGCGCGGCGATCTCCCTCGACGGGCGCCGCATGGAGTGGCGGCGCGCCGCGGAGCGGGACGGAGCGGCCCCCGAGCCGCTCGGCGACGAAGAGACCGCGCGCCAGGTGCTCGAGGATGGCCGCATCCGCATCTTCCAGGGACGGGTTCCGGGGCCCGCGCAGCGGCGGGGCCTTGCGGTCTACGTGCCGCTCCACGCCAACCAGATCCCGGTCGGCGTGCTCGTGGTCGAGCGCGACGATCCGCGCGATCTCGACCCGGTTCAGCTCCGCACGATCGCCACGGTCGGGACGCAGATCGCGCTGTCGGCCGAGAACCTGCGCCTGCTCGAGGACCTGCGCGCCACCTTCGACGCGTCGGTGGCCGCCATCGCCAGCGCGATCGAGGCGCGCGACGGGTACACCGAGGCGCACTGCCGACGCCTCGCCGCGTACTCCGCGCTGATGGCGGGCCGGCTCGGCCTCCCCGAGGCCGAGATCGAGGCGATCCGCCTGGGCGCGCTCCTCCACGACGTCGGCAAGATCGGGATCCGCGACGACGTCCTGCTCAAGCCGGGCCGCTTCACCGACACGGAGCGGCAGGAGATGCAGCGACACCCCGCGATCGGCCACGGGATCATCGATCGGATCGAGGGCTTCCACCCCGTGACGCTCGCGTGTGTCCTGCACCACCACGAGTGGTGGAACGGCACCGGCTATCCGGCGCGGCTCGCGGGTGACGCCATCCCCCTGGGAGCGCGCATCGTGGCCGTGGTCGACGTCTGGGACGCGCTCTCGACGGATCGGCCCTACAAGCGGGCCCTCCCCGCCGTCGCGGTGCGGCAAATCCTGGAGAAAGGGCGCGGAGTTCAGTTCGAGCCCGGGCTGGTCGATCTCTTCTATCAGGTGCTCCGTGAGGTCGGGGACGAGCTCGACGCAAGCGCAGGGCGCCCAGCGCCTGGCCCTCTGGTTCATGACGCAGGGCGCCCAGCGCCTGGCCCTCCGGTTCATGACGCAGGGCGCCCAGCGCCTGGCCCTCCGGTTCATAAGGACGGCGATTTGTGAGGTCCTCCGCAGCCATCATCGCCGCGCTGCTCCTGCTCCCTGCCGCCCTGAGCGGCGCAGAGCCCATCGCCCCCAAGGCCGATCTGGCGCAGTTCGATCAGGCGGCCGCGGCGCACCCCGACGATCCCGACCTCGCGTGGGCCGATGCGATGGCGCACCTGCAGGCGGGTGACGCGTCCGCGGCCGACCGCTTCCTGACCTTCCAGGCGCGCTGGCCCGGCCTGCGTCCGGACGGCGACCTCGAGCTGGGCAAGGCGCTGGCCCTGGCGGGGCGGGACGCCGAGGCGCTCGCCGCGTTCGACCGCGCGCTGGCGTTCGATCCGAACTCCGCCCCCGCCGAGCTCCACCGCGCGCTCGTGCTGCGCCGCCTCGGCCGCACCGACGAGGCCGACCAGGCGCTTCAGCGCGCCGCCGCCCTCGCGCCGGAGCTGGCACCCGAGACGCTCCTCTTGCGCGGCATCAGCCGCATCGAGATCGGGGAGCGCGAGGAGGCGACGCGGCTCCTGCAGTCCGCGATCGACCTCGACCCGAGCGGAGAGGCGGCGCGCCGCGCGCGCGAGCTGCTGCCCAGTGAGACCGGTTCTCCCCCCCTGAGCCGTTGGGTGTCGCTGATGGCCCGCACCGGCATCGAGTACGACTCGAACGTGACCCTCGACAGCGGGCTCCCGATCGCGGGCACCGGCACCAACAAGGCGGACGGGAGCTCGGTGTTCGGCGCCGGCCTCGTGCTGCGACCGCTGCGCACCGAGCGCTTCGATCTCTCGCTCGGCTATCGCTTCGACGGCTCGCTCCATCTGAACCTGGGTGACTACGACCTCCTGAACCACCTCGCCTACCTATCGATGCTCTACCGGGCGACGAATCGGATCGCGCTCCGCTTCGACGGCGTGTACGACCGCTCGATGCTCGGCGGCGGCAACTACGGCGAGTCGACACTGGCGCGCCAGAACATGTTCGTCTCCTTCGGCGAGCGCGGGGTGACGCGGATCTACGCGGACGTGGCGCACCAGTCGTACTTCGAGAAGCCCACGCTGTCCTCGCTCGACCGCGACGGGAACGAGTACGGGCTCGGGGTCGAGCACAGCTTCGTGGTCCCGGGCTGGCGATCGACGCTGCTCACGGTCGGCACGCGCGTGTCGCGCTTCGACAGCGAGGCGCAGCAGGACCTGATCGGCTTCGACGGCGCCTACGACGACATGCGCTACGAGGGGAACGTCGCGCTGCGCCTCCCGCTCGTCTGGAAGATCTGGGCCACAGCCGGTCTGAGCCTCGCGTACGAGCACTACGACAATCCCAACGTCATCGACTTCCTGACCGACAACAACCACGGCGATCCCACGCCGTCGGCGCGCCGCGACTGGGTGGCCGAGGCCGCCCTCTCGCTGGTGCGGCCGATCACCAATCGCATCGACGCGGAGCTCGGCTGGCACTACACGCACCGCGACTCGAACGTCGATCTCTACGCCTACGACCGCAACCTGGTCGGCCTCTACTTCACCGTGCACAGCGACTGAGCCCTGGGAGGGGTCGAAGGAGATGCCCATG
The DNA here is from genome assembly GCA_035506135.1 of Myxococcota bacterium. GTDB lineage: Bacteria > Myxococcota_A > UBA9160 > UBA9160 > PR03 > DATJPY01. The sequence continues at coordinate 6,077 of DATJPY010000065.1, read as the reverse complement.
CGCTCGCGAGATCCGCTGCTCGTCCGCAACCCCGGGCGCGCGCTCGCCCTCGGCGCGGCGCTGGCGCTCGCCCTGGCGGGCGCGGCGTCGGCCGAGCCCCACCTGTCCCGCGCGACGGGAGACGTGCAGATCGGCCGGGGCGAGCCGGTGGTCTGGCAGGTCGCTCGGGAGGGCGCCGAGCTCGGCGCCGGTGAGGTGGTGCGCACGGGGAACGACGGTCGCGCCGAGGTCGACATGGGATCGGCCGTGGTGCGGCTCTACGAGAACTCGCTCCTCCGCCTTCCCGTCGACGGCACGCGGCCCGAGGGGCCGGCCGCGGTCGGGCTCGACGCCGGAAGCTCGCTGTTCGAGGTGGTGCCCCGGCCTCCCCAGGACCCGTTCGAGGTGCGGACCCCCGAGGTGGTGGCCAGCGTGAAGGGCACTCAGTTCGGTGTGACTCTCGGCGAACGCGGCGCCGCGGCGGTGAGCGTGTTCTCCGGCCAGGTCGGTGTTCGCGGCCGGTCGGCCGCCAACGCGAGAGAGGTGATGGTGTATCCCGGCTTCGCCGCCAGCGGGGGAGCCGGTCGTCCCTTCGAGCTCTCGCTGGTGCCGGCGGGCGACGCGTGGAGCGGATGGAGCCAAGGGAAGCCGCCGCTGCCCGCGCCCGCGGCGCTCGGCTCGCCCTCGGCCGACGCGCAGTCGCTCGACGAGGCGAAGATGGCCGCGCAGGGCGCAGCCGCGCGAGAGATGGCGGCCCACCCGAAGGTCGACCCGAACGGCCTCTCCGCGAAGGGAGGAGCCAACGCGCCCGCCGAGATCGACAAGGACGGCGTGGCCGAGGAAGTGCTCGAGCCCGACCGCACCTCGATCGACAAGGCCGTCGCGGTGGACTCGCCGACGTCGCGTCCGATCCAGGAGGAGGTCGCCGGCGCGATCCTGAACGGTGCCGTGCCCGGCGGCTCGCCGGCTCCCGGGCTCGGCCCGCTCACGGTCCAGCTCGTGACGCAGGGCGGCCCCAACTCGATCCTCGTCTCCGGGACGCAGGGCGCCATCGGCTCGATCACGGAGAAGCAGGTCGAGACGGTCCTCGAGACGGGGAGCGCCGCCTCGCTGCCCGCTGGCGTGGTGGCCGCGCTCAACGCCAACGGCGTGAACCCGGTGACCTTCGCCAAGCAGCTCTCGACGCTGCTCCACTGAGATCGGGAGGTGGCGCGGTCAGAGCCACCAGCGCGCGAGCAGGGCCGCGATCGCGAGGAGCGCCCACGCGACCGTGCTCTGCTCGTTGTTCTCGCGGACCCGCTCGAGGCTCCAGCGCACGGGAGGCGTCGGCCACGCCGCGCGCCACGCGCGCAGCCGCGGAACGAGCGCACCCACCTGGGCGCGGTAGGCGCGATAGGCCGCGCCGTGGGTCGCCGCGAGTCGCTCGCTCTCGATGCGCTCCTTGCGCGGCATGTAGTAGAGGAAGAAGAACGCGAAGCCGAGCGGGAGAACGACCGCGGCCACCCGCGGTCCCGCCATGATCGCGAAGCCGCAGCCCATCGCGAACGCCCCCACGTACAGCGGATGGCGCAGGCGGGCGTAGGGGCCCGTCACGCTGAGGTCGTCGGTCTTGCACAGGTGGCCCGTCGCCCAGAGTCGGAGCGCCTGACCCAGCGCGACGAGAGGAAGGCCAGCGGCGAGGCTCGCGGCCGTGGGCTGCGCCGCGACGAGCGCGCAGATGGCCGTCACATGAATGGTGAGCGGCCGCGGCCGCAGCTTCTTGCGCCGGAACGGATGGCTCAGGAGGGGCTTGGGCCGCCGGGCACCCTGGACGCGCAGCGTCCCTGCCGCTGCCGGTTCGTCACGCTCGGCCGCGACGGGCTGCGCCATGGCGGCGCATTCTAGCCGGTTCCCGAGCGGGACTGCGCCTGAAGGTGCGCGCCGGTCCCGCTACCCTGTCTACGACGAGACACCCTTGAGCTCCGATCCCTTCGATCCCGCGCGGCCGGTGGCCATCCCCAGTGCCGACGGACCGCCGCTCGAAGCACCCAGGCCCGCCTCGCAGGCACGGGGGCTGCGGCTGGCCCTCGCGCCGGATGCGCTTGCGCGCCTGCGCCGCCACCCGCTGCTGCTCGCGCTGACGGAGGGACGGCCCTCCCGCAGGACGCTGCGCGTCGCGTTCTTCGACACCGCCGATCTCGACCTCGCGCGGGGCGGGCTCGCGCTGCGCGTCCGCCGCGTGGGTCACCACCACGTGCAGACCCTCGAGCGCATCGACCCGCGCGGGGACCCCGGCGGCGCGCTCGAGTCGCTGGTCGCGGGTGAGGAGCCCGATCTCGCCCGCCTGCCCGATCCGGTGGAGCGGGTGCGCGCCCTCGAGCTGGTCGGCGGGAAGCCGCTCGCTCGCGCCTTCGAGATCGACCTGGTCCGGATCCGGCGCGAGCTTCGCGAGGACGGCAACGAGCTCACCTTCGACCTCGAGATCGGAGAGATCCGCTCGACCCGCGGCGCAGAGCCGATCTGCGAGCTCGAGTTGACGTCGCGCGCAGGCGATCCGGCCCAGCCTTGGCGGCTCGCGCTCGAGCTGCTCGACGAGCTCCCGCTGCGTCCGAGCCCGCTCGGTCTCTCGGAGCGCGGCCTCACGCTGGTGTCGGGCCGGCCGCCCGCCGCCCGGAAGGCGAGGCGCTTCCTGACCGAGGCGGACGCCGCCGTGGAGGCGCTGCTCGTCGCCGTGGTCGAGGCCTGCCTGGAGCAGGTGGTCGCGAACGAGCCGGCGGCGCGCGCGGGCGTCGACCCCGAGGGCGTACACCAGATGCGCGTGGGGCTGCGCCGGCTGCGCTCCGCGCTGGCGTTCTTCGCGCCGATGATCCCCGCGGCGCAGCGCCAGCGGCTCCGCGGCGAGCTCGGCTGGCTGGCGAGCGAGCTCGGCGATGCGCGCGATCTCGACGTCTTCACGGGCGAGCTCCTGCCGCCTCTGCTCGCGCTCCGGCCTGGGGACGCTGCGCTGGAGCGGCTCCGCGAGATCGCCCTCGCGGCTCGTGGCCGCGGCCGGGCGCGCGCGCTCGCCGCGCTCGAGTCGACGCGCTACGCGCGCCTCGTCCTCGAGCTCGGGCTCTGGCTCGCGCGCCGGAGCTGGCGCGAGCAGCCGCTCAGCGAGCACTCCGCGGCGCTGTTCCAGCCGGCGCGGCCCTGGTCCGCCACGGTGCTCGAGCGCCGCTACCGCAAGGCCCGCAAGCTCGGGCGCCGGCTCGCCGAGAGCTCGCCGGCCGAGCGCCATCGCCTGCGCATCCGGCTCAAGAAGCTGCGCTACGGGGCGGAGTTCTCGCGCGGCCTCTTCCCGCTCAAGCGGACCGACCGCTCCGTGCGCCGCCTGGCGGAGCTGCAGGACGCGCTCGGGCGCCTGAACGACGCCGCGCTCGGCGAGCGGCTCGTCGCGGAGCGCCTGTCGCACGAGCTCGGCGAGTCCGATCCCGTCGCGGCGCGCGCCGCGGGCCTCGCCGCGGGCTGGTTCGCGCACGCCTCGCATCGCGAGGCGGAGGCGCTGGTCGCGTGCTGGGAGCGCTTCGAGAAGACGGGCCGCTTCTGGCCGCGCGTCCGAGAGAAGGCGCGATGATCAAGCTCCGCCCCGGATCCGAGCGCGGGCACGCCCGCCACGGCTGGCTCGACAGCCGCCACACCTTCTCGTTCGCCGAGTACCACGACCCGCGTCACATGGGCTTCCGCGCGCTGCGCGTCATCAACGAGGATCGCGTGCAGCCCGCGCAGGGCTTCGCGACCCATGGCCACCGCGACATGGAGATCGTGACCTACGTGCTCGAGGGCGCGCTCCAGCACCGCGACAGCCTGGGGACCGGATCCGTGATCCGCCCGGGCGACGTCCAGCGCATGAGCGCCGGCACCGGCATCCAGCACAGCGAGTTCAACGCGTCGCGCGACGAGCTCGTGCACTTCCTGCAGATCTGGATCCTGCCCGAGACGGTCGGCATCGCCCCGTCCTACGAGCAGAAGCACTTCGGGGCGGACGGAGCGCGCGACCGGCTCCTGCTCGTGGCATCGCGCGACGGCCGCGACGGCTCCGTCTCGATCCACCAGGACGTGTCGATCTACGTCGGCCGCCTCGACGCGGGTGCCAAGCTGCGCCACGCGCTCGAGCCCGGGCGGCACGCGTGGCTGCAGGTCACGCGCGGCGAGCTGCGCCTCGGGGACGCGCCGCTCCGCTCGGGCGACGGCGCGGCGCTGTCGGGCGAGCCGGCGCTCGAGCTCGCCGCGGACGACGCGAGCGAGGTCCTGGTATTCGACCTCGCCTAGCTGCGATCGGCTAGATTCGCGGCATGGAGCTCGCGACGTGAAGATCGGATTGGTCGGACTGCCCGGTGCGGGCAAGAGCACCGTGTTCGGCGCGCTCACCGGGCTCCCGGTGGCGACGGGCGGGGGCGGAGCCGACAAGGCGCGCATCGGCGTGGTCAAGGTGCCGGACCCGCGGGTCGACGCGCTGGCCGCGCTCTTCTCGCCGAAGAAGAAGACCTACGCCGAGGTCACCTTCACCGACCTGGGCGGGGGCCGCGGGACGGGCGGCGTCGACCGCGCGGCGCTGGTCGCGATGCGCCCGCTCGATGCGCTCTGCCAGGTGGTGCGCGCCTTCCCGGGTCCGGCGGGCGAGGCGCCCCAGCCGCTGCGCGAGATCCAGGACCTCGCCGCCGAGACGATCCTCGCCGACCTCGAGGTCGTCGAGCAGCGCCTGGCGCGGCTCGCCAAGGAGCGCACGCCCGGCAAGGAGCGCGAGCAGCCGCTGCTCGAGCGCCTGCGCGAGGCACTCGAGTCCGAGCGCGCGCTGCGCGAGCTCGACCTGTCGGCCGACGAGCGCAAGGCGATCGCCGGCTACACCTTCCTCACCCTGAAGCCGCTCCTGCTCGTGCTGAACGTCGCGGAGGACGAGGTCGCCGCGCCGGCGCCGGTCGCGATCGAGAGCGCCGCCAAGGAGCGCGGGCTCGGGCTGGTGGTGCTCTCGGCGAAGGTGGAGATGGACATCGCGCAGATGGAGCCGGCCGAGCAGGCCGAGTTCCTGACGTCGCTCGGCGTCGAGGAGCCGGCGAGTCACCGCTTCATCCGCGCGGCCTACCAGCTGCTCGACCTGATCTCGATGCTCACCGCGGGCGACGACGAGTGCCGCGCCTGGCCCATCGGGCGCGGAACCCCGGCCCAGCGCGCGGCCGGCAAGATCCACTCGGACATCGAGCGGGGCTTCATCCGCGCCGAGGTGGTGCCCTGGAAGGATCTCGTCGAGCTCGGCTCCGAGGCGCGCTGCCGCGAGGCCGGCCGGCTCCGCGTCGAGGGCAAGAGCTACGTGGTGCAGGACGGCGACGTCGTGCACTTCCGCTTCAACGTCTGACCCCGCGCGCCCGAACGGAGGACCGATGGCCGAGAAGATCCCCGGCGCCTTCCACGACCTGTTCCGCAAGAAAGCCTTCGCGCACCTCGCGACGCTGATGTCCGACGGCTCGCCCCAGAGCTCGCCGGTCTGGTGCGACTTCGACGGGGAGTGCGTCCTGATCAACACCGAGCGCGCGCGGCTCAAGTTCAAGAACATGAAGCGGGACGCGCGCGTGGCCCTCTCGATCTCCGACCCCGACGATCCGTATCGCTATCTCGAGGTGCGCGGCCGCGTGATCGAGACCACCGAGAAGGGCGCCGACGCGCTGATCGACAAGCTCGCCAAGCGCTACATGGGCGTCGACAAGTACCCGTACACCAAGCCCGGCGACGTCCGCGTCACCCTGCGCATCCGGCCCGAGCGCGTCAGCTCGATGGGGTGAGGCCTAGAGGTTCGGAAGAGGGCGGTTGGGGACGGAGATGCGCGGCAGCCAGTCGATGACGTGGACGCTGCGAGCGCCAGCCGCTGGGCTTCTTCTGGCGGTCGCGGGCTTTCCCGTGCAGGTGCGTGGTTTCCATGCTCGTGCTCCCGCAGCCGGTAAAGGTGAGGGGGAGAGAACACGAAGCAGAATCTCTCGAGAACGTTGGACGACTTCAGATCGTCGCGCTCCCGCCCGGTACAGCACCCGATGATCTGGTCGGATCGTGCGTCGAGATCGAAGGCGCGCTGGAGCCTGCCGCGTTCGCAT
>DATJPY010000064.1:0-18124 GCA_035506135.1 Myxococcota bacterium | reverse complement strand
CTTCGGATCCACGGGGCCGCGAGGTGGCCGGCGCGACGGCCTCGTCGACGCCTTCGCGAAGAGCGCCGCGCGCTCGATCGGCTCCACAGTGGCTCGGCAGATCACCCGCGGCGTGCTGGGCTCGCTGCTCGGCGGGCGCCGCTAGGGCTCGGCCCGCTCGATCAGCTCCACTCCGCCTCGGTGTGTCGGGCGATCTGCTCGATCCACCACTTCGGAGCCTGCGACATCATCGTGCCGAGGTCCCAGTAGTCGCGCCACAGGGTGATCTTGCCGTCGCGCACCTCGTGGACCGTGACGAAGTGGTTCACCACCTTCTCGCCCGTCTCGAAGTGCCAGGTCTCGGTGTGCTCGACCACCACGTTCGAGCCCTCGGCCACGACGCGGTGCACCTCGTGCTCGAAGCGCGCCACCGGCTCGAGCCCCACGCGCAGGCGCTTCACCACGTTGGCCGGTCCGCGCGCGCCGCGGTCCGGCGCCGGGACGTCCTCGTAGAATCCGTCGTGGGCGATGCACGCGGCCACGCCGTCCCAGTCCTTCCGGTAGAGACACTCCCACAGGCGCGCGACGGCGCGCTTGTTGTCGTCGATCCCCATGCATCCTCCCGGCCGGCGATGGTACAGTGGCGGCGCGGGAAGGTGAACGCCGGTGGAGCGCTTCAGCGTAGCCGCGCGAGTCCGGAGCTTCCGCTTCGCCCTGCGCGGCATCTGGGTCATGCTGCGGACCCAGCACAACGCCTGGATCCACGCCGTGGCGACGACCGGCGCCGTGGCGCTCGGCCTGGCGCTGCGCATCGGCCGCGGCGAGTGGCTCGCCGTGGTGCTGTCCCTCATGGCGGTGTGGACGGCCGAGGCGCTGAACACGGCCTTCGAGTCGCTCTGCAACGTCGCCGCGCCGGAGTTCCACCCGCTTGTCGAGCGCGCCAAGGACGTCGCGGCGGGCGCCGTCCTGATCAGCGCAATCGGGGCGGCGGCGATCGGCGTACTGATCTTCTGGCCGAGACTCCTGCACCTTTGGGGTTGAATCATGACGAGATCCAACGAAGGCACGGCCGAGACGCGCGGCGCTCCCGGGCTCCCGCCCGGCGTGCAGCTCTATCAGCTCGGCGTCGGACACTACGTCTCTCGCGCGCTCTACGTGGCCGCGAAGCTCGGGATTGCGGACGCGATGGGGGACGGCCCGCGGGACCACCGCGAGCTGGCGCAGACCACCGGAACCCACGCGCCGTCGCTGAACCGGATGCTGCGGCTGCTCGCGAGCGTGGGCGTCTTCGAGGAGCAGGAGGGCGGCCGCTTCGGCCTGACCCCGCTCGGCGATCTGCTGCGCTCCGACGCCCCGGGCTCGATGCGCGCCTCGGTGATGCTGTTCACCGGAGTCGGCATCCAGGACAGCTGGAAGGAGCTCGAGTACTGCGTCCGCACCGGCGAGCCGGCGTTTCGGCGAACCTCGCCCGACACCGATCCCTTCGCCAGCATGGCCCGCGATCCCGAGGCCGCTGCGCTCTTCGACAAGGCGATGGCGGCCTTCGCGCCGCAGACGGCCGCCGCAGTCGCGGCCGCCTTCGACTTCTCGCGGTTCCGCACGCTCGTGGACGTGGGAGGGGGAAACGGCGCGCTCCTGATCGGCATCCTCCGAGCGAACCCGACCCTGCGCGGGATCGTGTTCGACCAGCCCCACGTGGCGGAGCGGGCGCGCGCGGCGATCGAGGCGTCCGGCGTGGGGGACCGCTGCGAGGTGGTGGGCGGGAGCTTCTTCGAGAAGGTCCCCGGCGGCGCCGACGCCTACCTGCTGAAGCACGTCATCCACGACTGGAACGACGAGCGCGGGGCCGCGATCCTCGCGACGTGCCGGTCGGTGATGGACGCCAGGGCGCGGCTCCTGATCGTCGAGGGCGTCTACCCCGCGCGGATCGACCGGTCGCTCGAGAGCCGCGGCGCGGCCGCCAACGACGTCAACATGCTGGTCTGCACCGGAGGCCGCCAGCGCTCGGAGGCGGAGTTCCGCGATCTCTTCGCAGCGTCCGGATTCCGTCTCGCCCGGATCGTCCCGACGCAGGCCCGGGTCTGCGTCATCGAGGGCGTACCCGCGTGAGGCCGCCGCGCTCCGAATGACGCTGACCTCTCGGTCGGTGACGGCACGGGATGGACGGCCGCGCGCGGACGCTATGCTGCCCCGACGCCCCCGGCGGGAGACGAGCCGATGAGCCCGCCGATGTCCCCCCTCGAGAAGACCTTCGCGCGCTTCGTGCGCGCGCGCTGGCTCATCGTCGCCGCCTATGCCCTCGTGCTCGTCCCGGGCGTCTACTATGCGCTGCGAGTCGACCAGGACAACTCGCTCGACCGGCTGATCGTCGCGACGGATCCCGACTACATCGCCACCCGGGAGTTCGAGAAGGTCTTCGGCTCCGGCGAGTTCGCGATCCTGCTCGCGGAGGCGGACGATCCGTTCGCGCCGGCCGTGGTCGCGCGCGTCGACGCGATCGAGCGCGCGCTCGAGCACGTCCCGCACGTCGAGCCCAACTCGGCGATCTCGATCTTCCGCAGGACCCAGGCGCACTTCGAGGGCACGCCGCAGCAGGCCGCGGACTTCAAGCGCTTCGCCACCGGGACCGACCTGCTGCGGCGCCAGGGGCTCTTCGGCGACCACTTCCTCGCCATCGCGCTCCTGCTGAACGTCCAGGGCGGCGCCGAGCGCGAGGCCGCGCTCGCCGGAATCGACGCCGCGATCGCCGCCGCCGACCCGGCCCCATCCCCGCTGCAGAAGATCACGCGGGTCGGGCTGCCCTACGTGAACGCGCACCTCGATCGCACCCAGCGCGACGCGCCGCACGACTTCGTCTGGTTCGTGCTCTTCATCGTGGGCCTGAACCTCTTCCTGTACCGCTCGGGGCGCACCCTGGTCGCCTTCCTGCTGACGCTCGGCACCTGCCTCGCGCTCTCGGTGGGCTACATCGGCGCGACCGGCGGGAGCTTCACGCTGGTGTCGCCGATGGTGCCGATGACGATCCTGGTCACGGCCACCGCGACCCTCGTGTACCTGCACTCGCGCTTCGTCGACCGGCCCCCGGAGCGACCGGTCGCGGAGCACCAGATCTTCGCCCTCTCGAACAAGTTCGTCGCCTGCTCGGCGTCGATTTTCGCCACCGGGGTGGGATTCGCGGCGCTCGCCATCTCGTCGATCCGGCCGATCCGCGACATGGGCCTCTGGGTCGCGGTGGGCCTCGCCATCACCTGGGTAGTCGTGTTCACGCTGTTCCCGGCGCTCCAGGTGATCCTGCGCACGCCGACGCGAACCGAGCGCCGGGCGACCGGCGAGTGGTTCGTGCACCTCGTCGACTGGCTCCCGGGCTGGAGCTACCGCTATCGCTGGCCCCTGGTGATCACGGCGCTCGCGCTCTCAGCCGCCGGAGGCGTCGCCCTGTTCGGGCTGCCCGGCCTGGTCGCGCCCATGTCGGTGCTGACCGACCCCGTGCAGTACATCGGCCACGACACCGAGCTGTACCGCGACATCCAGCGCGTGAAGCCGATGGTCCCGGGCATGTCGATCACCGACATCTGGATCCAGGGGCCCCTCGGCAGCATGTCGGAGCCCGACGTGCTGACGGGGCTGCACCGCTTCCAGCAGGCGCTGCAATCGGACCCCGAGGTGGGTGCCGCCGTGGGTCCCACCTCGATCCTGCGGCTGATCCGCTACATGGCCGGGCAGGGCGACGCGTGGCCCGAGAGCGCCGACGATCGCGCGCAGCTCGCCGCGGATCTCGAGGTCATGCTGCCTCACGAGCCGATGCTGCAGCGCTTCGTGCAGCCCCACGCCCTGGCGCAGACCCACGTCACCGTGATCAGCAAGGCGGCCGAGGTCGAGGCCTACCGCGCCCTCGACGAGGCGATCCGCAAGCACTGGGCCGAGGCGGTGCGCGAGTCGCCCGCGCTGCAGCCGCTCTCGATCCAGACGGTGGGGCTCGGCCCGCTCCACGCGAAGATGTCGCGCGACCTGGTGCCCACGCTCGTGCAGAGCTTCGCGCTCACCGTCGCCGTGATCTTCGCGACCTTCCTCGTCGTGTTCCGAAGCGGCACGGCGCGGCTCATGGCGATGATCCCGTCGCTGTTCGCGATCCTGGTGCTGTTCGGGGTGATGCGCGTCTTGAGCTTCCCGCTGAACGTCGCGACGATCCTGATCGCCTCGACGATCCTCGGGACCTCCGAGAACGACCAGATCCACTTCTTCTACCACTTCCAGGAGGGGCGGCGCCTCGGCTCGGTCCATCAGGCGCTGCGCCACACGCTCTTGATCTCGGGCCGCGCGATCTTCTTCGCGACGCTGATCAACGCCGGCGGCTTCCTCGCCTTCTCGCTCTCGCGCCTGCCGCCGCTGCGCCAGTTCGGCACCCTGGCCGGCCTCGGCTTCCTGCTCTCGATGCTGGCCGACTTCACCGCGCTGCCGGCCGCGCTCTGGATCCTGTCGCGCGAGCGCCCCGACGAGGTGGCGTCCGGCGCGCTCAATGCACCGCGACGCAGTCGGGCGCGCCCGTGACGCGGACCAGGTCGTCGAGCAGTCGCCGATCGTCGGGGCGCATCGAGTCGCGATTCGCCAGGCAGAGGCACAGATGCGGGGCGGCCGGCGCGTGGTCGCCGAGCGCGATGTAGGCCTCCGCCAGCCGCAGGTGGTTCTCGAGCGCGTCCGGATGCGCGACCACCAGCTCCTCGAGCATCTCGAGCCCCTGCTCGGAGTCGCCGTGCTTCAGGAACGAGGACGGGGCGATCACGTAGAGCGTGCCGAGCAGGCGCGTCGCGGCGCCGTCGCGGAAGTTCGGGTCGAGCTCCCGGCTGCGCAGCCCCCAGCGCTCGACGTCTCCGATCAGGCTCGCTCCGAGGAGACCGCGCTGCTGCACGAGGCGGCCGGTCACGGCCGCCCGTGCGTAGGCGTAGGCGGCGGTGTCCTGCTCCTGCGCGGTCACCACCTTGTACGCGTACTCGCGATCCCCCGGCCTTTCCCGGCCTGCCGCGATCAGCGCCTCGAGCGCGTCGGAGACGGCGAGCGCGTCGTGCTGCTGCGCTGCGGCCCGCAGCTCCGGGCTGGCAGGCCCCCGCAAACCGGCGCAGGCAGCGAGCAGGACGCAGAGGAGCGCGGCGAGGGGGAGCGCGCGCTCAGCGACCATACGCGGCCACGACGTCTGCGTAGTCGTTCGGGCTCGCCGCGTCGAGCATGTGGATTCCGATCTCGGCACAGGCGTCCTGCCCGGCCTCGTCGCAGACGGTGCTCAAGCTCTGCTGGAACGTCTTGCGCTCCGAGGCCGGGGCCGAGGGGAAGGCGACCACCGCCATCGGCGGCAGCTTGCGGCTCTTCCACACCTCGCGCACCTGGCTCGCGCCCTCGAGATGCTGGAGCTCGCCGAGCTGCGCGTCGTCGATCAGTGCGCAGGTCGCCTCCCCGGCGAGGAGCTGCTTCAGGCTCTGCAGCGGGCGCTGGTTCTGCAGCAGCTTGAAATCGGCGAGCTTGAAGTCGCCGCGCGCGACCACCTGCTCGACGAAGCGCGCGTCGGCGGTGTGGTCGCTCGCCAGGACCTGCCCTTTGCAGGCGGCGAGATCGGCGGCGCTCTTGCTCACGATGAAGTACTGCTCGCCGCCTGCGAGCGTGGACGCCACGCGTCCCACGACCTCGAGGTGGTAGGGCTTGCGCATGGCGAGGAAGGCGGCGAGCGAGAGGATCCCGTAGTGGGGCTGGTGGGAGGCGAGGTAGGTCTCGGCGGCGCTGCGGGTGCTGAAGTACTGGCCCTTGGCCGACGCCCAGCCGTTCTGCTCGGCCGCAATGGCCACGAAGCGATCGACGTAGGGCTGCGCCAGGGTGGTGCTTCCGACGCCGTGCTCCTTCAGCACCAGGATCTCGACCTCGCCGTCGGCGCGCGCGGGTCGCGCGGAGACGCCGAGCAGCAACAGGGCACACAGCACCGCGAGCGCACCACCCCGGACCCGTCGACGCACCTGGCCCCCTCCGAATCCGAAACCGTACCAGAGCGCCCCGCCCGGGCGACGTGACAAGTATGCCACGGCGTAGGACACTCGGGCGCCGTCGCGGGCGACGCCGAATCGCCGTTCCGATCCCGTCCAGGACCTGCAGGGATTTCACCAGCCGGCGCGCGGAGGAGAGGATGGTGTCGATCGCTGGCCTGGTGCTGTCCGTGCGCCGCGCCAGAATCGCGGCACCCGCGCACTGAGGCGGCGGGGACAGGAGGGTCGAATGGGGGAGATCCGGACCTCGCGCGTGCAGATCCCCGCTCCGGACGGGGCGATGCGCGGCCACCTGGCCGAGCCGGAGGGACCCGGCCCGTTCCCCGCCGTGCTGGTGCTGATGGAGGCCTTCGGGCTGGTCCCGAGCATCGAGACCGTGGCGGACCGCCTTGCCGCCGAGGGCTACGTGGCGATCGCACCGGACCTCTACTACCGCGACGGGGCCGACGACACGGCGGCGTACGACGACCTGCCGCGGGCCATGCAGCTCATGGGCGCGCTGCTGCGTCGCGGCGACGCCTACGCGGCCGACGTCGCGGCGGCGATCGACTTCCTCGAGGCGCGCCCCACGGTGGCGCGCGGGCGCATCGGCGTCACGGGCTTCTGCATGGGCGGCGCGCTCTGCTTCGGCAGCGCGTGTGCCCTGCCCGGGCGGATCGCCGCGGCCGCGCCGTTCTACGGCGGCGGCATCACGCGCCTCCTGCCCGGCGCGGACCGCATCGACTGCCCGCTGCTCCTGTTCTTCGGCGAGCGCGACGCGCTGATCCCGCTCGAGCAGGTCCGCGAGATCGAGAGCCGGCTCCGCGCGCTCGGCAAGGAGTTCCAGATCGAGGTGTACCGCGGCGCCGACCACGGCTTCTTCAACCCCGACCGCGCCGCGACCTTCCATCCCCAGGCGGCGCGCGACGCCTGGCAGAAGCTGCTGCACTTCTTCGGAGCGCAGCTCGGCTGACGTTCCGGATGCCGCGCAAGGGGAAATTGCGCATGAGCTTCCTCTCGGAGCCGCGTTCAGGTCGGCCCGCGGTCCGACCGATACGAGGCTTCGCGCGGCTGGACCCCGCGCGGGACCTCGAGGCCGCGCAGAAGGAGCCGGGGCGACATGGGCGCTCCCGAGGAAGCCCGCGACGAGCCGCAGTTCCGCGTGCTGCTGATCGCCGAGCGCGATTCGGACGCGGATCTCGTGCGCGCCATCCTGGAGGGGCTCGCGGAGCCGCGCTTCCGCCTGACCCATGCGCGCACGCTGTCCGAGGGCCTCGAGACGCTCGAGCGCAACGAAGCCGACGTGCTCCTCATGGACATCGGGTCCGGCACGCCGCGAGAGCTCGCCGCCGCCTCGCAGGCGCGGGTGCGTGCGCCCCTGGTGCCCGTGATCGCCGTCGTCGAGGCCGACGACGAGGCGCTCGCCCTGCGTGTGGTCGAAGCGGGCGCGCGCGGCTATCTGGTGAAGTCGGCGATCGGTCCGGGCGCGCTGGTCTGGAGCCTGCATCACGCGATCCGCAACCAGCGCATGTTCCTCGAGCTCAACATCGCGCGCGAGCGCGCCCGCCAGCTCGCGACCTACGACCAGCTCACGGGCTTCGCCAACCGCGCGCTGTTCCAGGACCGCCTGGAGCAGGCCGTGGCGTCGGCGCGCCGCAATCGCCAGAAGCTCGCGGTGCTGTTCCTCGACCTCGACGAGTTCAAGCACATCAACGACTCGCTCGGCCACCTGGCCGGCGACGCCCTCTTGCGCCTGGCGGCCCAACGCATCGGCACCTGTCTGCGCAAGAGCGACACCGGAGCGCGTCTCGGCGGAGACGAGTTCGCGATCCTGCTGACCAATCTGGCCGAGGAGCGCGACGCGGAGCTCGTCGCGCAGAAGCTGCTCTCGCTGCTGCGCGAGCCGCTCCCGCTGAAGGGCCGCGAGCACCGGGTCAGCGCCAGCATCGGCATCGCGTGCTTCCCGAACGATGCGACCAGCCCGGAGGAGCTGCTCAAGAAGGCCGATAGCGCCATGTACCGGGCGAAGAGCTCGGGGCGCGATCGCTTCGCCTTCTGGGAGCCGACCACCAACGGCGACGTGCTCGAGCGCGCCGCGCTCGAGCACCGGCTGCGCGTCGCACTCGACGGCGGCGAGCTCTGCCTCCACTACCAGCCGGTGGTCGACGTGAGCCGCGGCCGCGTGGTCGGCGCCGAGGCGCTGATCCGCTGGCGGCATCCGGAGCTCGGGCTGGTGCTGCCGGCGGAGTTCCTGGCGCTCGCCGAGGAGACCCAGCTCATCATCCCGATCGGCGAGTGGGTGCTGCGCACGGCGTGCCGGCAGGCCGCCCGCTGGCAGGCGAGCGGCCACCCCGGCTTCCGCATCGCGGTCAACGTCTCGCCGCAGCAGTTCCAGCCCGGCGAGTTCGTGGCGATGGTGCGCGACGCGCTGCGCGAGAGCGAGCTCCGGCCGGACTCGCTCGAGCTCGAGCTGACCGAGCGCAGCCTCCTGCACGACGGGCAGCGCACGCTCGCGCAGTTCGCGATGCTGAAGGGGCTCGGCGTCCGCATGGCGATCGACGACTTCGGGACGGGCTACTCGGCGCTCGCCTACCTGAAGCAGCTTCCCGTCGACACGCTGAAGATCGACCAGTCCTTCGTGCGCGCCGTCACCACCGATCCGGCCGACGCCACGATCACGTCGACGATCGTGCAGATGGCGCACGCGCTGAACCTCTCCACGATCGGGGAGGGCGTCGAGCAGACCGAGCAGATGCAGCTCCTGGCCTCGTACGGCTGCGCGCGCATGCAAGGCCACCTGTTCAGCGAGGCGGTCGAGTCGGACGAGTTCACCCGCCTCCTGTCCGCGCCGCCCTTCTGGTGGATGCGATCCGGTTAGCGCAGGCAGCGCTCGGGCAGGGGCGGCGCAGCGGCGAGCCCGGCAGCGAAGCCCGGGGGCGGGTCGCTCCACGGGGCGAAGCCGCCTCCCGCGCTGCCGCGCAGCATGGCGCCGCCATATCCGTCCGGGTGGAAGAAGGCACGCACGACCACGATCTCGTCGCGCGCAATGGGGACGGGTCCTCCAGCGCGCGTGAAGGGCTGCTCGTCCGGATGGCTGTGGTCGAGGATCCGCCGGTAGGCGAGCGAGCCGTCGGGGCGCACGACCTCCCACCAGCTCGCGTAGTGGGCGCAGCCCTGGTCCGGGCTTCGCACCGTGACGCGGAGCTCGTAGGCGCCGGGCTCGCCCCCGACCTCGACCGCGACCACGTCGGCGACCTCGCGCCCCGCTGCGAAGACGGGCGCGGCGCAGAGGCAGGTGGCCGCGGCGATCGCTCCGATCACGTCCGGCAGGATCCGCACGCGCTGTCCTCTCGAGGCGACGCCGACACGATGGCACATGCGGCGGCCTGCGCGAGGCGGACGAAGGCTCAGCGCTTCCAGCCGAGCTGGTAGACGACGCGCCGCTGCGCCGCGTCGACCTCGCCGATCCGCACCTCCCCGTCGACCTCCATCAGGCCGAAGCACGCGCCGAGCGCGGCCTCGACACCGATCAGATAGGGGCGGCTTGCGACCACGGTGGCGGGAAGGCCCTCGTACACGAGACGCCCGGCGCCGGGGCCGCCGTCGAACCAGCGCAGCTCGCCGGCGTCGCGGTAGAGCTGGCCCCAGACCTTGGGGCTCCAGCGGAAGAGCCGCGCCGGATCGCGCCCGAGCAGCCGCATCGCGGCCGAGACCAGCGACGAGAGGACCGGCGCCTCGAACGTGGAGGCGAGGTTCTCGTACATCACCTCGCGGGCGCGCGGCTCGCCGGCCTCGGCGAACAGGCACTCGGTCACCTCGACGTCGAGCGCGACGGGGAGGAAGGCGATCGAGGCGGCGTCCTCGACCAGGCGCAGCGTCTGGGGCCGCAGGCGCGCGCGCAGCCGCGTGCCCAGGCTGGCGTCGGCGCGGTCGGCGGCGTCGAGGGTCGACTGGACGAAGCTCGCCAGGATCCGCGCCTCTCCCATCCGCGTTCCATCGACCGGCCCGCAGCGCCTCTGAAGCGTGCAAAGTCATGAGCCGGCAACGGAGGCGCAGCTCTGTTGCCTCAAGACCGGCCGTCGAGTGGGCGATCCAACGGGTGCAGCGTCGCTCGGTCCGGCGGCGACCGGCGCGCCAGGAGGGGAGCCCCACGAGCCCATGGCCGTCACCGTTCTCTGCGCCGACGCCGACCGCCACTTCTGCCGCATCGTCTCCCGCGCGCTCGGCGCCGAAGGCTATCGCGTGCTGGTCGCGCACGACGGCGACGCCGCGCTCGAGGCCGTGCGTGGAACACCGCCAGGCGTCGCGCTGCTCGAGTGGTCGCTGCCGCGCCGCGAGGGACTCGACCTGCTCGAGGCGATGCGCGCGCTCGGCGGCGCCGCCGCGTCGATGCCCGCCCTGCTCCTCTCGAGCTCGGCCTGCTCGCGCATCGACCTGGAGCGGGCCCGCGCCCTCGGCGCGGCCGCGGTGCTGACCAAGCCGGTCGCGCTCGAGGACCTCCTGTCGCAGGTCTCGCGCCTGCGCAGCGGGGCGAGCAAGGCGGGCTCCGCGACCTCCGCCACGGCGACCTCCGCCACGGCGACCTCTGCCGCGGCGGCCCCGCCGCGGCCGCGGCCGCCCAAGGCCGCGCGGCTCTCGGGCACGCTCGACGAGCTCCCGTTTCCCGCGCTGCTCCACGAGGTGCATGGGCTGCGCGCCTCCGGCGTGCTCACGCTGCGCACGGCGGGGGAGGATCGGGTGAAGCAGATCCAGCTCTCCGAGGGGCGGCCGGCGGCCGTGCGTTCGAACGCGGCGCGCGAGCGGCTCGGCGAGTGGCTCCTGCGCAGCGGGCGCATCCCCGCGCAGGCCTACACCGAGTCGATTCGACGCATGCGCCGCGGCGAGGGTCGCCAGGGCGGGATCCTGGTGGCGATGCAGGCACTCTCCGAGGATGAGCTGGCCGACGCGCTGCAGCAGCAGGCCGAGGAGAAGCTGTTCGAGATCTTCGAGTGGAGCGACGGCCGCTTCGAGCTGGTGCTCGGCGGCAAGATCGATCGCGCCACCACGCTCACCGTGACGCGCAGCCCGGCGGACCTGATCCGGGTGGGCGTGCGCACGCGCTTCCCGCTCGAGCGCATCGATGCCGTGCTGGTCCGACATCGCGAGCACGCGGTGATCCGCGGCGCGAATCCCTTCTACAAGTTCCAGGAGATCGAGCTCGGCGCCGAGGAGAAGAGCCTGCTCGAGGAAGGACGCCGCGCGCTGGCGGTCGAGGAGCTGATCGCGCGTCCGGAAGAGGTGCGGCGCTCCGCCTACGTCCTGCTCGAGACCGGGCTTCTCGAGCTGCGCGAGGGCGAGGCGGTGCGCACGGGAGGACCGGCGGCGCGCGTTCGACTGCATCCGAGCGGCGGGCCCGGGCGCCAGGCGCGTCCCGCCGCTTCGCGACCCGCGACCGCTGCGCCGCCGCCGCGTCCCAAGCCCGCACAGCCGGTGCGCATCGAGGCCCCGGCGCCGCCCTCGCCCGCGCGGGTCGAGGATCACGCCCACTACGCGGCCGATCGCGATCTGCGCGCGCAGCTCGCGGCCCTGGTCGAGCAGGTCCGCGTGACGAGCCCCTTCGCCAAGCTCGGCGTCACCTCCGACGCCGACGAGAATCAGATTCGAGCCGCCTATACCCAGCTCGCCAAGCAGACCCACCCCGACCGCTGGTCGGGCGCGAGCCACGCCGTGCGCGAGCTCGCCGAGGAGGCGTTCCGCGAGATCACGCGCGCCTACGAGGCGCTCTCCGACCCGGAGCGCCTGGCCGCCTATCGCCGCGACCCGCAGCGCGACGCGCGCGACGCCGACGCCCTCGCCGAGGGCCAGCGCGCGCTCGCGGCGGAGCAGGAGTTCCAGAAGGGCGAGGCGCGCCTGCGCGCGCACGACTGGAACGGAGCGCTCGTGCACTTCGAGCGCGCCGTCGAGCTCTACCCGGACGAGGGTGAGTACCTCGCCTACAAGGGCTGGGCGCACTATCTGACGAACGGGCACGAGGGGCTCAACAAGGCCTTCGAGCTGGTGAAGCGCGGCGCCAAGCTGGCACCCGATCGCGAGAAGCCGTGGCTGTTCCTCGGCCGGCTCGCCGAGGCGGCCGGCCGCCTCGACGTGGCGGAGCGCATGTTCGCCCGCGCCATCGAGCGCCGGCCCGACTCGATCGAGGCGATGCGCGCGCTGCGGCTGCTCGAGATGCGCAAGCCGAAGCGCGGCCTGATCGGCAAGCTCCTGCGCCGCCAGGGCGCGGGGGCGCGCCGCGCCCGCGACGACCGCAGCTAGGGGCGCGCGCATGGCGCGCAGCGCCTGGCCCTCCGGATCAACAGGCATGGCGCGCAGCGCCTGGCCCTCCGGTTCGTCAGGCTGGGCTACCCTGCGCGGCCACAGGGGGAACGCGGTGCGGGCTCTGGGGGTCGCGGCGGTCTTGTGGATGGCACTCTCCCCGCTCGCCGCGCGAAGCGAGCCGGCGGGCGACGACGGCCCGTCCCGTCCTCGGCCCGCGGTGCTCGCGCGCGGCCTCGCCGCCTACCACCGGGTCGAGCAGGCCGGGCTGGTGCGCAACGAGCTCCTCACCATCATCGACTACGCGCTTCCGTCGTCGCAGCGCCGGCTCTGGGTGATCGATCCCGCCTCGCAGCGGGTCTTGCGCCGCGAGTACGTCGCGCACGGGCGGGGCTCCTCGCCCGAAGGTGATCCCGATCACGCGGTGCGCTTCAGCAACGACGAAGGAAGCCATCGCTCGAGCCTCGGCACCTTCCTCACCGGCACCGTCTACCCGGGCGAGCACGGGCTCTCGCTCGAGCTCGTCGGCCTCGATACCGGCCTGAACGATCACGCTGCCCTGCGGCGTATCGTGATGCACCCCGCGGCGTACGCGAGCGCAGACTTCCGCGCGAAGAGCGGAGGGCGGCTCGGCCGGAGCTGGGGCTGCCCGGCCCTCGACCCCGCCGTCGCGCGCTCGCTCATCGATCGCATCGAGGACGGCAGCGTGGTCTTCGCCGACTTCGGTCAGGGCGGATAGGGATAGCCGCGGGCGAGCGCGCGCTCGAGTCGCGCATCCAAGCCATAGACGTCGTCGAAGAAGGCGATCGTGCCGTCGCGCCGCGCGAGCGCCGTGGTGTAGTAGATCACGACCGGGACGGGCGGCTGCACGGGAACCGCGAGCTCGCTGCTGCGGACCATCTCGCGCGCGACCCGGTCCGCATCCCAGCCCGGCGCCCCGCGCAGGACCCACTCCGCGAGCGCCGCCGGCTGTGAGAGCCGGATGCAGCCGTGGCTGAAGTCGCGGCGCGCCTCGGCGAACGGCGCCTGCGACGGCGTGTCGTGGAGGTAGACGTTGTTGCTGTTCGGGAACAGGAACTTCACGCGGCCGAGCGCGTTCTTCGGTCCGGGTCTCTGGCGGAGCTGCGCCGCGCCGCTGGCGAGCTTCTCGATGCTGGCCGCCGTCGGTGGGAGCACCTGGCCGCCGCTCACGATCTCCATCTGCTGCGCCGCGAGATAGCCCGGGTTCTTTCGCAGCTTGGGAAGGATCTCGTTGCGCGTGATGCTGCGCGGGACGTTCCAGTAGGGCGCGAACACGACGGTCTTCATCGCGCCGGTGAAGATCGGCGTCTCGTGGCGCAACGCGCGGCCGACCACGACGATCATCTGCACCGACGGCCGCTGATCCGCGGCGATGTCGTCGAAGGCCAAGAGCTCGAAGGCCGGCACGTTCACGAAGACCGCGCGGCCGGACTCGAGCGCCGGAATCCAGCGCAGCCTCTCGAGCGCCAGCTCGATCTGCTCGACGCGCCGCGAGGCGGGTACGGCGAGCTCGCGCGCGGTGCCCTTGCCGATCACGCCGTCCGGCGCGAGGCCGTGGCGCGCCTGGAAGTGCTTCACGCCCTCGACGAGGGGGCCGTCGTAGACGCCGGGCGAGGGCGCCGCAGACGCGGGCATGTCGCCGAGCGCCGCGAGCCAGCGCGCGAGCTCGGGCGCGGAGGCCAGCGGCGCGCCCGGCTTCGACGGTGCGGCGATCTGCACCGGCGCGAGCGAGGGGTCGGCGGCGATCTCCCGGTAGCGAGCGAGCTGCTCCTCGAGCAGCCGATTCTGCGGGAAGTGCGGCTCCGCCTGCTTCACCACCTCGCGCACCCGCCCGTCTCGCACCGCGCCGGCGACGAGCGCCGCGAGGTCGTACTTCTTGGGATCGATGTCGAAGCCGAAGGCGAGGTGCTTCGGATTCACCCGGCCGATGTGGAGGTCGGAGATGTTGCGGAGCAGCCCGACCGAGAGCATCGCGTCGAAGCGCGCCTGCTCCTGCGTCGAGGCGCTCGCTCCGAGCGTGCGCGACGCCTGGTCGAGCTTCTCGGCGTCGTAGTCGCGCGGGTCGAGCCCCTTGGCGCCCGCCTCGAGGAGCACCGCGATCGCCTCGCGCGCCTGCGGGGTCGGCTGGCCGGCGTCGAGCCAGAGCGGGGCGTAGCTGCGCGGCCCGTACAGGGCCTCGAGGATGCGCTGGTAATCCGGGAAGCGCGGCCAGCGCATCCCATCGATGTGGGCCGCGCCGACGATGGCTCGGAGGGCATCGGCCGTCGGCTCCGGCTGCCCAGTCGGAGGCTGGGCGATGGCTCGCAACGCGCCGGCCGAAGCCCAACCGATTGCGATGGTGGCGAGCAGAGCGAGGACTCGGCGTCGACCGTGCACCGGAGCGTCTCCGTAAGGGGGCGCGAGTGTGATGGCCGATACCCTCTCGTCAACCTGCGGCGCCCGCGGGGAGACCTGGAAACGTCCCCGAAACAGGCGGCATCTGCGCACCCCATCGGAGCGGAACCAGAGCCGGAGTGTCGTGTTCCACGTGTTGCGGCAGGCGAATGGCCGGCGTGTGGCCGGCGTCCGAAACGATGGATCGCTGGAGGGAACCATGCGGACCTTGCTCGCGAATTCCTGTGTCCGGACCAATTTTGGGGTCCACAGGCTTGCGCTCGGGCTCGTCGCCGCGATGGCGCTCGTGCTGGGCGCACCGCAGGCGAGCCAGGCGGGCGGCTGGCACGGCGGATGGGGTTGGCACGGCGGGGGGTGGCACGGTGGGGGCTGGCACGGCGGCACCTCGGTCGTGATCGGATTCGGGGCGCCGGTCGGCTTCGGCTGGGGCGCTCCATTCTGGGGATGGCCGGCGCCGGTCGCCGTGGGTGTGCCCGTCGGCGTCCCAGTCGCCGTACCGGTTCCGGTGGCCGTGCAGAGCCAGCCGCAGGTCTTCGTCCAGCAGGCGCCGCCGCAGCAGCAGCAGCAGCAATCCGATGCATCGGGCTACTGGTACTACTGCCAGGATCCGCAGGGCTACTTCCCCTACGTGCGCCAGTGTCCGGGTGGGTGGATGCAGGTCGTCCCGCAGACGACGCCGCCCAGCTAGGAGGCCGACTCGAGAGTCGGCCTCCGCGCAGCGAGGCGCAGTCCGCGGAGCCGAGCGAAGGTCAACAGCTAGGAGGGACGGTCGCGATGAGCCGATCGGGACTCGGGGCAGCTTGCGTCGCGAGCGCCTTGGTGTTGGCGGCGTGCGCGAACGTTCCAGCGGGGCCGAGCGTGATGGTGCTGCCCGGGCAGGGCAAGCCCTTCGACCAGTTCCAGCACGACGACCAGACATGCCGGCAGTTCGCGAACCAGAACACCGGCTCGGCGAGCGGCCATGCCAACCAGACGATGGCGAGCGGGGCCGTGATCGGAACCGCAATCGGTGCCGGCCTCGGCGCCGCGATCGGAGCCGCCGTCGGCCAGCCCGCCACCGGCGCCGCGATCGGAGCTGCGAGCGGCCTCCTGTTCGGGACCGGTGCCGGCGCCAGCGCCAGCACCGCCACCGGGGTCGCCGTCCAGCAGCGCTACGACAACAGCTACCTGCAGTGCATGTACGCCTACGGGAACCAGATCCCGGCCGCGGCGCCCGCGTCCGCTCCGGCTCCGGCCCGCGCCATGCCTTCGCTGCCGCCGCCGCCTCCGCCCGCTCCGATGCGGAGCCTGCCGCCGGCGCCGCCCTCGGGTCCGGCTCCGCCTCCGCCGCCGTACATCTGAGCCTGGCTCTTCAGCCGAGCGCGAAGCCGTCGTAGCCCTTCGCGGCCACCTCGTTGCACCGCTGCACGTAGGGCGGGAAGCCGAGGTACGGCATGAACACGCGCGGCTTTCCCGGGACGTTCGCGCCGAGGTACCACGAGTTGCACGACGGGAAGAGCGTGAGGCCGGCGACCTCGTTCACGTGCGCGACCCATGCGTCCTCGGCGGACTCCGTTGCGACGATCGCGTCGAAGCGCCGGGCGCGCATCCACGCGATGCAGTCCGCGATCCAGTCGACGTGCTGCTCGATCGACGGAACCATGTTCGAGAGCACCGAGGGGCTCCCGGGCCCGGTGATGAAGAAGAGGTTCGGGAAGCCGGCGGTTCCGAGACCCAGGTAGGTGCGCGGGCCCTCGGCCCACTTCTCGCGCAGCGCGCGGCCGCCGCGGCCGCGGATGTCGATCGCGAGCGCGGCGCCCGTCATCGCGTCGAAGCCGGTCGCGAAGACGATGCAGTCGAGCGCGTAGCGCGCCCGCGCCGTGCGCAGGCCGTCGGCGAGGATCTCCTCGATCGGCGCGGCGGCGACGTCCACCAGCGTCACGTTCGGGCGGTTGAACGCGGCGTAGTAGCCGGTGTCGACGCAGAGCCGCTTGCAGCCGATCACCTGCCGCGGAGACAGCGCCTCCGCGACGGCGGGATCGCGGACGAGCGAGCGGATCTTGTCGCGGACGAACGAGGCCGCTGTCTCGTTGGCGGCGCGGTCGACGAGCAGGTCGGCGAACGCCGTGACGAATCCGAGCCCGCCCTGCTGCCAGCGCGCCTCGTACTCGCGCGCGCGCTCCGCGGGGTCGACCTGGAGGGCCGCGTGCTCGCCCGGCGGAAAGTTGGCGCCAAACGGGAGCTGGGCGTTGCGGCCGCGGAAGGCCGCGTAGTCCGACTTCACCTGCCGCACCCGTTCGGGATCGAGCGGCGCGTTGTGCGCCGGGATCGAGTAGCTCGGCGTGCGCTGGAACACGAAGAGGTGTGCCGCCTGCTCGGCGATCAGCGGGATCGACTGGATCGCCGACGACCCGGTGCCGATCACGCCGACCCGCTTCCCGGTGAAGTCGACGCCCTCGTGCGGCCAACGGCCGGTGTGGTACGTCGTGCCGTCGAAGCGCTCGAGGCCGGGGAAGCGCGGCGTGTTGGCGGCCGACAGGCAGCCGGTCGCCAGGATCAGGAAGCGGGCCGAGACCGCGCCGCGCTCGGTGTCGACGCTCCAGCGCGCGCTCGCCTCGTCGAAGCGGGCGGCGCGGACGCGCGTCCCGAGCTCGATGTCGCGGCGCAGGTCGAAGCGGTCCGCGACGTGCTCGAGATAGCGCAGGATCTCGGGCTGGGTCGCGTAGCGCTCGCTCCACTCCCACTCCTGCTGCAGCTCGTCCGAGAACTGGTACGAGTACTCCAGGCTCTCGATGTCGCAGCGCGCGCCCGGATACCGATTCCAGAACCAGGTGCCGCCGATGCCGCTCCCGGCCTCGAACGCGCGGACGGCGAGCCCGAGCCCGCGCAGGCGGTGGAGCATGTAGAGGCCGGCGAAGCCGGCCCCGACGACGACCGCGTCGAGATCCCGCGTCACGGCGCCCTCCCCGGCGAGTCGGAGCGCCCGCAGCTCGCTGCCCTCGAAGCTATAGCCAACGCCGCACGGATCGCTTGTAGCGAAGGTAGGTGTCTCCGAACTTGCGCTCGAGGTAGGCCTCCTCGTGGCGGATGGCCGACACGTAGATCACCAGGAGCGCGGGCGGCAGCAGCGCCAGGATCCAGCCGTTCCCCCAGCCGACGCCGATGCCGGCCTGGATCAGCGCCATGCCGACGTACATCGGGTTCCGCGTCCACCGATAGATCCCCGTCGAGACGATCTCCGGCGTGGTCTTCCACGGCGTCGGGTCCTGCCCGGTGCGCCGGAAGAGCCCGATCGCCGCAGCCATCAGCGCGACGCCGAGAAGCGACAGCACCGCGCCGAGAGCAATCCGCGCGCCGCGCGCGACGTCGAGCCGAAGCGGTGGAGCGAACGCCTGCAGCAGAGCCCCCGCGATCACCGCGAGGAGGTAGACCAGCGGCGGTGGGAATCGGACCGCTGC
>DATJPY010000063.1:0-3307 GCA_035506135.1 Myxococcota bacterium | reverse complement strand
AACTACTATTGGCCAGCTGCTCCCTCGGTGGGACGCTGCCGACCTTCGCTGCCTAATCTACTACGCCGGGCTGCTGGGCGGCGGGGCGGATTCTCCCTCGAGGGCGCCGGGTTCCGCTTCTGTGCGCGGGGCGCCAGCGGGCGAAACGCTGCGAGGCCCTGCAGCCTATCCCGAGGCGCCCTGGGGGTGGTCTCGAAACGCTGCGAGAGTCGGACCCGCCGGCTCTCCCGCGAGTCTTCCGGTCCGGGCTCCGGCTCGAAGCTCCCCGGCCCGCGGCTCGCCGGTCTCTTCCGGCTTCCCGCAAGGTCGTGCTTCTGGTCAGTGCTGCCTGGGTCTGTACCGCCTCTGGTCGGACCCGCAGCGTCTGGTCAGAGCCGGTCGGCGGGGCTGCGCACGCCGAGGGGGCCCTGCTGGAGGACGTGGGTGTAGATCATGGTGGTGCGGAGCTCGCGGTGGCCGAGCAGCTCCTGGACGGTGCGGATGTCGGAGCCGTCCTCGAGCAGGTGGGTCGCGAAGGAGTGGCGGAAGGTGTGGCTGGTGACGCGCTTCGCCAGGCCGGCTGCGTTGGCGGCCTCCTTCACTGCGCGCTGGACTGCCGTCTCGTGCAGGTGATGCCGGAAGCGGCGCCCGGTCTCGGGGTCGACACCGATTCGGGTCGCCGGGAAGACCCATTGCCAGGCCCACTCGCGCGGCGCGTTGGGATACTTGCGCGCCAGGCCGCCCGGGAGCGGCGGGCCGGCAACACCCGCAGCGAGGTCGCCCAGGTGGAGCGCGCGCACGCGCTCGAGGTGCTTCCTCAGCGGCGCCTCCGCGACGCGGGGGAGCGGCGTGGCTCGGTCGCGGTTGCCCTTGCCCTCGCGCACGACGAGCTGGCGCCGCTCGAAGTCGACGTCCTTCACCCGCAGCCGCAGCGCCTCGAGCAGGCGCAGGCCGCCGCCGTAGAGAAGCGTCCCGACCAGGCGGTGCACGGGCGGCATGCGCGCCAGCACGGCGCGCACCTCCTCACGCGCGAGCACGACGGGGAGCCGCACCGGCCGCGGCGCGCGCACGGTCTCGTCGAGGCCTTCGAGGTTGCGCCCGAGCACGGTGCGATAGAGGAAGAGCAGCGCCGAGAGCGCCTGGTTCTGCGTCGAGGCGGAGACGTGGCCGCGGGTCGCCAGGTCCGAGAGGAAGGCCACGACCTCGAGCGAGCCCATCTCCTGCGGGTGGCGCTTGCCGTGGAAGAGGATGAAGCGGCGGATCCACTCGACGTAGGCATCCTCGGTGCGGCGGGCGAGGTGGCGCAGCCGCGCGGTCTGACGGACGCGGTCGAGGAGTCGCGGGGGACGGGTGGTGGGGGTCGACGTCAGAGGGTGTCGGGCCGCGGGACCGGGTTGGCTCGGACCGTAGCAGCGCGCTCAGCGACCGCGCACCTCGCCCCAGCCCCAGTCGAGCCACGGGAGCAGCGCCTCGACGTCGCTGCGCTCGACGGTGGCGCCGCCCCAGATGCGCAGGCCGGGGGGCGCGTCGCGGTAGCTCGCGATGTCGAAGGCCACGCGCTCCTTCTCGAGGAGGCCCGTGAGCGACTTCACGACCTTGCCCTGCGCGCTCTCGTCGAGCGCGCGGAACCAGGGGTCTGCGATCGCGAGGCAGATCGAGGTGCACGAGCGGGTGCGCGGGTCGCGCGCCAGGAACTCGATCCACGGCGTGCGCTCCACCCACGCGGCGATGGCGGCGAGGTTGGCCTCCGAGCGGCGGACGAGCGCGGGAAGGCCGCCCTCGCGCTCGGCCCAGGCGAGGCCGTCGAGCGCGTCCTCGACGCACAGCATCGACGGCGTGTTGATGGTGGAGCCCTCGAACAGGCTGTCGATCAGCTTCCCACCCTTGGTGAGCTGGAAGATCTTGGGGAGCGGCCACTTCGGCGTGTAGCTCTCGAGGCGCTCGACCGCGCGCGGCGAGAGCGCGAGCATGCCGTGCGCGGCCTCGCCGCCGAGCACCTTCTGCCACGACCAGGTGACGACGTCGAGCTTCGGCCACGGGATCTCCATCGCGAAGACCGCCGAGGTGGCGTCGCAGAGCGTGAGGCCGGCGCGGTCGGCGGCGATCCAGGCGCCGTCGGGCACGCGCACGCCCGAGGTCGTGCCGTTCCAGGCGAAGACCACGTCGCGCGCGAAGTCGACGGCGCCGAGGTCGGGGAGCTCGCCGTAGCCGGCCTCGAGCACGCGCGCGTCGAGCTTCATCTGCTTCTTGGCATCGTTGGCCCAGCCCTGGCCGAAGCTCTCCCACGAGAGCACGTCGACCGGCCGCGCGCCGAGCAGCGACCACATCGCCATCTCGATGGCGCCGGTGTCCGAGGCCGGCACGATCCCGAGCCGGTAGTCGGCCGGCATACCGAGCAGCGCGCGGCTGCGATCGATCACGGCGCGAAGCTTCTCGAGCCCGACCTTCGCGCGGTGCGAGCGGCCGAGCGCGGCGCCCGCGAGCGCGTCGAGCCGCCAGCCCGGGCGCTTGGCGCACGGGCCCGACGAGAACTCGGGGCGCTCGGGGCGTCGGGTCGGCTTCATCGGTTCCTCGACGGGCCGCGCAGGGTACCCGTCGGCGGGCGGCTCGGCCAGCGCGCGTGCGGTAGCGTGGACGACGAGATGACCGGATCTGCCGAGAAGCCGACCGCGAAGCCCGCTGGGAAGATCGCGAAGCCCGCTGGGAGGATCGGCTGGGATCCGTCGCAGTACGGGCGGTTCGAGCGCGAGCGCGCGCAGCCGTTCTTCGATCTCGTGGCGCGCATGCCCGACGGCGACGTGCGGCGCGTGGCCGATCTTGGCTGCGGACCGGGCACGCTCACGCGCACGCTCGTCGCGCGCTGGCCCGACGCGCTCGTCTGGGGCGTCGACAGCTCGGCCGAGATGCTGCGCACAGCCCTGGCCGAGCGTCCGCTCCCCAATCTCCGCTTCGTCGAGGCCGACCTCGCGACCTGGGAGCCCGATGCGCCGCTCGACCGCATCGTGTCGAACGCGGCGTTGCAGTGGCTGCCGGACCACGCGCACCTGCTCGAGCGCCTGATCGGGCGGCTCGCGTCCCGCGGCGCGCTCGCCGTGCAGATGCCGAACACCGACGACGCGCCGACGCACGCCGCCCTCGCCGCGCTCTGCGACGAGTCGCCCTGGCGCGAGAAGCTCCGCGGCGCCGCGCTGCGCCCGCGCATCGAGTCGCCTGCCTGGTACGCGGACCGGCTCGCCGGGCTCGGCCTCGACGTCGAGCTCTGGGAGACGACCTACTACCACCGCCTCGAGCGGCCGAGCGACGTCGTCGAGTGGATCAAGGGCTCTGC
>DATJPY010000062.1:0-15173 GCA_035506135.1 Myxococcota bacterium | reverse complement strand
GCCGTGCCGGGGGCAACTCACTGCCGGCGGCCCGTCGACTCGGGGAGGTCACCCCTCTCGCGTCAGCAGGACGACGCCCTCTGCCGCGTCGAGGCGGACCGCGTCGGCCCGCTCCGGGAGCGCGGTCGCGCCCGTGCGGAGGCCGCCGGCCACCCGCTCGCCGCCGAGCTCGACCGTCTTCGCGCCGTCGGAGAAGTTGAGCGCGACGAGCGCGCGCTGGCTCTCGACCTCGCGCTCGTAGGCGAGAACGCCCTCCGGCGCCTCGAGCGCACGGAAGCTCCCGCGGCGCAGGGCGGGGCTCGCGCGCCGGAGCGCCAGCAGGTCGCGGTATAGCCAGAGCAGCGAGGCGCGATCGGCGCGCTGGCTCTCGACGTCGGTGCCCGGTGGCTGCGGGCCGACCGGGAGCCACGGCGGTGCGGACGAGAAGCCCGCGCCGGCCGTGGTGTCCCAGCGCATCGGCGTGCGCTCGCCGTCGCGACAGAGCCTCGGGTGGAGCGTGCGCGCCAGGGGATCCTGCATGCAGTCCTCGGCGATCTCCACGTTCCGCATGCCGATCTCCTCGCCGTAGTAGAGGAACGGCGTGCCGCGGAGCGTCAGCAGCAGCATGGCGGCGAGGCGGGCGCGCGCGGGGCCGAGCGCCGGGTCGTCGTAGCGCGACGCGTGGCGCGGGACGTCGTGGTTCGAGAGCACCCAGGTCGGCCAGCCCTCGGCCGGGCAGACGGCCTCGAAGCGCTCGATCTGCCGCCGGAAGGCAGCGGCCTCCCACGGCGAGTGGAGGAAGGGGAAGTAGAAGGCGAGGTGCAGCTCGTCGCCGCGCCCGAGGTAGCGGGCGAGCTCGCCGGGATCCCAAAGCCCGATCTCGCCCACCATCATGCGCTCGCCGTAGCCGTCGAGGAGCCGGCGGATCGCGCGGAAGGCGGCGTGCACGTCGGGGTGGTTCTCGTCGTGCAGGTGGATCTGGCCGAGGAAGCCGTCGCGGAACGTCTCGGGCACGTCCAGGTTCGGCGGGTTGTCGCGCATCTGGGGATCCTTGAGGATCCGGTGGCCGACGTCGGTGCGGAAACCGTCGACGCCGCGCTCGAGCCAGAAGCGCAGAACGTCGTGCATGGCGCGCACGAGCTCCGGGTTGCGCCAGTTGAGATCGGCCTGCTCCTTCAGGAACGAGCGCAGGTAGTACTGTCCGCTCGCTCGATCGAGCTCCCAGGCCGAGCCCCCGAACATCGAGAACCAGTTGTTGGGCGGGGTGCCGTCGGGCTTCGGATCGGCCCACACGTACCACGCGCGCTTCGCGCTGCCGCGGCCGGCGCGCGCCTCCACGAACCACGGATGGCGGTCGGAGGTGTGGTTCGGAACCCAGTCGACGACGACGCGGATGCTGCGCGCGTGGGCGTCCGCGAGCAGGCGGTCGAAGTCGCCGAGCGTGCCGAACAGGGGGTCCACGTCGCAGTAGTCGGCCACGTCGTAGCCGAAGTCGGCCATCGGCGAGGGATAGAACGGCGACATCCAGATCGCGTCGACGCCGAGCCACGAGAGGTGGTCGAGCCGGCGACGGATCCCCTCGAGGTCGCCGACGCCGTCTCCATTCGCGTCCATGAACGAGCGCGGGTAGATCTGATACACGACGCCGTCGCGCCACCACACCCAGTCCGCCAACGCCCCTCCTTCAGCTCACCGCACGGACCGATGGCGGATCAGGCCTTCCTGGACGACCGACACGGCCAGGTGTCCGTCGTGCGTCCAGATCTCGCCCCGCGTGAAGCCGCGCGCCCCGGCGGCGGTCGGGCTGTGGAGCTGGTAGAGCAGCCACTCGTCCGCGCGAAATCGCCGGTGGAACCACATGGCGTGGTCGAGGCTCGCCATCATGAACTGCTCGTCGATCCAGGGCACGCCGTGCGGCAGCAGCGCCGTGTCGAGCAGCGTCATGTCCGACGCATAGGCCACCACGACCTGGTGCAGCGGCGGGTCGTCGGGCAGCTTGCCGTCGGCGCGCATCCAGACCTGCTGCTCCGCCGGCCGCGGCTCGGCGGAGAGGATCGGGAGCTCGTCGACGTAGCGCAGCTCGATCGGGCGGTCGCGCGTGAGCCAGTCGCCCATCCCGCGCGGCACTCGCGGGAGGATGCGCGACACGCGCTCGCGCCAGGTCGGGAGCCGCTCGGGATCCGGCGCGCGCGGCATCGGATCCTCGTGCTCGACGCCGGGCTCGTCGGGCTGGAACGACGCCGAGAGGTGGAAGATCGCCTCGCCGTGCTGGATCGCCACCACGCGCCGGGTCGTGAACGTGCGGCCATCGCGGATGCGGTCGACCTGGTACACGATCGGCACCTGCGGGTCGCCCGGGCGCAGGAAGTACGCGTGCAGCGAGTGGGCGAGCCCGCGCTGGACGGTGCGGCAGGCGGCGACCAGCGCCTGCCCCGCCACCTGCCCGCCGAACACGCGCTGCCGCTGCTCGTGCGGGCTGCGCCCGCGGAACAGGTTCACCTCGAGCTCCTCGAGGTCGAGCAGCTCGAGCAGCTCGTCGAGGGCCGCCGTCACCGCGCCACCCCCTTCCCGAGCTCGAGGATGCGCTCGAAGTGCGCGGCGTCGACCGGCATCACCGAGAGCCGCGGCTGGCGGATCAGCGCGAGGCCGGCGAGCCGCCGGTCCGCCTTGATCGCGGCGAGCGCGACGGGCGCCGCCAGCGGCCGCACCGGCTCGAGGTCGACCGCGAGCCAGCGGCCGTCGCCGTCGGTCGGATCCGGGTACGACGCACGCGCGACGCGCGCGATCCCTACCACGTCCTTGCCCTCGCCCGAGTGGTAGAAGAGAACGAGGTCACCCCGGCGCATCGACTCGAGGTGCCGGCGCGCGAGCGGATTGCGGACGCCGTCCCAGCGCGTGCGGCCGTCGCGCACCAGGTCGCCCCACGCGTACGTGCCGGGCTCCGATTTCACCAGCCAGTGCGAGTGCGCCATGCGTGAGCCTGGCCTCGGCCTCCGAGCAGCGGTCCGAACGAGCGATCAGCGCGGGCGTCGGTCCCGGTCGCGGAAGCCGCCGCCGCCCCCCCCGCCGCCTCCGGGCCGGCCGCCGCCTCCGCCGCCGCGCTGCTCCCGCTCGTGCGCCTCGTTGACCCGCAGCCGGCGCCCGTTCATGTCGGCTCCGTCGAGCGCGCGGATGGCCGCATCTGCGCCGCCCTCGTCCATCTCGACGAAGGCGAAGCCGCGAGAGCGGCCGGTCTCGCGATCGATGATCACGCTGCAGGACTGGACGGTGCCGTGCCGCTCGAAGAGCGCGCGCAGCTCCGCCTCGTTGGCGCTGAAGGGGAGATTTCCGACGTACAACCTCTTGGCCAAGACACGCTTCCTCGTCGCGCCGCCGCCCTCCGCGGCACGCCAGCGCGACAACGCCCGGGCCCGGGCCGGACCCTCCGACGACGGGGCGCCGAACGAAGATCGACCGCTCGGCCGCACGGCGCGATTCCGCTGGGCGGGCGGGAAGGGCAGGTGCGCTGGGGAACGCGAACGGACGGGATGGAACGACGACCTCGGCATGCGATCCGCATGCGCTTCGAGCGCGGGGCGGATAGCGGAGACCGATGTGGAGCGCGCAGTGGATCCGCCCACCCGAGTTGCCCTTCGCGAGAAGCCTAGCACCGCGCGCTCCGGACGCGCGAGGAAGAACACGCGAGCGCCAACCGACACACGGTCAATCCGTGAGGCGGAAGCGGATCGGAATCTCGACCCGGCTCGCGACGGGAAGTCCGGCCGTCCGAGCGGGCTCGAACGTCCAGCGGTGGACGGCGGTCACCGCCGCGCGGTCGAGGCTCGGGAATCCGCTGCTCTGCTTCACGCCCACCTGTGCCGGACGCCCGTCGGCGCCGACGTCGACGTCGAGGAGGACGATGCCCTCCTGATGTCTCTGGCGTGCCTCGGGCGGATACTCGGGCGGAGGCGTGTTGCGGTAGCGCGGCACCGCGGATGCCAGTGCGCCTCCTGCTGCGGGTCCTCCGGGCGCGCCGGGTTGACCCGTTGCGACGCCCGAGCCGGATGCCGTCGGGCTCGCGCCTCCTTCCGGCGGAGTCTCGCGCACGACCGGCGCCGGATTGGTCTCTTCGCGCGCCGCCATCTTCGGAACGGGCGGCTTCGGAGCCGTCGGCCGGTTCGGCGAGCGCTTCCGCTCGGGCTTCGCGGGCTCGGGCGGGGTCGCGGGCTGCGCCGCAGCCGGCGCGGGTCCCGTGGGCGCGGCGGGCCCGGGCGCCGGCGAAGCGGCGACCAGACCTACGACGAGGGGACCGGGCGCGGGAGGAAGCGGAACCGCGGGCTGATCCAGATGGAGCCCGAAGAGGAGGAACCCGTGGAGCAGGGTCGCGGCGACCGCGCTCGCGACGAGCGAGGGCCTCACGGACTCTTCGGGCGGGTCTCGATCGCGACGTTCCCGATGCCGGCGCGGCGCACCTCGTCGAGGACCTCGATCGCCCGCCCGAGCTCCGCCCTCGCGTCACCGCTCAGGAACACCCGGGCGGCCGGCTTCGCCGCGACCAGGTGCCTCAGCGCCGCGATCAGCTGGTCGGTGTCGACGCGCTCCCGGTCGAAGAACACCTCGCCCTGCTCGGTGATCGAGATCGTGGCGGAGTCGTCGCGCGGCACCGGCGCACCCGTCTCCGCGGCCGGGAGCTGAACGGGGATGCCGCGGTTCTGGATCATCGACAGCGACACCATGACGAAGGTCGCGAGCAGGAAGAAGATGATGTCGATGAGCGGGATGATCTCGATCCGCGCCCGCCTCTTGCTCCGCGGAGACGGAATCGTCGTCATGGTGTCGATGCGCCGTCCCGCGCCCGTCCCGCCTTCAGCAGCAGCAGCTCCAGATGGGCCGCTGCGTTCTCGATCTCCTGGCGCGCCTGCTCGAGCCGCGCGTTCCCGTAGTTGAAGGGGAGCAGCGCGACCATCGCGATCAGCAGGCCGAAGGCCGTCGCGATCAGGGCCTGTGCGATGCCGCCGGTGATCGCCGTGGGAGCTCCGAGCTCCGAGGCGCCGAGGAGGCCGAACGCGTGGATCATGCCCGTCACGGTACCGAACAGGCCTTCGAGGGGCGCCAGGGTGATCACGGTGTCGAGGACCGGCAGCCCGCGATCGAAGCGCTTGAGCTCGCGATTCGAGGCCTGGAGCAGGGCGTTCGAGAACGAGACGTCGCCGTGCCGGAGGGCGAACGTGAGCACGCGCGCGACGAAGTCCCGGGAGGCGTCGCCGGCCGCGCGCGCGTCCTCGAGGCGGCCGCCCTCGACGTCCGCGAAGATCCGGGCGACCGCCGCCGGATCCCGCCGCCAGCGCTCGCGTGCGGTGAACCACAGCCG
The DNA here is from genome assembly GCA_035506135.1 of Myxococcota bacterium. GTDB lineage: Bacteria > Myxococcota_A > UBA9160 > UBA9160 > PR03 > DATJPY01. Next base: position 9,844 of record DATJPY010000062.1, on the reverse strand, counting down.
CTCGATCACCACCGTGACGGCCACGACGGACGTGAGGAGCAAGGGCCACATCATCGGCCCGCCCCGCTCGAAAAGGCCGATCATTTCGTGGCTTTCCCGCTCCCGAAGTAGTACGTCACGGTTCCGCGGAATGCGCGCGGCTCGGCCGGATGGGTCACCACGTCGTCGACCCCGTCGGGCGGCTCTCCGCGCAGGCGCGAGGTGTAGTAGTAGTCGATGTCGCTCACCTTCGCGTTCAGCAGATTGAAGACGTCGAGGGTCAGGCTCCAGTGCGGAGTGATCTGGTAGCCGGCCTGCAGATTGACGATCGTGGACGCGTTCGAGCGAACGCTATCGTCCTCGATCAGCGCGCGAGGGCCGAAGTAGCGCACCCGCAGGCTGCCGAAGAACCCGTACAGATCGTGCACGGTAACGCCGGAGGCCACGACCGTCTCGATCGCCTCCGGAACGTAGTCGCCGATCGGCTCGTGGTCCCGGAAGCGCGCATGCGACCACGCGAAGTCCGCATCGAAGGTGAGCCACGGCAACGGGCTGTAGAAGTTGGCGAGCTCGACGCCGTAGCGGCGGCTCGGGCGGCTCGGCGCGGTGGTGCCGGTGTCGCCCTCCAACACCAGCTCGGAGTCGATGTCGAGCATCCAGAGCGCGATCGAGCTCTGCAGATGGGGAAGCGCCGCCGTGCGAATGCCGACCTCCGCCCCCTTGGAGCGAACCAGGGCGTCCGCGGGCTGGACCGGCTCGCCGGTCTTCGGGTCGACGGTCGTCATCACGCCCCGGGCGTCGTTGCTGTGGAAGTCGAAGCCGCCGTTCAGGTAGAGCTCCGTCTGGTACCAGGGGCCGAAGATCAGGCTGAGCTTCGGGCTGGCGAGCGCGCTCGTCTTGCTGCCCGAGTTCGCCTGGTTGTTGCTGTCGACGTCGAAGTTGAAGATGTCGACCCGACAGCCACCGAAGGTCCGGAACCAGTCGTTCCACGAGACCTTGTTCTGGAGGAACAGGCCGATGCTGGTCTGATCGATGTGGTCGTGGCGGGTCGCGCTGTAGCGATTCCGATCCTCCGTGTTGTAGAGCCCGTTGTGGATCAGGTCGCTGCGGACCTGCACGCCCACCGTGTTGTCGAAGGTCCGGTTCAGGAGATCCATGGTCCAGTGGTAGGTGGGAACGAGGCCGAGGACGAAGCGATCGTCCTTCTGCTCGAACTGGTCGCCCTTTTCGGGGTTGTCGAGGAAATAGGTGAAGTTCGAGTAGAGGTCGAGGTCGTAGTGGTACCCGTAGGCGAGGATCCGGACCTGGCCGGGACCGACGTCTCGGTGCCACTCGCCCGAGAGCGAGAAGCGCGACGATCGGCCGGCGTCGCTCGGGTCGATCGCGCCCCAGCGATCGATCAACCCCTCCTTGATCGCGCGCTCGGGCACCTGGTCCGTCGCGTTCCAGTGCCCGTAGTAACCGATGCCGGTCACGCTGAATCCGTCGCTCGCGTCGCCGCGGCTGAAGCGAAGCAGGCCATTGAACTTGTAGTAGTCGTCGGGATGGTCCCAGGGCCCCCCGTTGAAGACCCCCTCCAGCGCGTAGAGGAGGTGCCCCCCCCAGAGAGCCGGCGAATTCGCCACCAGGGTTCGCCCGTAGTTGTACTGGCCGCCCTCCGCCTTCGCGATGCCCTCGGGCAGCACGTCGAAGTAGCGGATGTTCGCGGCGCCGGCCGAGGAGAAGTCTCCCTCGTCGGGGAAGTAGGGTCCCTTCTTGTAGGTGATCTCCTGCACCAGCTCCGGGATCAGGAAGTTCAGATCGGTGTAGCCCTGTCCGTGTGCGTGGCTCGGCAGGTTCATCGGGATGCCGTCGAGACTGGTGGCGAAGTCGGTGCCGTGATCGAGGTTGAACCCGCGCAGGAAGTACTGGTTCGCCTTGCCGCCGCCGCTGTGCTGCGTCGCGATCAGGCCTGGGACGGTTTCCAGGACCTCCGCCGGCCGCAGCAGCGGTCGGCTCTCGATCTGCGGGTTTCCGACGACCCCCTCGCCGGCCGAGTTGGCCGTGCCGACCAGGTTGTCGGAGCGGCCCCGCACGACGATCTCTCCCATGCGGGTTGCCGGCTGCCCCGTCTGCGCGCCCGCATCGGGCGGGCTGGGCGGCCCGGCTGGGTCCGGGCTCGGCGTCGCCTGATCCGTTGGCGCGCCTGCGTCGGAGGGCCCGGCCGGGTTGGCCTGCCCGCCCTGGGGTTCGGCGGGCGTGGTCTGGGCGTCCGGCGACTGCGATTGGTCGCCCTGCGCCGCCGCGTCGGCGTTCTTCGGCTCCTCAGCGCGCGCCTCGAGCACCGACGAGGTCCCGAGCAGGAGGAGGGAGAGCAGCAGGGCGCCTCCCCGCCGTCGCGTCACACCGGAAGATCCTTGCCGGTCGTGGTCACCGTGAGCTTGCCGTGCTTGACGCCCTTCGCCGCGATCAGGCGGTCGGCGAGCGCGCGGATCTCGGACGCCTTGCCCCGCAGCACGAGCACCTCGAGGCAGTTGTGATGGTCGAGGTGGACGTGGAGCGTCGAGACGATGCTTCCGCGGAATCGGTGTTGCAGGTCGGTGAGAGCTTCCTGTACGTGCGACTTGTGGTGGTCGTAGACGAGGGTGACCGTCGCGACCGACTCCCGGTCGTCGCTTCCCTGCCGATGCTCGACGAGATGCTCTCGCACCATGTCGGCGACCGCGAGAGAGCGATTTCGATAGCCCTTCTCGCGGAGCATCCGATCGAGCTGGCGGAGCAGGTCTCTGTCGAGGGAGATGCTGAAGCGGGCGACGCGGGGTTCCATGGTGTTACTCTTCTATACCGTCGTAACACCCATGTCAATCAGGAATCGCGGCGCCGCCTCGGCCGCGGGCCCCGCGGCTTCCAGCGGAAGCGCGCGAGATCGATCCGCCCGCGCGCGTCGAAGCGCACGCCCTCGCGCTCGAGAAGCGCACGCTGCAGCGAGTCGGCGCCGGGCGAAGCGCGGGGGCTCACGCGGCCGGCCGCGTTCACGACGCGGTGCCACGGCACGTCGCTCGCGGCAGGGAGCGCGGCCAGCGCGTAGCCGACGAGGCGCGGCTGGCGTCCGAGTCCGGCCAGCAGCGCGATCTGCCCGTAGGTCGCAACGCGGCCGCGGGGGATGCGGCGCACCGCCGCATGGATGCGGCCGTGGAGGTCCGAGGGACGGCGGCCGGCGGGGCTCACGGACTCGAAGCTCGGTGCGCCGGGCCTCGGGACGGCTCGACGCCGCGCGCGGCCGCGAGCGCGAGCGCGCAGGCGAGGAGCGACACGGCGTCGACTGCGCCGATGCCGAGCGCCAGGGAGCGGCCCGTCGCGGCCACGCGCGCGAGGAGGTCGGCGCCGAGCCCCGTGCCGATCGCGATCGCCAGCGCGTTGGCCACCTGCATGGTGGCCGAGGCCTCGCCCTCGCGACCGTCCGCTGCTCCCTCGAAGATCGCGAGCGTGGCCGTCGGGTACGCGATGCCGATGCCGAGCCCGGCGACCGCCCACGCCGGGACGGCGAGAGCGGGAGATACGGCATGCCACAGCACGGCCGTGGCCGCCGCGGCGCCGGCCAGGAGCAGCGCGAGGCCGGAGCGCAACAGCCGGCGGCGCGGGACGCGCGCCGCCGCGTGCGCCTGGATCCAGGAGCCCGTCGTCCAGGCGAGCGTGCCCGCGGTCAGCGATGCCGCGACCAGGGTCGTGCCGGCTCCCCGCAGCTCCATCAGCGCGAGCGGGAGGAACGCCTCGACGGCGAAGAACGCGAAGTTCAGGAGCGCCTGGACGGCGATCGCCGCCGGGAGACCTCGGCGCGCGCGAAGCGTCCCGGGCGGCAGGAGTCGCAGCAGGCTGCGCGCGGCCAGCACGGCTCCCGCGGCGGCGAGCGCGAGCGACGCCAGAGGGCGTGGAAGCGACGAGGGATCGAGGCGCAGCGCACCGGCGAGACTCGTCGCGCGCGCGCCGAGCAGCGAGAGCGCCACGCCGACCGCGAGCAGCATCGCGTCGCGCGATCGGGTCGAGCGCGTCGCAGGCGTCGCCGGCGGCGCGTCGAGTCCGCGGAGGCCGGAGAGGGCAACGACCCCCGCGACGAGCGTGGGCGGCACCAGGCCGAGGAACACGAAGCGCCATCCGGCTGAGCGGGCCACTGCCGCGGCGAGCACGGGGCCGAAGAGCCCGGGGATCACCCATGCGCTCGAGAGCATCGCCATCATGCGTGGTTGCGCATCCGCAGGGTAGGCGCGGGCGACCGCCACGTACGACACCGCGGAGAGCGCAGCGGCGCCGCCGCCCTGCAGCACGCGGCCCGCGACGAGGATCGGCATCGAGTGCGCGGAGCCGGCGATGACGAGGCCCACCGCGAACAGGAGGATGCCGGCGACGAACGGCGGCGCCGGGCCGCGTCGATCCGCCGCCTCGCCGGCGAGGGGTGTTCCCGCGAGGTTCGCGAGCAGGAAGCCGGTGAATGCCCAGCCGTACCACTCGAGCCCGCCGATGTCGCGCACCGTCTCGGGCAGGATCGTGGCGACGGCCAGGGCCTCGAACGCCGCGATCGACACGGTGAGCACGAGCCCGACGGTGAGCGCGCGGCGGGCCTCGGCGGCCGGAGCTGCGTCCGCTGTCATTCGCGCGAGGCCTCCGCGGTCGGCGCCGCCCGACCGATGGGAGCATGATCGCATCGCCGGGCTCTGGGCGCGCGCAGACCGGTCGGTGCCACTCGTCTCGCGCGCGGCACCGGCGGTGATACGCTCCGTGGCGATGGGGGAGGCGATGACCCGACGCGCGGCGGTGGCGGGTGCGGCACTGCTGGCGTGCCTGCTCCGATCGCCCGCACGCGCAGGCGCCGATGGGCCGGCCTGCGCCGGCTACATCGAGGTGGACGCCGCGCGGGCGACCTTGTACACCCCCGGGACGCTGGACGCATGTGAGCTGCCGGTGGCGCCTGGCGAGCACATCGCGGCGGTCGCAACGCCCGACTTCGATGGCTCGGCGCCCTGCGGGCGCTGCCTCGCGGTCACCGGCCCTCTCGGCACGGTTCTGGTGCGCGTCGTCGAAGAGTGTCCAACGTGCGGCGCGGGCAACCTCGATCTCGACCCGGACGCGTTCGCGCAGATCGCCGATCCCAGCGACGGGATCGCCGCGATCTCCTACACCTCCACCGAGTGTCCCGTGACGGGGCCGATCGAGCTCTACGTCTCCGAGCAGAGCAACGACTTCTACGCCCAGGTGCAGATCCGCAATCACCGCTACGGCGTGGCCTCGGTGGAGGCGTACTCGGGCGGCGGATGGGTCGTTCTCCCGCGCAGCACCGACAACTACTTCGTCTTCAGCGGCAGCGTGCCCGACCCGCTGGTGCTGCGCGTCGCGGACATCCACGGCGACGTCCTCACCGAGCCGGGCATCCCGTTCTCGCCCGGCTCGCTGCAGGCGGGAACGGGGCAGTTCGCGACGTGCCCGGAGCCGCGGGACGCCGCGGGCGCGGTGGCGGTGCTGTCGATGGCCCTCGCGCGGCGGCGGGTGCAAGCCGGTGTCGCCCGATGACCCGGCGCGGGGGCGGCGCTGGGCCGCCGCGGCCGGGCTCGCCGCCGCGATCGACCTCGCCGCGCTGACGGCGCTCCGAGCCTCGGGCTGGCCTCTCGCGACCGCGCACCTCGCGGCGTACGCCCTGGCTGCTTCGGCCGGAGGCCTCGCGTACGGACGGCGAGCGTTGCGAGACCGCCCGGCCGGGGAGGTGCGCGTGGCCGCCCTCCGCTTCGCCGCGGTGTGCGGGCTCGCGCTCGCGCTGCGCGCAGCGGTTCTCGCTGTGGGCGCGCGCGCGGGCGGCGGCTTCGGGGCGCTTCTCGCAGCGGTCGGCGTTGGCGCCTGCGCGGGCTACAGCGGGGCCGCGCTCGTGGCCTTCCGCGCGCACCCGTTGCGCTGGCAGAGCGCGGCCCTCGCGCTCGTCGGCTACGCGATCGCGCTGCGCCTCCTGTACGTCGGCCTCGTCGACCTGATCCCGGAGGAGGCGTACTACTGGAGCTACGCGCAGCACCTCGACCTCGGCTATCTCGACCATCCGCCGCTGGTCGCCTGGCTGATCCGCCTCGGCACGCTGGTGCTCGGACACCGCGAGGTGGCGGTGCGGATCGGCGCGCTCGGCTGCTGGCTGGTCGCGGCCGGCTTCGTCTTCGGGCTCGCGCGCGCGATGCACGGGTGGGATGCCGGCGTGGCGTCGCTGCTGCTCTTCGCCGTGCTTCCGTACTTCTTCGCGGTCGGGCTGGTGATGACGCCGGACGCGCCGCTCGTGGCGGCGTGGTCGGGGGCGCTCTTCTTCCTGACGCGCGCGCTGCTCCTCGGCCGGACGCGCGCGTGGTGGGGTGCGGGTGCGTGTCTCGGCGTCGGCCTGCTCTCAAAGTACTCGATCGGTCTGCTCGCGCTCGCGATCCCCGTCTTCCTGCTGGTCGACATTCCGAGCCGGCGCTGGCTGCGGCGGCCCACGCCGTACGGAGCGGCCGCGCTCGCCGCGCTGCTCTTCTCGCCGGTCGTCGTCTGGAACGCGCGCAATGGCTGGGCGTCGTTCGCCTTCCAGAGCGCGCGGCGCCTGGCGAAGGCCCCGGAGTTCGGCCTGCCGTGGCTGGTCGCGAGCGCCGCGATCCTGCTCTCGCCGCTCGGGATCGCCGCCGCGATCGCCGCGCTGCTCGGAAGGGGGGAAGATGCGAAGGCCTCGAGCGACGCGCGGCGCGCGCGGCGCTTCGTACTCGTCTTCACCGCGGTGCCGCTGGCCGCGCTCGCGGCCTTCAGCCTGCGCCACGAGGTCCGCGCGAACTGGACCGGGCCGGTCTGGCTCGCCGCGCTGCCGGAGCTCGGTGCGAGCGTCGCGGTGCTCGCCGCGTCCCCCCGGCCGAGAGGGCTCGCGCGCGCCTGGGAGGCGACGCTGTGGATCCTGCTCCTCCTCTACGGGGCCGGCTTGCAGCATCTGGCGCTCGGCCTGCCAGGGGTCGGCCAGCCCGCTGGGCTGCGGCTGCCCGTCGGCTGGCGCGAGCTCGGGGCGGCCGTCGACGCGATCTCGGGGTCGCTCGAGCACGAGGCCGGCCGCCGCCCGCTGCGCGTGGGGATGGATCACTACTTCATCACCAGCGAGCTGGCCTTCTACGATGAGGGCGACGGCGCGGGGGACGCGGTCGGCAGGCATCTCTTCGGTCTACACGATCTCATGTATGTTCGGTGGGCGCCGGCCGCCGCGCTGGACGGCCGGCCGCTGGTGCTGGTGTCCTTCGACCGCGCCGACCTCGAGGACCCGGCGCTCGCCCGCTTCGCCGCGGGGCTCGGACCGGTGCGGGAGCACCGGCTGGAACGCGACGGGCGGCCCGTTGGCCGCTTCTTCTCGCGCACGGCGCTCCGCTATCGCGCGCCGAGCGTCGCCTCGGGGGAGTGACGCCGGTCACAGCGCGACCGCGCGCAGCGCGACTAGCTTCGCTGCGGATCACGATGAGGCCGTGCGATGGACAAGCGGACGCTGAGCTGGTTCGGAGTCGGGCTCTAGCGGAGCGGAATCAGGGCATCGGACGCTCGAGCCTGCGTCCGGCCTGGTGAGCACGGGACGCGACCTCGACATCGCACGTGCCCTCGTGGTCCGATCCCGCTGCGTTCGGTGCGGCTATCCCGCCGGGACCTCGAGCGGCCAGTTCGAGGCGACCGTGCCGCCGTCCACCTCGAAGATCTTGCCGGTCACCCAGCCGCCGGCAGGTGAGCAGAGGTAGAGCGCCGCGGCGGCGATGTCCTCGGGCGTTCCGATGCGCTGCATCGGGGTGCCGGACTCGAGCTTCGAGCGGGCGTCGGGCATGGCGTCGAGGAAGGGCAGGAGCGCATCCGTCCCGATGGCGCCCACCGCGATCGCGTTCACGCGAACCCGCGGCGCCAGCTCGTAGGCCAGGAGCCGCGTCATGTGCGACAGCGCCGCCTTGGCCGTCCCGTAGGCGACGAAGCCCTTGTCGACCAGCCACGACATGCCCGACGAGATGTTGAGGATCGCGCCGCCTTCACCCTCGAGCATGCGCGGGATCACGAGCCGCGAGAGCAGGAAGGCCGATGTCACGTTGAAGCGCAGGGCGGACTCGAACATCTTCTCGCTGGTGCGCAGCGCCGCGCGCGGCGGAGAGCCGCCCGCGTTGTTGACGAGCAGATCGATGCGCCCGAACTCCTTCCAGGCCGCGTCGGCCGCGCGCTCGAGATCCTCGCGGCGGTTCACGTCGCACGGCACCACGAGCGCTCGCCGGCCGAGGGCGCGGACGCTCGCGGCGACCTTCTCGAGATCGTCCGCGCTGCGCGATGCGAGCACCAGGTCGGCGCCCGCCTCGGCGAAGCCGAGCGCGATGCCGCGCCCGATGCCCTTGCTCGCACCCGTCACGAGGGCGACGCGATCGGGGATTCGGAAGCGGTCCAGGATCATGCGAGGCTCCTCGTCGGCTTCGATCGCGAGCCTACCGCGGCGCACGCTCGCCCGATACCCTCGGGCGCGTGGGCGGCGCGGCGGCGGTGCGCGACGAGGTTCCCGGCATCCGCCGTCCCGCCGTCGAGCGCTTCTTCGCCGAGCACGTCCCGGGCAGCGACGGCCCGCTGCGATTCGCGCTGATCAGCGGCGGCCGGTCGAACCTGACCTATCTCGTCGAAGGTCGAGGCGGGACGCGCTGGGTCTTGCGACGCCCGCCGCTCGGGCACGTCCTGCCGACCGCGCACGACATGGCGCGCGAGTACCGCGTGCTGGCGGCGCTCTGCGACACGCCCGTGCCGGTCGCGCGCCCGATCGCCCTCTGCGACGACGCCTCCGTCAACGACGCGCCCTTCTACGTGATGGAGCACGCGCCGGGCGTCGTGCTCGAGCATGCCCTGCCGGCAGGGTTCGCACCGGGCGCGGCCGAGCGCCAACGCATCGGAGCCGCGCTGATCGACACGCTGGTCGCCCTGCACGCGGTGGACGTGCGCTCGGTCGGGCTCGCCGACTTCGGGCGACCGGAGGGCTACCTCGAGCGGCAGGTGCGGCGCTGGGCGCAGCAGTGGGAGCGATCGAAGACGGCACCACTGCCCGCGATCGAGGCGCTGGCCGAGCGGCTCGCTCGCGCGCTGCCCGAGTCGTCGCCTCCGACGCTGGTGCACGGCGACTACCGCCTCGGCAACCTGGCGCTCGACCCGCGCGATCCGGGCCGCGTGGTCGCGATCTACGACTGGGAGATGGCGACGCTCGGCGACCCGCTCGCGGATCTCGGCTACACGCTGATCTACTGGGCGGAGGAGGGCGATGCCCTCGACGCCCGCGTGCTGTCGCCGCTCACGGCGCTTCCCGGCTTCGCGACCCGCCGCGAGCTCGTCGACGCCTACGCCCGGGCGAGCGGTCGCGACTGCGCCGCCATCGACTTCTATCGCGTGCTCGCGCTCTACAAGCTCGCCGTGATCAGCGAGGGGATCTACGCGCGCCACCGGATGGGCAAGACGGTCGGCGAGGGCTTTGCCGGGATGCAGCGAAGCGCGGGGGCGCTGGCCGAGCGGGCGCTGGCGATCGCCCACGCCGCGTCCGACGCGCGCCTACGGGGCGCGTGATGGAGACGGCGCCGGAGATCCGCCTGCTCGACGGCGAGTTCTACGCCGGCGATCCGCATCGCGCCTTCGCCTGGATGCGCCGGCACGATCCGGTGCACTTCGACGAGCACGGCGGCGTCTGGGGGATCGCGCTCCACGAGGACGTCACCGAGATCTCGCGGCGCCCCGAGCTCTACTGCTCGAGCGGCAGCTCGAGGCCGGACGCGCCGGCGCTCCCGTCGATGATCAACCTCGACGACCCGGTGCACCTGCGGCGGCGCGGCCTGGTGAACCGCGGCTTCACCCCGCGCCG
>DATJPY010000061.1:0-5411 GCA_035506135.1 Myxococcota bacterium | reverse complement strand
GCGCGAAATCGAACGCGCTCGCGACGAGCTGCGCGAGCTCGACGAGGCGAAGTCCCGGTTCTCCGCGAACATCCACCACGAGCTTCGGACGCCGCTCACGCTGACGCTGGCGCCGCTCGAGGCGCTCCTGGCCGGCGAGTTCGGGCCGCTCGACGAGACGCAGCGGGCGTACCTCGAGACGATGCACAAGAACTCGCTCCGGCTTCTGAAGCTGATCAACAACCTCCTCGACCACGCGCGCATCGAGAGTGGGCAGCACGAGGTCCACCGCCAGCCGCTCGAGATCGGGCGGCTGGTGCGCGACATGGTCGAGAGCGCGCGCCCGATGGCGGAGCGCAAGGGCGTGGAGCTCGTGGCGGACTGCGACGCGGCGCCGCCGGTGGTGAACGCCGACCCCGATGCGCTCGAGAAGGTCGTGGTGAACCTGGTCGGCAACGCGCTCAAGTTCACGGATCCGGGCGGCCGGATCGAGGTGCGCCTGCACGAGGAGCGGGACCCGTTCGCAGGGGAGGGCGGCGGTGCCGCAGGAGTAAGGCTGACGGTGAGCGACACCGGCGTCGGTCTCCCTCCGGACCAGCTCGGACGCGTCTTCGATCGTTTTGCACAGGTCGACTCGTCGGCGACGCGCCGGCACGAGGGGACCGGGATCGGGCTTTCCCTGGTGCGCGAGCTCGTGGCGCTGCACGGCGGGCGCGCGTGGGCCACCAGCGAGGGGATCGGGCGCGGCGCGCAGTTCCACGTCTTCCTGCCGCTCGGCACTGCCGATGCGCAGGCCGAGGAAGTCGTCGCGACGGACGACGGCCGCACCCTCTCGCTGGCGCGCTCCTTCGACGCGCTCGCCGCCGATCTGGACCACGCCGCCGACGCCGCGAGCCCCGCGCCCGATCCGACCCGCACGGAGGGCTATCGCACGGCCGAGATGCAGCGCACCGTCGAGCGCTTCGAGGCGATTCGCACGGGCGGGCAGCCTGCTCGGTCCGCACCTCCGGATGCGCGACCCGAGGTCGTGGTGGCCGAGGACAACGCCGACATGCGGCGGCTCCTCACCCACCTGCTCGGCGCCGAGTTCTGCGTGCGGGCCGCCCGCAACGGGCGCGAGGCGCTCGACTTCGTCCGGGAGCGAGCGCCCGCGCTGGTGTTGACCGACGTGATGATGCCCGAGATGTCCGGCACGGAGCTGTGTCAGGCGATCAAGGACGACGAGGCCCTGGCAGGCGTGCCGGTGATGCTGGTGACGTCGAAGGCCGAGCGCGAGATGAAGATCCGCGGTCTCGAGCTCGGCGCCGACGACTACGTGACCAAGCCCTTCCACCCGCGCGAGCTCCTGGCGCGGGCGCGGGCCCTCGTGCGGGTGCGGTCGCTGCAGGAGGAGCTGGCCGAGCAGAACGCAGCGCTCGACCGCGCGCTCACGCACCTTCGCGCCACCGAGGTCGCTCTGGTGCAGGCCGAGCGCCTCGCTGCGGTGGGCGAGCTCGCGGCCGGGATCGCCCACGAGGTCAACAATCCGGTGAACTTCGCGCTCAACTCGCTGCGCGCGCTGTCCGCGAACGTCGCCCTGGTGCGCGAGTTCTCGACTCGCCTGGCCGAGATCGACTGGCGCGATCACGCCAAGCTCCCCGCCCACGCCGACGAGGTGCAGCGTCTCGAGGCCGAGGTCGGCCTCGAGGAGGTGGCCGCCACGATCGACGAGCTGGTGGGGATCGTGGTCGAGGGGCTGGAGCGCACGAGCCGCCTGGTGGGCGACCTCCGGGACTTCGGCGCCCCCGGGGAACGCGAGCGCGTCCCGGTGGACGTCCGGAGCTGCCTGGACTCCACGCTCCAGATGATCGGGCCCTCGCTCGGACGCGGGCGGGTGCGCGTGGAGCGCGACTACGCCGCGGACCTGCCCCCGGTCTCGGCCGACCCGAGCGCCCTCAAGCAGCTCTTCCTGAACCTCCTCAAGAACGCGGGGGAGGCGCTCGAAGAGACGGGGGGCACCGTTCGGGTGACGGCGGCCCGCTCGCCCGATGGGAGGGGCGTCGCCGTGTCGGTGGCAGACGACGGTCCGGGGATCGACGCATCCCTACGCGATCGCGTGTTCGAGCCGTTCTTCACCACCAAGCCGGCCGGGCGGGGCACGGGGCTGGGCCTGTCGATCTGCAGGCGGATCGCGGAGGCGCACGGCGGCGCGCTCGAGGTCGTCTCGAGCGCGGGCGCGGGAGCCCGGTTCACGGTTCGGCTGCCGGTGGAGGCGAACGATGCGTCCTAGGATCGGGCCTAGGATCGATCGGCTCCTCGACTGGCGCGAGTATCCGATCCTCTTCGTCGACGACGAGCCCGAAAACCTGCGCGTCTTCGAGCTGACCTTCCGCCGCGAGTTCCAGGTGCGCACGGCGTCGAGCGGCGAGGCCGCCCTCGAGAGCCTGCACCAGAACCCGGCGGCGCTGGTTCTCTCCGACCATCGGATGGAGGGAATGAGCGGCGTCGAGCTGCTGGCCAAGGTCCGCGAGATCGATTCGAAGACGGTCCGCATCCTCGTGACGGCCTACGGCGACGCGGCCACGCTCTCCGATGCCATCAACAACGGCTGGATCTACCGCTACGTGGCGAAGCCGTGGCGGCCCGAGGAGATGCGCCTCACGCTGCGCAACGGCATCGAGGTCTACGCGCTCGACCGCGAGCGCGAGCACCTGCTCTTCGAGCTCGACGTCTTGAACCGCGCCTCCAAGCTGCTCAATCGCGAGCTCGAGCTGGTACCGCTGCTCGACCTGCTGCTCGCGACGCTGACGACGGAGTTCGGCTACGACGGGGCCACGGTGTTCCTGTTCGACGCAGGGCTCGAGCGGCTGCAGGCGGTGCGATCGGCACCGCGCGATAGCGCCGTCGCCCGCCAGCTCCCGGCGCTCGACGTCTCGGCGGCGGCGGCGCCGGAGTTCCTCCGCCGGCTCCTTGGTGGGCAGGTTCAGATCGTGCGCGCGGCGGAGCTCCTCGACCTCGAGGCGCCCGTACGGCGGCTGGCGACCGAGATCGCGGCCGACGAGCTGATGGTGATCCCGCTGGCGGGTCATGCGGGTGTGATCGGCGCGCTGGCGGTCGACAACCGGCGCGGCGGCGAGCGCTTCGACGCCTCCGACTACACGCTCCTGGACGGCCTGGCGAGCCAGGCGGTGATCGCCGTCGAGAACGCGCGCCTCGTCGAGGACCTGCGGCGCTCGCGCGAGCAGGTGCGGCGGGCCGAGCGGCTCGGGACGCTCGGCACCCTCGCGGCCGGCCTCGCCCACGAGATCAACAATCCGCTCACGGCCATCCGCACGTTCCTGACCCTGGCGCCGGCCAAGCGCAGCGAGCACGACAACGAGTTCTGGCACGACTACCACGAGCTGGCCTGCAAGGAGGTCGATCGCATCCACGGCCTCGTCAAGACGATGGGACAGCTCGGGCGCGAGTCCGATGAGGACGCGCCGCGGGGGCCCTGCGACCTGGCCGCGCTGATCGACGACGCCGTGACGCTGCTCGGGCCCGAGGCCGCGCGGGGCCACGTGCGCGTGGACGTCGACGTCGCCCCGGATCTCCCGAAGGTCGTGGCCGTGCGCGACCATCTACACCAGGTCGTGTTGAATCTCCTGTTGAATGCGATCCACGCGACGGCCCGCTCGGTCGGGGAGGCCCCGGCGCGCGCCGAGGGCCTCGTGTCGCTGCGGGCCCGCCCCGATGCGATCGACGGCGAGAGCGGCGTCGTGCTCGAGATCTCGGACGACGGCTGCGGCATCCGCGCCGACGACCTCGAGCGCATCTTCGACCCGTTCTTCACGACCAAGGGCCCGGACCAGGGCTCGGGGCTCGGCCTCATGATCTCGCATCGGATCGTTCTCGATCACGGTGGGCGCATCGAGGTCGAGAGCCTCGAGGGGCGCGGCGCCACCTTCCGCGTGCGCCTTCCGCTCGGCCCGCTGACGCACTGAGGGCCCGCCGCCGCCGCGGGCGCGGATCTGGCGCGGCGCCGTCTCACCTTGCTTGACCGCCCGAGGCGGGGATGGTAGGTAAGCGCCGGACTCCGGGTCCGGGGGATGATTCCACTTGCGCCGTCCGCTCGCCTCGCTCGCGCTCGCCGCCGCCGTCGGCGCGAGCCTGCTCGCCGCCCCTCACGCGCGCGCCGCAGACCGAGTGAAGGTCGCCCTGCTGCCGATCGTCGTCCACAGCAACGATAGCCGCGAATACCTGCAGCAGGGGCTCTCCGACATGCTGCTCTCGCGCCTCGGTCGCGACACGAGGCTCGCGGTGGTCCGGGTCGAGGATCCCGCCAAGGCGACGACCGAGATCGACAAGGCGCGCGAGGTCGGCCGCGCCGAGAGCGCCGAGTACGTGATCTTCGGCTCCTTCACCCGCTTCGGTGAGGGCGCGAGCCTTGACCTGTCAGTCGCCAAGGTCGCCAGCAGCGACGCCGCCCCGCGACAGATCTTCGCCCACTCGGACACGCTCGGCGGCATCATCCCGATGCTCGACGGCCTCTCCGAGAAGACCGTGCTCTACGTGGTCGAGGGTGCGCCGGCGGGCCCCGCCGTCGCGGCAGGCCCGAGCGCTGCCGCGTCGGGGAGCAGCAACGCCTCGGACGGCGAGGTCCAGGAGCTGCGGCGCCGCGTCGAGGCGCTCGAGCACATCGTGTTCGCGACGAATCCGGTGCCGACCACCAAGCCGCCCGCGGCCGAGGGCGGGGCTGAGCCGGGCCCGACCAAGCACCCCTTCCCCGGCGATCGCCAGTAACGGTCGCTTCGCTAGACTGCGCGCCCCGCGTGGCGGTGTAGCTCAGTCGGTTAGAGCAGCGGTTTCATAAGCCGCGTGTCCCCAGTTCGAGTCTGGGCACCGCCACCAGAGAAAAGCAAGGCTCCGCCAGCTAGTTAGCTCGGCGGCGCTTTCGCGTTCCGGGCTCCGCTACCGCTCGAGTACGGCCAATTTACGGCCACAGGAATGAACCGACGCTCAACCGGCCTCGCGGACCAGCCGCCGGAGCGTCGCCGGCCGAGGCCGGCCAAGCTCCTCGGGCTTCGAAGACGATCCGCGGCCACGGGCGGCCTCAGCGGCGAGTGCGGTGAAGGGCGTGCTTGACACCCCGCCCCTCGAGCCGCGCCCTGCGATGCATGCGCGTCTTCGTCGACATGCACTGGGGCGGCACGGTCGCGCTCCGCGAGGCGCTCCTCGATCGCGGAGAGTTATTCGCAGACGAGACGCGCACGATCTTCGCCGCCGCGCCGCCACGCGAGAACCCGCGGTGTCGCCTTGGCTGGGCGACCTACGAAGAGGATCGCAAGGCCGTGCTTCGGCTCGTCGAGTTCTGGCAGACGATCGACGACCTACGGCGCGAGGACGCTGATCTGGGATGCACGGATTCGGAGCCCGAGGGCGGCGAGGGCGCCGCGCCGCTTCGCACCCGACGC
>DATJPY010000060.1:0-29942 GCA_035506135.1 Myxococcota bacterium | reverse complement strand
GCGTAGGCGACCTCCCAGCCGGTGCCCTGGCGGCCGAGCGGGACGGGGGTGCGCGCGCGTGAGGGCCGGCCGCGGGTGGCGAGGCGACCGAGCGGCGTGTCGACGAGGCCGGGTACGACGGTGTTGGCGCGAACGCCGCGTCGCGCAGCCTCGAAGGCGACGTGGCGCATCAGGCCCGCGATGCCCGCCTTCGAGGCGTCGTAGGCGGGAATGCGGCTTCCGGGCATGAGGCTCGCGATCGAGCTCACGAAGACGATTGCGCTGCCTGCGCCGAGGCGCGGAAGCGCCGCGCGCGCGACGAGGAAGTGCGAGCGCAGGTTCACGGCGAAGGTGCGATCCCAGGCGGCCGCGTCGGTGTCGGCGAGCCCCCGGCCGGCGGCGATGCCGACGTTGAGCACGACGCCGTCGAGCCCGCCGAGCGCGGCTTCGCTCTCGGCGACGATGCGCTCGCAGGCGGCATCGTCGGAGACGTCGCCGACGACGACGGCGCCGCGCGCGCCCTCGTTCTCGACGAGCGCCTGCGTCTCGCGCGCAGCGGCTGCGTCGACGTCGGCGCACACGACCGCGGCGCCTTCGCGGGCGCACAGGATCGCGATGGCACGCCCGTTGCCGACCGGCGGATCCGGCTCCGGCGACCGCTGCGTCCCCGCGCCGACCACCAGGATGCGCCGGTCGCGCAGGCGCCCGCGTCCGGGCGCGGCGCCCCGGGCTTCCGCGGGCGGCGGTGCCACCGGCCGGGGGTCGGCGTCGCGCGGATCGCTCACGGTTGCTCCTCTCAGGACGACGCCGGTGGCAGTCTACGCCGATCGACTCCGGATTCGAACGACCCGATCAGGAGACGGTCGCGTAGTGCGCGAGGGCCTCGGCGAGCGTGGTGCATTCCGCCCCCGGCTCCTCCACGACGGCGGCGAGCCAGTCCGGGCGCTCGACCGCGCACACCGAGAGCGGACGGTCGAGCCCGGAGAGCTGGCTCGCCTGGCGGACGAAGCTGGTGGCGTAGTCGGGGGGCCGCACGTCGCGCGCCAGCTCGATCAGCGCCTGCGGGTCGGGCGGACCGCCGCTCGCCTCGGCGGGCGCCGCGATGCTCGGCGTGACCGGGCGCGGCCCGCCTCCGGCGAGGCCCGGCCCGTCGCAGAGGATGGCGCCGCGCACGGCGCGCGGGCGCGCGCCGGCGAGCAGCATCGCGACGTAGGCGCCGAGCCCGCGCCCGAGCACGGTGGCGCGCTCGAGGTGCGCGAGCGCGGCGTCGGCGTCCGCCATCAGGATCTCCGCGGTGTAGCCGCCGCCGCGCGGCAGCGTCGACGCGCCGTGCCCGGTGAAGTCGAGCGCGAAGACGGGGCCCGGCCAGCCGGTCGCCGCCGGCGGCACGCGGGCCGGCGAGCGCTCGCCCCGCCCGTGCAGCAGGAGCAGCGCCCGGCCGCGAGGGGCGCCGCCGAGCGCGTGGAGCGCGAGCGTCACCTTGTCGTGTCGGAGCGGAATCACGCTCACGCGAGGAAGCGCAGCACGCGGGCGGCGACCTCGTCCGGCCGCTCGATGTGGATGAAGTGGCCGGTGTCGGCGAGCGTGTGGATCTCGGCGTCGGGCGGGAGGTAGGAGCGCAGGATCTCCTCGGTCGTATCCCAGCCCATCGGCTCCGAGACCGACGCCAGGAAGCCGAGCATCGGGACCGAGAGGCCCGGGAGCCGCTGGAGCGTCCACTCCGGCCGCCAAGGGCCGAAGCCGCCGAAGCGCAGGGCGGGGTCGATCTTCCAGCGCCAGCCGTCCTCGTCGCGGCGCGCTCCGACGCTCGCGAGATAGCGGAGCCAGTCGTGGGAGAGGCGCGGGTTCATGCGGCCGCGTCGCCGCGCCAGCTCGTCGAGAGTGCCCGGCTTGCGCACGAGGCCGGCGGCGCGGCGCCGGTGATCGAGCCAGCCGGCGAGATCGTCGGCGAGCAGCCGGGTGCGCTCGTGCGCCGCGACGTCGGGATGTCGCGAGCGCGACGGCATGCCGTCGA
Source organism: Myxococcota bacterium (assembly GCA_035506135.1). Classification (GTDB taxonomy): domain Bacteria; phylum Myxococcota_A; class UBA9160; order UBA9160; family PR03; genus DATJPY01. Next base: position 27,949 of record DATJPY010000060.1, on the reverse strand, counting down.
TGTTGACGAGCCGCGTCACCCGATGCGGGCAGGCGTCGGCGAGGTGGAGCAGCACCGAGCCGCCCTTCGAGTGCCCGACGAAGGGACACGGCTCGCGCGTCGTCGAATCGAGCACCGCGAGCGCGTCGCGCGCATCGGCGTCCCAGTTGTAGAGCGCCGCGTGCTCGGACTCGCCGTGCCCCCGCTGGTCCCACGACACGACGCGCCAGCCGCCGGCCGCGAGCCGCGGCGCGAAGACGTCGAAGGTGCGCGCGAAGTCGAAGCCGCCGTGCGCGAGCAGGAGCGGAGGGGCGTCGGCGTCCCCCCACTCGTGGACCGCGAGCGCGAGGCCGCCGGCGTCGACCGAGCGCGTGCGGTCGGGGGCGCGCGCACCCGGATGCGTGATCCCCCTGGCTTCCAGGGGCTGGGCCGCCACCTCGCGACTCAGCCGGCCGCCTGCGGGCGCCCGCGCGCGCGGCCCTGGGCGATCGCGCACAGCCCATCGGCCTCGATGCCGAGCGGGAGGTTCAGCAGGTTGTAGAAGTTCTCGATCGCGTTGAGCACGGTGAGCTCGACGATCTGGCGCTCGCTGAAGTGCTTGCGCAGCGCTGCGAACGTCTCGTCCGACACGCGCTTGCTGCGCGTGGCCTCCTCGACGTAGGCGAGGGCCGCGCGCTCGCGCTCGTCGAAGAGGGGGCTCTCGCGCCAGGTGGGGAGCGCGTCGAGCTTCTCGAGACCCACCCGGTCGAGCACCGCGCCGGCGCGCCCGATGTCGACGCAGAAGTGGCACTGGTTCAGCATCGCGACCCAGTTCTGCACCAGGTATCGCGTCGGCGCGTCGAGCTGCACGCCCGACTGCTGGACCCGGAGCAGCCACCAGGAGAGGCCGTACATTCCGGGAAGGCGGTTGTAGATGACCCGCGCGGGTGTGATCACCTTGCCGAGCTGGCGCTGCATCATCCAGTAGGCGACGCGGGCCATCACGGTGGGCGGTCGGTCGATCGGTTCGAGTCGCATGGCGTCCTCCGTGGCTTCATGGGCGCGCTTCGCGGCGCAGCGCCAGCCAGGCCAGCGCGACGAGCAGCAGGGCGGGGAGGTACACGCCGGGGAGGTCGAGCGCCCAGTGGCCGGCGTCGAGCGCTCCGCGCAGCGTGTCGAAGACGTGGAGCAGCGCGTGCCCCGTGAAGAAGAGCGCCGCGAGCGCCACCAGCGGCGCGCGCCAGCGCGGCCACCACGCGGCCGCGGCGAGGCCGATCGCCAGCGTCGCGAAGGCGCAGCCGATGTCGCGCACGAAATGCTCGTTCAGCGGTCCCGTGTCGGGGACGCCGGCCGGCAGCCCCCGATACCAGCCGGCGGGATCGATCAGCATCCAGGCCGCGTTCGCCCCGGTGCCGAGCGCGAGCAGGCCGAGGCCCCAGAACCAGGGGTCGAGCCGCGATCGGGTCGGAGCGATGGTCGTGGGCGGGCCGCCGGGGCCGCGCCGGGCGTGCGCGTCCACGTCAGGCGTCCCGGCGTCCGCCCATCGCCTGGTTCAGGAAGCGGACGAAGGGATCGCGCGTCGGATCCGACTGCCACTCGTACTCGGTGAGATCCGCGATCGCCTGCGCCCGCTCCTTTCCGTAGAGACGCGCGATCACGCCGAGCGCCATGTCCGTCCCGGCCGAGACGCCGGAGGACGTCGCGAACGGGCCATCCTCGACCCAGCGCGCCTCGGTCACCCAGTCGACCTTCGCGCTCTGGCCGCGCGCGAGGTCGAAGAACTGCTTGTTCGAGGTCGCGCGCCGGCCGTCGAGCAGCCCCGCGCGGGCGAGGATTGCCGATCCCGAGCAGACCGACATGGTGACCTCCGCGCGCGCCGAGCGCTGGCGCAGGAACGCGTGGAGCGCGTCGTTGCCGAGCTGCTCCACCGTGCCGAAGCCGCCGGGCAGCAGGATCAGATCGAGCGCGGGGCAGTCGCCGAAGTCGTGCTCCGCGAGCGTCTTCGGCCCCTGGGACGACGCGACGGGACCCTCCCGCTCGGCGACGGTCACGATGCGGAGCTCGGGGCCGAGACCTCCGAACATCTCGAGAGGGCCGAAGAGGTCGAGCAGCTCGAAGCGCTCGTAGAGGATTGCGCCCAGGGTGCGGGACGCCTGCGCGGTGGTCATGGCGGCGGCTCCTCGAATCGGGCGCGCGCCAGATAAGAAACACAATTCGCGGGAATGCGCCAAGGACTCCGAGTCAGGGGCTCGCGAAGCGCTCGTACTCGGGCGGTACGGGCTGCAGGGTCTGCAGCCCCAGGAGGATCGGGACCTCCGCCGGAGGCCACGAGTTGGCGGTGCCGCCGCTCGGGAAGTAGAGGGCCGGTCCCGTGCGCAGGAAGTCGCTGCAGGATCGGATCCCGTCCTGGGCGTAGTACTGCCTCATCTCGCCGCTCTTCTCGTCCCACGATTTGGCGAAGAAGTCCGCGTTCCACGGCTTGCGGTTCTGATAGACGGAGCGCACGCGCGCGACCTGCATGTCGACGACGAGCCCGCGATCATCGCGGAGCTTCTGCGACACCTCCGCCTTCCAGTTCGGGCGGGGGTGGCCCCAGGGCGTCTTCGCGATGCGGTCCTGCCAGTCGCGGACCGTCGCGTCGGCGAGCACAGCCGGCGCCTGGCAGCCACTCACCGCGCCGTCGACGATCTCGCCCCGATAGGCCGGGTCCGGGGTGGACCAGTAGAGCGTGACGAGGGCCACGGCGGTGCACGTGACCAGCAGCGCGCCGCGGCGCTGGCGCTCCGAGAGCGGGAGCAGGACCGCGACCGCGCCGAGCCCGACGCCGAGGAGCGTGCCGCCCGGACCCGTGATGAGGAGGCCGAGGAGCGGACCCTGATTGGCGTCCGGCGCGAGCGCGATGGGACCGAGGTAGCCGCACAGGAAGCCTGTGGCGCCGACCGCCAGCGGCCAGCGTCGGAACGCGCGCCATCGACTCTCCGCAGGCCGCGATGTCACCGCGCTCATGGCTTGGCTCCCGCACGGATCAGAAGTAGAAGAGGAGGGCCAGCGTCAGCGCTGTGTAGGCTGCGATCGCCGACCAGTACCCCCACGCGTCCTCGTCGCGCCGGAAGGTGCGGCCCCAGACACCGGAACGCGCGTACACCTCCCCGTTCGCCATGCCGTAGACCACGTAGAGGGCGAGCAGCACGCCGAGGAGTCGGAAGGTGTCCTTCACGGGCGCGGGTTCGGCAGGACGTGGGGCCGACTTGACGCCGCACGCCGGGCGGGGCGAGCCGCAGGGGATTCGCCGCGGCTCTGCCGATTGGCTGCCACCTCTGCCTCGAAATCGCCACCTCCACATCGGTGACAACCGGGTCCTCACCCCGGATGGGAGGTGTTGCGTGCGCTCCAGGGCGCTGATGATGATCCTTGCTGTGGCGGCGGTCGCGATGGGGCCGCAGACCGCCTCGGCGACCCCGGTCACGGGGATCCTCTCCATCGTCGGGAACGTGGCCCTCACCAAGGACACCACGAGCTTCCCCGACCTGATGCCGGGGACCAACGGAGTGGTCGGCGTCTCGAGCGGGAACTTCGCCTCCTTGTCCGGCACGGCGGCGATCCTTCTCACGCTCGACAAGACGGTCGATCCCGTCGGCGCTCCGATCTCTCTGCCCGATTTCGTGACGCTCACCGCGGCGCCGGACATCGTCCTGAATCTCACCAAGATCGACTTCGGCATCTTCACGTCCGCGTCGTGCGGCGCAGCGCCGGCCGTGGGACAGCTCTGCACGCCCACGGGCACGGAGTTCAACTTCATCAATACGCCGAGCGGTTCGATCGCCTCCTTCTCCGTGGAAGGCGTCGCAACCCGGATCTCGACCGGCGAGGAGACCCCGTTCCAGGGCGACTTCACCTTCCAGTTCGCGGGAATCCCGTATCAGAACGTGCTCGCGGCGCTCGCCGCTGGCGGAACCGTCAGCGGCACCTACTCCGCGTCGTTCGACGTCGTTCCCGAGCCCGCGACTGCCCTCCTCCTCGGGCTCGGGGCGTTGGCGCTCGCCGCAGGCCGACGCCGGCTCGCGTAGCGAGCGCGCGCGACTAGAGCAGGGCGAGGAGCGCGCGCGCGCCGAGGACCAAGGGCGCGGCGAGGAGCGCGAGCGTCGCGAGCGCCAGCGCGATCGACGCGCCAGCCCACGCGGCGAAGCCGGCGCGGTCGCGCGCCGTCGGCTCGGAACCGTCAGCCGATTCCAGCCCGAGCTTCGACCGGAGCGCGCCCACCGAGTCGTCGAGCAGGCCCTCGCGCCAGCCCAGGTGATACAGGTTCCCGGTTCGCCGGCCGCGAACGAAGGCGCGCCAGGTGCGCTCGCGCGCGACCACCAGCCCGATCGCGAGCGCGTAGAGGTTCAGGACCCAGGCCGCGGCGAAGCCGGCGCAGCCGCTCGCGATCTCCCAGGCCGCGATCTCCGCCTCGCCGGCGAGATCGGTGCCGTAGTCGGTGGCGACGTGATGCAGGTCGTGGAGCCGCACGGCGCGCACGCGCGCCGCGGTGTTGGGCACGAAGACGGGGACGGGGCCCAGCGCGACCTCCACCCAGGCCTTGCCGTAGCCGCCGTCCTCGCCGAACTGGTTGTCGCGGAAGTAGCGCGCGCGCGCCTCGCGAACCCGGAGACCATCGTCGTAGTACGGCATGCGCGGAGGATAGAGGTCGCCGCTCAGATCGAGTAGTCGTCGCTGAAGACATGCGGATGCGTAGGCCGTACGTAGACATCGTCGTCGCGGAGCAGCCCGAGAGCCCCGTGCCGGTGCTGGGAGATCTCCGCGTGCACGAGCTCCCCGCGCTCGGTGCGCAGCTCGACCTTCACGGTCGGGCCGGCGGCGTGGATGCGCAGCACGCGGGCGCGGATGTCACCGGCGCCGGCAGGTCCCCGGTGCACCTCGAGCAGGTGCGGGCGCACGTAGATGGAGGTGGGCTTGGCGGGCTCGACCCGCTCGTGGAAGATGTTGACGTCACCCATGAACTCGTAGACGAAGCGGGTCGCGGGCTGGTGGTAGACCTGCTCGGGGGTGCCCACCTGCTCGATCGCGCCGTGGTTCATGACGACCACGCGATCCGCGAGCTCGAGCGCCTCCTCCTGGTCGTGGGTCACGAAGACGCTCGTGATGTGCAGCTCGTCGTGGAGCTGGCGCAGCCAGCGCCGCAGCTCCTTGCGCACGCGCGAGTCGAGCGCGCCGAAGGGCTCGTCGAGCAGGAGCATGCGCGGACGGACCGCGAGAGCGCGCGCCAGCGCCACGCGCTGGCGCTGTCCGCCGGAGAGCTGCGAGGGCAGGCGCTCCGCCATGTTGCCGAGCTGCACCAGGTGCAGGAGCTCGGAGACGCGCTCTCGGATCTCCGCCTCGCGCGGCCGCTCGTGCCGCGCGCGCACCCGGAGCCCGAAGGCCACGTTCTCGAACACGCTCATGTGCCGGAAGAGCGCGTAGTGTTGGAACACGAACCCGACCCGCCGCTCGCGCGCGCTGCGCTCGGTGGCGTCCTCGCCGTCGAAGAGCACGCGACCCTGGTCGGGGAACTCGAGGCCCGAGAGGATGCGCAGCAGCGTGGTCTTGCCCGAGCCCGAGGGGCCGAGCAGCGCGACCAGCTCGCCCTCCTTCACGTCGAGGTCGACGCCGCGGAGCGCCTGGAATCCCCCGAAGCTCTTGTTCAGGCCGCGCGCCTCGATGGTCATGCTCGCTCTCCGATCGCCGGCGTCGCCCGCACCGGTCACGCGGCCCGCGCGATCCGGCCCATGCGCCACTCGAGGATCCGCTTCAGGACCAGCGTCAGCAGCGCGAGGAGCGCGAGCAGCGAGGCCGCCGCGAAGGCGGCGGCGCTCTGGTACTCGTTGTAGAGGATCTCGACGTGGAGCGGCAGCGTGTTCGTGACGCCGCGGATGTGGCCCGACACCACCGACACTGCGCCGAACTCGCCCATGGCGCGCGCGTTCAGCAGCACGATCCCGTAGAGCAGGCCGAGGCTGATGTTGGGCAGCGTGACGCGCCGGAACGTCTGCCAGCCGCTGGCTCCGAGCGAGAGCGCCGCCTCCTCCTCCTCGGAACCCTGCTCCTGCATCAGCGGGATCAGCTCGCGCGCCACGAACGGGAACGTGATGAACGTCGTGGCGAGCACGATGCCCGGCACCGCGAAGATGATCTTCAGGTCGTGCTCCCGGAGCCAGGGGCCGAAGATCCCCTGCGCGCCGAAGAGGAGCACGAAGATCAGGCCCGCGACGACGGGCGACACCGCGAACGGGAGGTCGATCGCCGTGACGAGGAGCGCCTTCCCGCGGAACTCGAACTTGGCGATCGCCCACGCGGCCGCCACGCCGAAGGCCGCGTTGGCGGGCACCGAGATCGCAGCGACCAGCAGCGTCAGGCGGACCGCGGCGAGCGCGATCGGATCCGAGATGGCATCGAGGTACACGCCGACGCCCTTCGAGAACGCCTCGGCGAAGACGGTGACGAGCGGGAGCACGAGGAAGAGTGCGAGGAAGCCGAGCGCGGCCGCCGTCAGCAGTCGCCGCAGCCACGGCGGCTCCGCGAGCGCGCTCGACGCGGGCGCGCGGGGAGCAGGCGCCGCGGCGAGCGTCCAGTCGGCCGGGCGCGTGCTCACGACGCCTCCCCCGCGCCGCTCAGGCGGTGGCTGCCGAAGCGCTGCAGCGCGTTGATGCCGAGCAGCAGCCCGAACGAGATCAGGAGCAGCGTGGTCGCGATCGCGGTGGCGCCGGCGTAGTCGTACTGCTCGAGCTTGGTGACGATCAGGAGCGGCGCGATCTCGGTCCGTCCGGGCATGTTGCCCGAGATGAACACCACGGAGCCGTACTCGCCCACGGCGCGCGCGAAAGCGAGCGCGAAGCCGGTGACGAGCGCCGGCCAGAGGCCCGGGAAGAGAACGCGCCGGAAGGTGAGCCAGCGGCTGGCGCCGAGGCTGGCGGCCGCTTCTTCGATCTCGGGATCGAGGTCCTGCAGCACCGGCTGCAGGGTGCGCACCACGAAGGGAAGCCCGATGAAGGTGAGGGCGACCGCGACACCGAGCGGCGTGTAGGCGACCTGGATCCCGAGCGGCTCGAGGACGCGCCCTAACCAGCCGGTCTTGGCGAGGAGGCTCGTGAGCGTGATGCCGGCGACCGCGGTCGGCAGCGCGAACGGAAGGTCGACCAGCGCGTCGGCCAGGCCGCGCCCCGGGAAGCGGTAGCGGACGAGCACCCAGGCCACGACGAGGCCCATGACCGCATTCACCGACGCCGCGGCGAACGAGGCGCCGAACGAGAGCCGGTACGCCGCGAGGGCGCGCGGCGAGGCCACTGCCGAGAAGAACTCGCCCGCGCTGAGCGACGCCGAGCGGAGGAAGAGACCCGCCAGCGGGAGGAGCACGAGCAGCGAGAGGTACACGAGCGTGACGCCGAGCGTCAGTCCGAACCCCGGCAGCACCGAGCGCCTCCGCCGCATCGACGACACGTCCCTGCGCCTCCGATCTCACTTCCCGTAGATCTGGTCGAAGACTCCGCCGTCGTTGAAGAAGCGGGGCTGCGCCTGCGACCAGCCGCCGAACTTCTCGTCGATCGAGAAGAGCTTGAGCTTCGGGAACTGCTCCGCGTACCTCTGTGCCACGGACGCGTCGCTCGGCCTGTAGTAGTGCCGCGCGATCAGATCCTGCGCCTCCGGCGAGTAGAGGAACTGCAGGTAGGCCTCGGCGAGCTCGGTGGTCCCGTGCCGCCGCGCCACCGTGTCGACCACCGCGACGGGCGGCTCCGCGAGGATGCTCTCGGACGGCACCACCAGCTCGAACTTGTCGCGGCCCTCGGCCTGGAGCGCCAGCAGCGCCTCGTTCTCCCACGCGATCAGCACGTCGCCGATCCCGCGCTCGACGAAGGTGGTGGTGGAGCCGCGCGCCCCGCTGTCGAGCACGACCGCGTTCTTGTAGATCTTCCCGACCAGATCGCGCGCCTTCGCCTCGTCGCCGCCCGGCTGGTCGAGCGCCCAGCCCCACGCCGCCAGGAAGTTCCAGCGCGCGCCGCCGGAGGTCTTCGGGTTGGGCGTGATCACCGCCACGCCGGGCCGCGCGAGGTCACCCCAGTCGTGCAGGCCCTTCGGATTCCCCTTGCGCACCAGGAAGACGATCGTCGACGTGTAGGGGCAGGAGTTGTTCGGGAGCCGCTTCTGCCACGTCCTCGGGATCAGCTGGCCCTTCTCGAAGAGAGCGTTCACGTCGCCGGCGAGTGCGAGGGTCACCACGTCGGCGTCGAGCCCATCGATCACCGCGCGTGCCTGCTTTCCGGAGCCGCCGTGCGACTGGTTGATCGAGACCGTCTCGCCCTTCGAGTCCTGCCAGTGCTTCGCGAAGAGCTTGTTGTAGGCGTCGTAGAGCTCGCGCGTCGGGTCGTACGACGCGTTCAGCAGCGTCTTGTCGGCGCGCGCGGCTCCCGGCGAGGCGAACGCGAGCGCCGCGAGCACCGCGAGGGGGAGCGCGAGACGGAGGAAGATCCGGGGCTGCATGCGCACCTCTCAGTACTGGATCTGGAAGCGGGTCACGATGACGTTCTCCGCCGCGCGGTTGCTGGTCGCGCCCGGCTGCGAGCCGTTGGCGCCGCCGTCGAACCAGGTGTGCCCGAAGTTGAGCTGCCACTTGAGGAAGCGGTTCAGGTACCAGTTGAGGCCCACGGTGAGCTCGCGCGCCGTCTTGGCAGAGTTCGCCAGGTTCGCGAACCCGTCGTCGAAGACCGCGTCGTCGACGTGGAGCTCGCCGTAGCGCGCCGCGATCTGGTAGGCGCCCCAGGTCCCCTTCGTCGGCGAGAAGTCCGCGCGCGGGATGACGGCGCCGTAGGACGCGTTCTCTCCGGTGAGCACGTAGCTCGCCGAGATCTGCCACGCCGTGTTGGTGGCCCGCAGGTCGGTGAGAACCGTGCGGAGCCGGTTGCGCATCTCGCTCGAGGACTCGACCCACTCGAACATCGTCCCGAACGGACCCCAGTACCAGTACGCCTGCGGCGAGAGGCGATAGCGCTCCCCGCTGAGCTGGACGGTGCTGTTGTACCTGAAGAAGGTCTGGAGTCCCTCGGTCTGGTAGGTCGGAGTCGCGCCGTTCTCGTCGCCGACCGTCGTCGCGAACCCGATGCCGAGGCCCTGCAGAGGCTCCCAGGTCGAGTTCTGGAAGGGATGGACGAACACGCGCGCGGCAAAGTCCTTGGCGTCGTTGTTGTCGGCATCGGTGCTGCCGTAGTCGACCACACCGTCGAACACGCCGAGCTGATAGGTGAGCAGCCCCTCGTGCCACTGCCCCCACAGCATCGCTCCGATGTCGCGGTTCGGAGAGAGCTGGGTTGGGAATGCGCGGTTGATGAACGTGAGGTTCGTCGCGGACTCCAGGCGCTCGAGCCCGAACGGCTCCTTGAACTTGCCGACCTGGAGCTGCGCGAGCGGCCAGTAGTGCGCGTTGAAGAAGGCGTCCTGCAGGACGGTCTTGCCCTGTCCGAAGTCCGGCATGATCTTGAAGTCGATGTACTGCGCGACGGTTCCCTCGACGATCGGGCGCACGCGGTACAGATAGAAGTCGTTGGTGGGATTGCTGTTGGCGACGTCGCCGCTCGTGAAGAAGCGGGCGTCCGCCTGCACGTAGCCCCGGAAGCGGATCTGATAGGCCTTGTCGGCGGATTGGAGGAAGAAGCCGTCGGGGCCCGCACCGACGACGGGCTGGGATCCCTTGCTGGCATCCGCCTCGTCCCTCACCTCGATCTGCCGCTTCAGGAGCGAGACGGTCTCCTCGAGCGACTCCACGCGCTCGCGCAGCGCCTGGTTGTCGTCGGTCTGCTGCTGCGGCGCGGTGTCGGCGTTCGCCGTGTGCGTCGCCGCGGCGAGCAACAGGAAGACCGCCAGTCCGGCGCTCGCGGTGGATCGGTACGCGTTTCGCATGGCTCGCTCCCTTCGGGCCGAGCCGTGAGAGCAAACGGCGTGCCGTGCGGCGGAGAGCGCCAGGACGAGGAATCACAACAGATTCCGTCTTATTGAGCGGATTCATGCCGTTTCATTTGACGGATGTCCGTGATCTGGTACGGTTCCGTCTCTTATCACGGGTCGAGGTGCGATGCAGAGATTCCATCCGTTGTTGCTCGCGCTCTGGCGGGAGTGCTGCCAGCACCTGTCGATCGAAGAGTCGCTCGCGCGCACCTCCCCGCTTCTCGCGCGGCGACTTCCCGTCGACCTCGTCGCGATCCGGCGTCTCGAGGCAGCGCGCGCGTGCGTGGAGACCGCCGCCGCGGTGGCGGTTCACGAGCAGCCCACGCCCGAGCCCGCTCGGAGCGAGCTGCTTCCACACCAGTTCGAGGAGCTCGTCGCCTGGTCTCGCGCGGGTCGCGTGCTGCACCGCCGCGCGCGGACGCTCGCCGAGCAGCTCCCCGGCCTCCTGCCCGACGAGATCGAGGGCGACGTGATCGCGGGGCCGCTCTCGGACGAGGCGGGTCCCGCCGGCGTCCTCCTCCTCGTCGCGCAGCGCTCGCGTCACTTCAACGCCGAGCACGTCGCACTCGCGCAGGCGCTCCTCGATCCCTTCTCCGCGGCGCTCGAGAACGACCGGCGCCTGCACCGTCTGGCGACGCAGCAGGCGGCCGCCGAGGCGGACCGCAGCTCGCTGCTCTCCCGCCTCGGCCGGCACGACCTCCAGGAGACGATCGTGGGCGCGGAGGAGGGCTTCCGGCCGGTGATGGAGCGCGTCGCACAGGTCGCGCCCTCCGACGTGCCCGTGCTCATCCTGGGCGAGACCGGCTCGGGCAAGGAGGTCGTGGCGCGGGCGATCCACGTGCGATCCCGTCGCGCGGCGGGGCCGTTCCTCCGGGTCAACTGCGGAGCCATCCCGAGCGGTCTGGTCGACTCCGAGCTGTTCGGCCACGAGCGCGGGAGCTTCACGGGCGCCGCCTCCCAGCGAAGGGGCTGGTTCGAGCGCGCCGACGGCGGGACGCTCTTCCTCGACGAGGTCGGCGAGCTTCCGCTGCAGGCGCAGGTGCGTCTCCTGCGCGTCCTCCAGGACGGGAGCCTCGAGCGGGTCGGCGGGCAGCGCTCGCTGCACGTCGACGTGCGCATCGTCGCAGCCACCCATCGGGATCTCCGCGCGATGGTCGCCGATCGGCAGTTCCGCGAGGACCTCTGGTATCGCATCGCGGTGTTCCCGATCGAGGTGCCGCCGCTGCGCGAGCGACCGGAGGACATTCCCGCGCTCGCCACGCACTTCGCGCTGCGCGCGGCGACGCGCTTCGGGACGCCTCCGCGCATCCCATCGCCCGAGGACGCGAACCGCCTCCTCGCATACGCGTGGCCCGGCAACGTCCGCGAGCTGGCCTCGGTGATCGAGCGCGCGGTCATCCTCGGCAACGGCCGCTCGCTCGAGGTGGCGACGGCCCTCGGCCTCGGCGCCTCCTCGCCGTCGCGCCCCGCGGTCCGCCCCGAGCTCCACGCCTCCCCGTGGCCTCCGGAGCAAGACGATCGCCTGGAGTATCCCGCAAGCGGCGCCGAAGGCGCCGCGCGCAGCGAGCCAAAGGCGAGCGAAGTCAACAGACGTGCCACAGCTCAGCAAGCGCCCGAAGGCGGCGCGCAGCGAGGCGAAGCCGAGCGAAGTCCATCAGGACGCGCGGCAGCTCAGCAATCCAACGGAGCGTCCGCAGAGATCGTCTCTCTCGACGACGCCATCCGCAGACACATCGAGGCGGCGCTCGAGCGCACGCGCGGCCGGATCGAGGGCTCGCGCGGGGCGGCGGCCCTGCTGCGCGTCAACCCCTACACGCTGCGCTCGAAGATGCGGAAGCTCGCGATCGACTGGAGCCGGTTCCGCGGCGACTAGACCGCGCTCGCAGGGCGGGTCATGGATGGGCGGTCCCGGTGTCGCGATCCAGCGCCGCCCTCGCGATCGACGATTCGGCCTGCGCCTTCACGTAGGCCGCGTCGTCCTCGGTATAGCGTCGCTGGGCATCGGTCAGCTCGATGATGCTGCCGAGGCCGTTCTCGTAGCGCTTGCTGGCGAGATCGAGCTCCACGCGGGACGCCTCGAGCGTCTGCCGGGCCTGGCCGATGCGGTCGATCGAGGCCCGCCAGTCGAGATAGCTGCGCTTCACCTGCAGGATGACGGTCTGGCGCAGGTCTTCGATCATGTGGCGGATGGCGTCCTGCCGGAGCCTGCTCTCGGCGACCTCGTGCTGGGTGCGGAAGCCGTTGAAGAGCGGCCAGGTGATCACGACACCGGCGTAGAGGTTGTTCGTCGACGTGCCGTCGTCGCCGCGAAGGTTGTAGCCAGCGGCGGCACCGAGCGACGGGAGGTAGTCGCTGCGGTACTGGCGGATCCGTGCGCCGGCGGCCCGCGCGCCCTCCTCGAGCATCTTCAGGTCGGGGCGCTGCTCGAGCGCGCGGTGCAGGAAGGAGTCCACCGGCTCGGAAGGTGGTGCCGGCAGCGACGCGTCGGCTTGCTTGTAGTCCGGCGCCTGCTCCCCCAGGCCCATCGCGTTGTCGAGCGAGACCTTGGCGATGGCCTCCGCATTCCGGGCGTCGGTGAGATGGAGCTCCGAGCGGGCCAGCTCGGCCTGGGCGGTGTAGACGTCGATCTGGGGCCTGAGGTCGGCCTCGGCCTTGACCTTCACCTCGTTCAGGTGCTCCGTCCGCTGCATGATCGCCTCGTCGTAGACCTTGACGATCTGCCGCGCGCCCACCAGATCGAAGTAGGCGGCCGACACCCGGTACACCAGGTCCAGCTCCACGAGCTGCAGCCGGGCGCGCTCGGCGTCTGCCTCGGCGTTCCGCTCCTCGATCGCGCCCCGAGTCCGCCCGAAGTCGTACAGGTATTGGAACACGGAGACGCCCGCTGCGTAGTTGTCGAACGAGTCGGTGAGGCTGTCGGTGTGTCGCCCGGTGCTCGGCGAGCGGGTGATGCCGGGCGCCGGCAGGTACGTGGCGGTGCCGATGCCGTTCTCGGTCGCCCGCAGGTACTGGCCCACGCCGTACACCTGCGGCAGCAGCGAGGATCGCGCGGAGCCGACCCGCTCGTCCGCGGCGAGACTCTCGGACTCGGCCGCCTGGCGCGCCGGGTGGTACTTGATCGCCAGCTCGATCGCGCGCGCGAGCGTGAGCTCGCTGCCCGCCGGGATGGGCTCGTCCGCGGAGCCGAGCGCGGGCGGGAGAGCGAGGCACAGTGCGACGAATGCGACCCGGCTGGCGCGGGCGCCGGCGCGCGCCGGGATCACTTCGCCATCGCCAGATTGGCGCCGGGCTCGCTCATGACTGCGTGTACGCTCTCGCCCTCGGTCAGGCCGGGTGACATCGTTCCCACGACGCTCTCGTCACCCGAGAGTCCCGAGGAGATCTCGATCCATCCTTCCGAAGTGAATCCCGTGGTGACCGGGACCTTCGCGAGCCGATCGTCGCGCACGACGTAGACGAACGGCGACTCCCCCGCGCTCCCGACCGCCGACGCCGGGACCTTCAGCGTGGCCGGGTGGCGCGCCAGCTCGATCTCCACGTCCGCATACATCCCCGGATAGAGCTCGTGCTGCGGATTGTCGATGTCGACCTCGGTGAGCATGGTTCGCGTCGACAGGTCGAGCGACGTCGCGAAACGCGTCACCGCGGCGGTGAACTCGCGGCCCGGAAACTCGCGCAGGCGCAGCGTGGCCGGCATCCCGCGCCGGATCAGGCTGGTCTCCTCCTCGGGCACGTACACGTAGACGCGCAGCGTCTGGATGTCGGCCACGGTGACGATGGGGGCACTGCTGCCCTTCTCGGGCGCGGAGCCTTCCGAGCCGGAGCCTTCGCCGTGGCCGCTCGCCTGGATCAGCGCGCCCGGATCCACGTAGCGGGCCGTCACCACGCCGTCGAAGGGCGACACGATGTGCGTGTAGCCGACCAGCGTCTCGAGCTCCTCGACCTCGGCCTTGGCCTCCTCGAACTGCCCCTCGGCGACGTCGACGTCCTCGCGCGCGACGAGGCGGTGGTCGGTCTTCCAGACGCGCTCGAGGCGCTCGTAGGTCCCGCGCTGCACCGCGAGGTTGGCGCGCGCCCGGTGGAGCCTCTGCTCGAGCTCGGGGACCTCGATCTCCGCCAGGACCTGGCCCTTCTTGACCCAGTCGCCCTTGTCGACGCCGATGCTCTTCAGGTAGCCGGTCACCTTCGCGTGTAGAGCCGACTCGTAGAGCCCGACCAGGTCTCCCGGCAGCGTGATCGACCGCGTCATGTCGCCGCGCTGCGGGCGCACCACGCTCACCGAGGGCGGGCCCGACTCGCGTGCCGACTTCGCGTCGTCGCCGCAGCCGGCCAGCGCCCAGAGCACGAGCGCCAGGAGCGCTCCGATTCCCCCCGCACGCGTCACGAAGCCACCTCGCGGCGAGAGTACAGGAGCTCGTAGACGGCAGGTACCAGGAGGAGCGTGAGCCCCGTCGACACCACGAGCCCGCCCACGGCGGCGCGCGCGAGCGGGGCCGACGCTTCGGAGCCCGCGCCGAGCTTCAGCGCGATCGGCATGAGGCCCACGACCGTGGCGAGCGCCGTCATCAGGATCGGCCGCATGCGGACGCAGGCGGCGTCGACGATCGCGCGCCGCGCGCGCGCCCCCTCGCGGCGGCGCTGGTTGGCGAAGTCGACCAGCAGGATCGAGTTCGAGACCACGATGCCGACCATCACGATGGTCCCCATGAACGACTCGATGTTGAGCGTCGTGCCCGTCGCGAGCAGGACCCAGACCACCCCGATCATCCCCATCGGGACGGAGAACATGATGATGAAGGGATCGAGGAAGGACCGGAACTGCGCGACCATCACCAGGTAGAGCAGGACGACCGCCATCGCCAATCCGAACCCGAAGCTCGAGAACGAGGCCTGCATCGCCGAGACCGAGCCTCGGTAGGTGATCTTCACGTCGCGCGGCAGCGAGATGCCCTGGAGCGCGCGCTGGATCGCGGCCTGCGTGCCGCCCATGTCGTCTCCGCGCGGCGAGACCAGGACGTCGACCACGCGCTGGATGTTGTAGTGCGTGATCTCGGCAGGTTGTGTCTTGGGCACGATCGACGCCACGTTGCGCAGCAGGAGCGCATCCTCGTGACCGCCGTCCTTGGCGGCGCTCCGGACCGGGATGTCGAGCAGCGTCTCGAGCGAGCGGATGTCCTGCTCCGGGTACTGCACGGTGAGGAAGTAGTCGTTGCCGGTCTTCGGATCGATCCAGATCGACGGCGCGATCATCTGGTTCGAGGTGAGCGCGGTGATGGTGTTGGTGACGACGTCCTTCTGGCTGAGGCCGAGGCGCGCCGCCTTCACCCGATCCACCTCGACCTCCAAGGTCGGATAGCTGGACTCCTGGGGAATGAAGCTCTCGGCGACCTCCGGCAGGCCGCGCACGACCTGGTTCACCTGCTTCGCCGCCTCGTGCAGCGGCCCGATCTCGGGGCCGGAGAGCTGGACGTCGATCGGCGCGGCGAGTCCGAAGTTGAGCACTGCATCGATGATGCTTCCGGACTGGAAGAAGGTCTGCACCTCCGGCACGCGCTGCGCGAGCTCGGTGCGCAGGAGGTCGACGTAGTGCCAGGTCGAGCGGCGGTGCCCTTCCTTCAGGCTCACCATGACGAATCCCGAGTCGCTGGCGGCATTCGGCGAGTACATCGCGGAGAAGCCGGCTGCCAGCCCGAGATTCGAGACCACCATCGAGAGGTCCTCGGGCGGGATCACCTCCCGGATCACCTTCTCGATCCGCTCCGTCAGGGCCTCGGTGACCTCGATGCGGGAGCCGCGCGGAGTGCGGAGATTGATGATGAACTGCCCCGCGTCCGTTCGCGGGAAGAGCTCCGTGCCGAGCAGCCGGTAGCCGCCCATCGTGACGGCGAAGAGCAGGCTCACCGCCGCGATCACCGTCCACTTGCGGTCGAGCGCGCGCTCGAGGATCCGCTGGTAGCGCGCGACGAAGCGCCCGTAGAGCCGGTCGAACGCCCCGGCGAACCCGCCCCGCGCTCCCTCCTCCTCGGCGCGCGCGCCCTCGACCGTGAGGAAGCGCGCGCAGAAGACCGGGATGACGGTCATCGAGACCACGTACGAGCCGGCCATCGAGAGCACGACCGCGAGCGAGAGCGCGCTGAACAGGTACTTGGCGACGCCGAACAGGAACATCACGGGCAGGAAGACGATCATCGTGGTGATGGTCGAGGCGAGGACGGCGAGGGAGACCTCCTCGGCGCCGTCCTGCGCGGCCTGACGCGGGCTCTTCCCGTGCGCGAGGTGGCGGTTCACGTTCTCCAGCACCACGACCGAGTCGTCGACGAGGCGGCCGATCGCGAGGGCGAAGCCGCCGAGCGTCATCACGTTGATCGTTGCGCCGTTGAGGTAGAGCCCGAAGGTCGCCGCCAGCAGCGAGAGCGGAATCGAGAGGAAGATCGCGAGCGTCGATTTGAAGCTCCCGAGGAACAGCAGGATCACGAGCGACGCCAGGATCGCCGCGGAGCCGGCTTCGTGCTGCAGGCTCTCGACGGCCTGCCGGATGTAGCCGGACTGGTCGAAGATCGAGTCGAGCTTCATGCCCGCCGGGAGACCGACGACGTTGGGCAGGAGCGACTTGACACCGTCGACCACGGCGATGGTGTTGGCGTTGCCCTGCTTCAGGACGGGCACGTACACCGACCGCTGGCCGTCGATGCGGACCACGTTCTGCTGGATCTGCGCGGCGTCCTCGGCGTGCCCGATGTCCCGGACCAGCACGGGCGCCTGGCCGTCGCCGACCTTGACCGGTACGTCGTCGATCCGCTTGGGATCGTCGATCATGCTGTTGGTGTCGATGAAGTAGTCGGTGTTGCCGATCTTCGCGTCTCCCGCCGGAATGATGAGATTCGAGTCGTTCAGCGAGTGGACGACGTCCATCAGCGTGAGGCCGCGCGCCTCGAGCGCCTCGCGGTTCGCGTAGACCATCACCTGCCGGTACTTCCCACCGAAGGGCGGCGGCACCGAGGCGCCGGCGACCGTCGCGATCTGGTTGCGCACGTTGTACTGCGCCTGGTCGCGGAGCTGTGCCTCGGTGAATCCGGTCCCCTTCACGGTAACGAGCGTCACGGGCAGCGAGGACGCGTCGGACTTGAGCACCAGGGGCGGCAGGGTGCCGGGCGGCAGGTGGCGCAGATCGGCCATCGCGAGGTTGGCGAGCTGCGACGCCGCCGCGTCGACGTTGGCATTCGGCTGGAAGAAGACCTTGATGATGCTCACGCCCGGCAGCGAGCGCGACTCGATGTGCTCGATGTCGTTGCCGAGCGTGAAGAAGCGCTCGAAGCGGGTGGTGATGTCGCGCTCGATCTCGCCCGGCGGCATCCCGGGGTAGAAGGTGCCGACGACGACCGCCGGGATCTTCAGGTTGGGGAACACGTCCACCGGCATCCGGAAGAACGCGGTGATCCCGAGGAGGGCGACGATCAGGCTGCCGACGATGACGAAGTGCGGGTTTCGAAGCGAGAAGCTCGGCATCGCGCGACTTCTAGACGACCTGGGTGCAGGGCAGGACGAAGACCCGGAACGGGATCTGTGCCCCGCGCTGGCGCGCGGCGTTCCGGTCGTGGAAGGCGCGAAGCTCCGCCCCCACCCGCTCGGCAGCCGTGTCGTCGACCGCCGCCAGAACCACTGAGTTGGAGCCGGGGTGCGCGAAGGTGCCGAGCGCGGAGCCGGCCTCGCCACGGCCGTGAACCTCGGGGAGATGCGTGGATGCGTTCACACCCAGCTCGGCAAGGACTCGCAAGAGATCGTCCAAGAGGGAACTCCGGGACACGATCATCAGCATCTTCATGACGTCCTCAACGAGCTGCAGCGGCCCCGCGGGTAGCAGTGTGGTCGGCAGCGGCGGCCGGCTCCACCCGCCCGTTCATTCGGATGCAAGGAAACATCCCCCGCCGCTCCCATCCAGACGAGCCGGGTGGGGCACTTCTTCATCTGGGAGAGGCTCCCGCGAGCCCGCCCGACTCCCCGCTCACCGCCCCACTCTTCACGCCACTGCCACGGTCCAGCCACCGATTCGCGACGGTTCGCTCGTAGGGTGGCCCCCCAGCGCTCGGGCGGATTGGTGTTCCGTCACGAGACCTGCACGAGATCGTGAAATCGAGACCGCGAAATCTCGAGGAGGGGCAAGGGATGAGACGCGCCGCACCGGCAGCGCTCGTTTGCGTGTGGATCGGGGCCTGGGGCCTGGGGGCGAGTGCCCAGCAGGCGACGACCTCCGGATCGTCCGGAGACGTCAGCGGTCAGCTCCAGGAGATGAAGCAGATGCTGGAGGGCCAGCAGAAGCAGATCCAGGACATGCGGGTCGAGCTGAACCAGCGCGACCAGACGATCGAGCAGATGCAGCGAAAGCTCGACGAGACCCGCATGGCCGTCTCGGACACGAGGAGCGCTGCGCCGCCCGTGGGCGCACCGGGGCCCCAAGGGGAGTCCAAGGACAGCTTCCATCTCACGCTCGGGGGCTTCCTCGAGTCGACGGCCATCTTCCGGAGCCGCAACGAGAACGCCGATGTCGGCAGCACCTACGGGAACATCCCGTTCGATGGGACGGCCAACTCGGACCTGACCGAGTTCCGTGGCACCGCCCGGCAGTCCCGGCTCTCGCTCCTGGCGGAGGGGAAGACCGACTGGGCCGATCTGTCGGGCTACTACGAGATGGACTTCCTGGGCGCTGCGCCCACGGCGAACGAGCAGGAGAGCAACAGCTTCCAGCTCCGGCAGCGCCAGCTCTGGGCTCAGATCGCGCTCCAGAACGGCTTCTCGATTCTCGGCGGCCAGGCGTGGAGCCTGATGACCACGGACCGCGCGGGCATCGCGCCGCGCCGCGAGATGGTGCCGCTCACGATCGATGCCCAGTACGTGGTCGGATACAACTGGGCGCGGCAGTGGCAGACGCGGCTCACCAAGAACTTCGGGGACAAGGTCTGGCTCTCGTTCGCGCTCGAGAACCCGGAGACCATCCTCAGCGTCACCAATCCGCCTGCCAACGTCTTCGGCTTCAACACGAGCGCGAACGCGACGTCGCCGGGATCGCAGTTCACGCTCAACAACACCCCGGGAGCCCAGGGCATCTCGACCGACGTCGCGCCGGATCTGACCGGCAAGGTCGCCTGGGAGCCCGGCTTCGGGCACTACGAGCTCAAGCTGCTCGGCCGCTTCTTCCGCGACCGCTACAACGAGAACAACAACGTGGCCTTCGGCGGCGGCGTGGGCGCCGCCGCGATCCTTCCCGTCCACGAGAAGGTCGACGTGATCCTCGAGGCGCTCGGAGGGCGCGGGATCGGGCGCTACGCGTCCGGCCTCGGGCCCGACGTCACGGTGAAGCCGAACGGCGACGTGGTCCCGGTCACGGCGGTCGACGTGATGGGCGGCGTGGAGGCGCACCCGCTGCCGAAGCTCGACCTCTACGCCTACGCGGGGATGGAGTGGTATGACAAGACCGACTACACGAACGCCGCGGGGCAGGGCGTGGGCTACGGCTCGCCGCTCATCAACCTCTCGGGCTGCACCACCCAGGCCGCCACGCCCTGCTCGGCGCAGACGCGGCTCCTGTGGCAGGTCCAGCCGGGATTCTGGTATCGCTTCTACCGTGGACCCGCCGGAACGCTGCAGGCGGGCCTGTCCTATTCGTTCACGCACCGAACGGCGTGGGAGGGGCTGCATGGCGTACAGCCGGAGGCCACCCAGAACATCATCATGTCCTCGCTCCGCTACTACCTGCCCTGACGAGCGCAGGGACGCGGCGGTTCCGCCGCCCCGCGCGGAGGGCCAGCGAGCCTGATCCGCGGGGCGGCACCCGCCGAGCGGGCGCGCGCGCGAGCCCGCGTCGCGGCGTGCCTGCTCGCGCTGGCGGCGCCCTGGCCCCGCGCGGCATGGGCCGATCCGCCGGCGCCGACACCGCCGAGCGATCCGAATCGGTTCGTGCCCGACGCTTCGCTCGGCGCCGTCGACCGGGAGCTCGAGAACCCGATCAGCCACACCTGGCAGCTCAAGCTGCAGAGCAATACGTACGTGCTCGACATCGACAGCTTCAACACGCATCGCGTCGAGCAGAAGCTGCAGTTCCAGCCCTTGATCACGATCCCGCTGACCGACCAGCTCCGGATCGTGACCCGTCCCACCATTCCGCTCCTCGACGACAAGCCTTACAAGGACTCCGACGGCTCGCTCGCGCGCGTTACGGCGTTCGGAGACATCGAATTTCCGGTCGTGCTCGCCCCGGCGACGGATCCCTGGCTGCTGGCCGCGGGGCCGACCTTCGTGCTCCCGACCGCGGGGAGCACCCAGATCGGCAAGGGCAAGTGGCAGGCTGGGCCCGCCGGCGTGTTCGGATACCGCACGCACGACTGGCAGGCCGCGCTCTTCGCGCAGCAGTGGTGGTCCTTCGCAGGCTCGGGGCGGCGGCCGCCCGCGAGCCAGCTAAAGGTCCAGTACTTCCTGACCTGGTTCCTGCAAGATGGGTGGAGCATCGGGATGTCGCCGAACGTCACCGTGAACTGGAAGGCCTCGGAGGGTCAGCGGCTGACCTTCCCGGTGGGGCTCGGCGTGGGGAAGACCGTGCGGTTCGGGGGCGGCCACGACGTGAAGCTCGCGCTCCAGGTCCAGTACATGCCGATCCGGCCCGACGACTTCGGCCAGCAGCTGAACGTCCAGCTCAGCATCACGCCGGTGATCCCGTTCCGGGTGAAGCACCCGGTCCTCGATCTGCTGGGCCTGACGAAGTCCGGTCCCGGCGAGCCGCCCGCCTCGTCGAAGTGAGCCCGGTCGCTCAGCGCAGCTTCGAGAGCAGCCAGAGCGCGAGCGACAGCACGCCGCTCAGCACGAGGCCGGTCGTGATCGGCACGTAGAGGCGGAAGCCCGGCCGCTCGATGCGGATGTCCCCCGGAAGCCGACCGAACGGCAGGCCCCAGTGCGCCCCGATCACCAGCACCAGGCCCACCGCCGCGAGGATCAGCCCGAGGCCGATCAGGGATCGACCGAGCGCGTCCATGAGAAGGGGTGTAGGGGAGTCCCCCTTCCGCCTCAAGACCGCCTTCACGCGACCCGACAAGGATCGATGCGGGCGAGCACGCGTGAGGCGCGACGTGCACGCGATCCGCCCACGCCCGGGGAGACGATGAGGCGGATCCGATTCACGGTGACCGCGCGCCTCCTCCTCACCCTCGCGGGCCTGGCCGCGTTCGCGACGCTGCTCGTCGTGGTGGTGCAGGAGCGGACGCTCCGCGCCGACCTGGCGCACGCCGCCTCGCAGCGCCTCGAGCGCGCCGCGCACGCCGCCGATCGCCTGGTCGACAGCCACCTCGCCGCGCTGTCCGAGCGCTGGGACGCGATCTCGGGAACGCCGCAGCTCCGCGCCAACCTCGAGGTCGAGGATCCGCCGACGCTCGCCTTCTACGCCCAGCAGCTCGCCGAGAGCCAGGACGCCGCCTTCGTCGCGTTCGTCGGCCGGGATGGGCGCGTCGCGGCGAGCGCGGGCGATGCGTCGCTCGCGGGCGCGGTCCACGGCCCCGACGGCGCCCGGCTCGTCGCGCAGGATTCGAGCGCCTTCGCCGCGATCTCGCTCGCGCTCCGCACCGGCGACCAGATCGTCGGCCACCTGGTCGCCGTCGAGCCGATCCGAGCCGAGTCCCTCGCGCACTGGGCGGAGCTCTGCGGCGCCGAGCTCTCGTTCGCGCCGGCGGCAGTCGGCGCCGCGGGCGACCTGGTGCGCGAGGTGCGCCGCTTCGACGGGCTCTCGCTGCGCGTGGTGGGATCGCTCGAGGCGGAGCGCGACGCCCTCGCGCACGCGCGCCTGTTCCTGCTCGGAGCCGGCGGGGTGGCGCTGGCGCTCGCCTTCGCCGCGAGCGGGTTCCTGGCGCGCAGCTTCGTGCGCCCGATCCTCGAGATCCAGCACGCGGCCGAGCGGCTCGGCGCCGGGGACTACGGCGTGCGCCTGCGCAGCCGCCGCAGCGACGAGATCGGCGACGTGGCGCGCGCCTTCGACATGATGCTGCGCCGCCTGCGCGAGTCGCGCCGGCAGGTCGAGGAGCAGCAGCGCACCCTCGAGGGCAAGGTGCAGGAGCGCACCGAGGCGTTCGAGCGAGCGACCCGCGAGGCCGTCGAGCTGGCGCGCCAGGCCGAGGAGGCCAACCGGTCGAAGTCGCAGTTCCTGGCCAACATGAGCCACGAGATCCGAACCCCGATGAACGGCGTGATCGGCATGACCGACCTGCTGCTCGAGACGGGGCTCAGCGCGCGCCAGCGCAAGCTGGCCGAGACCGTGCACCGCTCCGCCGAGCTGCTGCTCTCGGTGATCAACGACATCCTCGACTTCTCGAAGGGCGAGGCCGGCCGCCTCGTGCTCGAGTGCATCGACTGCGACCTCATCGAGGTCGTCGAGGACGTGACGGAGCTGCTCGCCGAGCGCGCCCATCGCAAGGGCCTCGAGCTCGCCTGCCGGATCGCGGACGACGTGCCGGGCGCCGTGCGCACCGATCCCGGCCGCCTGCGCCAGGTGCTCACCAATTTGATCGCCAACGCCATCAAGTTCACCGAGGCCGGCGAGGTCGTCGTCGAGGTCTCGGTGGCCGAGCCCGCGCCCGGGCCGACGCGCGTGCGCTTCGAGGTGCGCGACACGGGCATCGGCATCGCGCGGGAGGCGCAGGCCGACCTCTTCCAGTCGTTCCGCCAGGCCGACGCCTCGACGACGCGCCGATACGGCGGCACGGGGCTCGGGCTCGCGATCTGCAAGCAGCTCGTCGAGCTGATGGGCGGCACGATCGAGCTCGAGAGCGAGGCCGGGCGCGGCGCGCGCTTCTTCTTCACGCTGCCGCTCGCGCGGACGCCGGAGGAGCTGCTGCGCGAGCCCGGGCCGCCGCGCGAGCTCGTCGGCCTGCGCGTGCTCGTGGTCGACGACAACGCGACCAACCGCGAGATCCTCCAGCACCGCGTGCTCTCGTGGAAGATGCGCGCCGGCACCGCAGCCGACGGCGAGCACGCGCTCCTGGCGCTCCGGCAGGCGGTCCAGGAGCAGCGGCCCTACGACATCGCGATCCTCGACATGCACATGCCCGGCATGGACGGGCTCTCGCTGGCGCGCGTCATCCACGGCGATCCGGCGCTCCGGAGCACGCGCCTCATGATGCTCACCTCGATCGGCCTCGAGAGCGACGCCGACGCACTGCGCGAGACGGGCATCGCGCTCCACCTCACCAAGCCGGTGCGCCAGTCGGAGCTCTACAACGGGCTGGCCGAGGCGATGGGCCGCGCGCGCAGCGCCCCGCGCCGGCTCTCGCTCGACGCGGCTCCGTCGGACGCGCGGCTCGGTGGCCTCGTGCTGCTCGTCGAGGACAACCCGGTCAACCAGGAGGTGGCGCGCGAGATGCTCGAGAGCTTCGGCTGTCGCGTCCATCTCGCGGAGGACGGCGAGCAGGCGCTCGCCGTCCTCGCCAACGGCCGCTACGACGCGATCCTGATGGACTGCCAGATGCCGCGGATGGACGGGTTCCAGGCGACGCGCGCGCTGCGCGAGCGCGAGCACGCGTCGCGATCGCCGCGCGTCCCCGTGATCGCCCTCACCGCGAACGCGATGACGGGCGACCGCGATCAGTGTCTCGCCGCCGGGATGGACGACTACCTCTCGAAGCCGTTCACCAGCACCCAGCTCCTGCTCACGCTCTCGCGCTGGCTTCCCACGACATCGAAGAGCGACGCGGCGCCGGCTCCGCCCGGCGCACAGGAGGCGATCGTCGCGCCGTCGGTGGCGGCTTCGGCCGAGAGCGAGCCGGCGCTCGATCCTCGCGCGCTCGATGCGATCCGGGCGCTCAATCCTGCCCGCGCCGACCTGCTCGTGGGTCGCGTCGTCGACGCCTTCCTGCGCAGCGCGCCGGAGCAGGTCGCCGCGCTCGCGCGCGCGGCCGCGGTGGGAGACGCCGAGGCGCTGCGGCGCGAGGCGCACTCGCTCAAGTCGAGCAGCGCCAACCTCGGCGCGCTGCGGCTCGCGGCGCTTGCGCGCGAGATCGAGGCGCGCGGGCGCGAGCGCCGCGTCGGCGACGGCGCGCTCCTCTGCGAGCAGGCGGCGCGCGAGCTCGAACGGGTGCGGGAGGCGCTGGCGCGGGTCGCCGTCGCGGCAGAGGGCGGAGCGACGTGAGCGGCGCCGTCTCGCGCAAGCAGCCGCTGGTGCTCGTCGTCGACGACGACGCGACGATGCGCATGCTGGTGGGCGAGGCGCTGGCGCCCGGCGGCCTCGAGGTGGTCGAGGCGGAGGACGGCCGCGCTGCCCTCGATGCGCTCCGGCGCCGCGTGCCCGACCTCGTCCTGCTCGACGTCCAGATGCCCGGGCCCGACGGCTTCGCCGTGTGCGAGGAAATCCGCCGCCAGCCCCTGTTGGCGGACACGCCGGTCGTGATGATGACCGGCCTCGACGACGTCGAGTCGATCCGCCGCGCCTACGAGGTGGGCGCCACCGACTTCGTCACCAAGCCGATCAACTGGCTGATCCTCGCCCACCGCGTGCGCTACCTGCTGCGGGCGAGCGCGAACTGGACCGAGCTGCGCAAGAGCCAGGAGCGCCTCTCGAACGCGCAGCGGTTGGCGCGCATGGGGAGCTGGCGCCTCGACCTGCCGAGCGGCGTCCTCCACGCCTCGGACGAGCTGCTCGCGCTGAGCGGCCTCGAGTCCGGAGGCCCTCCGCTGCGCCGCGACGTGTTCTTCGAGATGGTGCATCCGGAGGACCGCGACGCGCTCGCCGAGGCGTCGCTGGCGTGCGCGCGCGACGGCACGCCGCTCCACATCGACCACCGCATCGTGCTGGCCGACGGCACCGAGAGGATCCTGCACTCGCAGGCCGAGCGCCTGGTCGACGAGAACGGCGAGCCGCTCGCCCTCGAGGGCACGGCGCAGGACGTCACCGACCGCAAGCGGGCCGAGGAGCAGATCCGCTACCTCGCGTATCACGACAGCCTGACCGGCCTCGGCAACCGCCGCCTCTTCAAGGAGCGGCTGGCGATGGCGCTCACGCACGCGCGCCGCAACGAGTGGGCCGTCGGCGTGCTGTTCCTCGACCTCGACCACTTCAAGCGCATCAACGACACGCTCGGCCACTCGGTCGGCGACCAGCTCCTGCAGGGAGTCGCCGACCGCTTGGTGGCGAGCGTGCGCGACACCGACCTGGTGGCGCGGCACGAGCTGCCGAGCGCGATCTCGCGGCTCGGCGGCGACGAGTTCACCATCCTGCTCGAGGGGCTGCAGGAGGCGCAGGATCTCGCCAAGGTCGCGCGCCGCATCCTCGACGCGCTGTCGCGCCCGTTCCTGCTCGGCGGTCACGAGGTGGTGATCAGCGGCAGCATCGGCATCACGGCCTGGCCCGAGGACGGCGACGATGTCGAGGTGCTGCTGCGCAACGCCGACGCGGCGATGTATCACGCCAAGGAGCAGGGTCGGAACAACTACCAGTTCTACGCCCAGTCGATGAACCAGGTAGCGCTGCGGCGGCTGATCCTCGAGGGCAAGCTGCGCCGCGCGCTCGAGCAGGGCGAGTTCGAGGTCCACTACCAGCCGAAGGTCTCGCTCGCCGACGGCAACATCACCGGCCTCGAGAGCCTGCTGCGCTGGCGGGATCCCGATCTCGGCCTGGTCATGCCGGGTGACTTCATTCCGATCGCCGAGGAGACCGGGCTGATCGGGCCGCTCGGGGACTGGGTGGCGCGCGCGGTGTGTCGCCAGATCGCCGACTGGACGCGGCGCGGGCTGCCCGCGGTTCCGGTCTCGCTGAACCTGTCGGCGCACCAGTTCCGGAGCGACAAGCTGGTAGCGCAGATCTGGGAGGCGCTGCGCGCCTCGTCGGTCGACCCGCGGCGGCTCGAGCTCGAGATCACCGAGAGCACCCTGATGCACGACGCCCAGCGCGTGGTGGCGCAGCTCCAGGAGCTGCGCGCGTTGGGGATCCAGATCTCCCTCGACGACTTCGGCACGGGCTACTCGTCGCTCTCCTACCTGCGGCGGCTGCCGGTGGACGCGCTCAAGGTCGACCGCTCGTTCGTGCGCGACATCGCGACGCGCAGCGAGGACGCGGCGCTCGCCGCGGCGATCGTGTCGATGGGCAAGGCGCTGCGGCTGCGCGTCGTGGCGGAGGGCGTCGAGTCCGAGCCGCAGCGCGCACTCCTGCACGGCTGGGGCTGCGACGAGATGCAGGGCTTCCTGGTGAGCCCGGCCCTCGCGCCCGACGCCCTCGAGCGCTTCTGGAAGAGGTGACGGCCGGCGATCCGCGCCTGCGGAAGCCTCCCGTCCGCCCGACTCGCACGTTGTAGAGGGCGCGCGGAGGGCTTTAGCCGCTGCGAACCGGCGGAAGGCGCCGGCGACCGGCCGGGTGCCGACTCGACGGTGCGTCGCCCGGATCGAAGACGAAGGGGACCGGGCTCTCCACCTCGACGCCGGACGCGTCGGCCGACACCGCGAGGAGTCCCGACGGCGTGGGCACGGCGCCGCGCGCCCATTCGAGGCCGCCGAGCCGCGGGGCCACCCGCGCCATCGCGAAGCCGGGCTCGGCGGGCTCGAGGCCCAGCGTACGCACCAGGAGATCGCGGGTTGGCGTCGAGCCCCAGCCGTGCGACACGGTGCCGCCGTACCAGGTCTCCGACCACGAGGTGTCGCAGCGCGCGAGCAGCGCCTCCCAGTCGCGACACCGATCGGCGATCGCGTCGGCGCGGCCCGCCGCGGCGAGCGCGTCGTGGACCACGTAGCGGAAGAAGGGCTGGGCGGCGACGATCTGGCGCGCTACGTCCCACCACGGCCTCGGCGGCCCGAGGAGGAGATAGGGACCGGCGACGCCGCGCTCGCCGGGTCCGGGACGGCGCGCGTCACCGGCGGCGCGCGACCACGTCGCGTGAACCAACGGCCCGCGGTCGAGCAGCACCTCGACGACACGCGCAGTGCGGGCGGCCGGCACCAGCCCCGCCGCCAGCGGGGCCGCCTGGGCGTGCTGGCTCGTCTCGAGCCGTCGCTCTCCCTCGACCACGTGGTCGACGTACAGCGCCCGCTCCGGATCCCAGAATCGGTCGAAGACGCCGCGCACGCGCGCGTGGAGCGCGCGCGCCCAGCGCGCCCGGCCGCCGTCGCCGAGCCACTCCGCCATCTCCGCGAAGTCGGCGAGGCCGCGCGCCCAGAGCGCGTTCAGCACCGACGAGCGGCCGTCGACCGAGACGGAGCTCCAGTCGATGATCACCCAGCCCGTCACGTCGCAGAGAAGGCCGTCCTCGGCGGCGAACGGCTCGAACCAGCGCAGGACTCCCTCCGCGACGGGCAGCAGGCGCGCCACGTAGTCCCGATCGCCCGCGTAGCGCCACGCGTTGTGCAGCGCGCGGATCCAGTGCAGCGCCCAGTCCGGGATGAAGGCGGAGTCGAAGTGCTCCACGTCGCCGGCCGCGGCCATCGGGAGCATGCCGTCCGGCCGCGGCGAGGCGGCCAGCTCGACGTTCCACAGCGCGAGCCTCCAATCGGGATGGGTGGCGAAGTCCACCATCTGGTGCACGACGAAGTCGCCCGTCCAGGCGCGCTGCTCGCGGGTCGGACAGTCGACGTACGCGTCGTGCGAGCAGAGGTCGACGCTGCGGCGGCCCACGGCGAAGATGCGGTTCAGGAGCGGGTCGCTGCACTCGAAGAAGGGCCCGTCCCGCGTCGCGCGCGGATGCAGCCGCTCGCGGACGACGACCGAGCGGACGCGCACCGGTCCACTGGCGCGGACCGAGAGCCCGAGGTGCCGGAAGCCGAGCGGCTGGAACGTCTCGAAGCGGTCGTCGCGGCCCCGCGCGACGTAGCGGAAGCCGCTGTGCTCTCCGTCCGGCGCGAGCCGCCCGGCCTCGTCCGCGAACTCCGCGGCGGCGGCGTCGATGCGCGCGCCGGCCGGCGCGTCGAGCTCGATCTCGACGGTGCCCGACACCACCTCGCCGAAGTCGAGTACGGCGAGGCGCGCGCCGTCGGGACCGGCGTCGATCCGCAGCGGCGAGCCGGCCGCTCC
>DATJPY010000059.1:0-19374 GCA_035506135.1 Myxococcota bacterium | reverse complement strand
CAAGCCCGAGCCGGACGACGAGCTGCGCGCGCTCGCCTTCTCCTCGAAGCGCGCCTGGGTCGCGCGCGACACCGCGGCGGTGCAGCGCGGGCTCGCGCCCGAGCGCCCGCCCGATGCGAGCGAGGGCTACCAGCCGATCCTCGCGGTGGGCCGATTCCCGCGCGCGGGGGCCGAGGCGCGCATCGTCGTCTTCGGCGACGCCGACTTCGCGACCAACCACTACCTGCGCGCGCTCTACAACCTCGACCTGCTGATGAACGCGGTGCACTGGGCGACGGCGCGCGACTCGGCCATCACGATCCGCCCGAAGGCGCTCACGCCCGACCAGTTCCCGCTGACGCCCCAGCAGTCCCTGCAGATGCTCTACGGGGTCGGCCTGCTGATCCCCGAGGCCTGCCTAATCATCGCCGCTCTGCTGTGGGCCCGGCGGCGCCACGCCTGAGGCGAGGCGCCGCGCATCGCTACGAGCGCCACGGCGGCGATGGCGGAGAGGAGCTGGGGCTCCGGCTCGGGAATCGTGGCAACCCAGCCTACGAAAGCCCGCCCTTGGGAATCGATCCCGCGTCCGGTAACGACGCGGCCGTCTGCCGAGATCGCGGCAGTCTCGAAGAGGTCCTGCCAAGAGCCGTCGACATCCACTCCATCCGCCTCGAGAAGGTCGTGCAGGGGGCGCCACCCGTGCACGGCGTCCCACAGGCACGGCCCGGCCACGTCGCCTCCACCGAGCACGACGGACCCATCCCCAGAGACACCCACCGCGCTACTCGAGCTGGAGCCGGGAGGGAAGCCGAGCCCTGCCATGCCCTCATCCTGAGTCCAACGGAACGCCTCTGTATACGCTTCCGCGTTGGTGGCGAACCCCACGATCACCGAGCCATCCGCTGACACGGCCGTGGCTTCGCTCGCGACGGCACCCGGCAGCGTGCCCAGTCCCTCCATGCCGGCGGTCTCCGTCCAGCGCATCGCTTCGGTGCCCAGCTCCGATGATCCCAGGCCGACGACGACTGAACCGTCAGCCGAGACGCCGAGCGCCTCGCTGGAGAAAGCACCTCCTTCGAGATCACCAAGCCCCATCATCCCTCCGCTCGCGGTCCACACGAAGGCTTCGGTCAAGGGGAACGGCACCGCATTGCTCGAGGAACTCCAACCAACCACGGTAGTTCCATCGCCGGAGACCGACAGAGCCCCGCTGGTGAAACCGCCCGGAAGGAATCCGAGGCCGACCGGACCACCGGTCTTCGTCCAACGAACCGCTTCGGGGATGTTCTCGCTCGACGCTCCACTGGATCCTACGACCACGCTGCCATCGGACGATGTCGCGTAAGCGATCACGACAACCTGAGGGACGAGCCCCGGAATCTCGGTCATCCCTCCTTGCAGAGTCCAAATGAAACCGCTCGCACCCATGGTCTCGCCCGGAGAGTCGCCCACCACCGTCTTGCCGTCGGCGGAGATACCGCGCGGATCGCTCTGGAACGCCCCGCCCGGAAGGGCACCGAGGGAGATCAGCGAGTCGGCGCGGACGCCAGCCATTCCGAAGATCGAGAGGGCCGTGACGAGGAGGAAGGTGCGGGCCAAGGCGCGGAGGTTCCCACTCGGGACATCGCGGACGTCGCGGTCGGTTCCGAGCCTATCACGCCCCCGCGAAGAATTGTCGCGCGAATCAAAACCGTCCGGTGTGGCCCCATCCGACACCGGATCAGCTCGGCTTCGGTCGGAACTCCCGGTGCCGCGGCAGGCGGTCGCCGAGCCGCAGCCAGGCCAGCGCGTGGCGGGTCCAGACGTGGTCGCGCGGCGGGAAGCGCTCCGGCGCGTCGAGGCTGGCCGTGGTCAGATCGATGACGCCCGGCCACGCGTCGTTCTCGTACGAGAGCGGCGTGCCGCACGCGCGACAGAACCTGCGGACGACGCGTCGCGACGACCGGTAGGAGCGCGGGCGACCCTTGGTGAACGAGAAGCCGTCGCGCGCGACCGTGATCCAGGCGACCAGCGGCGCGCCGCTCGCCCGGCGACAGGTGCGGCAGTGGCAGTAGGCGGGCGTGCCCTGCATCCGGGTCGCGCGGAAGCGCACGGCGCCGCAGAGGCACCCGCCTTCGATGGGCGCCGGCGCAGCGCGCCGGCGCCCGCGTCGAGCGCGCACGGCGCCCGCCCGACGGCGACCCGATGCCGGCCCTACTTCTGCCCCGGCCGCGGCGGCTGCGTGGCGAGCGCGATCCCGGTGGCTCCCGCCTGCTGCGCCTGGTCGAGGATGCCGACCGCGCGACCGAGCACGACGTCGCGGTCGCCGCGCAGGATCACGAGCTTCTCGCGCGAGTTGGCGAGCGCGGCCTTGAGCGCCGGCACGAGCTGATCGGCCTTCACCACCTTGCCGTCGATCGAGACCTCGTCGCCCGCGGTCACCGTCACGGTGACGCCGGAGGGCGTCTGCGCCGCGATCGCCGCGCTCGGCAGGTCGACGTTCTTGCCCTGGCTCGAGATCACCGAGGTCGTGACCATGAAGATGATCAGCAGCACCAGGAAGATGTCGGTGAGCGGGGTGATGTTGATCTCGGCGACGATGTCGTCGCCGGTCGATTCCTCCGCGCTAGGCAGGGAGTGGATGGCCACGGCCGACCTCCTCTGCGCGCGGGCTGTTCGCCGCCGACTCGACGTACAGCAGCGCCTGCACCAGGCGCTCGCTCGAGCGCGCGTACGCGCTCCCGATGTTGCCGATGCGCACCTGCAGGTAGTTGTAGAAGGCGAGCGACACGATCGCGACCCCGAGGCCGACCGCGGTCGCGATCAGCGCCTCGGAGATGCCGGCCGCCACCACGGTGAAGCCGCCCGAGCCCTCGGTCGCGATCTGGTGGAAGGCCTTCATGATGCCCCACACGGTGCCGAACAGGCCGACGAAGGGCGCCAGCGAGCCGATCGTCCCGAGCACCCAGAGCCCGCGCCGCAGCTCGGAGAGCGCCTCGGCGCGCGAGGTCGAGAGGATCCGCTCGAGATCCTCGAGCGCGATGTTCTTCCACGCCAGCGCCTCGCGGAAGATGCCCGCGATCGGCGTCTTGGTCGCGGTGCAGAGCGCGGTGGCCGTCGAGAAATCCCGCCGTGCCAGCGCGTCGACGACGGCGCGCGTGAGATCGCGCGTCGACTTCTCGAGTCCGCGGTAGCGCGAGTAGCGTTCGAGGGTGACGGCGAGGACGAGGACCGAGCACAGCAGAAGCGGGAAGGTGGTCAGCCATCCCGCTTGAAGCATCCGGAAGATCGAAGCGATGTCCACGGGGTCTCCTGTTGGTCGCTGTCGAGCCGGCGCGTTGGACCGTGATGGGCCAGAAGGCCAGGCGGCGAGCAACGCTCTACCTTACCCGATCGGCGATCGATTCCAAGCGAGAAATCGACCGCGTTGACACCAGACGGCCGCGCAGTCTACGATGCTCATAGGCGGGGAATTGTGGAGTGATACCGAATATTTCCGCCGTCACCTCGTCCACTCTGCCGCAACTCACGAGTAGCTTTCGACGCGGGAGCGCGGCAGGACATTGGGAATGGTCGCGGCACTCGAGTGACGGCTCGTTCATGTGCAGCGAAGCGACAGCTCGAGATCTCCGGCGCGCAGGCGGCGCGCTAGACGACGGGACCCGATGGCGATGACCACCACGCCGACCACGACGATCCGCCGACGACCCGCGCGGCCGACGCCGATGAGTCGCCTGCGCATCGGAGCCGCAGCGCGCGCGGGCGCGGTGCCGCGCGTCGCGTTCCCGGGCATCTCGATTCCGGAGCCCGAAGGCCGCCGACGCCGCCTGGTTGCCACCGGACTTGCGACCGCGGCGCACGCGAGTGTGCTCGCCGCGCTCTTCGCCGTGGCGATGCTCGCGCCGACGCCCGAGAAGGAGCAGCCCCTTCCCGTCCAGCTCCTGAAGCTGCCTCCCCCGCCCCCGCCGCCGAAGGTCGAGGCGCGCGCCGAGCCCACCCCCGCGCCGGCTCCGTCGCCCATCCCGAAGCCGCACGTCGAGCCCGCCCCAGCGCCCAAGGCACTCGCCGAGCGCCGCAGCCTCAACTTCGCGCCCTCTGCGCAGGCGGTGGCCCCGCAGGTGGTGAATCCGACCGTGATCGCGCGTGCGGCGCCCACCGTCGCGGCGCCGGCCCTCAAGTTCGACGCGGTGACCTCCGTGGCGGCGCCGCGCGACATCTCCCACAGCGCCCCGGCCCCGATCGAGGCGGTGCAGGCGGTGACCTCGGTCGCCGCGGCGCGCCCGACGCAGCTCGACGTGAGCGCGGCGGCGGCGCCCGCGCTGCGCGGCCCGATCCAGGCCAACTCGCCCGCCGGGGCGTCGGTCGGCCCGCGCGCCGTGACGACGGGCAGCCAGAGCGTGGGCACCGGGCCGGTCGACGTCGGCGA
This sequence comes from Myxococcota bacterium, assembly GCA_035506135.1. GTDB lineage: Bacteria > Myxococcota_A > UBA9160 > UBA9160 > PR03 > DATJPY01. The sequence goes on along the minus strand of DATJPY010000059.1, from coordinate 14,990 downwards.
CAGCTCTTCCGTGCGCGAGGGCGTGGCCTCGACGCGGGACGTGCTCGGAACCCCGGACGGCCCGCGCCTCGCGGACGTCAATACGCGCGTCGGCCAGGGCAACCTGCGCGGCACGGGCGGCAGCGGCACCGTGCTCGGCGGCGCCGCGGCGGACTGCCAGGACCGCGGCGAGGTGCAGGCGTACATCGGCCAGATCAAGGACCGCATGCTGGCGCGATGGGTGCCGCCGCCGGACTCGCCGGCCGGCGAGGTGCGCGCCACGCTGCGCTTCCAGCTCGACGTCGGCGGCTCGGCGAGCCGGGTCGAGCTCGTGAAGGCAGCCGACCCGCTCGTCGGCAAGAGCGTCGCGGACGCGCTGCGCTCCGCCTCGCCCTTCCCGCCCATGTCCGAGCGCGTGCGCTGCCTGGCCGGCGAGCAGCTCGTCGGCACCTTCATCCTGGACAGCCAGAAGGCGAGGGCCGCGAATTAGCCCGTCCGCCCGGCTGATCGCCGCGATCGCGCTCTCGCTCGTCGCTCCGCTCCGCGCGGGGGCGGCCGCGTGCCCGCCGGTCGAGCTCACCTACGACGACAAGGAAGAGCTCGCCGAGAAGCGCAGCGACAACAACCACGACTGCAAGGTCGACGAGATCGTCCACTACAAGAACGGCAAGCCGGCGAGCGCGGAGAAGGACAGCGACTTCGACGGCAAGTTCGACACCTGGATCACGTACGACGCCGAGGGCCGCCCGCTGCGCGAGGAGCGCGACCGCGACAACGACGGCCGCAAGGACCAGTGGATCGAGTTCGAGAACGGCGAGCCCAGGATCCAGCGCACCGACACCAAGGGCACCGGGAAGCCCGACGACACCATCTACTTCGAGCACGGCCAGCCGGTGCGCGAGGAGACCGACACCAACGGCGACGGCAAGCCGGACCGCGTCGTCACCTATCAGAACGGCAAGATCGCGCGGATCGAGGAGGACACCAACCACGACGGCAAGGTGGACGTGATCGCCGAGTTCGACGCCAACGGCCAGAAGACGCGCGAGCAGCAGGACAACGACTTCGACGGCCGCTTCGACGTCACCATCATCTACCAGAACGGCGTGAAGGTGCGGGTGGAGGAGGACCCCGACCACGTCGGCCACCCGACCGTCGTCACCACCTACGACGCGTCCGGCAAGCGCGTGAAGCGCGAGGCCGACACCACCGGCAAGGGGCGCTTCGACACCGTCTCGACCTTCGAGAACGACGTCGAGCGGCGCCAGGTCCGCGACACCAAGGGCAACGGCAAACCGGAGTTCGTGGCGACCTTCGACGCGCAGGGCCGGCCCCTGCGCGAGGAGCACGACACCAACGGCGACGGCAAGGTCGACATGGTGCGCACCTTCGAGAACGGCGTGCTCGTGCGCGAGGAGAAGGACACCAACTTCGACGGCAAGATGGACGTCGTCACCGAGTTCGCGAACGGCAAGCCGGTGCGCTCCGAGGCCGACACCAACGGCGACGGCAAGATGGACACCTTCATCACGTATCGAGACGGCAAGAAGGTGAGGCAGGAGGAGGACCGCAACGGCGACGGCAAGATCGACGCCATCTACGACTTCGACGCCGATGGGAAGGTCGCGCACGAGCAGATCGACGCCAACTTCGACGGCAAGTTCGAGACCACCGCCGACTACGAGCACGGCGAGGTCGTGAAGCGCGTCACCGCCGGGGCCACCGGCGCGCCCGAGCGCACCGAGATCCACGGCGAAGGCCGCCTGCTGCGCGTCGAGCTCGACGAGAACCACGACGGCAAGGTCGATCTGTGGAACTTCTACGACCCGCAGGGGCGGCTCGAGAAGCAGGAGCAGGACACCGACCACGACGGCAAGGTCGACACGTGGGTGACGCTCGACCCCGCCACCGGCAAGGAGACGCGCGTCCTCAAGGACACCAACGGCGACGGGCGCGTCGACTCGTGGCGCACCAACGACGCGGCGGGCAACACGGTGCGGCTGGAGGAGGACAAGAACTTCGACGGCAAGCCCGACCGCTTCGTCGACTTCGTCAACGGGAAGCCGGCGCACTTCACCGAGGACACCAACTTCGACGGCAAGATCGACGTGCAGGGCGACCTCGACGCCGACGGCAAGGTGCTGCGCGACGAGCGCGACACCGACTTCGACGGCCGCTTCGACGTCCGCACGACCTACGCGAACGGCCTCCCGGTCAAGGAGGAGCGCTCGACGCACGGCGACGGCAAGTACGACGTCGTCACCACCTTCGAGAACGGCAAGCCGGCGCGCCAGGAGCGCGACACCACCGGCAAAGGTCGCGTCGACACGGTGCTGGAGTTCAAGGACGGCAAGCAGGCAGTCCAGCGCCGCGACACCGACGGCGACGGCAAGCTCGACACCACCATCTACTTCGACGCCCAGGGGCGGCCGGCGCGGGAGGAGGTCGACAAGGACGGCGACGGCAAGCCCGAGCTGGTGCGCGTGTACAAGGACGGGCAGCTCGCCAGCGAGGAGGAGGTGCGCGACGGCAAGCGCGTGTCGACCACGCGGGTCGGCAACCGCACCGAGGCCGATACCAACGGCGACGGCAAGCCGGACGTAGTGATCGAGTGGAACGGTGACAAGAAGGTCAAGCAGAGCGAGGACCTCGACTTCGACGGCCGCTTCGACGTGGTGACGACCTTCGACGCCGACGGCAAGCCGGCGAAGATCGAGGAGTCGACCCAGCGCAACGGCAAGTTCGACCAGGTCACGTTCTTCGAGAGCGGCCAGAAGGTCCGCACCGAGAAGGACACCAACGGCGACGGCAAGCCCGACGTGATCGTCCACTTCAAGGACGGCCAGGTCGTGATGACCGAGCAGAGCACGAAGCTCGACGGCAAGATGGACGCCGTGACCCGCGCGGACGCCAAGGGCCAGCAGGTGCAGGAGGTCGACACCAACGGCGACGGCAAGATCGACACCTGGATCGTGCTCGACGCGAAGGGCCAGGTGGTCGAGAAGCGCGAAGACAAGAACGGCGACGGCAAGCCCGACCAGGTCACCCGCTTCCAGGACGGCAAGGCGGTGGAGCTGCAGCAGGACAGCAAGGGGCGCGGCTGCCCCGATCTGATCCAGCGCTACGACGCCTCCGGCGCGGTGGTGCAGGAGCAGCGCGACAGCAACGGCGACTGCAAGATCGACGTCTGGATCGACGTGGAGAACGGCAAGCCGGTGCGCGAGGCCCGCGATACCCAGGGGCGCGGCACCCCGGACGTGCTGACGCTGTTCGACGCCGACGGGCATCCCAAGACCCAGGAGCTGATCGAGGGCAAGGGCACCCGGCCGAACAAGAAGCTCTTCCTCGCGCCCGACGGCAGCGTGGTGGCGCAGTGCCTCGACACCAAGGGCAACGGCCGCTTCGACGTGCGCGCCCGCATCGAGAACGGCAAGGCGGTGGAGGCGCTGCTCGACACCAAGGGCAAGGGTGTCCCCGATCAGCGCGAGATCTACGAGAACGGCGTGCGCGTCCGCCTCGACGCCGACACCAACGGGGATCACAAGCCCGACGTGATCCAGTACTTCTCGGGCAACGCCGTGACGCGGCAGGACGAGGACACGAACTTCGACGGCGTGATCGACCGCCGCTTCGAGAACGGCAAGCCCGTCCCGCTCTCCGGCCCGACCGCAGTCCCGCCGCCGCTCGGCGCCCTCGACTGCGGCGAGCTCGATCGCTTCTGGACCCACCGCTAGTCCGTATGGTGCCATGAGGGCGCGGGGAGGAATCCTCGGCGTGCCAGGTCGGGCGGAGGGAGGTTCCTCCGGCGCCCGAGCGACGTGCATTCTACTCGTGGACATCGGCGCGGCGCGTTCGTCCTCACAAGGCCCGATCCGTCTACCCGTCGCTCGGCAATCCGCGCCTGCGGAAGCCTCCCGTCCGCCCGACTCGCAGGTTCTAGAGGGCGCGCTGCCCGACCTGGCTAGTGCTGAGTTAGCCTCTAGATCCCGCCCAGGAGGTCCCATGCGCATCGGTCTGTTCGCTCCGCTCGGCAACCCCTTCGCCACGCCGGAGTACCTGCACGCGCTCGGCCCCGCCGCCGAGGAGCGCGGCTTCCACTCGCTCTGGGTCGCCGAGCACGTCGTGCTCTTCGACGAGTACGCCTCGGAGTACCCCTATGCCGCCGACGGCCGCATCCCGGCCGGCGGCGAGTCCGGGATCCTCGAGCCGTTCACCGCGCTCTCCTTCCTCGCCGCGACCACCGAGTCGATCCGCCTGGGGACGGGCATCTGCCTGGTGCCCCAGCGCAATCCGGTGTACACGGCGAAGGAGGTGGCGTCGATCGACTGGCTCTCCGGCGGGCGCTTCGACTTCGGCGTCGGTGTGGGCTGGCTCGAGGAGGAGTTCCGCGCCTGCAACACCCCCTTCGAGCGCCGCGGCGCGCGCTGCCGCTCCTACCTGCGCGCCATGCAGAGGCTCTGGTGCGATCCGGTGTCGGAGTGGAAGGACGAGTTCTACGAGATCCCCGCGTGCCGCGCCTACCCGAAGCCCGTGCAGACGCCGCATCCGCCGATCCACTTCGGCGGCGAGAGCGAGGCCGCGCTGCGCCGCGTCGCGGAGCTGGGCCAGGGGTGGTACGGCTTCAACCTGCGCCCCGAGCAGGTGCCGGCGCACCTCGAACGGCTCGACGCGCTGCTGGCGCGCAGCGGCCGCCGGCGCGCGGAGCTCCAGATCAGCGTCTCCCCGTACTTCCAGCCGGTCGACTTCGACGCCATCCGCCGCTACCGCGACGCGGGGGTCGACCAGGTGATCGTGCTCGCCCTCGGCGGCCGGCGGGACGCGCTGCTGTCGCGTCTGGACGAGCTGGCGAAGACGCTGGTCGAGCCCGCGCGCAGCCTGTGAACCCGCGCTACCGGAGCTCGATCAACCGCGAGGTGCCCGCCGCGCGGCCGGGCGAGTTCGCGCCGGTCTACGTCGGCCCGCACCGCGTGTGGCCGCCCGTCGTGCTGGCGCCGATGGCGGGCGTCACCAACGCGCCCTTCCGCTCGCTGTGCCGCCGCTTCGGAGCCGGCCTGTACGTCTCGGAGATGATCACGGCGCGCGGCCTGGTCGACGGCAACCGAAAGACGCTGCACCTCGCGGGCTTCGCGCCCGACGAGAAGCCCCGCAGCCTCCAGCTCTACGGCGTCGAGCCGCGCTCGCTCGGCGAGGCGGTGGCCTGGCTCACCGGCGAGGGCCGCGTCGACCACATCGACCTCAACTTCGGCTGCCCGGTGCGCAAGGTCACGCGGCGCGGCGGCGGCGCGGCGATCCCGTGGAAGCGCGAGCTCCTGCGCGCGCTGGTACGCGCGGCGGTCGCCCACGCCGGCGCGGTCCCGGTCACCGTCAAGTTCCGCATCGGCATCGACGCGGCGCACGAGACCTGCCTCGACGCCGGGCGCATCGCCGAAGAAGAGGGCTGCGCCGCGGTCGCCCTGCACGCGCGCACCGCCGCGCAGCTCTACGACGGCGAGGCGCGCTGGGAGGCGATCGCCCGATTGCGCGAGGCGGTGACCTCGATCCCGGTGTTCGGCAACGGCGACGTCTGGGAGGCCTTCGACGCGCTGCGCATGATGCGCGCCACCGGCTGCCACGGTGTCGTGGTGGGCCGCGGCTGTCTCGGGCGCCCGTGGCTGTTCCGCGACCTCGCGGACGTCTTCGCCGGCCGCGAGCCCGCCGATCCGCCGGCGCTGCGCGAGGTCTGCGAGATCATGCTCGAGCACGCCGAGCTGCTCTCCCGCTGGTTCGGCGAACGCGTGGGCATGCGCGGGTTCCGCAAGCACGGAGCCTGGTACACCAAGGGCTTCCGCGGGAGCGCGCGGCTGCGCCCGCGGCTGATGCAGGTCGAGACGCTCGACCAGCTCCGAGCCGAGCTCGCCACGGTCGCGAGCGACGAGCCCTTCCCGCCCGCCGCGATGCGCGTGCCGCGCGGCAAGACGGCCGGGCGCCAGCGCGTGGTGCTGCCCGAGGGCTGGCTCGCCGAGCGCGACGACCCGACGCCGCCCGGTGTCGACGCGGAGGACGCCAGCTCCGGCGGCTGATGGCGAGCGACGCCACGCCGCTGCGCGACGCCTGGCTCGCGGGAACGCCGCCTGCCGACCCGCTGCCGCGTCTCGCCGAGTGGCTCGACGAGGCGCGGGCTGCCGGCGAGCTCGCGAACCCCGACGCGATGGCGCTCGCCACCGCCGGCGCCGACGGCCGCCCGTCGGCGCGCATCGTGCTGTGTCGAGCGTTCGACGCCGCGCGCGGCGTCCTCGTCTTCTACACCAATCGGCGCAGCGACAAGGCCCGCGCCCTGGCCGAGCGGCCGCGGGCGGCCGGCGTCTTCTACTGGGACGCGCTCGGGCGCCAGGCGCGGATCGAGGGGCCGGTGACGCCGTCGTCCGACGAGGACTCGGACGCCTACTTCGAGACGCGGCCGCGCGAGAGCCAGATCGCCGCCTGGGCGAGCGCGCAGAGCGCGCCGGTGGCGTCACGCGGCGCGCTGCTGGCGCGCTTCGCCGCCGAGGCGATCCGGCTCGGCGGCGTGCGCGACCCGAACGCGCCGCCCGTTCCGCGCCCGCCGCACTGGGGCGGCTACCGGCTCTGGGTGGAGCGCATCGAGCTCTGGGCGTCGCGCCCGGCGCGCCTCCACGACCGCGTGCTCTGGACTCGCGAGCTCCGCGCCGACGGCGATGGCTACGCGGGCGGGAGCTGGCGCGCGCAGCGGCTGCAGCCCTGAGCCGCGGCGACCCCTCTCACAGGCCGGCGAACTCGGGCCGGTAGGACACCGCGCCGCCGCGCCCGGCGAGCGCACCCGGCTCGAGCTCCGCGACGAAGAAGGCCGAGGCGAAGGCCGGGCCGCCCTCGTAGGTGAGCCCGCGCGGCGCCGCAAGCTCGAAGCCGAAGCGCGGATAGTAGCGCGGATGCCCGAGCACGAACACGATGGAGTGTCCCTCATCCCGGCAGCGCGCGAGCCCGGCGCGCACCAGGGCGGAGCCGATGCCGCCGCGCTGGTGCGCCGGGTCCACGGCCAGCGGGCCGAGCGCGAGCGCGTCCCACGCCGACACACCGCGGCCCACCCGAACGGGCGAGAAGGCGACGTGCCCGAGCACGACGCCCCTCGACTCGGCGACGAGCGCGATCGAGAGCGCGCTCGCGGCGCGCAGCGCCTCGACGAGCCGCGCCTCGTCGGGCCTCCCGAACGCGGCCACGAGCAGCTCGAAGACCCGACCCGGGTCGTGCGGCCGCTCCGGCCGCACGGCGCAGCCCGTCACGCGTCCGGAGCGCGCGCCAGCTCGGCGCCAACCCACGCGAGGCTCGCGCTCACCAGGCCGAGCACGGCCAGGCCGACCGCGCGCGCCCAGCCGAGCGGCCCGAGCAGGGTGCCCCCGATCACCGCCACCGCGAGCGCGATGCCGTGGAGCCGCGGGTTCCAGCGCGAGACGAGCCCGGCGCGCGAAGCCCCGCCGGCGAGCGCGCCGGCGCCGAGGAACCACGAGAGAATCCCGGGCATCACGAACGGGAGATCGCGCGTCTGCATGCGCTGCATCACCACGGTCATCTCCTGGCGATCGGCGCTCGGCTGCGCCATCTCGTACGCAGCGAAGTGGAAGATCGCGTCCGCCGCGATGGCGCAGGCGCCCACCGCGAGCAGCGCCGCCGCGAGCGAGACGAACCGCTCCGCCTGCGGCGGGCGCCAGCGCGCCAGCCCCGGAATGGCCAGCGCGAGCGCCGCCGCCGCGACCAGGTGGAGGACCGACGACACGACCACGTCGGTGCGGTGCCGAGCGACGAGCTCGAGGATCTGTGCGGCGTCGGTGATGCCGACGCCGGGCATGAGCAGCCAGCCCAGCCAGAACGCCGCCGCGGCCGTGACGAGCAGCCGCCCCGCGTTCCCGCTCCCCTCGCCCGACACGCCCGGCAAGCCCCCTCCGGCCCGCAGGCTAGCTCAGGATCACGAGCGCGGGTCTAGAACGGCACGCCGAGGGTCTTGGTGAGCTCTGCGAACGCCGCGCGCACGCGTGCGACGGCCGGACCCGGCACGACGACGCCCGCGCGCAGCGCTTCGGCGGCCCGGATCGGCTGGCCGTCGAGCGAGCGCACCGGCACGATCCCTGCGCCCGTCCCGGTGAGGAAGACCTCGTCGGCGCCCAGCAGATCGACACGAGAGAGTGTTCGCTCGACCGGGCGCAGCCCGAGGCCCGGCGCGAGCTCGAGGACGCTCCGCCGCACGATGCCCTCGAGCGACCCGTCGCTCGGCGGCGGCGTGGCGAGGTCCGCGCCCCGCAGCGCGAAGACGTTGGCCACGCTCGCCTCGGCCACGTGGCCGGCGGCGTTCAGGATCAGCGCCTCGTCGGCGCCCCGCTGGCGCGCCTCGAGCTTGGCGAGGGCGTTGTTCAGGTAGTTCAGGCTCTTCACGCGCGGGTCGAGCGCGTCGGGTGCGGGCCGCCGCCAGCTCGCGGTGACCAGATCGATGCCCGCGGCGAGCTTCTCGGGCGGGTAGAGCCGCACCTCCGCGGCGATGCAGAAGAGCCGCGGCTCCGGGCAGCTCGTCGGGTCGACCCCGAGCGCCCCCGCTCCGCGCGTCACCACCAGCCGCACGTAGGCGTCGTCGCGCCCGAAGGCCCGCAGGGTCTCGAGAACGATCTCGCGCACGTGCGGCTCGGGATGCGGAAGCGCGAGCGCAATCGCGCGCGCGGAGACGCGCAGTCGCGCCAGGTGGTCGTCGAGGCGGAAGACGCGCCGCCCGTAGGCGCGGATGCCCTCGAACACGCCGTCGCCGTAGAGGAGCCCGTGGTCCGTCACCGGGACGCGAGCCTCGTCGCCCGAGACGACCGCGCCGTCGATCCACACCTTCATGCGTCGATCCCTCCGAGTCGCGCGGCGATGCGCGTCGCCGCCGCCAGCAGCCGCGCCGCCAGGCGGTGCTGCTGCGCCGCGGGAAGCCGCACCGCGGGAGCCGCCAGGGCGACCACGCCGTGCATGCGGCCGTCCGCGCGCACGGGAGCCGCCACCACGGCGAGCCCGGGCACCCACTCCTCGCGGTTCGCCGCCCAGCCGCGGCGGCGGACCCGCGCGACCTCGCGCTCGAGCGCTGAGCGCGCGGTGCACGTGCGCGGCGTGAAGCGCGCGAGCGCCGCGGCACGCCCGGCGAGCGCGTGCGGCGCAAACGCCAGATAGAGCTTCCCGGTCGCCGTCGCGTGCGCCGGCACCTCCTCCCCCACGCGCGGCGCCGCGCGCAGGAAGCCGGTGCCCTCCACCTTGTCGAGCACGACGAGGCGGCCGCTCCGCGCGCCGGCGAGGAAGATCGTCTCGCCGAGCGCGGCCGCCTCGGCCTCGAGCACCGGGCGGGCCGCCGCGACCACCGGCTCGCGATCGAGCACGCCGAGGCCGAGGGCGACGAGGCGGATGCCGGGGCGGTAGCGACCCTGCTCGTCGCGCTCGACCAGCCCGCGGCGCCCGAGCGCGGCGAGAAGCCGGTGCGCGGTCGACTTGGGCAGGCCGACCGCGCGCGCGAGCCCGGTCACGCCCGCGCTTCCCGCGCCGGCCAGGTGGAGCAGCAGATCGAGCGCCTTCTCGACGCTGGTGCCGCCGCCCTCGTCGCCAACCGCCTTGTTCCGTATCTCAGAACTTGATTCCATCATGCTGCCCGGCACCCTAGCAGAGCGGGCCGGCCCACGACACCGGGGCGGCGGGAGGGCTACCCTCGACTCCGCCACCGGGGGGTGACATGGCGCGCGCGCTCGCGAAGGGACTCCTGGTCTCTCTGATGCTGGCCGCGCCGGCCGCGGACTCGCAGGCCGGCCTGCCGGCGCCGCCCGTCTTCAAGTGGCAGCGCTGTCCGCCGGCCTTCTGCGAGACGGGCTGGTACGCCTCACCGGCCGCGGCGGACGTGGACGGCGACGGGCAGATCGACGCGCTGTGGGGCGGCTACACGCTGCTCGCCGTGAACGGCTCGACCGGCGCGCTCGAGTGGCACTACGCGCCTTCGGGCAACGGCCGCATCTGGCCGGACGTCGCGCTCGTCGATCTCGACGGCGACCATCGGCCGGAGATCGTCACCGCGTTCTCCTCGCAGCTCGTGGTGCTGGACGGGAGCGGCACCCCCCTCCCCTCGTGGCCCGCGCAGCCGTTCGCGAGCGGCGAGATGCGGACGCTCGCCATCGCAGACCTCGACGGCAACGGGACGCACGAGATCCTGACCGCCGACGCCGCCAGCGTGTCGAGCGGCCAGTGGACCGTGCTCGAGCCGGATGCCTCGACGCGCGCGGGCTGGCCGCAGCTCACGACCCCGTCCGGGGCCGAAGGCTACGCCGCCGGCTGCTACAACGAGAATCTCGCGGCGGCCGACCTCGACGGCGACGGCCGCGGCGAGATTGTCGCCTCGAGCGACGTCCACTACCTGGCGTCGTTCCAGGACGACGGCACGCCCATCGCGGCGAATCTGCGCTTCGCGACCCTGTCGAATCTCCACCCGCTCTGGAGCCAGGTCAACGTCAACTTCGACGAGGCCGAGGACATCCAGGGCTACTCGAACTGCTCGGGGCCGAGCGATCCGCGCCCCAACTTCGCGGCGTCCGCGCCCGTGATCGCCGACCTCGACGGCGACGGAAGCCTGGAGATCGTGGTGGTCGGCAACTTCTACGACTGCAGCGGCGGCGGCGAAGTCGATCTGTTCCAGATGCCGATGATCTTCGAGCGCGACCGCTCCCGCTGGGCGGCGGGCGCCTTCGACTGGACGGTGCCGCCGGTACCGGACGGCGCGGCCGCGCCGCTCTCCGAGGACTACAGCGTGATCCAGGACGACCAGCCGAACCCCGTGGTCGCGGACCTCGACGGCGACGGCCAGAAGGAGATCTTGTTCCCGTCGTACGATGGGCGCCTCCACGCGCTCTGGCTCGACAAGACCGAGCACTACGGCTGGCCCTACGTCCTCGGCAAGGGCGATGGCGTGATCCGCTACGCGTCGCCCCCCGCCGTCGTCGACCTCGACCACGACGGAAAGGCCGAGGTGATCTTCACCACGTGGACGCAGGCGGGGAGCAACAAGTACGGCGAGCTCGTGATCCTCGACTACCAGGGGCACCTGCTCGGCAGCGTCGAGCTCCCGCACGCGAGCGGCGACGACTGGGGCGGGTCGCTCGCGGCGCCCACGGTCGCCAACATCGACGGCGATCCCGATCTCGAGGTGCTGGTCGGGACCGCGGACGCGGGCCTCGTCGCCTACGACCTGCCGGGAACGGCCGGCGCGCGCGTGCTCTGGGGAACGGGGCGCGGCGGCTTCGAGCGCAGCGGGGTCGCGCTCGTGCCGGAGCCCGAATCGGCGGCCAGCGCCGCCGTGGGCGTGATGGCTCTGGTACTCCTCGCGCTCACGGGGCGACCCCGCGCTCCCTCGAACGACGCGCCCAGAGCTGACTGACGGCGACCGCGGCGGCAGCCACCGCCGCGATCGCGAGCCCCTCGCGAACGTGCGGCGGCTCGTAGTCGAGCACGACCTGCCGCACGCCCGCCGGCACCTCGACCGCGAGGAAGCGCACCTGCGCCGGGACCACGTGCAGCGGCTCGCCGCGCTCGGAGCGGGCGCGCCAGCCCGGGTCGTAGCTCTCGCGCACCACGAGCCAGCCCGGGCGCGAGGCGCCCGACTCGGGAATCTCGACCTCGAGGCGGCCGAGCAGAGGCCGATGGAGCATCGCCGGCAGTCCTGCCGCGGGCGTCTCCGGGGCGGGACGCTCGGGGCCGGGCAGCTCGAGCACGATCTCCTCCGGGCTGGCGCGCAACGTTTCGCGCAGGCGCGCGACGGCACCGTCGAGATCCGCGCGCGTTCCGACCTCCTCGTCGGCGTACCAGCTCGCGCAGGGCGACGCGCGCCGCAGCGCGTAGAGGTAGAGCTTCCCGCTGTGCCACACCGGCTCGAGGCGCTCGCGCCAGCTCGGGTCGTAGTCGAGCGAGGTGAACAGCCAGCGCGCGCACGTGCGCTCGATCGCGCCGATCACCTCGGGGCGCACGAGCTCCTGGGCCTCGAGCGTGTGCGGGTTGGCCAGGCCCGCGACCTCGCGCATATAGGCGTCGTAGCGGCCGGGCACGGGATAGCCGTAGCCGCGGATGTCCTCGACGCCGTAGAGCGCGGAGAGGTTCACGGCGAGGACCGATTCGAAGGCGACGCGCGGAGCCGGATCGCTGGCGATGGGAGGCGGCAGCACCGCGCGGGCGCGCGCCGGGTTCGCCCACTCGCGAGGCACCTGCGGGTGGTAGCGCGCGTAGATCGGAGCGACGTCGGCCAGGATCACGAGGGGCAGGCAGACGGCGACCGCGCGGCGCTCGCCGACCGAGCCGGCCACCCACGCGGCGGCGACCAGGCTCGCCGCCGCCACGAGCGCCGCCCAGGGGCGCAGGTCCCACTGCTCGTGCAGACCGAGCCACGCGGCTGCGAGCGCGCCGAGCGCGCTCGCAGCCAGCAGCGCGCCGGTCATACCCGGCCGCGGGCGCGGGACGGGGTCGCGCGCCGAGGCGTTGCGCCAGACCAGGGCCGCCAGGACGGGGAGCGCCACCTGCGCCAGGAAGAGCATCCGCGGATTCGTCGCGAACGAAAAGGGCGGAATGCGCGTGAGCCAGCCGTGCAGGGGCGGCCAGCCGAAGCCGAGCGACGCCGCGATCCCGCAGATCAGCGCGAGCGCCGCGATGCGGAGCGCGTCCTCGCGCGCGAGGCGTGCGCGCCGCAGGGCGAGCCGAAGCGCACCGGAGAGCAGGAAGAGCCAGGGCACGAGGCCGACGTAGATCTGCTCCTCCTCGAAGTTGCTCGCGCCGATCCACGCGCGCGTCGCGAAGCGCAGGGGCGAGCCGAGCGCGAGCGGGTCCCAGAGCAGGCGGTAGGCCTCCGCGGGCAGCACCACCTGACCCTGCTCGGTGCGGTCGGCGAAGGTGGCCGAGCTGCGCAGGAAGTCGGAGAAGGGAAGCAGGACGGGAGCCGCGAGCGCGGCGCCCGCGAGCAGCGCGAGCGCGGCCACCGCGCGCGGCGCGAGGAAGGGGCGCCACGGCAGGCGGAGCGCGAGGTAGCACGCCGCCGCGAACACGACGTTGAACGCGGCGGGCGGATACCCGGACACGAGGGTCGCGGCCACCACCGGGATCAGCACCAGCGAGGCGCGGAGCTGTGCGCGAAGGCCTGCCGGCGTCGCGGCGGCGAGCCGCTCGGCGCCCCACAGCAGCCACGGCAGACCCATGTGCGCGACGGCGCGCGGCTGCTGCTGGAAGTGCACGATGAAGCCCGGCGCGAAGCAGAAGCCGACCGCGACCGCGAGCGACCAGCCGCGATCGAGCGCGAGGGCGCGCGCGAACAGGTAGGCGCCGAGCCACGCGAGGCCGAAGCGCAGCCAGGCGGCCCACGCGTGCCCGAGCGGCCAGGGCAACAGCAGGATCGGGAGGTTCGTCGGCGCGAGCGGCCCGGACTCGCCCGTGCCGAGCAGCGGCTCGCCGGTGCGGAAGTACGGATTCCAGAGCGGGAAGGCGCCCTGCCGCAGCCCTTCGCGAACGACCCAGAACTGCGGGGCGTAGATCAGGGCCTGGTCGCCGAGCAGCGTGTTGCTCGGGAAGCTGCGCAGATCCGGAGGCGGCGCGAGCGCGAAGGGCGGCGTGTAGAGCCAGTAGTCGGCCGGCAGGAACGCCTTGCGTCCGACCAGCGACGGCGCGAGCACGGCGCCGATCAGCAGGAACCCTGCGAGCGCGCAGGCGATGCCGGGCCCGCGCGCGCGCACCCGTGTGCCGAAGGGAGCCCGCTCCACCGCGCCGTCCGGCGCGGACGCGTCGGCTGCGAGACGCCCGCGCATGGAGCGGGACGGTAGCGCCGCGCGGACGGACGCTAGTCTTGCACGAGGAGGAGCCCCCCATGAAGGCGATGGTCGTCCGCGCGGCGCGACAGCCCCTGGTCCCCGAGGAGCGCGCGCTGCCCGAGCCGGGTCGCGGCGAGGTCCGCATCCGCGTACACGCCTGCGGCGTCTGCCACAGCGACCAGTTCGTCACCGGCGGGCTCTGGCCCGGGCTCGCGCTGCCGCGTGTGCCGGGACACGAGGTCGCGGGTGTGATCGACGCCGTGGGCGAGGGCGTCACGTCGCTCCGCCGAGGCCAGCGCGTGGGCGTCGGCTGGCACGGCGGCCACGACGGTACCTGTCGCGCCTGCCTGCAGGGCAAGTTCATCCAGTGCGCGACCGCGCGCATCACCGGCATCACCATGGACGGCGGCTACGCGGAGGCGCTCGTCGTGCCCGCCGTCGCCGTGGCCCCGCTTCCCGACGGGCTCGGCTTCGACGAGGCGGCGCCGCTCCTGTGTGCGGGCGTCACCACCTTCAACGCGCTGCGGAACGCCGGCGCGCGGTCGGGCGACCTCGTCGCCGTGCAGGGCCTCGGCGGCCTCGGTCACCTCGGCGTCCAGTACGCCAACGCGATGGGCTTCGAGGTGGTCGCGATCGCACGCGGATCGGACAAGGAGGAGTTCGCGCGCAAGCTCGGCGCGTCGCGCTACGTCGACACCGAGCGGGAGGACGCGGCGAAGGCGCTCACGGCCCGGGGCGGCGCGCGCGTCATCCTGGCGACGGCGCCGAGCGCCGAGGCGATCGCGAGCGTGGTCCCGGGCCTCGGCATCGAGGGATGCCTCCTGATCGTGGGGGCGCCGCTCGAGCCGATCCCGATCAGCGCCCTCGACCTGATCCCGCTGAATCGCCGCATCCAGGGCTGGGCCTCGGGCACCGCGGCCGACTCCGCCGACGCGCTCGCCTTCGCCACGCAACGGGGCGTACGCCCGATGATCGAGCGCTTCGCGCTCGCGGACGCGCAGGCCGCCGTCGACCGCATGCTGAGCGGCAAGGCGCGCTTCCGGGCCGTCATCGACGTGCAGTAGCGTCCGGGTTCCGGCAGCAGGTTCGCAGGAGCGTGCGCAGCCTCCTCTCCTCGCCCCGCCGTTCACACGATCTCGTGTAGCCACTTCGCGCCGCCGCTTCGGGCCGTGCGCGGCCGCTTGC
>DATJPY010000058.1:0-50396 GCA_035506135.1 Myxococcota bacterium | reverse complement strand
CTGGAGGCGTACAAGCCGGGCTGGTACGGGTACTACGACGAGGCCGCGAACGGGCCGAGCAATGATCCCTGCAGCGTGCCGGGCTCGCACCTGTGGACCGGGCCTGCGCACGTCTGCCAGGACGGCCGGGCGCCCGGCGGTCCGTTCGATTCTGGGCTCTACGGTCCGGGCGAGTTCGAGGCGGGCCTGAACGACTACTTCCGCGAGCTCTTCGCCGCGCTCGCAGCCGCGGGCTACACCGATGTGCAGGTCATCACGGAGGAGCGGCCGAGCTATGGCGACACCCCGTGGTCGCTGCTCGCCGACGATGTGAAGGCCAGCCCGCAGATGATCGGCGAGTGGGACCGCGCGATCGAGCCGTCCCTCTCGCAGATCCAGGCGGCGGGCGCAACGCCGCCTCCGACCCCGCCCCCCCCGGACCTGAACGCGAATCCGCCGCCGGCGGCGCGGTCGGAGTCGACGAGCGCCGAAGACCCGGCGTCCTCCGATCGCAAGCACGGGACGGGGGGCGGCCGGTTCCTGCCCGGCGACAACGGGGCCCGGGAGGACGCCACGATCCTCGCGCCGAGCCTGAAGGGGATCCACTAGCCTTCGCTCGGATGGGGCTCGCTGCGCGTCGGCCGACGCCCGGGTCGGCCTCCTGGCCGATGACCTTCGCTCGCCTGCGGCTCGCTGCGCGTCGGCCGACTCCCGACTCGGCCTCCTAGCGCGGGTTGCGCTCAGGGGGGATCCGCCGCGCTCCGATACCGGAGCGTGCCGGTGCGCGACTCCTGCTACGCGGAATGGTTGGTGGGCTCGATCCGCTCGGGCCTGATCGCCATCGACGAGCGCGGTGCCGTCGCGGCCCTGAACGCGGTGGCCCACCGCCTGCTCGCCTGCGCGGGGCGCGATCCCGCCGACGCCATCGGCCGCGATTGCCGCGCGGTCCTGGCCGCCCAGCCCGCGCTGGCGCTGAGCCTGCTCGCGGCGCTCGACGGTGTCGAGCCGCCCGGCCGCGCGGAGCTCGCGCTCGCCCCGCGCGGCGGCCGGCCGGGCCCCACCATCGGCTACACGATCGGTCCCGTGCGCGACGAGGGCGGCGCGATCCGCGGCGCGCTGCTGCAGTTCCGCGATCTCACGCCCTACGAGCGGAGCGAGGAGCAGGAACGCCTGCGCGAGCGCCTCGCCGCGCTCGGCGAGATGGCGGCCGGCCTCGCCCACGAGATCCGCAACCCGCTCGCCGGCATGGAGATCCTGACCGGCCTGCTGCGTCGACGGCTGGCGGAGCAGGCCGAGGACCTCGCGCTCGTCAACGAGCTCGGCGCCGAGATCCGGCGGGTCGCGGCGACGGTGACCGAGAGCCTCGAGTTCGTGCGCCCGGTCGCCCTGCGCGACGATCCCGTCGACCCGGTCGAGCTGCTCGAGGAGTCGCTCGCGCGCGCCCGCTCGCGCGTGCCGTTCGCGGGTGAGGTCGAGCGTGACTACGCCGAGACGCTCCCCGCGCTGCGCGCGGACGGCGAGCGGCTCGAGGCCGTGCTGACGAACCTGATCGTGAACGCGCTCGAGGCGATGCAGGGTGCGCCGCCGCCGGCGCCCCGGGTTCGGCTCGGCGTGCGCCTCGAGCGCGGCGACGACGTCGAGGTGGGCGGCGACGCCGAGCTCGTGTTCACCGTCGCCGACTCCGGGCCGGGCATCCCCGAGGAGCTGCGCGAGCGCATCTTCTATCCGTTCTTCAGCACCAAGCAGCGCGGCTCGGGGGTGGGGCTGGCGCACGCGCAGAAGGTGGTGGCGGGCCACGGCGGCCGCCTCGAGCTCGAGAGCGCGCAGGGCGAGGGCGCCACGTTCCGGGTGCGCCTGCCGCTGCGCCCGCAGGAGGCAGCGTGAGCGCGGAGACGGCGCGGCTGCTCGTGGTCGAGGACAACGCCACGCTGCGGCGCGGAATCGCCCGCGCGCTGGGCGGGGAGGCCTGCCACGTCGACGAGGAGCCGACCGGAGACGGCGCGCTCGCGCGTCTGCGCGATCCCGCCCATCCGCCGTACGACGCCATCGTCACCGATCTGCGTCTCCCGGGCGCGGGAGGTCTCGAGGTGCTGGAGGCGGCGCGGCTCCGCGACGAGCGCTGCGCGGTGATCCTGATGACCGCCTACGGGACCATCGACACCGCCGTCGAGGCGATGAAGCGCGGCGCCTTCGACTTCGTGCAGAAGCCATTCGACCTCGAGCAGCTCGAGGTGCGCGTCGCGAAGGCGCTCGAGCACGGGCGCCTGCTGCGCGAGGTGCGAGACCTGCGCGCGGAGCGCGCGGCCCGCTTCGCGCCCGAGAACATCGTGGGGCGCAGCGCGGCGTTCGAGGCGGCGCTGGCGCTCGCCCGCCGCATCGCGCCGAGCCGCTCGACCGTGCTGCTGACCGGCGAGACCGGCACCGGCAAGGAGCTCGTCGCCGGGCTGGTCCACGGGCTCTCACCGCGCGCCGACGGTCCCTTCGTGAAGGTCAACTGCGCGGCGTTGCCCGAGACGCTGCTCGAGTCGGAGCTGTTCGGCCACGAGCGCGGCGCCTTCACGGGCGCCGACCGGCTGCGCATCGGGCGCTTCGAGCAGGCGAACGGCGGCACGCTGTTTCTCGACGAGATCGGCGACATGGCGGCCGCCACGCAGGCGAAGCTGCTGCGCGTGCTGCAAGACCGCGAGTTCCACCGGCTCGGCGGCACGCGCGCCATCCGGAGCGACGTGCGCATCGTGGCGGCCACCAACCAGGACCTCGAGCGCGAGATCCGCGACGGGCGCTTTCGCGAGGACCTGTTCTTCCGCCTGAACGTGATCCGCATCTTCCTGCCCCCGCTGCGCGAGCGGCCCGAGGATGCGGAGGCGCTCGCGCTCCATTTCGCCGAGTCGTTCGCCCACGAGCTCGGGCGGCCGCTGCGCGGCCTCTCGCCCCCCGCGCTGGCGCGGCTCCGCGCCCACGGCTGGCCGGGCAACGTGCGCGAGCTGCGCAACGTCCTCGAGCGCGCCGTGCTGCTGGCCGACGGCGAGCGCATCGAGGTCGACGACATCGACCTGCCGGCGGCGCCCGCGCCCGCCGACGACGAGTTGCGCGTCGAGATCCCGCCGCGGGGCATCTCGCTGCGCGACCTCGAGCGCGGCGCCGTGCTGGCCGCGCTGCGGCGCGCGGGCTTCGTCCAGAAGGACGCCGCCGCGCTGCTCGGCGTCAGCCGGCGCAAGCTCAACTACATGATCCAGCGCATGCGCATCACGCATCCGTCGTGGCGGCGCAACCGGACCGCGCCCGCGGCCGCGGACGTCGACCCGGACGATCCCCCAGGATCCCCGGATCCCGCGAAGCCGGCCGCGTAGCTTGAAGAGCGCTCGCCCATCCGATACCTAGACGGGCTGCCCCCACCCGTCCCCGGGGCACCTGGGAGGCGCATGACCCGCCCCGCCTCGATCGTCCGTCTCGGCTTGGTGGCTGCGACGCTCGCGCTCGCCGGCTGCCAGAGCCAGCAGGCGAAGCTCGCCGAGCACATCGCGCGCGCCGAGTCCTACATGAAGGACAACAAGGCGTCCGAGGCGGTGATCGAGTACAAGAATGCGCTGCAGATCGCTCCCAACGATCCGTCGGCGCACTTCGGGCTCGCCAAGGCCTATCTGACCACGCGCGACGTGCGCAACGCCTACTGGGAGCTGACGGAGAGCGTCCGCCTCGCCCCCAACAACATCGACGCCCGTCTCGTGCTCGGCCAGTTCCTGCTGCTGGGAGGCGACAAGGAGGCGTCGGGCGCGCTCGAGCAGGCCGAGGCGGTGATCGCGCTCCAGGCCGACAAGTGGGAGGCGTGGCTGATCAAGGGACGCGCCCTCGAGACGCTGAAGCGACTCGACGACGCGCAGGCGGCCTACCAGAAGGCGCTCGAGCTCCAGCCGCAGAACGTCGATCTCGTGCGCACGCTCGCCAACTTCTACGTGCGTCGGGGCGATCGCGCCGCCGCCGAGCCGCTCTTCAAGCAATCCATCCAGATGGATCCGAGCGCGCGCTCGTATCTGATGATCGGGGGCTTCTACGGCCTCGATCCGAAGCGCGACGCCGAGTCCGAAGCCGCCTATCGGAAGGCGCTCGAGGTCGCCAAGGACGAGGAGAAGCCGGACGCCTACCAGCGGCTCGCCAGCCACTACTACGCGCGCGAGCGCTACGACGAGGCGGAGGCGGTGCTCAAGGAGGGCATCGAGAAGACCGGCAAGAACCTCGACCTGATCTACACGCTGGCCCGGTTCTACAACTCGCGCGGCGCGAAGGACCGGGCCGACGCGATGATCCAGCAGGCGACCGTCGCGCAGCCGAACGACGTGCGGCCGCTGCTGATCCTGTCGGCCTACCGAGGTCGCAACAACGACCTGCCCGGCGCCCTCGACGCTGCGGAGCGCGCGATCCAGGTCGACCCCGCGAGCAAGGTCGCGAAGCTCCGCAAGGCGGAGCTCCTGGTCGACATCGGCATGAAGGAGGGCTCGAGCGACAAGCTCGCGCAGAGCCGTGCGATCGTCGACGCGGTGCTCGCCGCCGAGCCGAGCTCGCCCGAGGCGCGCTTCGTCGAGGCGAAGCTCGACCTCGCCGAGGGGAAGATCGACGAGGCGGTGGCCGCGCTGCGCAAGGTGCTGGAGGCGCGCCCGGACTGGGCGCAGGCGCACTTCCTGCTCGCGTCGGCGCTCATGCTGAAGGGCGATCGCCAGGAGGCGCGTGCGGAGATCCTGAAGGCGGTCGAGCTGGACGCGGAGTTCGTCGAGGCGAGGCGCCTGCTCACGCACGTCCACGCCGCGCTCGGCGAGCACGACCTCGCGATCGAGGAGGCGCGCAAGATCCTGAGCCAGCACCCCGACGACCACGAGATGCGGCTCGCGCTGGCGCAGAGTCTGGTGCAGGAGAACAAGCCCGACGAGGCGCGCCGCGAGCTCGAGGCGGTTCCGCTCGACCAGCGCGACGCCGAGGTGCAGTTCGCGCTCGGGCGCATCGACATGCTCCAGAACAAGCTCGACTTCGCGCGCCAGAAGATGCTCACGGCGCTCGAGAAGAAGCCGGACCAGCCGGAGATCCTGGAGTCGCTGCTGACGATCGACCTCGCCACGGGCAAGGCGCAGGACTCGCTCGACCGCCTGGGCAAGGCGGAGGCCGCGAAGCCCGACAGCGCGGCGATCGTGCGGCTGCACGGGGTCGCGCTGATCGCGGCGGGGCAGGGGCCGGTCGGCGAGGCGAAGCTGCGCCACGCGATCGAGCTGAACCCGAACGACCTCGCCTCCTACAGCGCGCTGGCGCGCTACTACATCCTCTCGCACCGCTTCGCCGACGGCATCGAGACCTACAAGCAGGCGGTGAAGTCGCGGCCGGACTCGGCGCCGCTGCGCTTCACGCTCGGGACGCTCTACGAGTCGTCGGGTCAGCGCGCGGACGCGATGGCGGAGTACGAGGAGGCGGTGAAGCTCGATCCGAACCTCGCGGTCGCGAAGAACAACCTCGCGTACCTGATGGCCGAAGAGGGCAAGAACCTCGACCGCGCCCTCGACCTCGCACAGGCGGCGAAGGCCGGGCTGGCCGAGAGCCCGAACGCGGCCGACACGCTGGGCTGGGTGCTCCTCAAGAAGGGGATCCCGGTCGCCGCGATCGGGTACCTGAAGGAGGCCGAGGGGGGGTTCCAGGCGGAGCAGCCGGACCTCGGGATCGTCCGCTACCACCTGGCTCTCGCCTACGAGGCCAATCACGAGCCGGACAAGGCGAAGGAGGCGCTCGAGCGAGCCCTCCAGGGGCTCGAGACCTTCAAGAAGACCGCCCGGGCGGACGGGCCGGCGCCGGCCGACCCGCCCTGGGTCCCAGACGCGCGGTCGATGCTCCAGCGGCTCTCGCAGGCCAACCCGCCCACCTCGGGCTAGCCGGCTCGCGACTCCGGACCGATCCGCTTCAGCCCCGACCGCATCCGACCGATATGCCCTGCGGGGCCCGGGGCTGATGCGACCCGCGGCCGTTCGGAGGGATCTCCATGCGGATCGTGAGCCTGTCTCTCGGCTTGATTGCCTCGTTCGCGCTGGCCGCTGGCGCCGGCGCCGCGGGTGGCCAGCCGGCCGCGCCCGCCGCCGACGCGTCGAGCGTGCCGCACGTCCTCGCTCCCGATGCGGGCGCGAGCACCGCGGCGGCACCGAAGGCGAGCGAGGCTCCGCCGCAGCCCGCGGCCGCCGCGCCGGGCGAGGCCTCGAGCGCGCAGCCCGGGGACGCTCCGGCGCCGTCGGTCGCACCGGGCCCGGCGGCGGCGAGCGCGCCGGCGCCCGCTCCGGCTCCCGCGCGACACACCGTCGTGATCGGTCCGGCCGGGACCGACGATCAGGGCCGCACCGGACACATCCACACGGTCGCGCGGGGCGACACGCTCTGGGACATCTCCGAGGCCTACCTCGGCACGCCCTGGGTCTGGCCGTCGATCTGGCAGGAGAATCCGAGCGTGCCCAACCCGAACCGCATCTATCCGGGCAACCGCATCTGGATCTCGCCGACCTCGATGAAGCGCGTGTCCGACGCAGAGGCCGACGCGATGCTCGCGCACGAGCCGAGCACGCCGCCCGCCGCCGTCGCCGGCGACGCCGTGCCGCACGCGCTCGGCAGCTACACGATGAGCAGCATCGACGCCGTCGGCCTGGTCAGCCCGGATCTCTTCGAGGGCGCCGGCAGCGTGCTGGAGAGCCCGTCGACCAACGCCGAGTGGCTCGCGCAGGGACAGCGCGTGTACATCAGCCTCGGCGAGGGACAGACCAAGGTCGGCGACCGCTTCACCGTGGTGCGCCCGAGCCAGGACGTGCGCGATCCCCAGACCAACCACCGAATCGGCGTCTACGTGAACCGCGTGGCGTGGATCGAGGTGACCGTGGTCCATCCGGAGAGCGCGGAGGCCGTGATCCGCGAGTCGCACAACGAGGTGCGCCGCGGCGACCGCCTGATCCCGCACGTCGAGCCGCCGACCTCGATCGAGCTCCGCCCCTCGCCGCCGCAGGTCGAGGGCCAGATCGCGCTCACGCGCGACGGCCGCCGGGAGACGGGCCGCTTCGAGGTGGTTTATCTGAACCGCGGAAGCGACCACGGCCTGGGCGTCGGGACGCCGCTCGAGGTGTTCCGCTCCTTCGACGACAAGCGCGATCCGGTGACGGGCCAGCGCCGCGCGCTGCCGGACGACGTGATCGCCAGCCTCGTTGTGCTGTCGGCCGAGCCGACCACGGCCGTCGCAGTGGTGACCCAGTCGTCGGGCGAGATCGAGAAGGGCGACCACTTCCGAGGCGCCTCGCACTAGGGCGTCCCCGCGCGTACTCGATTGCGGAGCTCGCCGGCTCCGCTATCTCGGGGTCCTGCCTCCGGTCCCGGCGGCGCGTCCTGCGGGAAGCCGACGACCTCGACGGCCCGGACGCGGTCCTCGATCCGCGCGATGCGCGGCCCGAGGCGCGCCGGCAGGTCCGCGCGTGGCTCGCGCTGCAGCTCCGCTGCGCGCTGCGCCCCGTCGAGGCGCGCGAGGCGCTCGACGCGGAGCCCGACCCGGGCGCGGCGCTCGCCCGCCTGTGCCGCGAGCGTCCCGAGGACGCGCTTCCCGAGCGCGACTTCGAGCGGCACGTCGAGCGCCTCGGCCGCCTCGGCGTGCGCCTGGTCCCCTACGCCTCTGCGGCCTACCCACCTCGCATCGCAGCCCTCCGCGATGCGGCGCCGCTGCTCGCGGTGCGGGGCGATCCGAAGGCCCTCGGGGGCGCGTTTGCCGCGATCGTGGGCGCCCGCCGGGCGACGGCCTACGGCCTCGCGGTCGCGCGCCGGCTCGCGGCCGATCTCGCCGCGCACGGAGTCGGCGTGGTGTCGGGCCTGGCCCGCGGCATCGACGCCGCGGCGCACCGCGGCGCGCTGGAAGCGGGCGGCTGCACGGTCGCCGTGCTCGGGTGCGGGCCGGATCGCGTGTATCCGCCGGGCCACGAGCGGCTCGCCGAGGAGATCGTCGGGCGCGGCGCGGTGGTCTCCGAGCTGCCGCCCGGAGCGCCGCCCTTCGCCTATCACTTCCCGCTGCGCAACCGCCTGATCAGCGCGCTCTCCGAGGCGGTCGTGGTGGTCGAGGCGCGGGCGCGCAGCGGCTCGCTGATCACCGTCGAGCACGCCGCCGAGCAGGGGCGCGAGGTGCTCGCGGTGCCGGGTCCGATCGACGCGCCCGAGAGCGAGGGACCCAACCGCCTGCTGCGCGACGGCGTCGCACCCGCGCTCGACGCTGGCGACGTGCTGCGCGCGATCGGCCGCGAGCCGGCCGCGGCCGCGCGCTCGCGCAACCCGGGCGAGCCCGTCGATCCCGAGGCGCGCGCGCTGTGGCTCGCGCTGCGCTCGGAGCCCGCCACCCGCGACGAGCTCGGCGCACGGCTCGGCGTGTCGGCGCAGGAGCTGGCACGGCGACTGCTCCCGCTCGAGCTCGAGGGCCGGGTGCGGGAGGACCGCGACGGACGGCTTCGCGTGGTCTCCGGATGAGGCGGAGCGTTATGCTCGGCGCGCGATGGGGACGACCTCCGACAGCGCACCGCGGCGTGATCTCGACCACCACCTCGTGGTGGTGGGTGGCGGCCTCGCCGGCTGCGAGGCGGCGTGGCAGGCCGCACGGAGGGGCGCCGCGGTGCGCCTCTACGAGATGCGCCCGGAGCGCCGCTCGCCCGCCCACGCGGGCGCCGATCTGGCGGAGCTCGTGTGCAGCAACTCGCTGCGCTCGAGCCAGCTCTCGAACGCCGTGGGCCTGCTCAAGGAGGAGATGCGCCGGCTCGGCTCGCTCGTCCTGGCTGCGGCCGACGCGAGCGCCGTGCCCGCGGGCCGCGCGCTTGCGGTCGACCGCGCGGCGTTCTCCGGCTTCGTCACGGGTGCGATCGAGTCGCATCCGCGGATCGAGCTGCGCCGCGAGCTGGTCGCGAAGATCCCCGACGACGAGCAGGTGGTGCTCGCGACCGGGCCGCTCACCGCCTCCGAGCTGGCGGACGAGCTCGCCGCCCGGCTCGGCGCGGCGTCGCTCTACTTCTACGATGCGATCTCGCCGATCGTGTACGCCGACTCGATCGATCCGGCGGCGTGCTTCCGCGCCTCGCGATGGGAGGACGGGCCGGGCGACTACCTGAACCTGCCGCTGGACCGCGCGCAGTACGAGGCCTTCGTCGACGCGCTGCTCGCCGCCGAGACCGTTCCGCTGCATCCGTTCGAGAAGGCCCTCTACTTCGAAGGCTGCCTGCCGATCGAGGAGATGGCGCGGCGCGGCCGAGAGACGCTCGCGCACGGGCCCATGAAGCCGGTCGGCCTGGTGGACCCGGGCAGCGGGCGCCGCCCCCACGCGGTGGTCCAGCTCCGCCACGAGGATCGGCGCGGCACGCTCTACAACCTGGTGGGCTTCCAGACCAAAATGCGCATCGGCGATCAGCAGCGCGTGCTGCGCTCGCTCCCGGGGCTCGGGAGCGCCGTCTTCGCGCGCTACGGGTCCGTACACCGGAACACGTACGTCGACGCGCCGCGCTGGCTCGGCCCCGCGCTCGAGGTGCGCGGCCGGCCCGGCCTGCGCATCGCGGGCCAGCTGGCCGGCGTCGAGGGCTACGTCGAGTCCGCGGCGCTCGGCGGGTTGGCCGGCCTGTTCGCGGCCTGCGCGGCGCGCGGGCTCGCGCCGCCGCTGCCGCCGGCCGGGACGGCGCACGCCGCGCTGTTGCGCCACCTGGAGGAGGCGGGCGCGGCGGGCTTCCAGCCGGCGAACGTGAGCTGGGGGCTCTTCCCGCCGCTGTCCGGCGGTCCGGCGCGCGAGCCGCGCCGCGACCGCAACCGGCGCCTGGCGGAGCGCGCGCTCGCGGAGATCGATGCGTGGAGCGCCTCCCTCGCGAGCGGTGCGGCATGACCTTCGGCGAGGCGACGCGCGCCTTCGAGCGCCACCTCGCCGGCGAGCGCAACCTCTCGGCGCACACGCGCCGCGCCTATCGGTCGGATCTGACCCAGCTCGCGGCGTGGCTCGGGCCCGACGCGGAGCCCGAGGGCGTCGCCGCGGACGACCTGCGCGGCTTCCTGGCCAGCCGGCACCGCGAGCTCGGACCCGCGTCGATCGGGCGCAAGCTCGCCGCCATCCGCGCGTTCTACCGCTGGCTGGTGCGCGAGGGCCGGAGCCCCGCCGACCCGAGCGCGGGGCTCTCGGCGCCGAAGCGCCCGCCGCGGCTCCCGCGGCCGCTCGCCGTCGACGACTGCGAGGCGCTGGTCGAAGTGGAGCCGAGGCGGCGCGCCGCCGGCGGCGCCGACCCGACGGCGGCTCGCCGCGCGGACGAGCGCCGGATGCGCGATCGCGCGCTCGTCGAGCTCCTCTACGGCGCCGGGCTGCGCGTGGGCGAGCTGGTCTCTCTCTCCGTGCGCGATCTGGACCCGCTGGCGCGCGAGGTGCGCGTCCTCGGCAAGGGCCGCAAGGAGCGCATCGTGCCGTTGCCGCGCGCCGCCCGCGAGGCCGTCGGCGCCTACCTCGCGCTGCGACGGCGGCCGGGCTACCAGGCGGAGCCGCTCTTCGCGGCCCTCGGACCCGGGCGCCGCAGCGGGCGCCTCGGCGAGCGGTCGGTGCGGCGCATCCTGCTCGCGCGCGCCGCGGCGGCCGGCGTCGCCGATCGCGTGCACCCTCACCGCCTCCGACACAGCTATGCGACGCACCTGCTCGACATGGGCGCAGACCTGCGCGAGATCCAGGAGCTCCTCGGCCACGCCAGCCTCTCCACCACGCAGCAGTACACCGCCGTGTCGGCCGAGCGGCTGTTCGAGGTCTACGACCGCGCGCACCCCCGCGCCCACAAGCCCCGGCGTAGTTCGAGAGGTCGCCTGTGAGCTCCTCCGTCCACTCCACCACCGTGCTCGGCGTGCTGCGCGACGGGCGGCTCGCGCTCGCGGCCGACGGACAGGTGACGATCGGGCAGACGGCCGTGAAGCACGGCGCGCTCAAGGTGCGGCTCGCCGCCAAGGGGCGCGCCGCGGTCGGCTTCGCGGGCGGCGCGGCCGACGGCCTCGCGCTCACCGAGCGGCTGGAGGCGAAGCTCGACGCGCACGGCGGCAACGTGCGCCGCGCGGCCGTCGAGCTGGCCAAGGAGTGGCGAACCGACCGCGCGCTGCGCCGGCTCGAGGCGATGCTGCTGGTCGGGGATCCGAGCGCCGTGCTGGTCGTGTCGGGCAACGGCGACGTGCTGGAGCCGGACGACGGGATCGCCGCGATCGGATCGGGGGGGCCCTACGCGCTCGCCGCGGCGCGCGCGCTGCTGCGCCGCTCGGCGCTCGGCGCCGAGGCGATCGCGCGCGAGGCGCTCGGGATCGCCGCCGAGATCTGCATCTACACCAACGACCGCATCGAGGTGGTGACGCTTCCGTGAGCGAGGTCCGCACCTTCACGCCGCGCGAGATCGTCTCGGAGCTCGACCGCTACGTGGTCGGCCAGCGCGAGGCGAAGCGCGCGGTCGCCATCGCGCTGCGCAATCGGTGGCGCCGGCAGCAGGTCGCGGAGGACCTGCGCGACGAGATCGCGCCGAAGAACATCATCATGATCGGACCCACGGGGGTCGGCAAGACCGAGATCGCGCGGCGCCTGGCGCGGCTCGCGCAGGCGCCGTTCCTGAAGGTCGAAGCCTCCAAGTTCACCGAGGTCGGCTACGTGGGTCGCGACGTCGAGTCGATCGTGCGCGACCTGACCGAGCTCTCGGTGAAGATGGTCGCGGAGGAGGAGCGGCGCGCCGTGCGCGCCAAGGCGGACGAGCGCGCCGAGGAGCGGCTCCTCGACGCGCTGCTCCCGGCCGCGCCCTCGACGCTGCCCGACCCCGCACCGCCCCGGCTGGAGGCCGGCGCTGCCGCGCGCCCGGAGGGTGGCACCCCCGACACGCGCGAGAAGCTGCGCCGCATGCTCCGCCAGGGGCTCTTCGACGAGCGCGAGATCGACGTCGAGGTGGCCGACGCCGGCGGCGCGCCGTCCCTCTCGATCTTCACGCCGCAGGGCGTCGAGGAGATGGGCGTCCAGTTCAAGGACCTGCTCGGCAACCTGTTCCCCAAGCGCACGCGGCGGCGGCGGATGAAGATCCCGCAGGCGCGCGAGGCCTTCGCGGCGGAGGAGGCGGCGCGGCTGGTCGACATGGATCGGGTGCGCGAGCTCGCGATCGAGCGGGTCGAGCAGGCCGGCATCGTGTTCATCGACGAGATCGACAAGATCGCGAGCGCCGGCGGCGCCGGCCGCGCGGGTCCGGACGTGTCGCGAGAGGGCGTGCAGCGCGATTTGCTGCCGATCGTCGAGGGCTCGACCGTGCAGACCAAGCACGGGGCCGTGCGGACTGACCACGTGCTGTTCATCGCGGCCGGGGCGTTCCACGTCGCCAAGCCGTCGGACCTGATCCCGGAGCTCCAGGGGCGATTCCCGATCCGCGTCGAGCTCGCGAGCCTCTCGCAGGAGGACTTCGTCCGCATCCTCACCGAGCCCGACAACTCGCTGGTGCGGCAGTACGTGGCGCTGCTCGCCACCGAGGATGTGCATCTCGACTTCCGCGACGACGGCGTGCGCGCGCTCGCCCAGATCGCTGCGGCGGTGAACGCGCGCACCGACGACATCGGCGCCCGGCGCCTGCACACCGTGATGGAGCGGCTGCTCGACGCCATCAGCTTCGACGCGCCCGACCTGGGCGGCAAGCGGATCACGATCGACGAGGCCTTCGTGCTGCAGCGGCTCGGCGACCTGGCGCGCGACGAGGACCTCTCGCGCTACATCCTGTGATCGCCCAACATCTCCCCGCCGACCGAGGATTCGAGCCCCCCGAGGAGCCATGCGAGTGACGCCGAACGGCACCCCGAACGCGACCTCGACCCGTGTGCTGGTGGTGGACGACGAGCGCTTCTTCCGCGAGGCGATCCGCGAGGTGCTGGAGGGCGACGGCATCACGTGCCGCCTCGCGCAGAACGCGGCCGAGGCGCTCGAGGCGGCGAGCGATCCCGCGATCGGGGTCGCGGTGCTCGACATCCAGCTCCCCGACCGGAGCGGCCTCGAGGTGCTGCGCGCGCTGCGCGAGCGGCGGCCCGAGCTGCGCGTGGTCATGCTCTCGGCGCACACCGACCAGGAGTACGTGCTCGAGGCGCTGCGGCTCGGCGCCTGCGACTACCTCGCGAAGCCGCTGCACGAGGAGGAGATGCGGCTCTCGGTGCGCCGCGCGCTCGACTCCTTCGCGCTGGCCGCCCGCTGGAACGCGCTGCACGGCCGGGTCGGCGCGCTCGCGGGCGAGGTCGAGCGGCTCCTCGGCGCGGAGGGCGACGGCGAGGGCGCCTCGCTGCCGGCGCGCCTGGCCGAGGCCGCCGGCCGACTCCTCGACGCCAGCAAGACGTCGGTGCTGCTGCGCGACCCGAGCGGCGACCAGCTCCGGGTGGCCGCGGTGACCGGCCGCAAGCTCGCTGCCGAGGAACTCGACGCGGTGCCGATCGGCGGCGGCGTGGCCGGGCAGGCGGTGGCCCGCGGCGAGCCGATCCTGGTCGCCGACGCCGGCACGGATCCGCGCTTCGCCACGCCAGCGGCGGACCGCTACGAGAGCTCGTCGTTCGTCGTGATGCCGCTCGGTGTCGGCCCGGAGCGCTTCGGCGCGCTCTGCGCCACCGACCGCCGCGGCGGCGCGCGCTTCGGCGAGGACGACGTCGTGCTCCTGCGGCTGCTGAGCCTCGCGCTCTCCCCGCTCCTCGACCCGAGCCGCCCGTCCACGTCTCCTCCGGGGCAATTGGATCGTCTGGATCATCCCGCAAGCGGCGCCGAAGGCGCCGCGCGCAGCGAGGCGAAGCCGAGCGAAGTCAACAGACGTGCAACAGCTCAGCAACCCGATCGGCCGCAGGCCGATCCGTCGGGACTTGCTGCAGCAGCTCAGCAACCCGCCCTCGAATCCCAGCTCGCCGGTGCCGTGTGCGAGGCGATGACCGCGGAGCTGGCGCCCGAGCGCGTCCTCCGCGCCGCGCTGCGTGCCGTCGCCGAGACGCTGCCGGCGGCTCCCGTCTCGGTGTACCTGCTCGACGCGCCGAGCGGCGAGCTGCGGCGCGAGGCGCAGTGGGACGCGGGTGGGCCGGCCGATCGCGCCTCGCTGCCGAGCGCGTCCGGCCTCACCGGCGCCGTCTTCGAGAGCGGCGAGCCGCTCGCCAGCCAGCAGTCCGCCGACGACCCGCGCTTCGATCCCGGTGTCGACACGCCCGAGGGCGGAGCGGACGGATCGCTGCTGCTGCTCCCGCTGCGCTTCCGCGGCAAGACGCTCGGCGTCTTCCGCGCCTTCGGGGAGCGCGCGGCTGCGGCCTCGCCGCAGACGCAGCAGGTGCTCGGCGCGGCGCTCTCGGCGGCGGTGCGCAACGCGCTCCTCTACCGTAGCCTCGTCGAGTCGATCGAGGAGGTGGCACAGGTGCGCAAGGAGAGCGCCGGAGACGAGCACGGCTGATGGTGCAGGCGCTGATCGACAAGGCGCGCGTCCTGATCGAAGCCCTGCCCTACATGCGCCGCTTCCTCGACAAGACCATCGTCATCAAGTACGGCGGCGCCGCGATGAAGGACGCCGAGCTGCGTGCGTCGTTCGCGGTCGACGTCGTGCTCCTGAAGCACATCGGGGTGCGGCCGGTGATCGTGCACGGCGGGGGCCCGCAGATCGGCGCCACGCTCGAGCGCCTCGGCAAGGAGTCGCGTTTCGTCGACGGCTTGCGCGTCACCGACGACGAGACCATGGACGTCGTCGAGATGGTGCTCGGCGGCAAGGTGAACCGCGAGATCGTCGCGCTGGTCCAGCGCGGCGGCGGCAAGGCGGTCGGGCTCACGGGCAGCGACGGCGACATGCTGCGCGTGAAGCGCCGCCTGCGGGACGGCCGCGACATCGGGCGCGTCGGCGAGGTCACCGCGGTGGACGCAGACGCCATCACGGCGGTCGCGGACGCCGGCTTCGTCCCGGTGATCGCACCGATCGGCGTCGGCACCGACGGGCTCACCTACAACGTCAACGCCGACGAGGCGGCGGGTGCAATCGCCCAGGCGCTCGGCGCGGAGAAGCTGATCCTGCTCACCGACGTGGAGGGCGTTCTCGGCCCCGACGGCGCGCTCCTGCCCGAGCTCTCGCGCGAGGAGGCGCGCAAGCTGATCGCCGAGGGCGTAATCCGCGGCGGGATGATCCCCAAGGTCGAGTGCTGTCTCGCCGCCCTCGCCGGCGGCGTCCCGCGTGCCCACGTGATCGACGGCCGCGTCGTGCACGCGGTGCTGCTCGAGATCTTTACCGATCGCGGCGTGGGGACCCTGATCACGCGATGAGCGCGCCGAAGGACTTCGTCTCCCTGGCGGACTGGCCCGCCGAGGAGCTGCGCGGAATGCTGGCCCGCGCGCACGAGCTGAAGCGCCTGTACCGCCGCGGCGAGTCGCCGCAGACGCTGCGCGGGCGGACGCTGGCCATGTACTTCGAGAAGCCCTCGCTGCGCACCCACGTCACCTTCGAGGCCGGCATGACCCAGCTCGGCGGCCACGCCATCCTGCTCCGCCCCGAGCAGGTCGGCATCGGCACGCGCGAGTCGGCCGCCGACGTGGCGCGCAATCTCTCGCGCTGGGTGCACGGCATCCTGGCGCGCACCTACGACCACGCGCTGGTCGAGGAGCTCGCCGGGGCCGCGGCGATTCCCGTGATCAACGGCCTCACCGATCTCCTGCACCCCTGCCAGGCGATGGCCGACCTCCAGACAGTGACCGAGCGCGCGGACCTGGCGCGGGTCGCGGTTGCCTACGTGGGCGACGGCAACAACGTCGCCAACTCGCTGCTGAACGCCTTCGCGGTCCTCGGCGGCGAGCTCCGCCTGGCGACGCCGGCCTCGCACCAGCCGGCGCAGCAGGTGCGCCGGCGCGCGCTCGAGCTGGCCGCCGCCAGCGGAGCGCGGATCCGCTGGACCGACGACCCGGTCGACGCCGTGAAGGGCGCGCACTTCGTCTACACCGACGTGTGGACGAGCATGGGGCAGGAGGCGGAGTCGGAGCGCCGCAGGGCGCTGTTCGAGCCGTTCCAGGTCAACCAGCGCCTCCTGCGGCACGCGCCCGACGCCTGGGTGATGCACTGCCTCCCTGCGCACCGCGGCGAGGAGATCACCGACGACGTGCTCGACGGGCCGCGCAGCATCGTCTTCGACCAGGCCGAGAACCGCCTGCACGCCCAGAAGGCGATCCTCGAGCGCCTGCTGGCCCCCGTCCGCTAGCCACCGTTCGAGCGCCGGGCTCGTTTCCCCAGGGGGCTCCCCTCGGCCGGCTGCGCGCTCAGCTTCCCGACAGGGCGGCCGATGAGGACGAGACCGGTCCATTGGGTCGCAGGTGACCGGTACATCGGCCGGTCGGGGCGGAGGCGATGCAGGTCGGAGGCAAGAACGCGCCGGAGCGGATTCCGCGTCTGGGTCCCGGGGTGGATCCGGCGCGGCTCGCGCTCACCCCGGCGGAGGGATACCTGCTGTCGCGAATCGATGGTCGCACCTCCTGGAGCGAGCTGCGCCAGATCGGCGGCCTCCCGCCCGCCGAGGTCGAGCGCTGCCTCGGGCGCTGGCTGTCGGAGGGCGTCCTGGTGGTGTCGGCGGCGCCGCAGGCGCGCGAGAGCAAGGCGGCGCCGGGCCGCGAGCCGGCCCCCGCGCGTCGACCCGCTCCGTCGATCGCCGGCCGCCCAGAGCTCGATCCGAGCCTCGACATCCCGCTCGAGCTGCAGCGCCGCATCCTCGAGTTCGGCGAGCGCCTCGACGCGCCCTACCACGAGATCCTCGGCGTCCCGCGCGACGCCGACCGCAAGGCCCTGCGCCACGCGTACTTCCAGCTCTCGAAGGAGCTCCACCCCGACCGCTACTTCCGGCGCAACCTCGGCCCCTTCGCGAAGCGCCTCGAGCGCGTCTTCGGCAGGGTGGTCGAGGCGTACGAGCTCCTGTCCGATCCGACCGCGCGCGCGGAGATCGAGCGCTCGCTGGCGGCCGCGGCGCCCGCCAACGCGACGCCGCAGGCATCGCCCGCGGCCGCGGCGGCCGAGGCGGCGCCCGAGCGCGCCGGGACACCGCCGCCGCGACGCCGTCCGCACGTCTTCTCGGTGCCATCGCGCATGCTGAAGGAGCGCAAGGCGCGGGCCAAGCGCTTCTTCGAGAGCGGCATGGCCGCCTACGGGGCGGGGCGCTGGCTCGAGGCCGCGGGCGCGGTGCGGCTCGCCATCGCCCACGATCCGTGGAACGCGGCCTACAAGGAGCAGTTCGTCGAGGTCCACCGCCGGGCGCACGACGAGCGCGCGAAGCAGCTCGTCAAGGAGGCCGAGAGCGCCCTCGAGCTGCGCGACTACGCCTCGGCGCTGCGCAGCTTCGAGGAGGCGCTGCAGGACCGGCCGCACGACGCCGACCTGCTGCGGCGCGCGGCGCGGCTCTCCTTCGCATCGGGAGGCGACCTGCGCCAGGCCAAGGAGTGGGCCGCGGCGGCGGTCGAGATCGAGCCGCGCGACGCCGCTGCGCACCGCCTGCTGGGACAGATCTTCAAGGCCGCCGGCCTCGAGGCCAACGCGCGCCGTGAGCTCGAGATCGCGCTGGAGCTGGATCCGAAGGACGAGGAGGCGCGCGCCGAGCTTCGCGCCTCGGGTCCGCTGCAGGCGCTCCGCCGTCTGGGAGGGAAGCGATGGGTCGGGTGATCGGGATCGATCTCGGGACCACCAACTCGTGCGTGGCCGTCGTGGACAACGGCCAGCCCGTGGTGATCCCGAACACGGGTGGCTACAAGACCACCCCGTCGATGTTCGCGCTGGCCGAGGACGGCAAGCGTCTGGTGGGCCACCTCGCCAAGCGCCAGGCGATCACGAACGCGCGCAACACGGTCTACGCCTCGAAGCGGCTGATCGGGCGCCGCTTCGACTCCGAGGAGGTGCGGCGCGCCATCGAGCTGTGCCCGTACGAGATCCTCGAGGGACCCAACCAGGACCCGCGCGTGCGGCTCGGCGACAAGGTCTTCACCTGCCCGGAGATCGCGGCGATCATCCTGCGCGAGATGAAGCGGGTGGCCCAGGAGCACCTGGGCGAGCCGGTGCGCGAGGCCGTCATCACGGTGCCCGCGCACTTCAACGACGCGCAGCGGCAGTCGACCAAGGACGCCGGCAAGATCGCCGGGCTCGAGGTGCTGCGCATCATCAACGAGCCGACCGCGGCCGCGCTCGCCTACGGCTTCGGTCGCAAGCCGTCCGACGAGACGGTCCTGGTCTACGACCTCGGCGGCGGCACCTTCGACGTCTCGATCCTCGAGATGGGCGAGGGCGTGCTCGAGGTGCTCGCCACGGCGGGCGACACCTTCCTCGGCGGCGAGGACTTCGACCGCCGCGTGGTGAACCACCTGCTCGAGCAGTTCGAGGCGAGCGAGGGCATCGACCTGCGCTCGGAGCCGATGGCGCTGCAGCGGCTCAAGGACGCCGCGGAGAAGGCCAAGTGCGACCTCTCCGTCGCGGTGCAGACCGAGGTCAACCTCCCGTTCATCGCGAGCGACGCCAACGGCCCGCGCCACCTCTCGGTGGTGCTGCAGCGCGAGACGCTCGAGCGGCTCGTGGTCGACATCGTCGACCGCACGATGGAGACGGTGCGGCTGTGCCTGGCCGACGCCGGCCTCACGGCACAGCAGGTCGACCAGGTGATCCTGGTGGGCGGGCAGTCGCGCATGCCGCTGGTGCAGGAGCGGGTCGCCGAGTTCTTCGGCAAGCGGCCGCACAAGGGCGTGAACCCCGACGAGGTGGTGGCGATCGGCGCCTCGATCCAGGCCGAGATGCTGCTGTCGCAGGAGCAGAACATGCTGCTGCTCGACGTGACGCCGCTCTCGCTCGGCATCGGCACGTACGGCGGGCACTTCGCCAAGCTGATCGAGCGCAACACCACGCTCCCGGTGCGCCGTGCGCACGTCTTCACCACCACGCGCGACAACCAGACCGCGGTGAAGATCCGCGTGCTGCAGGGCGAGAGCGATGTCGCGGAGGAGAACGACCTGCTCGGCGAGTTCATCCTGTCGGGCATCCGCGAGGCGCGCAAGGGCGAGCCGGAGATCGAGGTCTCGTTCGACATCGACACCAACGGCATCGTGTCGGTGTCGGCGCGCGACCTGGCCACCGGGCGCGAGCAGTCGATCACCGTGAATGCCACCGGCACGCTCTCCGACGAGGAGATCCAGCGCATCATCGACGACAACGAGCTGTACGAGATCCAGTTCAAGCAGTGAGCGTCGGCTAGGGGACGGGCTCGGGCGCCGTCCACCGGCCGTCGCCGTCGGCGTCGACGAAGATCGGGTTGGTGAACGCGAAGGGCGTGAAGCCCGGCAGGCGGGCGGCCACCAGCGGCAAGGCGGTCGATCCCTCTTGCGCAGCCGCAACTCCGGCCGCGAGCGCCAGGCCGAGACCCAGCGCCGATGCCCCCCGCCTCATCCGCTGCCTCCGCGCAGGCGGCAGCGTAGCGCCCCGGCCGGGGCGCTCGGTTAGACTGCGACGCCAGAGGAGACCGCTGCGATGAGCGCCGTGCGACGCGTCTGCCTCGCCTACAGCGGCGGGCTCGATACCTCGGTGATCCTGAAGTGGCTGATCGAGCGCCACGGCTGCGAGGTGGTCGCGTTCTGCCTCGACGTCGGCCAGGAGGAGGAGCTCGACGGCCTGCCCGAGAAGGCAAAGGCCACGGGCGCGATCGACTGCGTGGTGCGCGACGCGCGCGAGGAGTTCGCGCGCGACTTCGTCTTCCCCGCCATCCGCGGCAACGCCGTCTACGAGGGCTCGTACCTGCTCGGCACCTCGCTGGCGCGCCCGCTGATCGCCAAGCACCAGATCGAGGTCGCGCGCGAGACCGGCTGCGACGCCGTCGCCCACGGCGCCACCGGCAAGGGCAACGACCAGGTGCGCTTCGAGCTGGCGTACCGCGCGCTGGCGCCCGAGCTGCGCGTGATCGCGCCGTGGCGCGAGTGGGACCTGCGCTCCCGCACCGACTGCATGGCGTACGCGCAGAAGCACGGCATCCCGGTCTCGGCGACGCTCACGAAGCCCTACTCGATGGACCGGAACCTGATGCACATCTCCTACGAGGGCGGCATCCTCGAGGATCCGTGGCGCGCGCCCGACGAGTCGATGTTCCTGTGGACGGCGGCGCCCGAGAAGGCGCCGGACCAGGCGCAGGAGATCCGGGTCGGCTTCGAGCGCGGGACGCCGATCGCGCTCGACGGCGAGACGCTGTCGCCCGCCGTTCTGCTGGACCGCCTCAACAAGACCGCCGGTCGCCACGGCGTCGGCCGGGTCGACCTGGTCGAGAACCGCTTCGTCGGGATGAAGTCGCGCGGGGTGTACGAGACGCCCGGCGGCACCGTGCTGCACCTCGCGCACCGGGCCGTCGAGTCGATCACGCTCGACCGCGAGGTGATGCACGAGCGCGACCGCCTGGCGCCGCGCTTCGCGGAGCTCATCTACAACGGCTTCTGGTTCGCGCCGGAGATGCGCTTCCTGCGCGCTGCGATCGAGCAGTCCCAGGAGAACGTGACCGGCGAGGCGCGCGTCCGGCTCTTCAAGGGCGCGGCCGCGGTCACCGGCCGTCGCTCTCCGGTGTCGCTCTTCGACGCCGACCTCTCGACGTTCGAGGACTCCGCCACCGACTACCGGCAGGCCGACGCCACCGGCTTCATCCGCCTGCAGGGCCTGCGCCTCCGCCCGCGCCGCTGAGCGGAGCGCCGCGCGCGGAGCCGTCGCGCTCCGCCAGGAAGCGCAGCAGATACGGAACGCTGATGCGCATCAGGTCCGCCTGCGGGTCGAGGAATTCCCCGAGCCCGAACAGGAAGGAGAGCGTCTTCGCGTAGAGCAGCAGCTCGTTCGGAAGCTGCAGCCCCGGGGTCTCCGCGAGCAGCCGCTTCGCCTCGTCCTTCAGCCCCAGCACCTGCGCCCCGCCCAGGCCGAGCAAGGCGCCCTCGCGCCGGATGCGCTCGAACATCGAGACGACGGCCGCCTGCACCCCGTCGCGCGCGCCGGCCGCGATCATGTTCATCCGCTCCATCGCGTCGACGAACCCGCCGACGTCCTGGCGCAGCAGCGCGTGGATGCCGCCGCGCATCTCGCGGCGCAGCCGCGGCGACAAGCGCTTCGAGAGGCCGAAGTCGACGAACAGCACCCGCGGGCGCACGGCCACTTCGTCGTCGTCGACGACGAACAGATTCCCCGGATGCGGGTCGGCGTGGAAGAGCCCGTCGACGAAGACCTGCTTGGCGTACGCGCGCGCGAGCGTCTCCAGCACGGCGCGCACGGGGACGCCGCGCCGCGCGAGCGCGTCGCGATCGGTGATCGGGATTGCCGGCAGGTAGCCCACGGTGAGCACGCGGCGCGCCGAGAGGGCGCGATGCACCGACGGCACCACCACCTGCGGATCGTGCGCCAGGTTCGCTGCGATCTCGGCGGCGACGTCCGCCTCGTGCCGGAAGTCGAGCTCTTCGGCGAGCCCCACCGCGAACTCCTGGAACAGGCGTCGGCGGTCGATCGGCGACAGGCGCTGGCGGCCGAGCCGGGCGAGCAGCCCGCCCGCGAGCGCGAGGTCGGCGCGCAGCGAGTGCTCGAGCCACGGGAACTGCACCTTGACAGCGACGTCCTCGCCGTTCGGCAGCCGCGCGCGGTGCACCTGCGCGACCGAGGCGGCGCCGAGGGGCTCGGGCTCGAACGATGCGAAGAGCGCCTCGACCGGCGCTCCCAGCTCCGCCTCGATCACGGCCGCGACCGAGCGGAAGGGCAGGGGCGGCACGCGGTCCTGGAGCGTGGCGAACGCCTCGCGCACCTCGGGTGCGAGCAGGTCGTAGCGCAGCGACGCGAACTGCCCGGCCTTGGCGAACGGGCCCTTGAGCTGACCGAGCGTCGCGGCGACGCGCCGCGCTCCGGCGGCACGCCGTGCGGCGCGCCGAGCGTCGCGCCGATCGGCGTCCACCACCCAGTCGACCGGCCGCCCCGCGACCTCGGCGAGCGCGAGGCCGAGGAAGCACCAGGCCAGGCGCAGGGCCTGCTCGATCCCGAGCGCCCGTAACCTGAAACGCAGCGGCAGGCGCGGGTGTCGCACCTGGGGCGGGGAGACCGCGCTCGACTCGGCCGCGCTCGGCGGGAGCTCGGTCATTCGAATCCTCCTCTCCCGCCTCGCGCCCCGGGCGAGCGGCATCGATTCTTGACAATGCCGCGCACCCTAGTCTAGAGAGTTGAGTCCGTTCCGGCGGGGGCGGGCTGCAGGTGGTCCGGCCTGCTCGCCGATCCCTCGCTCCGCTCGTGCCACCCCCCGGCGGGTCGGAGGTGCCGATTGATGCGTTCGTTCGCCGCCCGAGCCGGCACCGGGTGTGCCGCGGCGGGCCTGTTCCTCGTCCTCTGCGCCGCCGGGCTCGGCTGCCACGAGGTGACCTTCCACCCCGAGACGAAGCCCGGGTCGATCCAGATCTACGACGACCTGTTCTCCGTGTCCGCTCCCACGCCCGACCACGTCGTCGCGGCCGGCTACTGGGGCTCGATCTACGTGAGCGACGACGGCGGCAAGACCTGGAAGAAGGGCGACACCGGCACCCGCAAGCTCCTGTACGGCGTGTCGATGGCGGACGACAAGCACGGCTGGGCGGTCGGACAGCAGGGCACCATCCTCCGCACGACCGACGGCGGGCTCACCTGGACGCCGCAGAAGAACAACAAGGAGGACGAGGGCACCCACCTCTTCTCGGTGCACGCCATCGACGCGCAGACCGCGTGGGCGGTCGGCGACTGGGGCACCCGTATCTACACCGACGACGGCGGCAAGACCTGGCAGGACTTCTCGCTCACCATCGACGAGAAGCACCCGCAGTTCGTCTGGCTCTCCCCGCCCGAGCAGGACCGGGTGCGCAAGGGCGAGAAGGTGTACGAGGACGTCGGCCTCACCGACGTCTACTGCCGCCCGTCTCCCAGCAAGTCGTGCTGGATCATCGGCGAGTTCGGCTACATCTTCCGCTCCGACAACGACGGCCTCACCTGGGAGCGCGCGGAGATCCAGCAGGACACCAAGATCCCGCCGATCGACCTTGGCTACAACAAGATCGACATCACCCCGCAGCAGGCCGACCAGCTGCGGGAGTTCGCCAAGAAGATCCTCGACCTCCCGCACCTGAACGTGGCGATCGAGCCTCGTGCCAGCGCCAAGGAGGTCCAGGAGTTCGGCAAGGAGTCGAACCCGTTCCCGCTCTTCGACATCCTCGAGGCGCGCACGCAGGCCGTCTCGACGGTGCTCGAGGACGCCGGGCTGCTCTCCGACCGCATCCGCAAGCGCGGCTCCCCGCCGTGGGACTACGAGGACTTCCTGAAGGACGACCCGGACTTCCTGAAGCGCTACCTGGCCTCGCGCCAGGCCGACGAGCCCAAGGTCGACGTCGAGGTCGCGCAGAACCCCTACCTGTTCACCGTGCGCTTCGGCGACGAGAACGAGGGCTACATCGCGGGGCTGGGCGGCGTGGTCCTGGTCAGCAAGGACGGCGGCCGCAACTGGGCGTACAAGGAGACCGGCCGCAAGCAGGCGATCTTCTCGCTCTATCCCGTCGGCGGGCGCGTGATCGCCATCGGCGAGAAGGGCTTCGTGCGCGTCTCGACCGACGGGGGCAACACCTGGGTGCAACCGCGCACCGGCTTCCCGAGCGTTTTCACCTTCATGCGGGACATCTGGTTCGCGCCGGACGGCAAGAACGGGTACATCGTGGGCGAGCGCGGCGAGGTCCTCCACAGCGCCGACGCCGGGGTGACCTGGACCAAGGTGCTGCCCCCGCCTGAGGCGAAGGAGTCGGCCGGAGGCTGAGGCGGGCCGAGCCCGCCCTCCGGGTCGTCCCCTCGGGGTCTCAAGCCCGGGCCTCCGGGCGCCGATGGCGGAGGCGGCGAGGAGACGGCATGCCCGACAGCGCGGCCCGATCCCGGGTCCTGGTCGTCGACGATACCCGCTTCGATCGCGAGATCGCGCGCGAGGCCGTCGGCGACGCCGCCGAGGTGGTGTGCTGCGCGAGCGCCGAGGACGCCCTGGCGGCGCTGGCGCTCGCGCCGGCCGACCTGGTGCTGAGCGACCTCCAGCTCCCCGGGCTCTCGGGCAGCGAGCTGCTCGAGCGCGTTCGGCGCGATCATCCCGGGACCGACGTGATCCTGATCACCGCGCACGCCTCCGTCGACAGCGCCATCGCCGCGCTCCGGATGGGCGCCGCGGACTACGTGACCAAGCCGGTGCGCCCCGACGACCTCGGACGGCTGGTGCGTCGCACGCTCGAGCGGCGCCGCCTGGCCGCGGAGAACGTGCATCTGCGCGACCTGCTGGCGACCGTGGAGGACTGCCGGCTGCTGTCGGCCTCGCTCGACGCCGCCGAGATCCACGGCGTGGCGCTCGACGTGCTCCTCACCCGATTGCGGCGGCGCCGCGGCATCGCCGTGTTCCACCGCGGCCCGAGCCTCGCCACCGACGACGTCGCCTGCCGCGGCTACGGTGACGCCGACCGGCTGCGGGCGGCCCTGGCCTCGGACAAGCCGATCGACGTCGAGTCG
The DNA here is from genome assembly GCA_035506135.1 of Myxococcota bacterium. Taxonomy (GTDB): domain Bacteria; phylum Myxococcota_A; class UBA9160; order UBA9160; family PR03; genus DATJPY01. Next base: position 25,857 of record DATJPY010000058.1, on the reverse strand, counting down.
ATCGAGCACGCCGACCTCACGACGAGCGGCCCGCTGCACGACGCGCTGCGCTCGGCCGGGCTGGCGCCGCAGCAGCTCCTCGTGGTGCCGATCCACGGGCGCGCCGCCGAGGGCGGCGTCCTGATCCTGCCCGAGGACGACCAGCCGTTCCGCCCCGCGGAGCTCGAGATCGCGCGCCTGATCGCGACCCACGCGCAGGTCGCCGTGCAGAACGCGGAGCGCTACCACCAGGCCAAGGAGCGCGCCTTCGTCGACGACGTCACCGGCGTGTACAACGCGCGCTACCTCTTCACCGCGCTCGACCACGAGATCCGCCGCGCCGAGCGCTACGGCTCGTCGCTGGCGCTCCTGTTCCTCGACGTCGACCGCTTCAAGCTGGTGAACGACCACCACGGCCATCTGGTCGGCTCGCGCACGCTGCGGCGGCTCGCCGAGGTGCTCACGGGCTGCATCCGCCAGGTCGACACGCTCGCGCGCTACGGCGGCGACGAGTTCACCATCCTGCTGGTCGACACCGGCCTCGAGCCGGGTCTGGCGGTCGCCGAGCGCATCCGCGCCTCCGTCGCGGAGAGTCGCTTCGAGTCGCGCGCGCGCGAGCCGCTCTCGATCACGGTGAGCGTCGGCGTCTCGGCGTTCCCGACCCACGGCGCCACGGCGGAGGGACTGCTCGACCTCGCCGACAAGGCCATGTACCGCGCGAAGTCGCTCGGCCGCGATCGCACCTGCTCCGCCTCGGATCTCTGAGCGATCGGTTTGACACCCGGCCCCGCCGGTTGCTACCCCAATCCACTCCGCCACCTCCACGCTCGCGGGGGATCCGGGTGAGCCAGGACGGCGTTGCTCTCGACGCGATGGACTCGCTGTGCCGCAGCCACGGCTGCGGCGCCGTCGGCGTCGAGCTGATCGGCCGCGAGGTGGTGGTCGCGGGCTGGGTGCACCGCCGCCGCGACCACGGCGGCGTGATCTTCGTCGACCTGCGCGATCGCGAGGGCGTGGTCCAGGTCGTCTTCAAGCCCGAGCGGGCGCCCGACGCGCACGCGCGCGCCCACCTGCTGCGGAGCGAGTTCGTCATCGCGGTGCGCGGTCGCGTCGAGGAGCGCGCGCCGGAGACGGTGAACCCGGGCCTGCCGACCGGACGGGTCGAGGTCGCGGTCGACGAGCTGCGCCTCTTGAACGTCGCCACGCCGCCGCCGTTCCCGATCGAGGACGAGACCGGCACGGACGAGAGCGTGCGGCTGCGCCACCGCATCCACGACCTGCGCCGCGCGCCGTTGCAGCGCGCTCTGCGCGTGCGCCACGAGCTGTACCAGTCGGCCCGCCACACGCTCTCCGGGCTCGGCTTCCTCGAGATCGAGACCCCGATCCTGGCGCGCGCCACGCCCGAGGGCGCTCGCGACTTCCTGGTGCCGAGCCGCCTCCAGCCGGGCGAGTTCTACGCGCTGCCGCAATCGCCGCAGATCATGAAGCAGCTCTTCATGATCGCCGGCTTCGACCGCTACTTCCAGATCGCGCGCTGCTTCCGCGACGAGGACCTGCGCGCGGACCGGCAGCTCGAGTTCACGCAGATCGACTTCGAGATGTCCTTCTGCACGGTGGACGACGTGCTCGAGGTGCTCGAGGAGGTGACCTGCCGGGCGTGGCGCGACGCCGGGGGGATCGAGCTGCCGCGCCCGTTTCCGCGGGTCTCCTACGCGGATGCGATTGGGCGCTACGGGATCGACAAGCCCGACACGAGGATCCAGCTCGAGCTGGTGGATCTGACCGAGGGCTTCCGCGCGTCCGAGTTCCGCGCCTTCCAGCAGGTGGTCGAGCGCGGCGGCATCGTGAAGTGCCTGCCGCTCCACGACGCCGGCGAGCTGACGCGCAGCGAGATCGACCGGCTCGAGGCGCTCGTACGCAAGGAGCTCGGCGCGCGCGGGCTCGGCTGGGTGCGAGTGCAGGCCGACGGGAGCTGGCAGTCGCCGATCGCGAAGTTCCTCTCCGACGGCGAGCGCGCGGCGATCGCGGCGCGCACCGCGGCGCGCCCGGGCTCGGTGCTGCTCTTCCAGGCGGACGAGGCGGCGAAGGCCAACGCCATCCTGGCGCGGCTGCGCAACGACCTCGGCCATCGGCTCGGCCGGGTCGACGGCCGCCCCTGGGCGCCGCTCTTCGTGCTGAACTTCCCGGTGTTCGAGCGCGACGAGCAGGGCCGACTCACCTTCATGCACATGCCGTTCGTGGCGCCGGAGAGCGCGGACCTACCGCTCCTCGACACGGACCCCCTGCGCGTGCGCGGCACCCACTACGACGTCGTGATGAACGGGCTCGAGCTCGGCTCGGGAAGCCTTCGCAACCACCGAAGCGACGTGCAGCGCCGCATCTTCGAGCTGCTCGGCTACTCGAAGCCGGAGATGGAGGAGCGCTTCGGCTTCCTGCTGAACGCGCTCGACGCGGGTGCCCCGCCGCACGGCGGCTTCGCGTTCGGCCTCGACCGGATGGCGATGCTGCTCTCCGGGGCCGAGAGCCTGCGCGACGTGATCGCCTTCCCGAAGACGCAGCGCGGCCAGGACCTGCTGATGGGCGCGCCGTCGCGCGTCGAGCCCGCCCAGCTCGCCGAGCTGGCGCTGCGCGTGGCCACATCCCCCGGCCGCGAGCGCTGAGGGAACCGCGCCGCCCGTGAGCCGCAGCCTCCCGGTCCAGGTGCTGGTGATCGGAGGCGGTATCAACGGCGCGGGCATCGCGCGCGATCTGGCGCTTCGCGGCGTTCGCTGCGCGCTGGTCGAGCGGCGGGAGCTCGGGTCCGGGACCTCGTGGGCCTCGTCGGGAATGATCCACGGCGGGCTGCGCTACCTGCAGCAGGACCCGGAGGTCACGCTCCACTCGTGCGTCGACTCCGGCGCCATCCAGCGCATCGCGCCGCATCTGGTGTTCCGGATCCCCTTCATCATGCCGGTGTTCCCGGAGGACCCGATCGGGCCCGAGCTGGTCGAGGTCGGCCTCGAGATGTACGACCGCTACCAGCCCTTCAAGAACGGACGGCCACACACGAGGCTCGCGCGCGAGCAGGCGCTGCGGCTCGAGCCTGCGCTATCGCCGCGCATCGAGTGCGCCTTCACGCTGGACGAGTGGGGCGTCGACGCGGCGCGCCTCACGGCCGCGAACGCCCTCGACGCCGCAGAGCGCGGAGCGCAGGTGATGACGCACACCGAGGCCGTCGAGCTCCTGCGCGAGTCGGGCAGTGGCCGCGTGCTCGGCGCCGCGGTTCGCGACCGGATCACGGGCGAGTCGCTGCGGATCGAGGCCGAGCTCACCATGAACGCCACGGGGCCGTGGTCGCCCCGGCTCGCGGCACTGGCGGGCGCCGACGTGCGGCTGCGGCCCGCAAAGGGCATCCACCTCGTGTTCGAGCGGCGCGTCTCCAATCTCGCGATCTACGCGCGCGGCATCGACGGCCGCGACATGTTCACCTTCCCGCACGAGCAGAACAGCATGGCGGGCACGACGGACGACGACTTCTACGGCGATCTCGATCAGATCGAGGTGAGCGAGGACGAGGTCGCCTACGTGATGCAGGCCATGGAGCGCTCGATCCCCTCGATCCGCCGCCACCGCGTGATCCACACGACGCAGGGCGTGCGGCCGACACTCTACGGCTTCGGCCAGAACGAGGACGAGCTCTCGCGCGACTTCGCGGTGATCGACCATGCGCGCGACGGCGCGCCCGGGTTCTTCACGATCGCGGGCGGAAAGCTCGCCGCGTACCGGCTGATGGCGGAGAGCGCGAGCGACCGGCTCTGCGCGGTGCTCGGCGTGCGCGAGCCGTGCCGAACCGCGCGGACTCCGCTGCCGGGGAGCGACGCGCCGCTCGACGTCGTCGCAGTGGCCCGTCGCTTCCGGGCGCCGGTCCCGGCGGTGGTGCGGCTCGGCTTCCGGCACGGCGCGCACGCCGCGCGCGTGCTGGCGCTCGCCGAGCGGGGCCCCGAGCCGCCCGCGCCGCGCACGGTGTGTGGCTGCGAGCCGGTGCTGGACGCAGAGCTCGGGCACGCGGCGCGCTGCGAGGCGGTCCGCACGCTCGGCGACTGCGCCTTCCGCGTGCGCCTCGGGGTGGGCGCCTGCCAGGGCGCGAGCTGCGCGCCGCAGGCCGCCGGGCTGCTGGCCGACGCGCTCGACTGGCCGGCCGAGCGCGCCGCCGCCGAGCTCGCGGCGTTCGCCGCGGAACGCTGGCGCGCGGCGGCACCGGCCCTCGGCGGCGGCCACCTCGCCGCCTTCGAGATCCATCGCCACGTATTCCTCGCGGCGAGGGGATTCACCGCCCCGCTTCAGCAACCCACAGAGGCCCCCGCGTGACGGCCGTCGTCGTCGGAGGCGGGCTCGCGGGCTGTGCGGCGGCGCTCGAGCTCCGCGAGCGCGGCTGCGAGGTGATGCTCGTGCGCGCGGGTCCCGGCTCCACCGCCATGAGCTGGGGCACGCTCGACGTTGCGGCGGCTTCGCCGCTGCGCCGCGGCGGCCTTCCGCTCCGCGACCCGACGACGGGTCGGGCGCTCGCGCCGGCGCGCCGGCTCCTCGGCGTAGCGAATGCCAACACCGCCCATCCCTACGCGACGCTGCTGAGGAGCCGCTCGCCGGAGTCCGAGGTGAAGGAGGCGGCGGTCGCGCTGGACGGCTGGCTGGCGCCGTCGGGGCTGCGCGTTCTCGGCAGCCTCGAGCAGACGCGCTGGCTCGCCGACCTGCGCGGCGCCGTGCGCGCCGCCGACCTCGCATTCACCGGCGCCGGCGAGGGCGACCTCGCGAGCGCGGTCGAGATCGCGCTGGTCGACGTGCCCGGGCTCGGCGGGTTCGAGGCGCGCCCCGCGCTGCGCGTGCTCGCGGCGGAGCTCGCCGCGCTCGGGCTCTCGCGCCGCGCGCTGCGCGTGCTGCGGCTCGAGCTGCCTCCCGGGCTCGCTGCGCTCGCGAGCCAGCCCGCGCGGCTCGCCGCCGCACTCGAGACGGCGCCGGCACGCGACGCGCTCGGCCCCTTGCTCCGACCCCTCGCTGCGGAAGGGCGCCTCCTCCTGTTCCCTCCGGTGCTCGGGCTCGAGCGGGTCGACCGCGTGCTCGCCTGGCTCTCCGACACGACGGGGTGTCGGTGCGCCGAGCTGCTCGGAGCGCCGCCGCTGCCGCTCGCCGGCTACCGGCTCGACCGCGCCCTCGTCGCGGCGCTCGGTCGAGCCGGCGTCGGGGTCCGGGCGGGTCGCGTCACCTCGATCGAGACCGAGGGCGGCCGCGCCGTCGGCGTTGGGATCGCGGAGCCCGGTGCGCCGGACGGGGCGCCGGGTGCGGCGCTCGCGCTCGACGCGCTCGTGCTTGCGAGTGGCCGCTTCGTGGGCGGCGGCATCGTCGAGCGCGACGGCCGGCTCGCCGAGCCGCTGCTCGACCTGCCGCTGTACGACCTCGGGGGCCGCCGGGTCGACGGCCTGGCGCCGCGCCGCCTGGTGCGCCGCGACTACGAGGGCGAGCAGCCCCTCTTCGCGGCTGGCGCGCGCACCGACGCGCGCCTGCGGCCGCTCGGACCCGACGGTGCCGTCCCGCTCGCCAACGCGTTCGCCGCGGGCGACCTGCTCGGCAGCTTCGATCCCGCGCGCGATCGGACCGGCCTCGGCGTCGCTCTGCTCTCCGGTCGCCGCGCCGGCATCGAGGCGGCGCGATGCTGAGGGGCTACCGAGGCTTCCTGCGCGAGCTCTCCAACACGGGAGGATGGCGGGCGCTCGCACTGCAGCTTCGCGTCGGCGCCGCGCACGTGGCGCGGCGTTGGCTCCGCCCGCCGGACGGCGATCCGGTCCAGGGCTTCCTGCGCAACTACGGCGCCGATGGCTTCCGCCTTCCGGATCCCGAGCGGGCGGCGCTCCAGCTCGCCGCCGAGGCCTGCCTGGTCTGCGGGCTCTGCTCGGCCGAGTGCGCGCGCGTCGGTGGAGCGCCCCGCCTCGACCCGCGCGACGCGGTGATCTGCGCGGCGCGCCTGGAGATCGACTGGATCCGACTTCGTCTCGAGGAACCGGCCTCGACGTCCTGCGCCGGCTGCCGCGCATGCACGCTCGTCTGCCCCGCCGCGATCCCGATCGATCGGATCCAGGACGCGGGGGCGAGCTTTTGACTTCGCTCGCCTACGGCTCGCTGCGCGCGCCCGCTCCGCGGGCGCTGGCCGATATTCCGGGCGATCGCGTGCCTCGGAGGCGGCGAGACTGGTGCGCTGCGCGCCGCGCCAAGATCCGCTAAAACCGCGGCCACCATGGCGGACCCCCAGCTCCCCTCGCCGCCGCCCGGCAGCGCGCGGATCTCGCAGGACGCGCTCGGCCGGCTCGTCGTCCCGGACCGGCCGATCATTCCGTTCATCGAGGGGGACGGCACCGGCCCCGACATCTGGGCCGCCTCGGTGCGCGTCTTCGACGCCGCCGTCGCCAAGGCCTACGGCGGTCGCCGCAAGGTCGCGTGGGTCGAGGTGCTGGCGGGGCAGAAGGCCTTCGACCGGACCGGCGACTGGCTTCCGGAGGCGACGCTCGCGGCGTTCCGCACGTACCTGGTCGGCATCAAGGGCCCCCTCACCACGCCGGTGGGCGGCGGGATCCGCAGCCTGAACGTCGCGCTGCGCCAGCTCCTCGACCTCTACGTCTGCCTGAGGCCGGTGCGCTGGTACCCGGGCGTGCCGAGCCCCGTCCGGAATCCGCAGGACGTCGACGTGGTGATCTTCCGCGAGAACTCGGAGGACATCTACGCCGGCATCGAGTGGCCCGCGGAGTCGGCCGAGGCGAAGAAGGTGATCAAGTTCCTGCAGGAGGAGATGGGCGTCAAGAAGATCCGCTTCCCCGACACCTCCGGCATCGGCGTGAAGCCCGTGTCGCGCGAGGGCACCGAGCGGCTGGTGCGCGCCGCGCTCGACTTCGCCCTCGCGCATCGAAGGCAGAGCGTCACCTTCGTGCACAAGGGCAACATCATGAAGTTCACGGAGGGCGCCTTCCGCGACTGGGGCTACGAGCTGGTCAAGCGCGAGTACGCCGGCCGGGCGATCGGATGGGACGATTGCGGCGGCGAGCCGCCGGCGGGCCAGCTCCTGGTCAAGGACTCGATCGCCGACATCACGCTCCAGCAGGTGCTCACGCGGCCCCGGGAGTTCGACGTCGTCGCCACCATGAACCTGAACGGCGACTACCTGTCGGATGCCCTCGCGGCCCAGGTCGGCGGCATCGGCATCGCGCCCGGTGCGAACATCAACTACCAGACCGGCCACGGAATCTTCGAGGCGACCCACGGCACCGCGCCCAAGTACGCGGGTCAGGACAAGGTCAACCCGAGCTCGGTGATCCTCTCGGGCGTGATGATGTTCGAGCACCTCGGCTGGAAGGAGGTGGCGTCCCGGATCGAGCGCGGCATCTCGAAGGCGATCGCCGCCAAGACGGTGACGTACGACTTCCACCGGCTGATGGACGGCGCGCGCCTGCTCAAGTGCAGCGAGTTCGGCGACGCCATCATCGACCACATGGACTGAGGGCGGAGGAACGGAGCGATGGCGCGACCCAGGATCGCCCTGATCGGCGGCGGGAACATCGGCGGCGTGCTCGCCAGCGAGATCGCGTATCGGGAGCTCGGCGACGCCGTGCTCTTCGACGTGGTGGAGGGCCTGCCGCAGGGCAAGGCGCTCGACATCGCGGAGGGGGCTCCGCTGTTCGGCGCCGACGCGGTGGTGCGCGGCACCAACCGGTACGAGGACATCGCGGGCGCGGACGTCGTCATCGTGACGGCGGGCCTGGCGCGCAAGCCCGGCATGTCGCGCGACGACCTGCTGAAGACGAATCTCGAGATCATGAAGCAGGTGGCCACGGGCGTTCGCACCCACGCGCCGAAGGCGATCGCGATCGTGGTCTCGAACCCGCTCGACGCCATGGTCTACACGTTCAAGAAGATCTCGGGCTTCCCGAAGAACCGCGTGGTGGGCATGGCCGGCGTGCTCGACTCGACGCGCTTCCGCACCTTCGTGGCGTGGGAGCTCGGTGTCTCGGTCGAGGACGTGACCGCGCTCGTGCTCGGCGGCCACGGCGACACCATGGTGCCGCTGGTGCGCTACTGCACGGTGTCCGGCATCCCGGTCGGCAATCTGCTCCCGCAGGCGAAGATCGACGCCATCGTCGAGCGCACCAAGAACGCGGGCGGCGAGGTGGTGAACCTGCTGAAGACCGGCTCCGCCTTCGTGTCGCCCGCGGCGAGCGCGATCGAGATGGCGGAGGCCATCCTCAAGGACAAGAAGCGCGTCCTCGCGTGCGCGTGCCTGTGCGAGGGCGAGTACGGGGTCTCCGGCCTCTACGTCGGCGTGCCGTGCGTGCTCGGCGCGGGCGGTGTCGAACGCATCCTCGAGGTCGAGCTCGACGCCGACGAGCGCAAGCTCTTCGACGCGTCGGTCGAGCACGTCCGCAAGCTCGTCGGCGAGATCCAGATCTAGATGAACGTCCACGAGTACCAGGCCAAGGAGCTGCTGCGCGGCTACGACGTGCCCGTGCCGCCCGGGCGCCTGGCGCTGACGCCCGCCGAGGCCGAGGCCGCGGCGCGCGGCCTCGACGCCCGCGTCGTGGTCGTGAAGGCGCAGGTCCATGCGGGCGGGCGCGGCAAGGCGGGCGGCATCAAGCTCGCGAAGTCGCCGGCCGAGGCCAAGCGGCTCGCCAGCGAGATCCTCGGCATGACGCTGCGCACGCACCAGACCGGCGCCGAGGGCAAGCTGGTGCGCAAGGTCTGGGTCGAGGCGGGGTGCGAGATCGAGCGCGAGCTGTACCTGGGCCTCGTGCTGGACCGCGCGGCCGAGGACCTCGCGATCATCGCGTCGACCGAGGGCGGCATGGAGATCGAGGAGGTCGCGGCGCGCGCGCCCGAGAAGATCGCGGCGGTGCACGTCGATCCGGCCGCCGGGCTGCAGCCCTTCCACGTGCGGCGCGTCGCCTTCGCGCTCGGGCTGGGCGCCGACGCGGTGCCGAAGCTCGAGGTCTTCCTCGGCGGCCTCTACCGGCTCTTCGTCGAGAAGGACGCTTCGCTCGCCGAGATCAATCCCCTGGTGGTCACGCGCGCGGGCGATCTGCTCGCCCTCGACTGCAAGCTCAACTTCGACGACAACGCGCTCTTCCGCCATGCCGACATCCGCGAGCTGCGCGACCCGGACGAGGAGGACCCGCGCGAGCGCGAGGCGCACGCGCACGATCTCGCCTACGTCGGCCTCGACGGCGACGTCGGTTGCCTGGTGAACGGGGCCGGGCTCGCGATGGCGACGCTCGACATGCTGCGCGCCGCCGGCGGCGCGCCGGCGAACTTCCTGGACGTCGGCGGCGGCACCAGCCAGGAGCGCGTGGCGGCGGCGTTCAAGCTGATCCTCGAGGATCCGCAGGTGAAGGCGATCCTGGTCAACATCTTCGGCGGGATCGTTCGCTGCGACCTGGTGGCCGAGGGCGTGGTCGCCGCCGCGCGCGAGCTCGGCGTGCGCGTCCCGCTGGTGGTTCGCCTGCAGGGCACCAACGCCGCGGAGGGACGCGCACTGCTGGCCGGCTCGGGCCTCGACATCACGCCGGCCGAGACCTTCCGCGAGGCGGCCGAGCGCGCGGTGGCCGCGGCGAAGGCGAACGGATAGCCATGGCGATCCTCTGCGACAAGCGCACCCGCCTGATCGTCCAGGGCCTCGGCCGCATGGGGCGCTACCACGCGGGGCTCTCGCGCGACTACGGGACGCAGGTGGTCGGCGGCGTGGCGCCCGGCAAGGGAGGAGGCGAGGTCGACGGCTTCCCGGTCTTCGACACGGTGCGCGAGGCCGTGGCCGCCACCGGCGCCGACGCCTCGGTGGTGTTCGTCCCGCCGCCGGGCGCGGCGGACGCGATCCTCGAGGCCGCCGACGCGGGCGTCGGCCTCGTCGTCTGCATCACGGAGGGCATCCCGGCGCTCGACATGCTGCGCGCCAAGCGCGCGCTGCGGAGCGGACGGACGCGGCTCCTCGGGCCGAACTGCCCAGGCGTCGTGACGCCCGGGCAGTGTCGCATCGGCATCATGCCGGCCCAGATCACCCGGCCGGGCGCGGTCGGCGTGGTGTCGCGCTCGGGAACGCTGACCTACGAGGCGGTCGACCAGCTCTCGCGCCTCGGCATCGGCCAGTCGAGCTGCGTGGGGATCGGCGGCGACCCGGTGATCGGCACCACCTTCGTCGACGCGCTCGCGCTGTTCGAGGCCGACCCCGAGACCCGGGCCGTGATCCTGATCGGCGAGATCGGCGGCAACGCCGAGGAGACGGCGGCCGCCTTCGTGCGCGAGAAGATGAGCAAGCCCGTGGTCGCCTTCATCGCCGGCCAGAACGCGCCGCCCGGCAAGCGCATGGGACACGCGGGCGCGATCATCGCCGGCGGCCAGGGGCGCGCGGCCGACAAGATCGCGGCGCTCGAGCGGGCGGGGGTCGCGATCGCGCCGTCGCCGGCCGACATCGGCGAGACCCTCGCCAAGCGCTGCCCCGAGCTGGCCCGCTAAGCGCTCTCGACCAGACCAAGAGCGGTCCCGGCGATTCGGATCGCTCCGCCCTCCGCCAGCCCGCTACGGGCCGCCTCCGCGAGCGCGCGCTCGCGCGCGCGGGCGCCGAGCACGGCGAGGTCGACTCCGACCAGGCCGTCGCCGCGGCCGTGCGAGGGGACGAAGCGGAGCGCCGCGCCGTCGAGGGCGATCGCGAAGACGTCCCCGCCCAGGGCCGATGCGGGGCGGTCGAGGATCGCGGCCCAGTGCGCCGCCAGGCCGGCCGGGTCGTCGCCCTCGAGCGTCGCGCCGGCCAGCGCCTGCACGACGCCGGAGATCGCGTGCTTCTCCCAGTCGGGCCCGGCCCAGTCCCAGCTCGCGGGCGGCCGCGACGCGTCCAGCGACAGGATCGCGCCGCCCACGTCGCGCGGGTGGAGATGGACCGTGGCGGTGTGACCGGCCTCGTGGGCGTGCTCGAAGACGATGCGCACGCCGAGCCGCTTCATCCGCGCGCGCGCGGCGGCGAGATCGTCGACCTGGACGATCACCATGTAGCCGGCGTCCCCTCCGCGCCGCTCGAGGAAGCGCGCCGCGCTCGCGTCGGGGCGCACCGGCGAGACCACCTCGAGGAAGGTGTCGCCGACCGGCAGCACCGCGTTGCGCAGGCCGAACACCGCGACCCCGGGATCTCGGAAGGCCACCTCGAGGTCCAGGACTCGACACAGATCGGAGACGGTGGCGTCGAGGTCGCGGGCGGCCAGCGCGACCTGGCGCAAGCGCATCAGGCCTCGACCGACCAGGTGTCGCCCGAATGGAGCAGCTTGCGCAGGTCGCCGGCGCCGCGCGCCGCGACGGCGCCCTGGATCTGCTCCTCGAGCAGCCGCTCGTAGCTCGGCCGCTCGACGGCGCGCAGCACGCCGACGGGGATCGGGAACTCGGGCGGCGCCAGCGTGGCGAGGGCGAAGGCGTAGGCCGGGCCCTCGTGCTTCTCGTCGTGGACGGTGACGCCGGCGGCGATCGGGTCCTCGTCGTCGCGCAGCTCGACCAGCTTCGGCACACCGTGGTCGATGCGGATGCCGCGCCGGCGGCCCTTCGGTCCCCACACCAGCGGCTCGCCGTGCTCGAGCGGCAGCGCGGCCTCGACGCGCGTGCGCTTGTCCTCGATCGCCTCCCACTCGCCGTCGTTGTAGACCGGGCAGTTCTGCAGGATCTCGACGAAGGCGGTGCCCTTGTGCGCGTGCGCGCGCCGCAGCACGTCCTGCAGGCCGGCGGCGTCGACGTCGACGGTGCGCGCCACGAAGGTGGCGCCGGCGCCGAGCGCGAAGGCGGCGGGATCGAGCGGATAGTCGATCACCCCCATCGGCACCGACTTGTTCTTCATGCCGAGCCGCGAGGTGGGCGAGAACTGGCCCTTGGTCAGGCCGTAGATGCGGTTGTTGAACAGCAGCACCTGGAGGTCGACGTTCCGGCGGATCACGTGCAGCAGGTGGTTGCCGCCGATCGAGAGGCCGTCGCCGTCGCCCGTGATCACCCAGACCGACAGCTCGGGGCGCGCGAGCTTGATGCCGGTGGCGAAGGCCGGCGCGCGGCCGTGGATCGTGTGGAAGCCGTAGGTGTTCATGTAATAGGGGAAGCGGCTCGAGCAGCCGATCCCCGACACGAAAACGAAGTTCTCGCGGGGGACGCCGAGCTCGGGCATCACGCGCTGCACGTTGGCGAGGACCGAGTAGTCCCCGCAGCCCGGGCACCAGCGCACCTCCTGGTCGGATTCGAAGTCCTTCTTCGAGAGCTTTGCCACCGGCTCCGCCATCGTGGTCACGCCTCCAGCATCTTCTCGATGCGGGCCCGGATCTCGGCCACGTGGAACGGCTGCCCCTGCACCTTGGAGAGGCCCTCGGCCGGGATCAGGAACTCCGCGCGCAGCAGCTTCACCAGCTGGCCGGTGTTCAGCTCCGGCACCAGCACGCGATCGAAGCGGCGCAGCACGTCGCCCAGGTTCGGCGGGAACGGATTGAGGTTCCGGAGGTGGATGCTCGACACGTCGAGCCCGTCGTCGCGCGCCTCGTCCACCGCCGAGGTGATGGCGCCGAAGGTGCCGCCCCAGCCCACCACCAGCAGGCGGCCGCTCTCCGCGCCGTTCGGCTCGACCGGCGCGATCTCGTGGGCGATGTGCGCAATCTTCTCGCGCCGCAGGTCGGTCATGCGCTGGTGGTTGTCGGGGAGGTAGGAGACGTTGCCCGAGACGTCCTGCTTCTCGAGGCCGCCGATGCGGTGCTCGAGGCCCGGCGTGCCCGGGATCGCCCACGGGCGCGCCAGCGTCTCCGGATCGCGAAGGTAGGGCGCGAAGCCCTCGGGATCGGTGCGGAAGGCGATCCCATGACGCGGCAGCGTGTCGACGTCGGGGATCTGCCACGGCTCCGCGCTGTTCGCGAGGTAGCCGTCGGAGAGCACCACGACCGGCGTCATGTACTTCACGGCGAGGCGGAAGGCCTCGAGCATCACGGAGAAGCACTCGCCCGGGGTGGCGGGCGCCAGCACGGGCATGGGGCTGTCGGAGCTGCGGCCGAAGAGCGCCATCAGCAGATCGGCCTGCTCGGCCTTGGTGGGCATCCCGGTCGAGGGGCCGGCGCGCTGGATGTCGACCGCCACGAGCGGGAGCTCGGCCACCACCGCGAGGTTCAGCGCCTCCTGCTTGAGCAGGAAGCCGGGCCCGCTCGTGACCGTCATCGCGAGCATCCCGGCGAAGGCGGCGCCGACCGCGGAGGAGGCGGCTGCGATCTCGTCCTCGGCCTGGAAGGTCTTCACGCCGAACTGCCGGTGCTTGGCGAGCTCGTGCAGCACGTCGCTGGCCGGCGTGATCGGATAGGCGCCCAGGAACACGGGACGCTGCATCCGCACGCCGGCCGCCACGACGCCCCACGCGAGCGCCGTGTTCCCCGTGATGTTCCGGTAGACGCCCGGCTCGATCTTGGCGCGCGGCACCTCGAACGAGACCGGGAACAGCTCGCTCGTCTCGCCGAAGTGGTAGCCCGCCAGCAGTACGCGGCGGTTCGCCTCGCGCATGTCGCCGCGGAAGCGCTCGTCGATCCACTTGAGCGTCGGCTCGACCGGCCGGTTGTAGAGCCAGTACATCAGCCCGAGCGCGAAGAAGTTCTTGCAACGGCCCGCATCGCGCTGCGACAGCGAGAGGTCCTGCAGCGCCTCGAAGTTGAGCCGGGTCAGGGGGACCTCGACGAGGCGGTAGCGGTCGCGGAGCGCCGGGAGCGGGTCCTCGGCGTAGCCGGCGCGCTCGAGGTTCTTGTCGGTGAAGGCGTCGGAGTTGACGATCACCATGCCGCCGCGCCGCACGTCGCCGAGGTTCGCCAGGAGCGCGGCCGGGTTCATCGCCACCAGCACGTCGGGCTGGTCGGCCGGGGTGCGGATGTCGCTCGACGCGAAGTGGATCTGGAAGCCCGACACGCCCGCGAGGGTCCCCGCCGGAGCCCGGATCTCGGCCGGGAAGTCGGGGAGCGTCGAGAGGTCGTTCCCGGCGAGCGCGGTCGACTCGGTGAACTTGGTGCCGGTGAGCTGCATGCCGTCGCCCGAATCGCCTGCGAATCGGATCGCGACGCGCTCCACCTGTTGGGACGGCTTCCTCTTCTCCCGACCGGACGGAGCCTCGGCTGTGGACAAGAAATCCTCCCGCATTGGCGCCGGGGTGCCATGCGGCATCGCGCCCGGGCGCGATGCTCGGCACCCGGATGGCCCCCCGCGCGGTAGGAGGAGTGTATCCGGCGGGCGGGGGGGCGAAAGTCCCTCGCGCGCCCGGTCGCGGCCCGGGGTACGGTCGTCGATTCCTCGCTCCGCCGCGCGCTTCGCCTGCGCCGCTGCGCCCTCGCGAGCCTCAAGCGCACGCCGCCGCGCGCCGATAGCGGCGGCATGTTCAACCCGCGGCAACGACCCCTGCTGCTGGTCGCGGACCGCTTGCTCGGGCTGCGGCTGTCGCTGAACACGCCCGTCGTGGCGACGGCGGAGCTCTCGGCGGGTCCCGCGCGGGCCGGCATCGTCGTCTACGCGGAGGGCGGAAAGCGACGCTTCGCGGTCGCCGTGCGCGCGCTGCGCAATGGTGCCTCCGTGGTCTACGAGCTCGATGGCGAGGACCTGAACGAGGCGAGCGGCTGGTCGGTCGCGCTCGACGCCGCGCTCTCGTTCGGCGAGAGCATGGGCTTCCTCTTCGATGACGAGCAGCTGACGGCGCGCTCTCCCTCTGCGTTGCGCCAGGCGCTGGCGCGCGTGCGCGAGATCATCGCGCCGCCGGGGCCTGCGGAGGAGGACGAGGCAGCCGCCCTCGAGCTCATGGAGTCCGCCGAGGACACCGAGATCCTGCTGGACGACGCGGTCGAGGCGGAGGCTCAGCCCGCCGCGAAGCCGGCCGCACGCGATCAGGGCCGGCCGACTGCCGCTCGCGACGAAGCCCGCGCGCGCCCCGCGCGCGACGCAAAGGAGCGCGCAGCCGGCGGCAGCGACCGCGAGCGCGCCGAGCCGGCGCGCGCCAGCGTCCCGCTCACGAAGTTCCGCGCGGCGCCGGCGGAGTCCCCGCCGCCCGCGCCCCCGAAGGCGGCCTCGGGCGGAGCCAAGCTCGGGCGCGTGCGCCCGGTGCGCCGGCGCTCGGCCGATACGCAGCCGCCGATCGGCGCGCTGCTGCGCCTGCTCGCCGCATTCTGAGGCCCGAGAGAACGAGGAGACACCCGATGCTGCGAAGCCGAGGCCGAGCCCGAACCCTGCCGTGGATCGCCGCGGTGGCCGCACTGGCCGCCCTGCCGACCTTCGGCTGCGCCTCCAGCCGGTCGCCCCGCCAGCAGCCCCCGGAGACCCAGGTCGAGGGCAAGAACGAGCCGACGCACGACCAGCGCGTGGCCCACATGCACTACGAGCTCGGCGTGGAGCACCTGTCGGCCGGCCGCACCCCGCAGGCGATCAGCGAGCTGCTCGAGTCGGCGCGCATCAATCCGAACGACGAGCAGACGCAGCTCGCGCTGGCCGAGGCCTATCGCCGCAGTGGTCGGATGCTGGAGGCGGAGCAACATCTGCTGCGGGCGCTGCAGCTCAAGCCCGACTTCCAGCAGGCGCACCTCAACATCTCGGCGCTCTACATCCAGCTCGAGCGCTACCAGGACGCGATCCCACACGCCCAGCACCTGATCGATGATCCGACCTTCCCGTTCCCCTGGCGCGCGCTCACCAACCTGGGCTGGGCCGAGTTCCAGATCGGCCGCCTCGACCCGGCGGCTCAGCACCTCGCGATGGCGCTCGACTACAAGCCGGACTACTGGCCGGCGCGGCTGAATCTCGGCATCCTGGAGGCGCAACGAAGCAACCGAGCGGAAGCGGTCCGCCAGTTCGAGCGGGTGCTCGAAGCGCAGCCCGGTCCGCTCGCCGAAGCCGAGGTGCGCTACCGGCTCGCCGAGATCCGGATCGCGATGGGTGACCGCGCCGCTGCGATCGACCAGCTGACCAAGGCGACCGATCTGCACCCGAGTGGACCATGGGGCAAGCGGAGCGCGGAATACCTGAAGTCGCTTCAGTAGAGCCGGCGGAGTCGATCGGCCGCTACCTCGCTCGCCAGCGCAGCCTGCGCGGAATCGAGATCGAGGAGCTGTCGCGCGCGACTCGCATCCCCGTGCGCTCGCTGCAGCGGCTGGAGAGCGGCGCCTTCGACGCCGATCCGGACGGCTTCGTGCGCGGCTTCGTTCGGACGGTGGCAGAGGCGCTCGGCCTTCCCGCCGACGAGACGATCGCACGCATGCTCCCGGAGGTGAGCGGCGGGGCGGAGGACGAGCGGCCTTCCCGCCGCCTCGGTGTCGCCGGGCTGCGCGCGGCGCTGGCGCTGGGGGCCCTGGCCGCGCTCGGCGTGGCGCTCTGGATCGCGAGCCTGCACGGGGGTCTGCGAGCCGCCCACTTCCCCTCGCGCAACGCGCTCGTGGTGCGCCGCGACGCCGTCCGCGCCCTCGCCGCCGAGCGCGGAATCCTCGATACCCCCGCTCCCTCCGCGGCACCCGGGTCGTCTGAAGCATCCCCGCAAGCCGCCGGAGGCGGCGCGCAGCGAGCCTCAGGCGAGCGAAGTCAACAGACGGGCGCCGAAGGCGCCGCGCGCAGCGAGGCGAAGCCGAGCGAAGTCAACAGACGCGCTGCAGCTCAGCAACCAGCTGCCCCCGTCGCCTCCGGGGCAACGCGAGCGTCCGGAGCATCCCCGCAAGCCGCCGAAGGCGGCGCGCAGCGAGCCGCAGGCGAGCGAAGTTCATCAGGACGCGCCGCAGCCCAGCAAGGGTCGGGCGCGCAACAGCCGCGCGACAGCTCAGCGACGACCCCCTGAGGTGTCCACGCTCGAGACCGAGGCGCTGGTGCTGCGCGTCGTCGACTTCGGCGAGTCGGATCGCATCGCACACCTGCTCACGCCGGCGACCTCGAGGCTCACCGTGATCGCCAAGGGCGCGCGCCGCAGCCGGCGCCGCTTCCCGGGGACCCTCGATCTCCTGAACCGGATCGCGGTGCGGGTGGATCGGCGGCGTTCCGGCTCGCTCGCGCGCCTGGAGCAGGCGCGCCTGGTCGATGCGTTCCCCGCGCTGCGAGTCCGGCCCGCGCGCTTCGCGCTCGCCTGCTACCTGGTCGAGCTCTTCGATCGGCTGGCGCCCGAGCAGTCCGGGGGACGCGAGGCGGGCCAGCTCTTCGCCGCCGCGCTCGGCGCGCTTCGCGCGATCGGAGAGCAGGATCCCGACGGGCGCCTGCGCGTGCTGCTCGAGCTGCGCGCGCTCGCGGCGCTCGGGCTGCGCCCCGAGCTCGCGCGCTGCGTGCGCTGCGGCCGGGCGGTCGAGGAGACGGAGCGCGTGGCGTTCCACGTCGCCGAGGGTGGACCGCTGTGCGCACGCTGCGAGAGCCCGGCCGATGCGGCGCTCTCGGTGCACCTCGGCACCCTGCGTGCGCTCGACCAGGGGCTGCGCCTTCCGATCGAGCGGCTGGCGCGGCTGGCGCTTCCGGCGCTGGCGCAGCGCGAGGCGGAGCTGCTGCTCGGCCGCTTCGAGCGCTTCCATGCTGGCGTCGAGCTGCGGAGCGAGCGCTTCCTGGCGATGACGCTCGGCTCCATCTGTTGACTTCGCTCGCCTGCGGCTCGCTGCGCGCGATCGCTTCGCGATCGCTTGCGGGATACTCCAGGCCGTCCCTCTTGCGTCGGAGGCGACGGGCCGCGTCCTGATGAACTTCGCTCGGCTTCGCCTCGCTGCGCGCCGCCTTCGGCGGCTTGCGGGGATGCTCCGGACGGGTCGATCTGCCTCGGACGATACGAAGGGCCCACGCGAGCTTGACACTCCCGGACCGCGGGGCGACCTTGCGTGGCTTCCGCGACGTTCCAGGGGGTTCTCATGGCCGCGGACGCCGACCCGACGCCGACCGCCGCCTCGCTGCCGTCGTCCGGCGAGCCGGTTGCGAGGATGGACGAGATCGTCTCGCTGTGCGCGCGGCGGGGCTTCGTCTGGCAGTCGAGCGAGATCTACGGCGGCATCAACGGATTCTGGGACTACGGGCCGCTCGGCGTCGAGCTCAAGAACAACCTGAAGGCGCTCTGGTGGCAACGCGTCGTGCGCGAGCGCGACGACGTCGAGGGCCTGGACTCCTCGATCATCGCGCACCCGCGCACCTGGGAGGCGTCGGGCCACGTCGAGCACTTCAGCGATCCGCTCGTCGACTGCCGCGCCTGCAAGAAGCGCCTGCGCGCCGACCAGCTCGACGACGCCGGCCCGTGTCCGGCGCGCCAGGGGACGTCCGAGCACGACTGGACGCCGGCGCGCAACTTCAACCTGATGCTTCGCACGCGGATCGGCGCGCAGGAGGACGCCGCCAGCGAGGCGTTCCTGCGCGCCGAGACCTGCCAGTCGATCTTCCTCGACATGAAGCGCGTGCGCGAGAGCGCGCGGCAGAAGATCCCGTTCGGCATCGCCCAGATCGGCAAGGCCTTCCGCAACGAGATCAACCCGCGCAACTTCACCTTCCGCTCGCGCGAGTTCGAGCAGGCGGAGCTCGAGTTCTTCGTGCATCCGTCCGAGCGCGAGCGCTGGTTCGAGCACTGGCTGGCGCAGCGGCTGGCCTTCCACCGCGAGCTCGGCTTCCGCGCGGAGCGGCTGCGCGTGCGCCCGCATCGGCCCGAGGAGCTCGCCCACTACGCGCGCGCCGCCAGCGACATCGAGTTCCTGTTCCCGTTCGGCTGGCAGGAGATCGAGGGCGTCCACGACCGCGGCGACTGGGACCTGCGCCGCCACAGCGAGTACTCCGGCAAGGACCTGTCGGTGACCGACGAGGAGACGAAGGAGCGCTACACGCCGATGGTGATCGAGACCTCGGCGGGCGTGGATCGCACCTGCCTGGCGCTGCTCTGCAACGCGTACGCGGAGGAGAAGCTCCCGGACGGCGAGACGCGCGCGGTGCTGCGCCTGCCGCCGCGGCTGGCGCCGGTGCAGGTCGCCGTCCTGCCGCTCGCGAAGAAGCTCGCCGAGCCCGCCACCCAGCTCGCCGCGGCGCTGCGCCGCCGGCTGGCCGTCTTCTACGACGAGGCCGGCAACATCGGGCGCCGCTACCGGCGCCAGGACGAGATCGGCACGCCGTTCTGCGTCACCTTCGACTTCGAGTCGGTTGGCGACGGTCAGGTCACGGTCCGCGAGCGCGACTCGATGGCGCAGCAGCGGATCGCCACCGATGCCCTGGCCGGGTACCTGCGCGAGCGGCTGGAGGGGGGCGGGTGACGGCCCGCAAGCGCGCCGCGCCGCGGCGGCGCGTCTACTTCTTCGGGGCGGGCCGCGCCGACGGTCGGTCCTCGATGCGCGAGACGCTGGGAGGGAAGGGCGCCAACCTCGCCGAGATGACCCGGATCGGGCTGCCGGTCCCGCCGGGCTTCACCCTCTCGACCGAGGTCTGCGCGGAGTTCGAGGCGTCGGGCGGCCGCATCCGGAAGCGGCTCGAGCCCGAGGTCGCCCGGGCGCTGGCGCGCGTCGAGCGCATCATGGGCGCGCGCTTCGGCGACCCCGCGTGCCCGCTGCTGGTGTCGGTCCGCTCCGGCGCGCGCGTGTCGATGCCCGGCATGATGGACACCGTCCTGAACCTCGGGCTCAACGACCGCACCGTCGAGGGGCTGGCCGCGCAGGCGGACGCGCGCTTCGCGTGGGACAGCTACCGGCGCTTCGTCCAGATGTACGGGGACGTGGTGCTCGGCGTCTCGATGGAGCGCTTCGAGCACCGGCTGGACTCCCTGAAGGAGCGCCGCCGCGTCCATCTCGACACCGACCTGCGCGCCGACGACTGGCGCGCGCTGGTGCGCGAGTACCTCGCGCTCGTCGAGGAGCACACCGGCGAGCCCTTCCCTCAGGATCCGTCCGCGCAGCTCTGGGGGGCGATCGCGGCGGTGTTCCGCTCCTGGAAGACGCCGCGCGCGGTCACCTATCGGCGCCTCAACCGGATTCCCGAGGATTGGGGCACGGCGGTGAACGTCCAGTCGATGGTCTTCGGGAACAGGGGCGACGACTGCGCGACGGGCGTCGCCTTCACGCGCGACCCCTCGACCGGGGCCAAGGTCTTCTACGGCGAGTACCTGAAGAACGCGCAGGGGGAGGACGTGGTCGCCGGCATCCGCACGCCGCAGCCGTTGGCGCGCGAGGGCCGCAGCCCGGAGCAGGCGAATCTGCCGACGCTCGAGGAGGAGATGCCCGGCGCCTACCGCGAGCTCCTGCGCATTCGCCGCGTCCTCGAGCAGCACTATCGCGACATGCAGGACATCGAGTTCACGATCCAGGCGGGCCATCTCTGGATGCTGCAGACCCGGAGTGGCAAGCGCACCGCGCGCGCCGCGGTGAAGATCGCCGTCGACATGGCGCGCGAGGGACTGATCACGCGCGAGCAGGCGATCGCGCGCGTCGACGCCGACGCGCTCGAGCAGCTCCTGCACCCGACCTTGGATCCGGAGGCGTCCAAGCAGGTGATCGCGAAGGGGCTGCCCGCCTCGCCCGGCGCCGCCAACGGGACCGTGGTGTTCTCGGCCGACAGCGCCGAGGCGAAGGCGAAGGCCGGCGAGAAGGTCGTGCTGGTGCGCGTCGAGACCTCGCCCGAGGACATCCACGGCATGCACGCGGCCGAGGGGATCCTGACCGCGCGCGGCGGCATGACCTCGCACGCGGCGGTGGTGGCGCGCGGCATGGGCAAGTCCTGCGTCGTCGGCTGCGGCGCGCTGCAGATCTCCTACGAGCGCGGCGAGTTCCGCGTCGACGACCAGATCGTGCGCGCCGGCGACGAGATCACCATCGACGGCTCCACCGGCGAGGTGATCCTCGGCCGCGTCGCGACGGTCACCCCCGAGCTCGGGCGCGAGTTCGCGGAGCTGATGCGCTGGTCCGACGCCGTGCGCCGGCTCGAGGTCCGGACCAACGCGGACACCCCGCACGACGCCAAGGTGGCGCGCGAGTTCGGCGCGCAGGGCATCGGCCTCTGCCGCACCGAGCACATGTTCTTCGAGGAGGAGCGCATCCTCGCGGTGCGCGAGATGATCCTCGCGACCGACGAGGCGCAGCGGGCGCCCGCGCTCGAGAAGCTCCTGCCGATGCAGCGCGGCGACTTCGTCGGCATCTTCCGCGCGATGGAGGGGCTGCCGGTCACCATCCGCCTGCTCGACCCGCCGCTGCACGAGTTCCTGCCGCACGAGGAGGAGGGCATCCGCGAGGTGGCCGAGGCGCTCGGCGCCGAGGTCGCCGCGGTGCGCGCGCGCATCGAGGAGCGGCGCGAGTTCAATCCGATGCTCGGGCACCGCGGCTGCAGGCTCGGCATCACCTTCCCCGAGATCTACCGCATGCAGGTGCGTGCGATCGCCGAGGCGGCCTGTCAGGTGGCGGAATCCGGCGTGAAGGTGCGGCCCGAGATCATGATCCCGCTGGTGTCCCACGTCGGGGAGCTCGAGCGCCTGCGCAAGCTGGTCGAGCAGGAGGTGGGACGCGTGGTCGCGCAGAGCCGCGCGCGCGTCAAGATCGCGATCGGCACCATGATCGAGGTGCCCCGCGCCTCGCTGGTGGCCGACGAGATCGCGCGCTATGCCGACTTCTTCTCGTTCGGCACCAACGACATGACGCAGATGACGTACGCGCTGTCGCGCGACGACGCCGGCAAGTTCCTGCCCGCCTACATCGAGGCCGGCATCCTGACCGACGATCCCTTCGTCTCGATCGACCGCGACGGGATCGGCGCGCTCGTGCGCATCGGCGTCGAGCGGGGCCGGAAGACGCGTCCCGACCTGAAGGTGGGAATCTGCGGCGAGCACGGCGGCGATCCGAAGAGCGTGCGCTTCTGCGACGAGGCGGGGCTCGACTACGTGTCGTGCTCGCCGTTCCGGGTGCCGGTCGCCCGGCTGGCGGCGGCGCAGGCGGCGCTCGCGTCGCGCGGCCGCAAGCGGACGCGGAGGGCGGGGCGGTGAGCCGACGGCTGCGCGGGGTTCTCGGATCTCTCCTGGCGGCGGGCGCCTTCGGCTGCGCGTCCGTGCCGAGCTGGATGCAGGTCGAGAACTGGCACGCGCCCTCGATCTCGATGCCCGACCTGCACATGCCGTCGTTCGGGAAGGGCGACGGCAAGGCGGCCCCCGCGCCGCAGGGCGGGGTCGAGGTCGTGACGGGTGGCCCGGAGGCCGAGTTCAACAACAAGGCCGTCGCGTTCTACCAGCGGCTCGAGGGGCGCCGCTTCGACAGCATCGCCAGCTACCGCGACCCCGGGCTCCGCGAGTACTTCGAGAACGAGCAGACCTTCTCCGAGTACTTCGCCAACCTTGCGCAGGACCTGGTGGAGGCGCACTTCGAGCACAACGCGCCTCTCAGCACCGATGTCCAGGAGTTCACGGTGGAGGGCCCCGGCCGCGCCCACGTCCGGGTGCGGATCCAGGGCGACAACGGCCTGCCGATGCGCTTCTGGTCGACGAGCCTGACCCGGGAGGATCGCTGGGAGCGCCGCGACGGGAAGTGGCTGATCATCCCGGGCCGCGCGGATCTCGCCTCCGACACGCACTGAATTGCAGCCGAGTGAACGCGGGTTCCTACAATGGGAAAACCACTTCTCCATGTTCCAAACGCCTTCTCATGGTTCCAGGGCCTCCGGCGCAATGGGATTTGTCCAAGTAAATCCGAACAGTTGAGTAATCATCTGCCACACTCGGGCGGCGCTGGCACGACCGTTGCTGCTCCGCGTCACGGGATCTTCATCCCACCCCTTTTCGGAGAGGCCACCAGACGCCGAGCGGGCGGAGCCTCCGGCTCCACGATCGGTATAGGGAGTGCGGGAACCCGTGCGCAGGAATAGCCCCCCCAACAGCCGTTCGAGACCGCGGCTCGTCCGCAGCCCGGCGCCCCGCGTCGGCGCGCCGTCTCCGTCCTCCGTCCACCGCACGGTCGCGGGTGTTGCGGCCGCTGCGGCCGCGCCGCCCGCCCCGCTCTTCACGGCGCCGGAGCGCGACCTCGAGCTGGTGGCCCGAGTTCTCTCGGGAAGCCGGGAGCACTTTGACGAGCTCTACGACGGCTACTTCCAGCGCGTCTACCGCTTCGCCATCAAGCGCCTGCGCGATCCCGCGGAGGCCGAGGACGTCACCCAGGAGGTCTTCGAGACGGTCTTCCGCGTCCTGCCGAGCTACCGCGGCGACTCGAGCCTGCTGGTCTGGATCTTCGGGATCACGCGCAACAAGGTCAATCGCCGCTTCCGGGGCGCTCGCCCGCGGCTCGAGTCGCTCGACGAGTCGGGCGCGGAGCGCCTCGCCTCCGAGACGGCGCCGACCGATGCCACCGTCGAGGCCCGGCGCATGCTCGACCGCTGCGACGCCGTCGTAGCGGAGCACCTGACACCACTGCAGCGGCGCATCTTCCACCTCAAGCACCTGCGCCGGCAGCCGATCCGGGCGATCGCCGAGACCCTCGGCAAGTCCGAGGACGCGATCAAGGCGAACCTCTACCGGATGCGGCGAGCCCTCACGGACGGCGCCCCGGGCCTCGACGCCTTCCTCGGCTCCTGACCCCCAACTGCTCCACCGGCCGCGCGAAATGCGCCGTCCGCTGCCACCCGTTCACCCGTGCCGCCACCTAGTAGTCGGGCGGTGACTCCGGGGAGAGGCGGCCAGCCAGGTGGACCCGTGCGGTTGCAGCCCGGCGGACGAATCTTGCGTGTTCGCCGAGAGGTAGTCGTGTATCTTGCGAACGACCCCCCGTGGAGAGGCCGGTGAAGCCGGAGACCACGAGGGGCCTGCGTCGGCTGCTTCCGCGCCGGAAGCGGACCCAGCGGGCGGATCAGCGATCGGAGGCCGGCATCTCGCGCGCCTCCGGGCCGTCCGAGCCGTCGTTCGACCCGACCGAGTTCGCCGAGTTCCTCGAGGCCGACGACGCGCCGATTCCGGTCGATCCGGCCTTCAAGGAGAGGCTGCGCCAGCGGTTGTGGACCATGGTGCGCGAGCAGATCGAGCCCGAGCGGCCGACCCCGCCGCCCCGCCGCCCAACGCCCCGCGCCGATTCCTGATTGCCACCCTCTCGTCGGAGCGGGCGCGTCGTTGAGTGCGCTCGCCGGCATGACGCGCGCGGCCCTCGCCGAGCGGACCGTCGCCGTGCTGCACCGCGGCAGCGGGCGGAGCCCCGACGTCTTCCTCGTCGACCTCGGCGGGCAGCGGGTGGTCGTCAAGGACTTCGCCCCCCGACCGCGCTGGCTCGCCGCGACGTGGGGTCGATTCCTCGTGTCGCGCGAGGTCTCCGCCTATCGCGCGCTTGCAGGCTTGGACTGCGTGCCGCGCCTGCTCGGCCGGGTCGACGGCCTCGCCCTCACCCTCGAGTACCGGCCGGGGCGCCGCATGTCGCGCAAGCTCGCGGGCGCGCTCGCGCCCGGCTTTCCGGCGCGCCTCGAGGCGGCGGTCCGCGCGATGCACGCGCGCGGGGTCGTGCACCTCGACCTGCGCCATCGGAGCAACGTGCTGGTCGACGAGCGCGGGGAGCCGGTGCTGATCGACTTCGCCTCGGCGGTGCGGCTCGCGCCTCGGAGCTGGCTCGGGCGCGCGCTGCTCCCGTGGCTCACCCGGATCGACCGCCGGGCCGTCGCAAAATGGCGTCAGCGGCTGGAGCCGGCAGGCGGGGGCGCATCCGATGCGGCCGCGGTCGCCGGTCCGGCTTCCGACGCGCGCCGCGGAGCGAGCCGGCCCACGTAGTAGCGGAAGGTCTCGAGCGTGAGGCGCGCGTCGGCGAGCGCGCGGTGCGGCACGCTCCCGTCGACGAGCCCCGCGGTGGTGGCCGCATGCCGCAGCGAGAGCGCCGCCACCCGCTCGCCCACCACCAGCGACCACGCGTAGAAGAGCGTCGCCAGATCGATCACGTGGTAGTCGAAGGGGTACTCGAGCGCGCAGGAGCGGTACGCGCGCTCGATGAACTGCACGTCCATGCGCACGTTCTGCCCGGCCGGCACCACCACCTTGTCCTTCGGGAGGAGCGCCGCGAGCTCGCCCAGTACCTGGCGCAGGGGAAGCGCCTCGGCCGCCCACACGGCCGGGTCGTAGCCCTGGATCTCGGCGGCCTCCGGCGTGATGCGCTCCGGCCGCGCGCGGACCTTCCACTCGCGGCAGCCGAGCTCCGCGAGCCGGTAGTCGGTCAGGATCACGGCGATCTCCGTGATGTCGTGCAGCTCGGGATCGAGGCCGCCGAACTCGCAGTCTATGAAGGCGAAGGCGAAGTCGGACATGGGCGGGTGGCGCTCCCAACGGGAATCGAACCCGTGTCTTGGCCTTGAGAGGGCCACGTCCTAGACCGCTAGACGATGGGAGCCCGGGCCGAGGGTTGGGCAGCGTAACCAGCGCCAAGGCGCCGTGTCAACCAGCCGAGGAAGTGACGAAACGCGTCCCCGTAAGCGCCGAGATTCGTCTCTCCCCGCGCCTCCCCGGGCGGGAGCGGCAACTCCGCATCCGGCGCCGATTTCCCGCTTGCCGCTCAGGTCCGCGGCCGCACCTGCCGATGCGTGGAGCGGCAGGTCGAGCTTGGCACGGCGGTTGCTCCACCGGGGCGTCGGAATCGGGAATCGAGCGCTCGCCGCCCGGGAAGTCCCCGGTCGGTACCGGCCAGGGGCAAGGTGCTCCGATGCGCGTCGGCTCGGCGCTCCAAATCGAGAGATGGAGTATATGAAGAGTCTCCACACGCGACGCGGCGGCTTCACGCTCATCGAGCTGATGATCGTGGTCGCCATCATCGGGATCCTGGCGGCGATCGCCATCCCGAACTTCCTGCGCTTCCAGCTGCGCGCCAAGTCGAGCGAGGGCAAGACCAACCTCGCCGCGATCCGCACGGCGGAAGAGGGCTACTTCGCCGAGTTCGGGAC
>DATJPY010000057.1:0-38414 GCA_035506135.1 Myxococcota bacterium | reverse complement strand
CCGGGCACTTCGTCTCGTTCGTCCGGGATCCATGGCACCTTCGAGTCGCGCCACTCCCGCAGTGCTGCCCACTGCTCCGGCGTTAGGTCTCCCGGCGGAGCTCGGTTGGCGGGATCGACGGCGCCGCCGTCGACTTTCACCGACAGCGCCGGAGCTAAATCGGTCTTGGAGAGGTGGGATTCTTCGAGGTCGTCCTCGCTACCTCCTTCTCTAGTACCCTCTTCTCTGCATCTTGTGTCGCGTGCCGCGGGTCGCGGGTCGCGTCCAGCGTGTCGCGGAGGGGATCATCACCGGCCGGCTTCGGTCCGACCTCCGGCCGGTCTTCGGACGGCAGGCTCTGAAGTTTCGCGAAGTTAGGCCAGAGGATTTGCCAAGCGCGCGCCAGCTCGGTGCCAGCCTTGCGCCAAGCTCGTGCCGGGCTGGTGCGCGGTTTGTGTGCGATCGGCGAGCGGCTGGTGCGCGGTTGGTGCGAGAGGAGTGAGGGTTGCGCCGCGTGCCTGGCACCACCCTGCCGCAACCTCAAGCGCGCGATCGACCCGTCGGCGATTCGTGAGCTTCGTGAGATCGCCGGTATCGATGACGCAGCTGCACGCCTCTTCGGCGGTCTTTCCGTCGCGCGCCCATCGACCGTTGAAGAACGCCGTAATCCTGTAGTCGGTGGCGAGCACGTCATCGCTGTGCCCCTGGTAGGCAAACTCTTCGTAGACCCCGAACCACCTCTTGCGCGGCGTCCCCATTCAGAGCCCCTCCGAGATCGACTCGTGCGGGCCGTGACAGGGGTGGTACCTGCCGCGCGCCTCGTTCGAAGTCGCCGAGAATCGATGGCATTCAAGAGGTCGGGGGTTCGACTCCCCCCAGCTCCACCAGCGGATCCCCTTTCCCTACAGGCGGTTGAGACAGAGGCGACGGGAGAGATGCCGTCGTTGGCCGAGCTCTCCGGGAAGCGGTGCTCCGAGCCAACGAGCCAAGCACCGACAACAGCGCGAGCGCCGCGATCTCGAGGCTTTTGCACGAGGGCTCCGGGAGATACGCAATCCAAAGCCTCAACATCGGCGTCCGTGTCCCCGCCAATCCCAACCGTCCCGTGTGTCGAGTCCCAGCGGAACGCCTCGAACCTGCCGTTCAGGGATTGCTGACCGCCCTGCCCGACAACCACCGAGCCGTCGCCCGATATCCCGTTCGCGATGCTAATCGGAGCGGTCGAGTCGAGGAAGCCGAGGCTCGCAAAGAACGGAGATCACGCCCGAGCGGAGAGGGCAAATCGCAGTCAACACGAGAACGAGAGCCACAGCCGCGCGATCGGTCCGTCCGGGCTCTATCAGCAGTTGCTCGCTCCGCCTGGCGTCTCCGCAGCCGCAGCCCGTGCCTCGAGAGTCGCAGCGACGGCCAGGCGCTGGTCGAGCTCGTCGATTCGCCTCTCGATGCGCGCGAGGTGACCCAGAGCGCGCTGAGGGTGGGCATCGGCGATCCGGACGACGTTGCGCGGTGCGTGCTGCGTGCGCCGTCGGCGGATCGCGGTACCGATCGCGATGGTGCCTTGGATCATCAGGAAGACGCCGGTGATGCCGCGCTCGATCGCCCGCGACAGCATCCGGAAGACGATCAGGAAGCCGATGAGCCTCATCTCGCGGGCTCCGTCAGCTGGTCTAAGGCCGTCAGCGAGGGTAACACCTTCGGCGGTCGCTCGGCTCGGGCCGTTCGGGGCGACTCGAGTCTGTGACGCGCCGGGAAGGTCGCAGGCGGCGCTGGAGGGTCCCCTCGCTCCCGACGCGGAGACCTCCCCGTCGGCGCGCCTGACCCTCCGGCGTGTCGCGAATATCGACGGCCCGCCGAGCGTCTCTCGGCGCCGTGAACGATCTCTCGCTGCCCGCATTCCAGAGCGCCCTCATGGCGATCCACGGGGCGCACTCGCGCTTCGAGCGCCACGTGCGCGTCGTCGAGGAGCTCGAGGATGGGCGCGTGTGGGAGGGTGAGGTCCTCGTCTTCGCGCTCCTCGACCACCCGCGGGCGCCCTGGTGCTACGCCTGGGAGGTCGGGGGAGAGGTCACCGCGATCCTGCACGACGACGTCGCGAAGTCGCCGGAGGACGCGGTGCGAGCCGCGATGACTCCCCTGGGCTTCTAGCCCCCCTGGGGGGGCACCTTGGACCCGGACGCCGACTCCAGACCCCAGCCCCGGATGCCTCGCGACCATTCGCCTGCCACGCACCCCGAGATCCCGCCACCTACCCTGCATGATGGTCGTCTGCGCATGGTGCTACAGGGAGATCACCCGGCGGATCGCGGCGGCCCCGACTGCGTCGGTGAGCCACGGGATCTGCCCTTCCTGCCTGCAGAAGCGTCTCGCCCATCTGAATCCGGCCGCTGCTCGCGCCGCCTAGGCGCAGCCCGCCCGAATCCTCGCCCTCTCGAGCGCCCGCCGTGCCCGCACCGCGGGCGCTCCTGCTTGGGCGATCCGCGTCATCGCAGCTCGGGCGGCGTCTGTCTCGTGATGAAGGCCTTCGCCGCCAGGGTGAGAAGCGAGCGCGGCATGATCCGCATCCCGGCGTTGCCGCGGAGCCAGTCGAGCCAGCGCGTCGCGACCGAAGGCTGCCGCCCGAGCGCCTCGAAGGCGATCGCGACCACCTCGTCCGGCGATTGGCCGGGGTGCGCGATCTCGCCGGCGACCTCCTGGAACTCGGTCTCGGTCGGGCCGGGCTCGACGACGAGGACGTCGACTCCGCTGCCGCGCATCTCGGCCCAGAGCGCCTCGCCGAGGAATCCGTCGAAGACCTTGGTGGCTGCGTAGACGTTGTGCAGCGGGAGCGGCTGCTTCGCGGCGATCGAGCCGGTGAAGAGCACCGCACCGCGGCCGCGCTGGCGCATGCCGGGCAGCAGGCGGCGCGTGAGCCAGAGCGGCGCCACGCAGTTGAGCTGCACCATCTCGCGCAGCCGCTCGGCGTCCTGGCGCTCGAGGCGCCCCGCGAGTCCGAAGCCCGCGTTGTTCACGAGGATCGCGATCTCGAGATCGGCGACCGCCTGCGCCAGCCGCTCGGGCCCGTCCGCCGATGCGAGATCGACGGCGACGACGCGCGTCGCCACGGCCGACGCCTTCTCGAGCTCGGCGCCGAGCTCGCGCAGCCGCTCGGTGCGGCGCGCGGCGAGCACGACCGACACGCCCTCGCGTGCGAGCGCACGGGCGAACGCCGTGCCGATTCCCGCCGAGGCGCCCGTCACCAGGGCCCAGTCGCCGTAGCGCTCGCGCAGCGACGGGCGCGGCGCGCGGAAGAGGCTCCGCGCCCGCCAAAGCGCGACGGTCAGCGCGGAGAGCGGGATGAAGGCGGCGAGCCCGGTCGCCACGCCGCGCAGGCCTCCGAAGTGCAGGATCGGCCAGACGCCCATCCCGATCGCGACCTGCGCGGCATAGATCGCCGCCCACGGCCACATCCACGGACGCATGCGCCAGAAGCCGTAGACGCCCGCCGCGTAGATCGCCCAGTGCAGCGGCTCGGTCGCCTTGGCCGCCCAGCCGCTGAGCAGCAGGCCGAACCACGCCTCCCGATCGACGGCGACCGGCTTCACCAGGAAGTCCCAGGGCACGTAGACGAACGCCATGTAGGCACAGAACGCGAGCAGCACGTTCATCCAGGCCGGCCTGCGACCCATCGCCTCGGTCCACCAGTCGCGCATCCATCTTTCTCCTCGGCGGAAGCCTAGCCTGATGAACTCCGCTCGGCCTTGCCTCGCTGCGCGCCGCCTTCGGGCAAGCTGTTGACTTCGCTCGCTGCGCTCGCTGCGCGCGGCCGCTTCGCGGCCACTGGCCGATACTCCACGCGACTGCGCTGCCTCGGAGGTCGCCAAGCGCTTTCGCTACGATGCCGCGCCATGCCCGGCGAGGTGCGATGCGAGGTGGAGGCGCCGCTCGGCTGGCTCGTGTTCGACCATCCCGAGCGGCGCAACGCGATCTCGCTCTCGATGTGGGACGCGATCCCCGAGCGCGCCGCCGCGCTCGATGCGGATCCGGCGGTGCGCGTCGTCGTGATGCGCGGCGCCGGCGACGTCGCCTTCGTGTCGGGCGCCGACATCTCCGAGTTCGAGGGCGCGCGGACCGGGGCGCGCGCCGCCCAGTCGTACGAGTCGACCACGGCGCGCGCGTTCGCGGCGCTCGCCGACCTCCGGAAGCCGCTCCTCGCCGCGATCCACGGCTTCTGCGTCGGGGGCGGGATGGCGATCGCCCTCGGCGCCGACCTCCGCTACGCGGCCGACGACGCCGAGCTCGCGATCCCCGCCGCGCGGCTCGGGCTCGGCTATCACGCCGCGGGTGTCGAGGCGCTGGTGCGCCTGGTGGGTCCCTCGGTGGCGAAGGAGGTCTTCTTCAGCGGCCGCCGCTTCCGCGCCGAGGAGGCGCTCGCGCGCGGGCTGGTGAACGCCGTGTTCCCGAAGGCCGCGCTCGACGCGTCCGTGCGCGACGCCGCGCTCGCCATCGCCGAGAACGCGCCGCTCACGCTGCGCAGCGTGAAGCTCGTGGTGCGCGAGCTCGCGAAGGATCCCGCCGCGCGCGATCGCGACGCGATCGCGCGCTCGATCGCCGCCTGCTTCGAGAGCGACGACTACCGCGAGGGCGTGCGGGCGTTCCTCGAGAAGCGCAGGCCCGCCTTCCGCGGCCGCTGAAGCGGCTCGCCCTCGGGCGGAGCGAGAGGATCCGGACATGCCGACGCTCGAGTTCTTCTTCGACTGCTCGAGCCCGTGGACCTACCTCGCCTTCGATCGCGTCGAGCCGCTCGCCGCCGAGACCGGCGCCGGCCTGGTCTGGAAGCCGATCCTGGTCGGCGGCGTCTTCAACGCGGTGAACCCGAGCGTCTACGAGCAGCGCTCGAATCCCGTGCCGCCGAAGGCCCGCTACTACGCGAAGGACCTGCGCGACTGGGCGCGTCACCAGCGCCTGAAGATCGGACAGCCGTCCGTCTTCCCGGTGAACAGCGTGCGCGCCATGCGCGGCGCGCTGGTGGCGCTCGACGCGGGATGTGTGTCGCCCTACGCACGCGCCGTCTTCGAGGCCTACTGGGGCGAGGGGCGCGACATCTCGCAGGAGGACGTCCTGGCGGAGGTGGCGGGGGGCGTCGGCCTGGCGCGGGAGTCGTTCTTCGCGGCGATCGCCAGCCCCGCGATCAAGGAGCGGCTGCGCGCCAACACGGACGAGTTGGTCGCCCGCGGCGGCTTCGGCTCGCCCACCCTCTTCGTCGACCGCGACGACATGTACTTCGGCAATGACCGGATGCCGCTCGTGCGCGAGGCTTGCCTCCGAGCCGCCGCCCGCCGATAGGAGAACTGCACGGGCACGGGCGTCCCCGAGGGGCCAAGTTACTCTGGGGCCGCGCCTGGGAGGAAGGGATTGGAGGCGCGGCGAGCCAGACTGCGTGCCCCCCGGTCCGCGTCGACCGGCCCCGCGGAGCCGGTGGCCCCGCTCCGCAAGCCTCCGTGGCTGCGCGTCCGCATCACGGACAGCCCCGAGCTCCGCGAGACGCGGTCTCTCGTCCGCGAGCTCCGCCTGCACACGGTCTGCGAGGAGGCGGCCTGCCCCAACCTCGGTGAGTGCTGGGCGCAGCGGCACGCGACCGTGATGATCCTCGGCAGCGTCTGCACCCGAGCCTGCAGCTTCTGCAACGTGAAGACCGGCGCGCCGGACCTCGTCGATCCGCGCGAGCCCGAGCGGGTGGGCGAGGCCGCCGCGCGCCTCGGACTGCGGCACGTGGTGGTGACGTCGGTCGATCGCGACGATCTCCCGGACGGCGGCGCCGAGCACTTCGCCGCCTGCATCGCCTCGATCCGCCGGCATGCGCCCGGCGCCACGGTGGAGGTGCTGACGCCCGACTTCCGGCGCAAGCCGGGCGCGCCCGAACGGGTGGCGGAGGCGCGCCCGGACGTGTGGAACCACAACCTCGAGACGGTGCCGCGGCGCTACCGCGCGGTGCGGCCCGGCGCGAGCTACCGGCACTCGCTCGAGCTGCTGGCCCGCGCCAAACGCCTCTGCGCCGGGGTCTTCACCAAGTCCGGGATCATGGTGGGTCTCGGCGAGCGCGCGCCCGAGGTCGAGGCGGTGCTCGACGACCTGCGCGCGGCCGACGTCGACTT
Organism: Myxococcota bacterium; assembly: GCA_035506135.1. Taxonomy (GTDB): domain Bacteria; phylum Myxococcota_A; class UBA9160; order UBA9160; family PR03; genus DATJPY01. The sequence goes on along the minus strand of DATJPY010000057.1, from coordinate 32,304 downwards.
CGTCACCATCGGCCAGTACCTGCGCCCGAGCCTCCGACATATTCCAGTGTCGCGATGGGTGGAGCCGCAGGAGTTCGAGCACTACCGCGAGCAGGCGCTCGCCCGGGGCTTCCTGCAGGTCTCCGCCGGGCCGCTCGTGCGCTCCTCCTATCACGCCGACGCCGACTTCGAGCGGCTGCGGCGAGCGCGCCGGGGCTAGCGCCATGGTCGATCGCGACGCCGACCGCGACCCGCGCGAGACGCAGGAGTGGCTCGAGGCGCTGGACTCGGTGCTGCAGAACGAGGGCGTCGAGCGCGCCCACTACCTGATCGAGCGCCTGATCGATCGGGCGCGCCGCTCGGGGGTGCAGCTCCCCTACTCGCCGAACACGGCCTACGTGAACACGATCCCGGTCTCGGAGGAGGAGAAGATGCCGGGCGAGCCCGGCCTCGAGCACCGCATCCGCTCGCTGGTGCGCTGGAACGCGCTCGCCATGGTGGTGCAGGCCAACCGGCACTCCTCGGAGCTCGGCGGCCACATCGCGAGCTTCGCCTCGGCCGCCACGCTCTACGACGTCGGCTTCAACCACTTCTTCCGCGCGCAGGGCGCCGCGGGCGGCGGCGACCTCGTCTACGTGCAGGGCCACTCGTCGCCCGGCATCTACGCGCGCGCGTACCTCGAGGGCCGGCTCTCCGAGGAGCAGCTGCGCAACTTCCGCCAGGAGGTCGACGGCCGGGGCCTGTCCTCGTATCCGCACCCCTGGCTGATGCCCGAGCTCTGGAACTTCCCGACGGTATCGATGGGGCTCGGCCCGATCATGGGCATCTATCAGGCGCGCTTCATGAAGTACCTGGGCGCGCGCGGGATCCTCGACACCGCCGAGCGCAAGGTCTGGGTCTTCATGGGCGACGGCGAGATGGACGAGCCCGAGTCGCTCGGCGCCATCGGACTCGCGGCCCGCGAGAAGCTCGACAACCTGATCTTCGTGGTGAACTGCAACCTGCAGCGCCTCGACGGCCCCGTGCGCGGCAACGGCAAGATCATCCAGGAGCTGGAGGGCGACTTCCGCGGCGCCGGCTGGAACGTGATCAAGGTGATCTGGGGTGGACGCTGGGATCCCCTCTTCGCCAAGGACCGCAAGGGTCTCCTGCTCGAGCGGATGGAGCGCGCCGTCGACGGCGACTACCAGAACTACAAGGCGCGCGGCGGGGCCTACACGCGCGAGCATTTCTTCGGCGTGGACCCGGAGCTGCGCGCCATGGTCGCCCACATGACCGACGACGAGGTCTGGCAGCTCGACCGCGGCGGCCACGACCCGCAGAAGATCTACGCCGCGTACGCCGCCGCCGTGCGCCACGTCGGGCGTCCCACCGTGATCCTCGCGAAGACGGTGAAGGGCTACGGCATGGGCGAGTCCGGCGAGGGGATGAACTTCTCCCACCAGCAGAAGAAGCTGGCCGAGCACGCCCTCAAGGCCTTCCGCGACCGCTACCGCATCCCGATCCCCGACGAGCGCATCGCCGACACGCCCTTCTACAAGCCTCCCGACGACAGCCCCGAGCTCCGCTACATGCACGAGCGCCGCGCCGCGCTCGGCGGCTACCTCCCCGCGCGCCGCGCGCAGGGGCCGTCGCTCGAGATGCCGCCGCTCTCGATCTTCGACAAGCTGCTCGAGGGCTCCGGCGACCGCGAGTACTCGACCACGATGGCGTACGTGCGAGTGCTCTCGGCGCTGGTGCGCGACAAGAGGATCGGGCGCCTGGTGGTGCCGATCATCGCCGACGAGGCCCGCACCTTCGGCATGGAGGGGCTCTTCCGCCAGCTCGGGATCTACGCCGCCGAGGGTCAGAAGTACGAGCCGGTCGACTCCGACCAGGTCATGTACTACCGCGAGGACGAGAAGGGGCAGATCCTGCAGGAGGGCATCTGCGAGGCGGGCGCGATGGCGTCCTGGATCGCGGCGGGCACCAGCTACTCGACGCACGGCGTCCCGATGATCCCGTTCTACGCCTTCTACTCGATGTTCGGCGTGCAGCGCATCGGCGACCTCTTCTGGGCGGCCGCCGACTCGCGCGCGCGCGGCTTCCTGCTGGGCGGCACGGCGGGGCGCACCACGCTCGCCGGCGAGGGGCTGCAGCACCAGGACGGCCACAGCCAGCTCTGGGTCTCGTCGATCCCGAACTGTGTCGCCTACGACCCGACCTACGCCTACGAGCTCGCGGTGATCGTGCACGAGGGGCTCGACCGGATGCTGCGGCGGCAGGAAAGCATCTACTACTACATCACGATGATGAACGAGAACTACGCCCATCCGGCCATGCCCTCCGGCTCGGGCGAGGGGATCCTGCGCGGGCTGTACCTCCTGCGCGAGGCCGTCGACGCCGCGCGCCCGCGGGTCCAGCTCCTCGGGAGCGGAACCATCCTGCGCGAGGTGCTCGCGGCCGCCGACCTGCTGCGCGACGAGTTCGGCGTCGAGGCGGACGTGTGGAGCGCGACGAGCCTGACCGAGCTGCGCCGCGACGGGCTCGCGGTCGAGCGCTGGAACCTGCTGCATCCGGACGAACGGCCGCGCCGGAGCTGGGTCGAGCAGATGCTCGAGGGCCGCCCGGGGCCCGTGGTCGCCGCCACCGACTACGTGAAAGCGTACGCGGACCAGATCCGCCCGTTCGTGCGCGCGCCGTACCGGGTGCTCGGAACCGACGGCTTCGGGCGCTCCGATCGCCGCGAGCGCCTGCGCCACTTCTTCGAGGTGAACCGGCACTTCGTCGCGCTCGCCAGCCTGCGCTCGCTCGCCGACGCGGGAATGCTCCCGCCCGTCACGGTGCGCCAGGCGCTCGAGCGCTGGAAGATCGATCCGAACAAGCCGAATCCGGCCACCTCCTGAGCCACCGGGGAGCGCGCATGCCCGTCGAGCGAGAGGTCCGGCTGCCCGACATCGGCGACTTCGAGAACGTCGACGTGATCGAGCTGCTGGTGAAGCCGGGTGACCGGGTCGAGGCCGAGCAGTCGCTGCTGGTGCTCGAGAGCGACAAGGCCACGATGGAGATCCCGGCGCCGTTCGCCGGCGTCGTGAAGGCGCTCAAGGTCGGCGTCGGCGACAAGGTGAGCGAGGGCGCGCTGCTCGCGATCGTCGAGGCCGAAGAGGCTTCGGACGCGCCGACTGCTGTCGCGCGACCCGAGCTTCGATCGGAGAAGGAAGAGAAGAAGGAGCAGAAGGAGGAGGAAAGGGAGGAAGGACCGGAGCCCGCCCCGGCGGACCTCGCCCCCTACTCCGCGACCGGCACGCCGGTGAGCGCCCACGCGGGTCCCTCGGTGCGGCGCCTCGCGCGCGAGTTCGGCGTCGACCTCGGCCTGGTTCCCGGCAGCGGCCCGAAGGGGCGCATCCTGCCCGAGGACGTGCAGGGCTACGTGAAGGCCGTCGTCGCGCAGCGCGGCGCGGCGGCGGTGCCGATCGCCGGCGTGTCCGTGGCCGCGCCCGTCGACATCGACTTCGCGAAGTGGGGACCGACGGAGCTCGCGCCGCTGAACCGCGTCCGCCGCGTCGCGTCCGCGAACCTGCACCGGAGCTGGGTGACCGTGCCGCACGTCACGCAGCACGACGACGCGGACGTCACCGAGCTCGAGGCGTTCCGCGAGGCCAACAAGCAGGAGGCGGCCGCGCGCGGGGCCAAGCTCACCTTCCTGCCCTTCCTGGTGAAGGCCTGCGCGCGGGCGCTGCAGGAGTTCCCGCACTTCAACGCGTCGCTCGACCGCACCGGCGAGAACCTGATCCTGAAGCGCTACTACCACATCGGCGTGGCGGTCGATACCGAGCACGGGCTCGTGGTGCCGGTCGTGCGCGACGCCGACCGCAAGGGGCTCTTCGAGCTCGCGGCGGAGCTCCAGGATCTGTCCGGCCGCGCGCGCGATCGCAAGCTCCGCCCCGAGCACCTGCAGGGCGGCACCTTCAGCATCTCGAGCCTGGGCGGCATCGGGGGCACCTCCTTCACGCCGATCGTGAACCACCCGGAGGTGGCAATCCTCGGCGTCTCGCGCATGGCGTGGAAGCCGGTCTGGCGCGACGGCGCGTTCGTCCCGCGGCTCTCGCTTCCGCTCTCGCTCTCGTACGACCACCGCGTGATCGACGGCGCGGACGCCGCGCGGTTCACCACCCGACTGGCGGCGCTGCTCGGCGACCTGCGCCGGATCCTGCTCTGATGGACCTGCGCGCGGACGTGCTGGTGCTCGGCGCGGGACCGGGCGGCTACACCGCCGCGTTCCGCGCCGCCGACCTCGGCCGCACGGTGACCCTGGTCGAGCGCTTCCCGACGCTCGGTGGTGTCTGCCTGAACGTCGGATGCATTCCGTCCAAGGCGCTGCTGCACGTGGCGGAGGTGATCGACGCGGCGCGCGCGCTCGGCGAGGCGGGCGTCGAGTTCGGGGCGCCCAAGCTCGACCTCGCGCGGCTGCGCGCGCGCAAGGACGAGGTGGTAGGCCGGCTCACCGGCGGCCTCGCCCAGCTCGCCCGGCAGCGCGGCGTCACGGTGGTCACCGGCACCGGCCGCTTCGCCGGTCCGAAGCGAGTCGACGTCGAGACGGTGGACGGGACGGTCTCGATCTCGTTCGAGCGCGCGATCGTGGCGGCGGGCTCTCGCCCGCTGCGCCTGCCCGGCGTCGACGACCCGCGCGTGATGGACTCCACCGCGGCGCTCGCGCTCGACGAGCTGCCGCGGCGCCTCCTGGTGATCGGCGGCGGCGTGATCGGCCTCGAGCTGGCGACGGTCTACGACGCGCTCGGCTGCGAGGTCACCGTCGTCGAGCTGCTCGACCGGCTGATGGCGGGGCCCGATCCCGAGCTGGTGCGCCCGCTCGAGCGCCGCATCGCGGGCCGCTACGCCGGCGTCTTCCTGGGCACGAAGGTGACCGCGATCGAGCCGCGCACCGACGGGCTCCGGGTCTCATTCGAGGGATCGAAGGCGCCGAAGCAGGCGCTCTTCGACCGCGTGCTGGTGGCGGTCGGCCGCCGGCCGAACGGCGACCGCATCGGCGCGGAGGCCGCCGGCCTGCGGGTCGACGCGCACGGGTTCGTGCCGGTCGACGAGCGGCTGTGCACCAACCTGCCGCACGTCTTCGCGATCGGCGACGTCGCGCGCCCGCCGCTCCTCGCACACAAGGCCAGCCACGAGGGCCGCGCCGCAGCGGAGATCGCCGCGGGCCTGCCGGCGCGCTTCGACGCGCGCGCCATCCCCTCCGTCGCGTACACGGATCCCGAGGTGGCGTGGGTGGGGCTCGGCGAGGCCGAGGCGCGCGCGCGCGGGGTCGAGGTCGAGGTGGCGCGTTTCCCGTGGTCCGCGAGCGGACGCGCACTCGGGATGGGCCGCGGCGAGGGGCTCACCAAGCTCGTGCTGGCCAAGGACACGCGGCGCGTGCTCGGCGCGGGGATCGTGGGCCCGCACGCCGGCGAGCTGATCGCCGAGTGCGCCCTGGCGATCGAGATGGGCGCCGACTCCGAGGACGTGGCGCTGACCGTCCACCCGCACCCGACGCTCTCGGAGACGGTCGGCCTGGCCGCCGAGGTCGCGGCGGGCACCGTGACCGACCTCTACCTCCCGCGCCGCCGCCCGCCGCGCGCCTGACATCCCCGACCGCCGCCTGATAAGCTCGCCTCCGACGGTCGGAGGGGGAACGGCAATGGGGATGCGGACGATCGGGCCCTGGGCATGCGTCGGGATCGCGTTGTGCGCCTGGGCGCCGGGCGCCAGCGCGGCAGCGCTCCCCTTCGACGCGCAGCTCTCGCTCCAGTTCGCATCGCTCCAGACGATCACGGCCTCCGCCTCGGGCACGGTGGACGTCGCCTCCGACGGCAGCTTCACGCTTCCGGCCAGTCTCTTCGTGGTCGACCAGACCGCGATGGCCGAGCCGTCCCCGCCCACGCAGGTCTACACCAAGGCGAGCTTCGCCTTCCACAACGGCACCGGCATGTTCGGCGGAACGAAGATGGCCGGCGGCACGATGCCCCTGCTCGGCAAGGTGAAGCTCTTCTCGAAGGGATCACCCGCCTTCCCGCCCGCCACGCTGATGCTCACCAAGGCCTTCACCGTCGGCACCGAGACGGCGAACGTCACGAGCGGCGCATCCACGCTGACTCTCTCGATGTATCAGTATCCAGTCACGGGTCCCACGGTCGCCACGGTGGGCTGGCGCATCGGCAAGGTCGTGCAGTCGTTCAGCACCACGTCTTCCAACTTCGGGACGCGGACCCACACGGGCGTCAACAGCCGCACCGCGCACGGCGCGGGCTCGCTGAACCTCGTGATCCCCGTGTATCTGAACCGCTACGTGAACACCAGCTTCGCCCTGTCCGCACCTGTCACCGGCCTCCTCTCGATCACCTTCACACCCGAGCCCGGGGCGCTCTGGCTGCAGGGCACCAGCATCGCGGCGCTGGCGCTGCTCGGTGTCGGTCGCCTGCGACACAGCAGGCGGGACGGTCGCAGCCCGTCCCGATAGGGCCGCCGCGCTTCGGAGCGGGAGGAGAGCGGATTGCGGTCGCCGCAAGGCTGGATCCTGCTCGAGCTCGGAGCCGCCGGATTCGCGCTCGGTGCGTCCGCGGAGCCGCTCCCCTACAGCGCCACCTTGATGCTCGAGGTGGGCTCCTTCGCATCGCTCACGGCCTCCGCGGGAGGGACGATCGAGGTCGCCGACGACGGGAGCTTCACGCTGCCGGCGAGCGTCCTCCAGGAGCAGGATCCCGTGACCGGCATCCTGTCGATCACCTTCACGCCGGAGCCCGCACGCCTGGCCCTCGAGACCGCGAGCATCGGCGCGCTCGCCCTGCTCGGCGCACTCCGGCTGCGGCGGCGCGCCGCCGAGTGAGCCTCTTCCGACGCAAGCCCGTCGCCGCGCTTCAGCTCGAGGCGTTCACGGACTCCCGGCTGCAGCGCGCGATCGGACCGCTCAACCTGGTCGCGCTCGGGGTCGGCGCGATCGTCGGCGCCGGCATCTTCGTGCTGACCGGACAGGCCGCGGCGCGCTACGCCGGCCCGGCGATCGTGTGGTCGTTCGCGCTGGCCGGCGTGGCGTGCGCCTTCGCGGGCCTCTGCTACGCGGAGTTCGCCGCGATGATCCCGATCTGCGGCAGCGCCTACACCTACAGCTACGCGACGCTCGGCGAGCTCGCGGCGTGGATCATCGGCTGGGACCTTATCCTCGAGTACCTGTTCGCGGCCTCGACGGTGGCGGTCGGCTGGTCGGGCTACGTGGTGTCGCTGCTGCGCGACGTCGGCATCCGGATCCCGCCGGAGCTCGCGTCGGCGCCCTACACCCATGTGCCGCCGCCGGACGCGGGCCTGAACGTCTGGCGGATCTTCGCCGAGGGTTGGAGCGCGACGGGCGCCGTGCTCAACATGCCCGCCGTCGCGATCGTGGCCGCGACCAGCGCGCTCCTGGTGACCGGCATCCGCGAATCGGCGCGCCTCAACAACGCGATCGTTCTGCTGAAGCTCGCCGTGATCCTCGCCTTCGTCGTCTTCGGCGCCCTCCACCTGCACTCCGAGCACTGGCGGCCCTTCGTCCCGCCGGCGGAGGGGCCGGGGCGCTTCGGCTGGAGCGGTATCGTGCGCGGTGCGGGGGTAATCTTCTTCGCGTACATCGGATTCGACGCGGTCTCGACCGCCGCGCAGGAGGCGCGCCGCCCGCAGCGCGACATGCCGATCGGCATCCTGGGCTCGTTGGCGATCTGCACCCTGCTCTACGTCGCGGTGTCCCTCGTGCTCACTGGCATCGTCGACTACCGCCTGCTCGACGTGCCCGATCCGATGGCGGTCGCCATCGACGCGGCCGGGCCGTCGCTCACCTGGCTGCGGCCTGTCATCAAGATCGGCGCGGTGGCGGGCCTCTCGTCGGTGATCCTGGTGATGCTACTGGGCCAGCCGCGCATCTTCTACAGCATGGCGAGCGACGGGCTCCTGCCGCAGGCCTTCGGCCGCGTGCATCCGCGCTTCCAGACGCCCTGGCTCGCGACGCTGGTGACGGGCGCGGTCGCGATGGTCTGCGCGGGCCTGCTGCCGATCGGCCTTCTCGGCGAGCTGGTGTCGATCGGCACGCTGCTGGCCTTCGCGATCGTATGCGCCGGGGTGCTGGTGCTGCGGCTCACCGATCCCGAGCTGCCGCGACCGTTCCGCGCGCCGGGGGTGCCGTTCGTGCCGCTCGCCGGCATCGCGGCGTGCCTCTACCTGATGGCCGGGCTCCCGATCGACACCTGGGCGCGGCTGCTGATCTGGATGGCGCTCGGCCTCGCGATCTACTTCGGGTACGGCCGGCGCCACGCGAGGCTCGCGGCGACCAGGCCCAGCGAGACGAGCGAGAGCGTTCCCGGCTCGGGGACCGCCGCGTAGGAGACGTTGTCGAGCGAGCCCAGACCGGCGACGTCCGGCTCCGAGAGCTCGCCATCGAAGAAGGCGATCGCGTCGAAGTCCGTGGCGGTCCAGCCCGGGATCACGTCGGTGCGGTCGATCACGAGCGTGCCGGTGGCGATGTCGACCACGCGGCTCGTCACACTGCCGGTCAGCGCGTCGACGTCGAGATCGACGTGGTACCAGGTTCCGACCGCGGCGGCGGCGCCGAGGTCGATGTCGGTGGCGTTGCCCGCCGCGTCGATGGCATAGAGCCGCCAGCCCTGCGTCTGCGTGCTCGCGTAGATGCCGAGCTGTGGCGTCGGGAAGCAGCACACATCCGAGCCCGCGATGATGTCCGAGAGGCCCAGCATCGCGGGCCAGTCGCTCGAGGGCGAAGCGCCCGGACCGAGCGTTCCGTAGCGGTCGACGCGCACGTCGCCAGCGAGGTCGTGCTGGTCGGCCGGATCGATCGAGGTATAGATGCCCTCGCTGGGCGACACCGCGTCGAGCGTCTGCAGCGCCTGGGTCGGATGACCGAACGCGTCGGTGGTCGCGATCACCTGGGCTGACGGAAGCGGCGCGTTCGGGAGGGCCACGCTGCGCACGTCCGACCAGGTGGGGCTCGGAAAGCTGCCCGGCGCGTAGCTCTCGAAGTCGTCGAAGATCGACGCGGCCCGCGCGGGCGCAGCGAGGGCAGCGGCCGCGAGCAGGCAGACGCAGAGACGGCGTGCAACGGCAAGGCGCATGGCAGCTCCCCGGCGGCGTCGAGATCGGCGCGAAGGGCACCGCGCCCTCTCCCTGCACGCCGTGCCTCTGCAGGTAGTGGACGCGGCGCGACGCGGGTGTCAGCGCGGGCGTGCGCGGCGCCGGGCGAGCCAGGCGAGGGAGGCGGCGCCGGCCGCCGCCAGCCAGAGGGGAGACGGCTCGGGCACGTCGACTGCCGGCTGGCGCAGCAGGCGCTTGGCCTCGCGGATGCCGGTCTGGAACGCACCGTCGGCGTAGCCGAAGCGGGCGGCGCTGGTCGCCTCGCCCGCGAACAGGAGACGCCCGCCGACGGGCGCCGCCAGCGTGTCCTGGTCGGCCGGCGTCGCACCGAGCGGGAGGAAGGAGTAGGCGCCGAGCGCGTAGGGGTCGGTACCCCAGCGCGTGACGGCGCTGTCGAGCGGCGCGGGCAGGCCCGACCCGAAGAGCTCCTCGAGGATCGCCCGCACGCGCGCCACGATCGTCCCGTCGTCCTGCGCGGTGAGCCCCGCCGCGAAGTCCGCCGAGCAGAGCGCCACCAGCGCGGGCCCGCTCACGAAGTCGGTGAGGTCGATGAAGAGCGGGAACTCGCCCATCGTGTTCGACAGGTACACGAAGTTGATGTGGCCGGCGTCGCGCCAGAAGGCCTCGTCGTAGCGAAGTGCGACCTTCTCGAAGTGGCCGAAGCCGAGCGCGGCGATCGCCGCGACCTTGTCGTCGGGGAGCGCCGGCGAGAAGGCGATCGGGCCGGCCTTCAGCACGCCGAGCGGCACCGTCACGATCGCGTGCGATCCCGTGTAGACGGCGTCGCCGACGTGCACGGAGACGCCGGCGTCGTCGTACTCGATCGCGCTGACGGGCTGCCCGAGGCGCACGTCGAGGCCCTGCGCGAGGTAGTCGATGATCCGGACGTAGCCACCTTGCGGAAACTCGTCGTCGCCGCCGTAGCTGATGCCGGCGTCGTACTCGGCGAGCGAGATCACCTCCGCCGGAGCGGCGTCGTACTGCTCCGCGAGGAGCCGGATCCCAAAGGCCGCGCGGCGCCTCGTGTCGGCGTCGAGCTGCGGAAAGCCGTCGAGGTACGGGCTGATCGCGTCGGCGACCGAGGCGTTCGGACCGAGCGCGTCCGAGAGCGCGGCGAGCGAGCCCGGATCCTGGAACTCCTCGGTCAGCAGGAACGGGACGCCGAGCACGGCCTGGGTGAGCCAGCTCGCCGTCGTCGCGTCGAAGCCGGTGAGCCGCGTGATGTCCTTGGCGTCCGCCGGCAGCAGCGCCACGCCGGCCTGCGCGGCGAGATCGCTCATCGGGTTGCCCTCGTGCGTGTGCACCCACGAGCCGCCGAGGTCGACGGGGTCTCCGCCCACCGAATGGGTCCAGGTGCGTCCGCCCAGGCGGTCGCGCGCCTCGAGCACGGTCACCGGGATGCCCGCGTTGCGGAGCGCGTTCGCCGCAGCCAGGCCTGCGAAGCCCGCGCCGATCACCAGCACGCGCTGGGGATCGCCGATCACGCCACCCGGGACGTCGCGGTTGCCATCGTCGAAGGTCGCGGCACGCGCGATGCGGCCCGGCAACGCGGCCGCGGCGGACGCCGCAGCGAGCGCCTGGAGGAAGCGCCGGCGGGAGAGGCCGCCACGCGGGTTCACGAGCGGCCCCGCTCGGCGTGCGCCAGCGCGGCGTGGAGCGGCATGCCGCAGGCCTCGAAGGTGCGGCGCGCGCGCTCGGCGTAGTACTCCGCGCGCCGCTCGTCGCGCCCGCGCCGACACAGCTCGGCGAGCGCGAGGTGAGCGTCGGCGAGGTGCGGCAGAAGCTGCAGCTCGGTCGCCAGCGTCACCGACTCGGAGAGCGCGCGCTCGGCGCTCTCCCGGTCGCTCGTCTGGGCCAGGCCGAGCGCCAGGCCGAGCGTGCGGAGCGCGCGCAGCCGCACGAGGCGCGGGGGTGCGGTGGCCAGACATCGGTTCGCCATCTCTGCGGCCTCCTCGAAGTGCCCGATCTCGAGGCGCGCGACCGCGAGCCAGTCTAACGTGGTCGGCCAGCGCGCGTTGGTGCTCGCGAGCCGCTCCAGGGACTCGGCCGCGCGCTTCGGCTCGTTCTGGAGCAGGAACGCCATCCCGGTCCACGCGTCCGCGTTGTAGACCGCGCTCGCCTGCCCCGATCGCAGCCCGAGCTCGCGCGCCTCGGCGGCGGCCCGGAGCGCGGCGTCGCAGTCGCCGCGGAAGACGTGCGCCTTGGCGAGCCAGGCGGCCGCGAACGCGAGCGCCACCTCGTGCCGAGCCTCGCGCGCGAGGGCGTACGCCTCCGCGCAGAGCCGATGGGCCGCTTCGACGTCGCCGGCGTCGCAGCGCACGTAGCCCTCGTTGCCGATGCCGAACACGACACCGAAGCGCTCGCCAGACGCCGTCGCCAGCTCGACCACGCGGCGCGCGCTCTCCGTCGCAGGTGCGATCGCGCCGTCGAGATGGCAGATCCGGATGCGATAGGCGTGGGCGCGCGCCTCGAGGTTGCGGCCTCGCGCCTGTCCGTCGGCTGCGGCTGCGAGGCCGCGCTCGAGCAGCGCGAGCGAGCGAGCGCCCTCTCCCGCGTCGCAGAAGCGCACCCACGCGCTCTCGATCCACGCCTCGGCCAGCCGCGCCCGGTCCTCACCGGCCACGTCCTCGGCGGACATCGACTCGAGCACGGCCCCGGCCTCCTGGGAGCGGTCGAGCAGATTGAGGCCGCGCGCGAGGTCGAGCCCGACGGCGATGCGCAGCGGCGCGGGCACCGCCGCCGGCGCCTCCGCGGCGATCTCCCACGCGCGCCGGAGCTGCGCGACCCCCTCGCGCGCTGCGAAGAGCGCGAGGTGTCCATCCCCGGCGCGCGCGTACGCGCGCGCCGCGCGGCCGAGCTCCCCGGCGCGGTCGTAGTGGAGGCCGATCTCCGCCGCACGCGCGGGCGTCGGCGGATCCCCGGCCGCCGCGAGCACGCTCGCACAGCGGCGGTGCAGCTCGCGCCTGCGGCTGTGGAGCATCTGCTCGTAGGCGACCTCGCGGTGCAGCGCGTGCGCGAAGTCGAGCTGATCGCCGCTCTCCTGCAGGAGGCCGCGGTCGAGGAGCCGCGCGGAGCAAGCGCCGATCTCCTCGACCTCGCCCGCGGCGAGCTGCTCGATCAGATCGAGCGCAAAGCTCCGCCCCACCACGGTCGCGATCTGCAGGACCCGGCGGGCGCCGTCGTCGAGTGCATCGAGGCGGGCCGCGATGACGTCGCGCAGCGTCGCCGGCAGCCGCGCCGGCGAGCGACGCCAGGCCGCCTCGAAGCGCGCGGCGTCGCGCAGATCGTCGTCGCCCTCGCGGAGGGCGCGCGCCAGCTCGATCACGAACAGCGGGTTGCCCTCGCCGCGCGCCGCGGCGAGCGCCGCCAGCGGCTCCGGCTCGGCGCGATCGGCGAGCACCGCCAGCGCGAGCGCTGCGGCGTGCTCCCGATCGAGCGGTCCGAGCGCGAGGCGCTCGCTCGGCCCGGGCGGATCGAGCAGCGGGAGGCCCTCCGGCCGCGCCGTCACCAGGAAGCGGATGCCGCGCGCCGGTGGCCTCGCGAGCAGCGCGCGCGCCAGGCGGAGCGACGAGACGTCGATCCAATGGGCGTCCTCGATCGCGATCGAGAGGGGCCCCGGACCGGGCGCGGCCTCGAGCAGCGCGCGCAGCGCCCGCTCGACCGCCTCCGGCTCGCGCGGCCCCTCGCGGCCTTCGAGCACGGCGACCAGCGAGCTCGCGTCCTCCGGCGCCCACTTCGCCTCGATCCAGCGCCCGATCACGTCGAGCCACAGCGCGTAGGCGTGCGCGCCCTGCAGCTCGCGCGCGCGCCCCTCGAGCCAGGCACCACCGTCGCGCGCGCGGAGTTCGGTGGCGAGGCGCGACTTGCCGATGCCCGCCTCGCCCACGATCTCGATCCAGAGCGCGCCGCCTTGCGTCCCGCCCTCGAGCCGCGCTGCGAGCCGGGAGATCTCGACCGCGCGGCCCGCGAACGGCAGCCGTCCGCTCGCCGGCTCGAGCTCGCGGCTCGACGACCCGGCCGCGGGTCCGACGACCTCGAAGGCCTGGAGCGGCTCGGGCGCTCCGCGTGCCTCCAGCGCGCCGAGCGCGCGGAGCTCGATCGCGCCGCGCACCCGCTCCGCCACCTCCGCGCTCACCAGGATCTGTCCGGGCCCGGCCGCCTGCTCGAGCCGCACCGCGAGCCCCGCGATCGGACCTTCGGCGGTGTAGTCGCGCCGCAGCTCCGCGCCGATCGCTCCGACCCACGCCGATCCGCTGTGCACGCCCATCCGCAGGACCAGCGGAACGCCGAAGCGCGCGCGCACCGAGCCGCTATAGCTCTCGGCCTGGCGCCGCAGCGCCAGCGCGGCGCGCACCGCGTGGAGCTCGTGTCCGGGCCGCGCGGAGGGCGCGCCGAAGAGCGCCATGAAGCCGTCGCCGCGGTACTGGTTCAGGAAGCCGTGCTCCGCGTGCACGGCATCGAGCGCCAGCGCGAAGAATCCGTCCATCAGCGCGTGGAGATCCTCCGGGTCGAGCCGGTGCGCCATCGCGAGCGATCCGGCGACGTCGGCGATCAACACCGTGACGTGCTTGCGCTCGCCCTCGCGCGCCACGACGCGCTCGACCACGTCGCGCAGATGCTGCGGCGTGTAGGAGGGCGCGCCGGCGGGAGCGGGCGCATCGAGAGGGCCGAGCGCAGACCCGCAGTGCAGACAGAAGCGGCTCTCGCCCGGAAGCTCGGTCGCGCCGCACGCGAGACAGCGCCGACTCATGCGGCGCGCTCCGCGCCGCCTAGGGCGAGGGCGACGCCAGGCCGATGCGCACCGCGTACGGCGGGACTCCGGCGGGCAGCGCCGGAATCCACGTGATCACGTAGGCGGCCAGTCGCGGATCGCCGGGGTCCGGCGGCGAGACGCACGGTGCCGTCCGGTAGTTCAGCGCGGCTCGCGCCTGGATGGTGGCGCCGTAGTCGGCGTCGCGCTCCACGATCGTGTCCCACGCCGTCCACTGGTAGCCACTCCCGGAGAGGTCGGGAAGGCCCGTCGATCCGCGGCTCGATCCGACGAGGCCCGGCAGCAGCATCTTCTCGAGCCCGACGTTGCGCTTGAGCAGGACCCTCTCGCCCCCGTAGATGAGGGGAGCCGAGCGGTCCAGCGTGCCCTCCGCCACGTCGACGCCGCGCTGGAGCGGCTGGAAGGCGTCGCGGCCAGTGGCGCCGACGGGCAGCGGCACCACCAGCACCATGTCGTAGACGGCGTCGACGCGCTCGTGGTTGCGCTGGAATCCCTCGATGTGGAGCTGCCAGTCGCAGTGATCGGAGGCGGCCGCGAGCGGGGTGAACTGCAGGGAGGCGTCGCTGTCAGCCACCTGCAGCGTGCTCGGGAGGGCGGGAGCCGGGCTCGCGAGCTGCGATACGGTGCTCGAGCCGACGGCGCTCTCGTAGTAGGTGGGCGTGGCCGCCGTCGTCGGATCCGGCGCGACGTGCGCTCCGTCGCTCGCCCATCCCGGGGACGCAGCCAGCAACGCCACCGCGGCGAGCGCACTCGCCGTCCAACGCAAGCCCGGTCGTGCGGTCATCTCGTTCTCTCCTCGTGTGCGGTGGAGTCGATCCACCGTGAAACCCTCGGCACGGCGCGCGAGCGCGAGACCAGCCCCGCCAGCGCCGGCAGGAAGAGCGCCGCGAGCACCGGCGCGTCGCCGAGCGCGACGTAGGGAGGCGCCGGCCGCGGCGGCGGCGCCGTCGCCGCGCCGAATGCGGGAGTGTCGGCGTCGAGCCGGGCGATCTCGCGTCCCCAGGGATCGACCCACAGGCTCGGCCCCGTGTTGGCGACGCGCGCCAGCGCGAGCCCCGTCTCCACCGCGCGCAGGCGCACCAGCGCGGCGTGCTGTCGCGCCGACCAGGGACCGCTGTCGGCCTCGTTCGCCACGCTCACCAGGAGCTCGGCCCCGCGCCGGCGCAGGCTGCGCGCGAGCGCGGGATGCGCCGCGTCGATGCAGATCAAGATGCCGACGCGGACGCGGTCGCCGCGCGCGGTCGGCACCTCGACGATTCCGGCCTCGCGCGCCGCGCGCACGGTGCCCGGCCAGGGAACCAGGCGCGCCAGCGCTCGAGCAAGCCGGCCGCCGGGCGCGCGCTCGTAGAAGGGGAGCGGGGTGACCTTGTCGCCCGCCACGCGCGTGAGCCCGCCCGGAAGCGCGAGCACCGCCGAGTTCCAGCGCCACGCGCTCCCGGGCTCCGGCCTCCGCGCGCCCGCCAGCACCGGCGTGCCGAGGACGTTCGCGATCACGCCGAGGAACGGCTCGCCCTCTGCATCCGCCGGCCGCAGCCACGCGCCCTCGGGCCACACGATGAGATCGGGCGCGCCGGCCGCCGCGCCGCGGCTCAGCGCGAGCAGGCGATCGAGGTTCGCCGCGAAGTGCGCAGGGGAGAGGCGATCCGCGGAGCGGATCGCCGGCTGCACGGCGGCGATGCGCGAGCCGCCGGGGCGGAGGTTCGCGCCTTGCAGGACCAGCGCACCGAGCAGCGCGCCTGCCGCGAGGCCGAGCGCCAACGGCACGCCCGCGCGCCGCCGGCCCCAGACGGCGGCCGCCAGCGCGGCATTGACCGCGGCGATCCACGCGGACACCAGCGTCGCGCCGCCGAGCGCGGCGCACTGAATCAGCGCCGGCCACTCCGCGACCGCGTCCGAGAGCCGAAGCCACGGGAGGCCGCTCGGGCCCTCCGAGCGCGCGAACTCGAACGACGCCCACAGAAGGGGCACTGCGGCGAGAGCCGCTCCGGCCCCGCGGCGGGCGAGCAGGCCCAACGCGCCGCCAAGAGCGGCAGCGAGCGCGCTCAGCACCGCGACCAGCCCCGCGAACGCGCTCCAGATCAACGGGTCGTGGAGGTTCCACGGGAACTCGGCGAAGCCGATCCCGAAGAAGACGAGCCCGCACGCGCCGCCCGCGAGCGCGGTCTCGAGCGGACGCCGTCTGGTCGCGACGGGTCGGAGCAGCGGGACCAGCGCGACGAAGGCGAGGAGGCCCAGGCCCAGCGGAGCGGTCGCGGCGGCGAGGAGCAGACCGGAGAGCGCGCCGGCGGCCGCGCTGTGAGCTCGCGACGTTGCACTGGAAGCTGCGCCTGTGGTGGAAATCGCGCACCTCTTCGGGCCAGGACGACGTGGTGCCGGCTGAGCAAGGACCGTTCCGCCGCGCGGACGCCGCTCAGCCGCTCCTCGCGCTCCCGAAGGGCTGCCGATGCTGTTATGATGACTCCGCTGTTATCGAATCGATGCCGCGCCTTCACGCCCTCCCTGCGCAGCCTGCCTTCCTGGGCAGCTGGGAGAAGGCTCACGTGGACAGGATCGAGATCCTCGACCGGCTGCACGCCGTCCCGTTCCTGCGAAGGCTTCCGCCGAGCGAGCTCGATCGGCTCGTCAGCGAGAGCGAGATCCAACGCTTCGCTCCTGGGGAGGCGCTCCTGTCCGAGGGCGATCGCGCGGATTGCGTCTTCCTGCTGCTCACGGGAAGCGCCGCGATCACCAAGCGCGTCGGCACCCGCGAGGAGGTCGTGCTCGCGCTGCGCAGCGCCGACGAGTGGGTCGGCGAGATGGCGCTGCTCGACGACGGCCCGCGCTCGGCCACCGCGACCGCGCGCGATCCGGTCGAGGCGCTGGTCGTCCCGCGCGCCGCGTTCCTGGCGGCCGTCACCTCGGAGCCGGAGGCGGCGGCGGACCTCCTCCGCGTGCTCACCGCCCGCCTGCGCGACAGCGACCGCGCCTGCATCGAGAGCCTGATGGCCAAGGCGAGCTCGCTCGAGCAGGCGAACCACGAGCTGGCGCACGAGAACCAGCGGCTGGCGGAGGCGCTCGATGCGCGGGCGGGATTCGAGGCCTTCGTCGGCGAGTCGGCGGGCGCGCGCCGTGTCCGACAGCTCGCGCGCCGGGCGGCGCGCAGTGATCTCTCGGTCCTGCTGATCGGCGAGACCGGGACCGGCAAGGAGGTCCTGGCTCGCGCGATCCACGCGGCGAGCGAGCGCGCTGCGCGCCGGTTCGTGGCGGTGAACTGCGCGCTGCTCAACGAGACGCTCCTCGAGAGCGAGCTCTTCGGACACGTGCGCGGCGCCTTCACCGGCGCCACCGAGAGCAAGCCCGGCCTGGTCGAGGCGGCCGAGGGCGGAACGCTCTTCCTCGACGAGGTGGGCGACCTCCCGTGGCCGGTCCAGGGGGCGCTGCTCCGCTTCCTCGAGCTGCGCGAGTACCGCAGGCTCGGCGACACGCGACCGCGTCGCGCCGACGTGCGCGTGATGGCGGCGACGCACGTCGATCTCGACGCCGCGACGACCGAGGGCGCCTTCCGCCGCGACCTCGTCTATCGCCTCGACGTGCTGCGCATCGACGTGCCGCCGCTGCGCGAGCGAGGCGACGACATCGAGCCGCTGCTGCGCCACGCCGTGGACCGCGTGGCGCAGCGCCTGGGCCGCCCCTCCCTGTCGATCGGCTCGACCCTGCTCGAGGCGCTCGCGCGCCACCCGTTCCCGGGCAACGTGCGCGAGCTGGAGAACGAGGTCGAGCGGCTCTACGCGACCCTCGAGCCCGGCGACACGGCGGAGGCCCGGCACCTCTCGGCGCGCCTTCGCGAGTCGGACCCCGCGGCGCAGCGGACCTACGGCGCGGCGCTGCGCGCGTTCAAGGTGCGGCTGGTGGCCGGCGCGCTGCGCGACGGCGGCGGCAGCCACGCCGAGGCCGCGCGGCTGCTCGGCGTGCACCGCTCGAACCTGGCGCGGATGGTCCGCGAGCTCGGCCTGCGCGGTCCCCTGCGGCCGGGGAGCCCGTGAGCCGGTGCGCATCCGACTGATCGAGCCCGATGGGGAGGTGGCCGCAGCGCTCCACACCGCGCTGCGGGAGGCGGGTCACGAGGTCGACTCGGCCGCGCGCGCCGCGGCGGAGCCCGACGTGGTGGTCGCGGGCCTCCCGGCCGCCCCCGACACGGCGCCCGACGAGGCGCCGAGATCGCCGATCGTCGTGCTGGTCGGCGATGCCCGGCCGGGCGAGATCAGGCGCTGGATCGAGGGCCGGCCGCGCTGGGTCGTCGTCGGGAAGCCGGTGCGCCCGGAGACCCTGCTCGCCGCCGTCGACGACGCCGTGTCGAAGGCACCGCGGAGGGCGTCCCACTGATGCGGGAGCCGCCGCCTACGCCCTGCGCCGGCGTGCGGCTCCCGTCGAGAGCCACTCCGGCGCGCGGCCCCTGCCCTTCTGGCCCTCCTGCCGCACCACGCGGCGGGTGACCTCGAGGAAGGCGGCCCGCGCGGGCGAGGTCGCGTCCGGACGCCAGGCGACCGCCATCTCCACCATCGGCCCGCGCGGCCGCAGCGGGCGATACACCACGGAGCGTCGCGCCAGGCTCGACAGGCCGGCGCTCACGATCGCCACGCCGGCGCCCACCGCGACCAGCCAGATCACGGTCTGCAGATCGTTCGCGTACTGCTTCACCTGCGGGACGAACCCCTGCATCCGCGCGGCCTCGTAGAAGATGCGCCGGAAGCCCGGCGCCTGCTGCGTCGAGAGCGTCACGAACGGCTCGTCGGCGAGGTCCTTCCAGCGCACCCGCGCCTGCGACGCGAGCGGGTGGTCGACGGGCAGCGCGACCAGGAGCGGCTCGCGCCAGACGCGCTCCGCGGCCAGCGAGGGATCGTCGACCGGAGGCCGCAGGAAGCCGACGTCGATGTGGCCCGCCCGCAGCCCCTGGAGCTGCTGGTCCGGCGTCTGGTCGTAGAGGCGGAGCTCGACGCCCGGGTGCGAGCGCCGGTATTCGCGGAGGATGGCGGCGAACGTCTCGTTGGTGGCCGACGTGACGAAGCCGACGCCGAGCTCCCCGATCTCGCCGCGGCTCGCGCGCAGGGCGCGCTCCCCGGCGCGCTCCGCACGGCGCAGGATCTCGCGCGCCTCCTCGAGGAAGGCCGCGCCGCCGGCGGTCAGCTCGACCCGGCGCCGGTTGCGCGCCAGGAGCTGCACCCCGAGCTCCTCCTCGAGGGCGCGGATCTGCAGGCTGAGCGGCGGCTGGGAGATGTGGAGGCGGGCGGCCGCCCGCCCGAAGTGAAGCTCCTCGGCCACGGCGACGAAGTAGCGGAGATGGCGCAGCTCCATGGGCGGCGATGATAGCTTGGATGAATCACAGGCCGATCCAGAATGTATTGGCGCGAACCAGAGGCCCGCCCTAAACAATGGGCCGGCACGGGTCGGCTGCCGCGGTGTCTGCGCCTGCGCGGCCGCCGCCCCGAGCGCCAGCTGCCCGCGACCCTCCCCGCGCGGGCCCGGAGCCCGCTCCCATGTGGATCGTCCGACTCGCCCTGCGGCGACCCTACACCTTCGTCGTGATGGCGATGCTGATCGCCGTGCTCGGGATCGTGTCGATCGCGACCATGCCGACCGACATCTTCCCGAACATCGACATCCCGGTGGTCTCCTCGATCTGGGGCTACGGCGGCCTCTCGCCGGACGAGATGGAGAACCGCATCACGACCGTCGTCGAGCGCGCGATGACGGCCACCGTGAACGACATCCAGCACATCGAGTCGCAGTCGCTGCGCGGCGTGAGCGTGATCAAGACCTTCTTCCAGCCGGGCTCGAAGATCGAGGCGGCCGTGGCGCAGATCAACGCCATCTCGGAGACGCTGCTGCGCCCGCTTCCGCCCGGCATCACCCCGCCGCTGATCCTCCAGTACAACGCCGCGAACGTGCCGGTGCTCCTGATCAGCATCAGCAGCGACACGCTGGCGGAGCAGGAGCTGAACGACCTCGCCAACAGCTTCATCCGCACTCAGCTCGTGACGGTGCGGGGCGCGCAGGTCACCTACCCGTACGGCGGGAAGCCGCGGCAGGTGATGGCGGACCTGGACGCCGACGCCCTCTACGCGCGCGGCCTGGCGCCGCAGGACGTGCTGAACGCGCTGCAGCAGCAGAACGTGATCCTGCCCGCCGGCAGCGCGAAGATGGGCATGCGCGAGTATGACGTCGCCCTGAACGGCAGCCCGGCGGTGCTCCAGGAGCTCGACGACCTGCCGATCAAGTCCGTCAACGGCGCGGTGGTCACGATGCGCGACGTCGCGCACGTCCACGACGGCTTCGCTCCGCAGACCAACATGATCCGCCGCGACGGCCGCCACGGCGTCATGCTCTCGATCCTGAAGAGCGGGAGCGCCTCCACGCTCGACGTGGTGAAGGGCATCAAGGACCTGCTGCCCCGCGTGATGGCCGGCATGCCGCCCTCGCTCAAGGCGGACCTCCTGTTCGACCAGTCGCTGTTCGTGCGCGCCGCGATCGGCGGCGTGCTGCGCGAGGGCGCCATCGCCGCCGCGCTCACCGCGCTGATGATCCTGCTCTTCCTCGGCAGCGCGCGCAGCACGCTGATCGTCGCCACGTCGATTCCGCTCTCGGTGCTCACGTCGATCATCGTGCTCAAGCTGTTCGGCCGCACGCTCAACGTGATGACGCTCGGCGGCATGGCGCTCGCGGTCGGCATCCTGGTCGACGACGCGACCGTCGAGATCGAGAACATCCACCGCAACCTCGGGATGGGGAAGGCGATCCGGCAGGCCATCCTCGACGGCGCCCAGCAGATCGCGGTGGCCGCCTTCGTCTCGACGCTCTCGATCTGCATCGTGTTCGTCCCGGTCTTTGCGCTGGGCGGCGTGGCGGGCTCGCTGTTCTCGCCGCTGGCGCTCGCGGTGGTGTCCGCGATGATGGCCTCCTACCTGCTCTCGCGGACGCTGATCCCGACGATGGTGCTGTACCTGCTCCCGAAGGAGCTCGAGCGCGAGCGCGCCCTCGAGCACGGTGCGCCGCCGGGCCGGCTCACGCGCGTGCACCGGCGCTTCCAGGACGCCTTCGACGCGCTGGCCCGCCGCTACGAGCGCGCGCTGGAGGCCGCCTTCGCGCGCCGCCGCGTCGCCCTGGCGGGATTCGGCGCCTTCTCGGCGGGCTCGCTGCTGCTCTTTCCGTTCGTCGGGCGCGACTTCTTCCCGACGGTCGACGCCGGCCAGCTCCGGCTGCACGTCCGGGCGCCGACCGGGACGCGCATCGAGGAGACCGAGCACTACTTCCAGCGGGTCGAGGACCGCATCCGCACGGTGATTCCGCCCGACGAGATGAACGTGATCCTCGACAACATCGGGGTCCCGAACGGCGTCAGCCTCGCGCTCTCCGACACCGCCACCATCAGCTCCGCCGACGGTGAGATCCTGGTCTCGCTCAAGCCGTCGCACGGGTCCACCGGGGGCTATCTGAAGAAGCTCCGCGAGGTGCTGCCGACCGAGTTCCCCGAGCTCATCTTCTTCGCGCAGCCGGCCGACATGGTGAGCCAGATCCTGAACTTCGGCCTGCCGGCGCCGATCGACGTACAGATCAGCGGTCCCAACGCCGAGGCCGACAAGAACTTCGCAATCGCCCAGGAGCTCGCCGCGCGGCTGCGCGCGATTCCGGGAGCCGTCGACGTGCACGTCCACCAGGTCCTCGACGGCCCGCGGCTCAAGCTCGACGTCGACCGCGCGCTCGCGCAGCAGAGCGGCCTCACCGAGCACGACGTGGCCGACAGCCTGCTGATCTCCCTCACCGGAAGCGGCACCACCAGCCTCAACTTCTGGCTGAACCCGAAGAACGGCGTCAGCTATCCGGTCGCCGTCCAGATGCCCCAGCACCGGGTCGACAGCATCCCGGCGATCGAGAACATCCCGGTCGTCACCAGCGGGCAGACGACGCCGACGCTCCTCACGAACCTGGCCTCTCTCGAGCGCACCACCACACCCGTGGCGCTCAACCACTACAACGTGCAGCCCGTCTTCGACGTCTTCGCCGGCGTGCAGGGGACCGACCTCGGCAGCGTCGCCGACGCGGTGGGAAAGGTGGTCGACGAGTACCGCGCGCGCCTCTCGAAGGCGAGCATCATCGTGATGCGCGGCCAGGTGCAGAGCATGCACGAGGCGTTCGCCGGTCTCGGCTTCGGGATCGCATTCGCCGTGCTGCTGGTCTATTTCCTGATGGTCGTGAACTTCCAGTCCTGGATCGACCCGCTGATCATCCTGATGGCGCTGCCGGGTGCGCTCGCCGGCATCCTCTGGATGCTGTTCGTCACCGGGACCACGATCAACGTCCCCTCGCTGATGGGGTGCATCATGGCGATCGGCGTGGCCACCGCCAACAGCATCCTCCTGATCACGTTCGCCAACGAGCAGCGCCACGAGGGGCTCGACGCGCACGCCGCCGCGCACGCCGCCGGCCGCACCCGCCTGCGCCCGGTGCTGATGACGGCGCTCGCCATGCTGATCGGCATGCTGCCGATGTCGCTCGGGCTCGGCGAGGGCGGCGAGCAGAACGCGCCGCTCGGGCGCGCGGTGATCGGCGGCCTCACGCTCGCCACCGCCTACACGCTCTTCTTCGTCCCGCTGATGTACAGCCTGCTGCGGCGGCGGCCGCCGCGGCACCCCGAGGCCGGATGAGCGACGCCGCGACCACACCGCCGGAGGAGCCGGAGCTCGCCGATCGCGCGGCGGGCCGCCTGCGCGGCAACCCGACGCTCGTCGGCGTCGCCCTCGCGTTCGCCCTGCTGCTCGCCATCGGCGTCGTGCCCCGCGTCCGCTCGCGCCTCGAGCTCCAGCGCGCGGCGGCGATCGCCGCCGCCGCGCGGCCGGTGGTGGGCGTGACCACGCCGCATCCGGCGCCGTCGACCGATCTCACGCTGCCCGGGACGACGCTTCCCTTCCAGCAGGCGACGATCTACGCGCGCGTCGACGGCTATCTCGAGCGCCGTCTCGTCGACATCGGCGACCTCGTCAAGACCGGCCAGCTGCTGGCCGTGATCAGCGCTCCCGAGATCGACCAGCAGCTCGCGCAGGCCCAGGCGGACCTGGTGCGCCAGAAGGCGGACCTCGCCTTCGCGCGCAGCAGCCTGGAGCGCTACGAGGCCGCGGACCGCGAGGGCGCGGTGGCGAAGGAGGACCTCGACCAGCGGCGCACCGCGGTCCACACCGCCGAGGCGGCGGTGCAGGCCGGGACCGCGACGGTCCAGCGGCTGGCCGAGCAGCAGCGCTTCGAGCACGTGACGGCCCCCTTCGACGGGGTCGTCACGCAGCGCAACGTCGACGTGGGCGCGCTGATCACCGCGGGAAGCAGCTCGAGCACCACGTCGCTCTTCGCGCTGGCGCAGAACGACGTGCTGCGCGTGTACGTGAACGTGCCGCAGCCGTACGTCAACGACATCCAGGTCGGCCGCCCCGCGCAGATCCGCACGCGCTCGCTTCCCGGGCGCACCTTCAACGGCTCGATCGCGCGCTCTGCGAGCGCGCTCGACCTCAGCACGCGCACCATGCTGACGGAGGTCGACATCCCGAACGCCGACGGCGCGCTCAAGCCGGGCATGTACGTCCAGGTGGCGCTCCAGGCGGATCGCGTCGGGCCGCGCTGGCGCATTCCCGCCAGCGCCATCGTGTTCGACTCGAAGGGCACCCAGCTCGTGATCGTCGGGCCTGATCACAAGGTGCAGGTGCGCCCGGTGGTGCTGGGCCGCGACTTCGGGAGCGAGGTGGAGGTGGCTTCCGGCCTGCAGGGCGACGAGATGCTCGTGACGACGCCCTCGGCCTCGCTGGTCGACGGCACGCTGGTGGAGCCCTCGGAGCCCAAGCCGGAGCCCAAGCCGTGACCCAGCTCCGGCTGGCGCTCGCGCTGACCGCGGCTGCGGCGATCACGGGGTGTCTTCTCGGCCCGAGCTACCGGCGGCCTCCGGTCGAGACCCCGGCGAGCTTCCGCGACGTCCCGCCGCCAGCGACCGCGCAGCCGCTCGACAGCGACTGGTGGAAGCTCTTCGGCGACCCCGCCCTGACGGCGCTCGAGGAGCAGGCGCGTGCGGCCAACCAGGACCTGCAGGCCGCCATCGCCCGCGTCACCGAGGCACGTGCCACCGCGCGCATCGCGGAGGCGGATTTCTACCCGGTGATCACGCTCGACCCGGAGCGCCAGAACGCGCGGCTCTCCGCCAATCGGCCGCTGGCCGACCCCGAGAAGGGCAAGACCACGAGCGACACCCTGGTCCCCTTCGATCTCAGCTACGAGATCGACCTCTGGGGCCGCGTGCGGCGCAGCTTCGAGTCGGCGACGGCGTCGGCGAACGCGAGCGAGGATGCCTACGGCGTGGTCGCGCTCACGCTCGCCGCCGACGTGGCGCAGCAGTACTTCGCAATCCGCTCGCTCGACGCGCAGGACGCCATCCTGCGAGAGAGCGTGGTCGTGTTCCGGGACCAGGTGCACTTCGTCGAGGCGCGCTACCGCGCCGGGCTGGTCAGCGAGCTCGACGTGGCACAGGCCCGCACCCAGCTCGAGACCACGGTCGCCCAGGAGGTCGATGCCCGCCGGCTGCGGGCGCTCTCGGAGCACGCGCTCGCGGTGCTCTGCGGGCAGGCGGCCTCGGACTTCTCGATCCCCGAGGCGCCGCTCGAGCCCGGCCCGCCCGAGGTCCCCGCCGGCGTTCCATCGCAGCTCCTCGAGCGCCGGCCGGACGTGGCCGAGGCGGAGCAGCAGCTGGTCGCCGCCAACGCGGAGGTGGGGGTCGCCGAGGCGCTCTTCTTCCCGCAGGTGCGGCTCACGGGCGCCGCCGGCCTCGAGAGCGCCGACCTGAGCGACCTCATCAAGTGGGAGAGCCGGATCTGGTCGATCGGCCCGAGCATCTCGGTGCCGGTCTTCGAGGGGGGCCGCCTGCGCGCCAATCTCAAGGGCGCCAAGGCCCGCTACGAGGAGACCGTCGCGGCCTACCGCTCGACCGTCCTCGCGGCCTTCCGCGACGTCGAGGACGCGCTCGCCAGCGTGCGCCTGCGCGCAGAGCAGGGCGACGCCCAGGCCCGGGCCGTCACGGCAGCCGGCCGCGCCGTCCAGGTGGCCCGGTCCCAGTATCAGCACGGCATCGCCGACTACCTCCAGGTCCTGGTCGCCCAGCGTACGGAGCTCGATCTCCAGCTCTCCTCGACGCAGACCCAGGAGCAGAGACTCGATGCCACAGTCCTCCTGGTGAAGGCGGTTGGCGGCGGCTGGCAGTAGCCGCTGCGCCTCCGTTGCCGCCCGTCGATCCGCGTCCCACGGGGGAAGCAGGCCGGACCATCCGACAGAATCCCGGTAACCTACGGGGCGGGGACGGCCACTTCTTCTCGGGGAGCGCAGATGACGACGCAGACGACCAAGAACGCGAAGCTGCAGGCCTGGGTCAAGCAGGTGCAAGCGCTGTGTCAGCCGGACCGCGTGCACTGGTGCGACGGCTCCCAGGCCGAGTACGACAGCATGATCCGCCTGCTCCAGAAGAGCGGCGCGGCCGTGCAGCTCGATCCCCAGAAGCGCCCCCAGAGCTTCCTCTTCCGCTCCGATCCCGACGACGTGGCCCGCGTCGAGGACCGCACCTTCATCTGCTCGGCGACGGAGGAGGACGCCGGCCCGACCAACAACTGGCGGGATCCGGTCGAGATGAAGGCGCTCCTCAGGAAGCTCTTCACCGGCTGCATGCGCGGCCGCACGCTCTACGTGATCCCCTTCAGCATGGGGCCGCTCGGCTCCCCGATCGCCTATACGGGCGTGCAGCTCAGCGACTCGCCCTACGTCGTTGCGAACATGCGGATCATGACCCGGATGGGCCAGGCGGTGCTCGACGCGCTCGGCGACGACGACTTCGTGCCCTGCCTGCACTCGGTCGGCATGCCGCTCGGACCCGGGGTGGCCGACGTGGCCTGGCCCTGCAACGCCGAGCACAAGTACATCGTGCACTTCCCGGAGACGCGGGAGATCTGGTCGTTCGGCTCGGGCTACGGCGGCAATGCGCTGCTCGGAAAGAAGTGCTTCGCCCTGCGCATCGCCTCGGTGATGGCGCGCGACGAGGGCTGGCTCGCCGAGCACATGCTGATCCTGAAGCTCACCAACCCGGAAGGTCGAACCCACTTCGTCTGCGGCGCCTTCCCGAGCGCCTGCGGCAAGACCAACCTCGCGATGCTCAAGCCCACGCTCCCGGGCTGGAAGGTCGAGACCGTCGGCGACGACATCGCGTGGATGCGGTTCGGCTCCGACGGCCGGCTCTACGCCATCAACCCCGAGGCGGGCTTCTTCGGCGTCGCGCCCGGCACCAGCGAGAAGTCGAACCCGAACGCGATGGCGACGCTGCGCGAGAACGTGCTCTTCACCAACTGCGCCCTCACGCCGGACGGGGACGTGTGGTGGGAGGAGATGACCCAGAAGCCGCCCGCGCAGCTCACCGACTGGCGCGGAAAGCCCTGGACTCCCGACCTCGGCGTGCCGGCCGCGCACCCGAACGCGCGCTTCACGGCGCCCGCACGCCAGTGCCCGGTGATCGCGCCGGAGTGGCAGGACCCGCGCGGCGTGCCGATCAGCGCCATCCTGTTCGGCGGCCGCCGCGCCCACGTCGTCCCGCTCGTCAACGAGGCGCGCGACTGGCGACACGGCACCTTCCTCGGCTCGATCATGGGGAGCGAGAAGACGGCGGCCGCGACCGGCAAGCTGGGTGTGCTGCGCCGCGACCCGATGGCCATGCTGCCGTTCTGCGGATACAACATGGCCGACTACTGGGCGCATTGGCTCCGCATCGGCGAGCACCCCGGCGCCCGGCTTCCGCGCATCTACTTCGTCAACTGGTTCCGCAAGGCCCAAAGCGGCGGCTTCCTCTGGCCCGGCTTCGGCGAGAACTCGCGCGTGCTCAAGTGGATCTTCGAGCGCTGCGAGGGCACGGCGCAGGCCGTAGAGACGCCGATCGGAAACCTCCCGCCGTCGGACGGCCTCGACGTGGCGGGACTCGGCGTATCGCGCGAGGCGCTGGCCGAGCTCCTCCGCGTCGACGCCGACGGCTGGCGCGCCGAGGTGACGAGCGTGCACGAGTACTACGACGAGTTCGGCGGCCGGGTGCCGGCCGAGCTGCGCCGAGAGCTCGATGCGCTGGCGGCTCGGCTCGCGAAGGCCTAGGCGCCGCCGCGCTCCAGGGCGCGGCGGTACGCCGGCCGCGCCTCCATCCGCTCGACGAAGCGCGCGAGGTTCGAGAACTTCTCGAGCCCGTAGAAGATCCGCGCCATCTGCACCACGAAGGCGAGCTGGATGTCGGCTGCAGTGAGCGAGTCGCCGACGAAGTAGTCGCTCGCTCCGAGCTCGGCGTTCAGATAGCCGATGTGGTTCTCGATCTCGCCGTGGACCCGCGGCCGGAGCGGCGCGCCGGCATCGCCGAGCCGGCGCAGGTAGAGCTCCAGCATCAGCGGGAGCATGGCCGAGCCCTCGGCGTAGTGCATCCACTGGAGGTAGCGGACGAAATCCGGCGAGGACTCGGGGGGAGCCAGCCGGCCCTTGCCGTACTTGCGGACGATGTACTCCAGGATCGCGCCCGACTCGATCACGAGCTGCCCGCCGTCGCGGATCACCGGCGACTTCCCGAGCGGGTGCACCGCCTTCAACGAGTCGGGCGCCAGGAAGGTCTGGGGATCGCGCTGGTGCTTCACGACCTCGTACGGCAGCTCGAGCTCCTCGAGCAGCCAGAGGATGCGCAGCGATCGCGACGTGTTCAGGTGGTGGACTTCGATCATCGGAAGCTCCCGGATCCCCCGGATCCGGAGGCTAGCCCGAGGCGCGCACTCCACGCCCGGGCGCGACCCAGCGCCGGTACCAGCCCGGAGGAAGGAAGGTGAGGTAGAAGAGCGCGACCGTCGCCACGCCGACGGTCGCGGTCGCGACCTCGATCGAGGGTGCCCAGGCCAGCAGTCGCTCCGGCCGAGCGATCAGGAAGAAGGAGAGGCTCGAGATCCAGATCGCGAGCGCGGTGCCGAGCGAGCCCGTGCCCCACAGGAAGAAACGGTTCGCCACCAGCGGGTCGGCGAGCCCGAGCGCGAGCCGCCGGCGCATCAGCGCGTAGTAGCGATACGACTCGATCATCGTCCAGAGCGGATAGGTCCAGATCACGGCGTAGCGCATCCACCAGAAGCCGTTCCCGACCCCGGCGCTGCGGAAGCCGTTCTCGAGCTGCCAGCCCAGGTTGCCGCCCCAGAGCGCCGCCAGCGCGGTCGCGGCGAGCGCCCGCGCCCACCGCTCGCGCGGCCGGAACACGCTCACCACGAAGGCGATCATCATCGACGCGCCGCCGTCGTGGAGGATCTCGCCGGCCGCCTGGACCGCGCGCTCCGCGAACGAGGTGGCGATCGGGTTCGTCGTGCCGCGCAGGATCTGCGCGGCGATCATCGTGCCGTAGCCGAGCACCGCGGTGCCGAGGATGCCGAGCCCGAGGTAGAGCTCCGGCGTGCAGCGCGTGCTGCGGCTCAGGAGCAGCAGGCGGATCGCCACCGCCGCGGACACCAGCACGAAGAGCAGCGTCGCGACCAGGGCATAGCTCTCGACGAGGGCGCGCATGGCGCCCTCATCGGCAGCGCGGTCCGTTCCCTGAGGTCGCGCCCGGGAGGGGCCCGAGCGGCGCCGCACGCGGGATGGAGCGGGATGACGCGCTCCCAGCCGCGACGGCACCCCTCTATACTCCGGAGCGGCGTCCACCCGGGCGTCGCGGAGAGCACACGATGCGCCCGATCGCCTTTGCCGGACTCACCGCCCTCGCGCTCGGCGCCCCGCTCGTCGCGCGCGCCGACTGCCTCTCGGACTGCGGCGACAGCTACGAGGCGGCCATGACCGCCTGCCACCAGTCCAACCCGGATCCGGGGCAGCTCGATCAGCTCCAGATGTGCATGGACCAGGCGCAGCAAGCGTTCGAGGCGTGCGAGCAGCAGTGCGAGTCGTCCTCGAACTGAGATGCCGCGGTGACGCTCGACCACGTCCTCGCGGCGGCACAGCCGGTGCTCGATCGCTGGGGCTACACAGCGGTCTTCGCCACCATCTTCGTCGAAGGGGCCGGCATTCCGGCGCCGGGCCAGACCCTGCTCGTGGCCGGCGGGCTGCTCGCCGGTCGGGGACGGCTCTCGCTCGCGCCGCTGCTCGCCACCTCGCTCGCCGCCGCGGCCGCGGGCAATGCGGTCGGCTGGGCGATCGGCCGCTACGGAGGGCGACCTCTGCTCGAGCGATTCGCGGCGGGAGAGCGCCTCGCGCGCATCGAGAAGCTCTTCGAGCGCTCGGGCGCCGGCGTCCTCGCGCTCGGTCGCTTCGTCGACGGCGTCCGTCAGCTGAACGGCATCGCTGCCGGCGCGCTCGGGATGGCCCCGGCGCGCTTCCACCTGTGGAACCTCGTGGGCGCGCTGCTCTGGGCCGGCTTCTGGGGCCTCGGCAGCTACGCGCTCGGCCGCGACCTCGAGGGCGTGCTCAGGGTCTACCACCACCTTCGGCCGCTCTTCCTGTCGCTCGCCGTCTTCGCCAGCGGTGCGCTCCTGGCCTGGCTCCTGCGAGGCCGCCTGCGCAGGGCACCGCCCTGACGCGCGCCGAGCAAGTCACTCGCCAGTCCGGTTCGAAGGATCGAGCTTGACCACCGCAGGAACCGACACCCGCGGGATGCTGGGCCCGGCGCGCCTCGAGCCTCTCGATGGGCTGCGCGGCACCGCGGCCGTCATCGTCGTCAGCTTCCACGTTCTCCACTACGTGACGCTCTCGGACTCGGCGCGCTCGCTCTGGCTCGCGAGCCCCCTCGGCGTGCTGGTGAACGGCACCGCGGCCGTGCATCTCTTCTTCCTCCTCTCGGGCTACGTGCTGTCGCTCACGCTCGCGCGCGATCTCGGGCCCCCCGGTCTCGCGCGCTACTACGTCCGCCGCGTCTTCCGCATCCAGCCGCCCTACATGGCGGCCGTGGTCTTCGCGTGGGTGGCGAGCATCGGCTACGCCCGGCTGGGCTCGCACTCGCTGACGGCCGTACTCGGGTGCATCCACATCCCATCGCCGCTCCTCCCGAGAGCGCTGGCGTTCCCCTCCGCCGCCTTCGGGCAGCTGTCGGTCGGCTGGTCGCTCTACGTCGAGCTCGCGGTCTCGGCGGTATTCCCCCTGATCTTCTGGTCGGGGCGCCGCGTGCACGCCCTGGTCCCGGTCCTCGCCTCGCTCGGCTCGCTCTTCCTGCTGACTCCGTTCCCCGCCGGGATGGGATTCCTGATCTTCGCTCTCGACTTCGCGCTCGGCACGCTGCTGTACCTCGAGCGGGATCGCGCCGAGCGATGGTGTGGGCGCCTGCCCACCGCGGGCGTCGCGCTTCTCGGCGTCGCGGTCGTCGTCCTGTGGCAGCTCCCTCACACGGTGTCCGTCTTGCAGACCGGCACGACGCCGTTCGATCCGGGCCACACTCGCCTCGAGCTGCTGTCGATGGGCTTCGGCTGCGCGCTGCTCCTGGTGGGCGCGCTCCACCTCCCCGCCTGGCGGCGGCTGTTCAGCTCGCGACCCGCCGTGTTCTTCGGCCGTATCTCGTACAGTCTCTACCTCGTTCACCTCACGCTGCTGCTGCTCTGGTTCTGCCGGATGGCGCACGCGCAGACGCCGCTCTGGACCGCGGTGCCGCTCTTCGTCGGCCTGCTCGCGGTATCGACTGCCGTCGCGCTCGCGGGCTTCCACTTCGTCGAGCTTCCGTCGATTCGCGCCGGCCGCGCGCTGATCCGCGCCGGCGAGGTGCTCACCCGCCGCCGTGCGGTGATCGACGAGCCGTGACGCGCGCCTGCGCCTTCTGTGAGATCGCGGCCGGCCGCACGCCCGCCGCGGTGGTGCTGGAGGACGCGCTCTCGATCGCATTCCTCGACCATCGCCCGCTCTTTCCCGGTCACGTGCTGCTCGCTCCGCGCGCGCACGTGCCGACGCTGCTGGATCTGCCGAGGGAGGAGCTGGGCCCCTTCTTCGCGAGCGCACAGCGGATCGCCGCGGCGCTCGAGCGCGGCCTCGGCGCCGAGGGAAGCTTCGTCGCGGTGAACAACCGGGTGAGCCAGAGCGTTCCCCACCTCCACGTTCACCTGGTGCCCCGCTCGCGAGGCGACGGCCTGCGCGGCTTCTTCTGGCCGCGCCACCCCTACGCGGACGCCGCCGAGGCGGAGCGCGTGGCGGCGCGCATCCGCGGGGCGCTCTCGGTGGGAGGCTGAGCCCTCGCGGCCTTCAGCATAAATCTCAATGCTTCCATCGACTTGCGGCTCATGTTGCCGATTCCGGCGGGTGTCGGGCTCTCGCCCCAGGGCTCAGCAACGCACGCGAGCTGCCGATACGTGGGATGCCCTCGCTCCAGGGTGGGGTTCGCATGGCGCACGCGTACTTCGTGCTCCGAGAAGCCGGCAAGTCCGATCGCGTCCTGATCTGGGACACGCGCACGCTCTCCATCGGCCGCGCACCGGGCAACGACCTGGTGATCGACGACGACGAGATCTCGCGCAAGCACGCGCTGATCGAGAAGAAGGACGACCGCTTCGCGGTCGGCGACTATCGCACCGGCAACGGAACCTTCGTGAACGGACAGCGCATCCAGCAGAGCGCGGAGATCCGCGCCGGCGACGTGATCCGCGTCGGCAAGGTGGAGCTCCTGTTCGTGATCGACGCGGCGCATCCCGCGAACCGCGGCGCCAAGGTCGAATACGCGTCCCACATGAAGACCGTCGGCAGCATTCCCAAGGGCGCCGACGGCGACCGCACCATGCTGAGCCTCACCGACACGGCCGGGGCCGACGACGAGTTCGTCGTCGAGCCGGAGCGCAGCTCGGGCGCCGGCGCGTTCCGGAGCGGAGTCCGAGACGACGGTCCCGAGTCGGACTTCCAGGTTCGCGACCTCGACGAGTCCCTCGATCAGATGGACCTGGAGCTCGCCTCCGACGACATGGGCCTCTCCGACGGGCTCGAGCCGGCCGCCTCGCCTCCGTCTCCTCCGAAGGCGCCGGCTCCCAAGCCCGTGGCCGCGAAGCCGCCCGCGGCGAGACCTCCCGCTCCGAGCGCTCCGGCCGCCAGGCCGCCCGCGCCGAAGGCACCCGCTGTGAGACCTCCGGCCGCGACGCCCTCCGGCGACACCACGCGCACGCGCCCGTCGCAGGCGCCTGCCGCTCCCGCCCGCGCGCCCGCCTCCGCGGCGGCGCCGCCCGCCGATCCGATGCAGCGCCTTCGCGCGCTCAAGACCCTGCTCGACGAGGGGTTGATCACCGAGGCCGAGTACCAGGCCAAGCGCGCGCGAATCCTCGACGCGATGTAGCCAAGGGAGCGCGCTCCGGCGCGCACCGCACTCGCGCGCACCGGCGACGGGATACCATGGACCGCGACGGCGGAGGCCATGG
>DATJPY010000056.1:0-1120 GCA_035506135.1 Myxococcota bacterium | reverse complement strand
TCGGCGAACGAGAACGAGCCCTCGCGCCACGACAGCAGCTCGAAGACCACCTCCTCGATGTGGCGCTCGACTTCGTGCTCCAGCTCGTGCGGCGTCAGCGAGCCCATCTCGACCAGGATCTGGCCGAGCCTCCGCTTCCCGCCCTCGCGCTGCTGCAGCGCGCGGGCACGCTCCAGCTCTTCGGCGCTGATGCGGCCGTTCGCGACGAGCCGGTCCCCGATGCGGTGCGGGTTCGAGCGGATGGAGGCGAACACGATGCTGCCGCTGTCGAAGAAGACGGTGCCGTCGTTGTCGCGGAGGTGGCTCGTGATGCGCAGCACGCCCGTCTTCCGGCTCAGGTCGAGCAGCTGGAAGACGTCGTGGAGCCCGAGCTCCCGGAGCGGGCCTTCGATCGCCACGGTTACGCGGCCTCGCCCGCGAAGATGTGCACCAGGTCGCGCGCGGTGCGCGCGTGCGCCCGGGCCTGGTGGGCCAGCGGTCCCGAGGGCTCCAGCGCGATGACGCGCTCCCACTCGGCGATGGCCTCGCGGTAGCGGCGCTCGCGCGCGAGCGCGAGGCCGAGGTGGTAGCGGGCGCCCACGTGGTCGGGCTGGAAGCGGACCACGCGCTCGGCCGCGGCGCGCGCGTCGGCCTCCCGGCCGCGGTCGAGGAGCACCTGCGCCAGCAGCACCAGCGCCTCGAAGTCGTACGGGTCGCGGCCCAGGACGCCGATGAGCACCTCCATGGCGTCGGCGCCGCGGGCCTGCTCGTGGAGCAGCCGCGCCAGCGCGATGGCGGCCACGCCGTAGCTCGGCAGGTGCCGCAGGGCCGAGCGGTACGCGTCCTCGGCCTCGCGCGGATCGCCGCGCCGCTCGCACAGCCGGCCGTACTCCACCCACA
The DNA here is from genome assembly GCA_035506135.1 of Myxococcota bacterium. Classification (GTDB taxonomy): domain Bacteria; phylum Myxococcota_A; class UBA9160; order UBA9160; family PR03; genus DATJPY01. Next base: position 241 of record DATJPY010000056.1, on the reverse strand, counting down.
CCTCGACGTAGCCGGGATCGAGGTCCAGCGCGCCGCGGTACGCCTCGCGGGCGAGGTCGCCGTCGCCCACCGTGCGCGCGACGTCGCCGAGGAGCTTGCGGACGTCGGCCCGCTCCGGGGAGCGCACCTGCGCCTTGCGCAGCACGTCGAGCGCCGCCGCCGGGTCGCCCGCGCGGCCGCGCGCTTCCGCCGCGAGGAGCGCCGCCTCGACGTCGGGCAGCTGGCCCAGGAGCTGCTCGGC